>DLHF01000054.1:0-39007 GCA_002483085.1 Ignavibacteria bacterium UBA7675
CGCGCAGCACTTACGCGCTATCCGCCGGGCTCTACATGGAAAATGCTCATGGCGATTGCAGGCATGCAGGAAGGTATCATTACCGACAAAACAATTATCAACTGCCCCGGCAGCTTTACTTTTGGCGGGCGCACGTGGAAATGCCACGGTACGCACGGCGCTACCGATGTCCGCAAAGCTATTCACGCTTCCTGCAATGTGTTTTTCTACAATGTTTCCCTGAAGCTCGGCATCAAAAATTTTACAAAATACGGTCGCATGTTCGGCTTCGGCATGCTCACAGGATTAGACATCGCCGAGAATCAAGAGAACAGAGGCCTGCTGCCGTCGCAGGAGTATTTTGAAAAAGTGTACCCACATGGCTGGCCCAAAGGCGCACTTGTGAACCTCGGCATTGGCCAGGGAGAAATCGGTGTTACACCGCTGCAAATGGCAGTGTACACGGCTACTCTTGCTAATCGCGGTACGCATATTCAGCCCCATGCAGTGCGCGCTATTTACAACAAAAAGCTCGGCAAGCTCCAACCCATCGAATACGAGTCGACGCAACTGCCCATCAGACCCGATCTGTGGGCGCCTGTTATTCAGGGCATGTACGATGTGGTCAATACCCCCGGCGGCACTGCGCGCGCTGCACGTGTGGACAGCCTATCCGTGTGCGGCAAAACCGGAACAGCCCAGAACCCGCACGGCCAGGATCACTCGTGGTTTGTCTGCTTTGCGCCGCGCAACAATCCCAAAATCGCAATATGCGTGATGCTCGAAAATGCTGGATCGGGCGGTGCTCACGCTGCGCCGTTGGCACAAAAAATAATGACGAAATACTTTTTCCCGGAACGCCTTAATAAGGATAGCAAAGACAGCACACAGCAGCACCAGGCACACGCAGCAGCACCCGTGGAAGAAGTGCCGGATTAGCGATCCAAGAAGTAAAAGACACCAAAGAACATTATAGAAAATAGTGGTACTACAGCCTCTGCCCTCGCGCTTGGCCTACGCACCGCGCAGCACCGCCGCCGCGTGCAGTTCGGAAGTTCGCCGCGCGCAATGATCCCAACAGCACCCACTACCACCACCATCCGAGACCCCATAGCAACCCGATATCCACGAATGTCGGAGGCCAAACGTCACCCACACGATACGCCCGGACGCAAAGGCCAGCTCCTGCGGCAAAGCAATTAATTGGATTTGCCCCCCGATCAGTCTAATTTTGCGCTATGAGTACTTCCCTGCAATCATATGAGTTCGGCTCTCCAACTCGTAGAAATGTGTTCCTCGCGATTCTTTTGTGCATCGGGCTGGCCTATACAGGTCGGCTTGTCCAGCTACAAATTATCGAAGGTAGCGACTACAGGCTGATCTCCGAAACACAGGCTATTAAGCAGCTCGTCGTCGAGCCCGTCCGAGGCTCCATGTACGACCGCAATGGAAAGCTCATTGTCAACAACTCACCCTCCTTCTCTGTGCAAATTACCCCGAAAGACTTCCGCGAAGAATCGCTCCCAGCTCTTGAGCACCTGCTTGGGCTTACCGAGAAGGAAATACGCAGTAGAATGGCAAAAGCACCATCGCGCTTTGTGTCTACTAAAATCCTCCGCGATGCCGACTTCAGCATCATTGCGGCAATAGAGGAAAACCGAGCGATGTTTCCGGGGGTAAACATCGTAGCGGAGTCCAAACGCATTTACAATTTCCAGGGCAACTCCGCCCACTTGCTCGGCTACACAAAAGAGATCAACGAGCGGCAGCTCCAGACAAGAGGCGACTACTACCGCCAAGGCGATATTATCGGCGCGACGGGATTGGAAGCGTCCTACGAGAACTTCCTGCGCGGGCAGAAAGGCGTTGAGTTTGCAGCAGTGAACTCCATCGGCCAGCGCGTAGCGCAGTTCAACGACGGGAAAAACGACATCACAGCCGAAGACGGATTCGATCTGCAACTCGGCGTCGATATCGGACTGCAAGACTACATAGAAGAGCTGATGAAGCCCTATAAAGGCGGCGCGGTGGTTGCTATCGACCCCTCCAATGGCGAACTTCTGGCATTTGTGAGCAAGCCGGACTACGACCTGCGTATGTTCAGCGGCAAAACGCCGTCGAACTTGTACGCCGCACTACTGCACGACAGCACAAAGCCTATGTTCAACCGCGCAGCACTTACGCGCTATCCGCCGGGCTCTACATGGAAAATGCTCATGGCGATTGCAGCGCTTCAGGAAGGTATCATTACCGACAAAACAATTATCAACTGCCCCGGCAGCTTTACTTTTGGCGGTCGCACATGGGCATGCCACGGTACGCACGGCGCTACCGATGTCCGCAAAGCTATTCACGCTTCCTGCAATGTGTTTTTCTACCACATGGGCCTGAAGCTCGGCATCGAAAAGTTTGAATACTACGGTCGAATGTTTGGCTTTGGGATGCTTACAGGCTTGGACCTCGTCGAGAACCAAGAGAGTAAAGGACTGCTGCCATCGCTTACGTACTTCAACAAAGTGTACCCACACGGCTGGCCCAAAGGCGCACTTGTGAACCTCGGCATTGGCCAGGGAGAAATCGGCGTTACGCCGTTGCAAATGGCAGTGTACACAGCTACCATTGCTAATCGCGGTACGCATATTCAGCCCCATGCAGTGCGCGCTATTTACAACAAAAAGCTCGGCAAACTCCAGCCCATCGAATACGAGTCGACAAAGCTGCCGCTGAATCCGGGGATCTGGGACGTAATTATCCAGGGTATGTACGACGTGGTCAATACCCCCGGCGGCACTGCACGCAATGCCCGTGTGGACAGCCTGACTGTGTGCGGCAAAACCGGGACAGCTCAGAATCCACACGGCCAGGATCACTCGTGGTTCGTCTGCTTTGCACCACGCGAAAACCCAAAGATTGCGATATGTGTTATGCTCGAAAACGCGGGGTTTGGCGGTACGCACGCTGCGCCGTTGGCACAAAAAGTAATGACAAAGTACTTTTTCCCTGATCGCCTCAAGGACGCAGACAAAGATCATCAGAATGGTCAAAATCAACAGCAAGCGCCAACTGACGCAGTGCACGCAGCCAGCCAGGAGGATTATCTCGCGGATTAGCGCCAACTGGTGCACTTGATATTTCTTCGCGGTTGGGGCCGAACGACCACGCGGCAGATATGCAGCGCGGTGCGAAGACCCCAAGCAGGCGCGAAGACAGAAGCGCAAAAATTCTGACTGCGATTTTTCAGCGGCGGGCGCTCCCCAGGCCGGAGCATACCCAGCAGCTACTACAGATAAATATTGCGTTACCCGTCCGGTATTCTCCCGGATGGGCGGCGTTGTTTTGTTGTTCTTCATTCAGCGATACCCTCGTGAAAACACTTACGTCCGTCGATCTGCTCTTCCGGCTTACCGCGCGTTTGTCCGCAATAGACGACATCAGCAGCAAGCTCGCTTCTTCTCCGGCAGTTTCCGTAAAAAACGCAGCGGGCTCGCTCAAAGCACTGCTCACGGCAATATTACAGCGGCGTTCGCCCGCACAGTGCCTGATCGTGTGCAGCGAAGAAGAGCAGGCCGAACGCTGGTTCTCGGACCTCCGCATGCTGCTCGGTCGCGGCTCGTTGTGCCTCTATGAAGAAATCGAGCGCAGGCTGGCTCTCTCTGCTGAGCATTTAGACGCCCAGCTTGTGGGGCTTACTCATGCTTTGTCGATGATCAGCGAGCAGGAGCACCCAATTGTCATCGCCACAGCAGCATCGCTCGGCTATGCAGTGCCAGCCCCCAATGCTGTACACAGCAACCTGATAGAGATACAGCGCGGGCAGGAACTTGCCTACAACGAGTTCATTTCCATCCTGACGATGAACGGCTTCAACCGCAAAGATTTTGTAGAAACTGTGGGCGATATTGCTGTGCGTGGGGGCATTGTAGACGTCTTTGCTCCGGGTATCGACAACCCATTGCGCTTTGAGTTTTTTGGCGATGAAGTGGACTCCATACGCGAGTTCGACCCGCTTTCGCAGCGCAGCATGAGCGAGCGCGATTCGGTGCTGTTAGTGACACATATATTCCACAACGACGAGCACGATATCAACGCGACTCTGCTAGACTACCTCACCGACGATGCACTGGTCATCATAGACAACCCCGATGGCGTGGCAGCGCGGTTCCACGAATTGGAAGCCACGCCCATCTTCGAGCGGCTTTCGCACTGGAAAACACTGAACCTGAACCCGCTTGGCGCTGCGGACATCACTCTCAACGCGCGCCCACAGCCCCCAGTGCAAGCGTCTATAGCAAATCTGTGCCGCGAAATGCGCCAGGTAGCCCATGCCGACATGACTGTGGTGCTCTGCGCCGACGGCAAAGAGCAGCTCAACAGGCTGCGAGAACTCGTAGACAGCGGCTTGGAAACCTGTGCACTCGAAGAAGAAGACCACCGGACGCTTGCCTCGGTCGACGACACGCTCCGGCGCACCAATCTGTTGCCTTTCGACTTTGCAGAGGGATTTGTGCTGCCAGACGCCAAGCTCGCCCTTTTCACCGAGCACCAGATATTTATGCGGCGTCAGGCCGGGCGCACACGGCGCTCCGGCAGCAAAGGCTTTACCCTGCGCGAACTCCAGCAACTGCGCCCCGGCGATTACGTCGTCCACATCGACAAGGGAATCGCCCAGTTCGACGGATTAGAAACTATTACGGTAAGCGGCAACCAACAGGAAAGCGTGCGGCTGATCTTTGCAGGTGGCGACAAAATGTACCTGCACATGAACTATATCAATCGCCTGCAAAAGTTCTCTGCACAGGAAGGCGTGGCGCCCTCGCTCAGCAAGCTGAATACACGCGAGTGGGAGCGCAAAAAAGAGCGCACGAAGAAGCGGATTAAAGATATTGCCCGCGACCTTATAAAGCTGTACGCCCAGCGCAAAGCACAGCCGGGGCACTCCTACCCCGCCGATACACTCTGGCAAAAAGAGCTCGAAGCATCGTTTATGTACGAAGATACACCCGACCAAGCGCGTACTACCTCCGAGGTAAAAAGCGATATGGAATCGCCAACGCCGATGGACAGGCTCGTGTGCGGCGACGTAGGCTTTGGCAAAACCGAAATCGCTATCCGCGCGGCGTTCAAAGCAGTGCAGGCGGGTAAACAGGTGGCCGTGCTCGTGCCCACCACCATCCTCGCCCAGCAGCACTATGTGTCGTTTCGCGACAGGCTGGAGCGCTATGCTGTGCGCGTGGATGTGCTCTCGCGCTTCCGCACAAAAGCCGAGCAGAAGGAAATCGTAGAGCGTGTAAAAAAAGGTGCTGTGGATGTGCTCATCGGCACGCACAGAATCCTGAGCAAGGACGTACAGTTTAAAGAAATTGGCCTGCTGATCGTGGATGAAGAGCACCGATTTGGCGTCGGTGCAAAAGAAAAACTGCGCCAAGCTCGTGTCTCGATTGATACTCTTACGCTTACAGCTACGCCCATTCCCCGCACCCTGAACTTCTCGCTTATGGGCGCGCGCGACATCAGCGTGATCGAAACGCCGCCGCGCAACAGGCTGCCGGTGCACACGGAAATTATGCCGTGGAATGCCAGTGCTATTACCGAATCGCTCGAACTCGAACTGCGGCGGGGCGGCCAGATATTTGTTGTCAACGACCGAATTTCCGACCTCGATATCATCGCCGACACGCTGCGCGAATTAGTGCCCGGACTGCGCGTGGCCATTGCACACGGCGGCATGGAAGCCAAGCACATCGAGGACGTGATGGAAAAATTCGTAGAGCGCAAAACCGATGTATTGGTAGCGACAAAAATTATCGAATCGGGTATCGACATCCCCAATGTCAATACAATGTTGATTAACCGCGCACAGAACTTCGGCCTGGCCGAGCTGTACCAGCTTCGCGGTCGCGTAGGGCGCTCCAATACCCAAGCCTATTGCTACATGCTCGTGCCGTCTATTCACGGGCTGGCGCGCACAGCGCTCAAACGCCTGCAAGCAATCGAAGAATTTACCGAACTCGGCAGCGGTTTTAATCTCGCCATGCGCGATATGGAAATACGCGGAGCGGGCAACCTGCTCGGCGCCGAGCAAAGCGGGTTTATCGCCGATATCGGATTTGAATTGTATCAGAAGATTCTCGATGAAGCAGTGCAGGAGCTCCGGGAAGAAGAATTTGCCGATCTGTTCACCTCCGAAGAAAAACGCGACCCGCTCGACTTCTCCAGCGACGATGTGGGCGTGGACATCGACGGCGGCGACGCTCTGCTGCCAAAGGCGTATATCTCCAATGATGTGGAGCGCTATGAGTTCTACAAACGCTTGTATCGCGTAGAAACTGAAAGCGATATCCGCCCCATTGCAAGCGAACTGCGCGACCGATTTGGCCCGCTTCCCCCCGCTGCCGAACACTTGCTCGATGCTATCCGCCTGCGTACCGCAGCCCTGCCTACAGGCCTGTACCGCGTTACGTTCCGCAGCGGAACTGTCCTGCTGGAATTCCCCCAGGACGAGCGCAAAAAATTCTACGAGCGCGTGTTCCAGCCTATGATCACTGCCATCGCTTCTATGAAAGGCTCGCGCATTGTCCCCAAGGGGAAATTGGTGTATGCCCAGCTCCCAGCCAATTCGCTCGACGAAGCAATTGCACAACTCCGGCTACTGGTAGAAAAAACAAGGGAGAATATGCAAATGAGCGAAGAGGAAGCAGTGTAGCAGAAAGCACTATAGAAAAAGAATGGTATCGCTTCGGTCTTCGCCCTGGCGGTGAGCCTCTGCACCGCGCAGCAACACCGCCGCGTGGTTGAGGCACCCCACTTCGCAATTCATTTCCACAATACTCGCGGTTGGCGTACACTCAGCACGCCAAGCGCTGTTGCCACACTTCGCTCACCAGATCGACCGTTGCAAACAGCCACCTGATGATCACCTCTGCTCAATACACGATTGCACGATTGGCTGCCCGCAAATACTCTGCAAACACCTAGCGAAAGGGCTCTTCAAATTGTGCCGGTACTACTTCTTAGATGTGTTCCTCTTCACTTGTATGTTCGTACTGCATCGCGTAAACTCCGGATTTTGTTTTTAAAAACAGATACGTCAACCGCAGTTTACATCATGCGACCTTTTTTACCAACTCACCCACAACTCTCTAAAGTACCTCGCTCTCCTACTGCCTTAATAGGGCACGGTGAGTTTTTGTGGGGGGAAGTCGCGTGAGCTGCTTCTCTACCTAATAGCGCACCCTTATGTTTCACGCTTGTATCAGAGCGTTGGTTCTGTCTCAACTGTTTTTTTACGAGTACAGTGAGAAATTTTTTTGAAACGGGGGGGGCTGGCGTATATTACATACTGATGTTACGCAAACGCTGGGTTTGCAGGGCTTTTTAAGCCTTTTTTGTCCTGTACAGCAAGGTTTTGCGTAACATCAGTTACATACACTACTTTATGCAACTTCGGTTATATCAATTTTACTTCTACCAATATACCATACGAAGTTCTTTATCACACTCCCTCACAGGAGACCATTACAATCATCCTCTATCAGGAGTTCTCTATGAGCGATCCAGTAACAAACACCGTATTAGAAAACACACGCTATGCCAATGTTGGCGTAGTGACAATGTATTTTACGGATAGTACACATGCCACACATAATATCACCTCGGTGGGTAATACGGTTTTCGATAATACAGGCAAAGTATTCTCCTCAATCGATGTATTGGGCGGCAGTTATACAGCAGCTCAATTACCACATGCAATTACTTACCCAGACAGTTCGTCAGGAACCTGCTCGATATTCACGACCCCTTTTGGAACAAAGCTGATTCTTGATGAAAAAGCCTAATTGTATAAGTTGGCGATCAATCGGCAGATAATGTTGGCAGACTTCTCTCATATATAGAAAGAAGTTTTATCAAGACTCTTAAAGAGGAGCATATTATAACTAATCCGATATGCTCCTCTATTATATTCTGTTCCTCTTTTATTCAACCAAACAAGATGTATCCTTTGACTGATATGGATAATTTGTCTGAAGTAGATAAATGGTTAGCGTGGTTACTTGACCGTAGATTTGGTGGTAATGCCGAACTCATGAAAAATTCGCTACAGAGCCTTATACATACTCGTGATGTAATTTTACATAATGTACAAGTTCAACCTGATAATATAGTATTGGACATCGGTACTGGCGATGGCATTATAGGTTTAGGCGCATTATCCTTTTTAGGAGAACAAGGGCGGATTATATTGTCCGATATTTCTGAAGATGCACTCAGTTATTGTGCCCAAACAGTTACGGATCTGAAGGAGGAACAAAGAGTAAGGCTACTTCAAGCATCCTGTGATGATTTGAGCGCAATAAAAGATAATTCTATAGATTGTATCGTTGGCAGGGCAGTCCTGATTTATGTAGAAGATAAGAAAGCGTGTTTTAGAGAGTTCTATCGGGTGTTGAAGCCGGGCGGACGTCTATCTATTAATGAACCTATTAATAGGTTTTCCCAGATACATAAATCACCTTTGAGCTTATTAGGTTTTGATCTCCGACCATTAGGTGATATTGCGAACAAGATACTATCTGCCTATGGCTATCCTTTTGACCTGTCTGTCGATCCAATGCTGAACTTTGACGAACGTTCGCTATTTGATTTGGCGACACAGACAGGATTTACTCAAGTACATTATCAGTTTAACGGTCATTTGGTTCCACAGTCTGTATTTCCAACATGGGAGACATTTTTACAGTATGCTCCTAATCCCAACAGTCCGACTTTTGAGGAAGTTCTTGCCAAGGCTACTTTCACTGATGAAGAAAGAAGCCAAGTTATATCCTATCTACAGCCTGTAGTTGAAAGAGGAGAAGCTAAACGTTATAGTGCAGATACTTATGTATGGGCAATGAAAGAATAAAGGCTGAGGTACTGAGCTGGCTCCCAAAAGCTGGACAGAAAGGGAGCGTCGTTAAGGTGGAAGGTTGAGGAACATATAATAGTCAAGGCTTGTTCTTCCGCTGGCCTTGCGTTGGGCCTCTGCACCGCGCAGCAACACCGCCGCGTGGTTGAGGCACCCCACTTCGCAATTCATTTCCACAATACTCGCGGTTGGCCACCCGAGCAACCGACAGAAGGCATTGCGACCGGTGATAACAACAGTGGCACGAACTTCACGCCCGTGCCACTGCATTACTCCACAGAATACAACTGCCAGCTATCGATTTACCGAGCCCATCGCTGCTTCGGGATAGCGCAGCCCTGCGGCTACATCTTTGGGCGCAATTGCGTCGATTGCAGCCAGCTCATCGGCAGTAAACACCACGCCGAGAGCACCGACATTTTCTTCGAGATACGATATCCGCTTCGTGCCGGGAATCGGGAAAATATACTCGCCCTGTGCCAGTACCCACGCCAGTGCAAGCTGCGACGGCGTGCAGCCCTTCTCTGTGGCCATCTCCTGGAGCTTGCGGACAAGGTCGAGATTTTTACTAAAATTATCGCCCTGGAAGCGCGGCGAAAACCTGCGGTAGTCGCCCTCTTCAAGGTCTTCATACTTTTTGATTTGCCCAGTCAGAAACCCACGACCGAGCGGACTATAGGCCACAAACGCAATACCGAGTTCGCGACAGGTATCCAGCACGCCATCCTCCGGGTCGCGCGTCCACAGAGAGTACTCGCTCTGCACAGCGCTGATTGGATACACCTCGTGCATTCTCCGCAGCGTAGCCGCCGACACTTCCGAAAGCCCGATACCGCGCACCTTGCCCTGCTCCACGAGTTTCCCCATTGCCTCTACTGTGTGCTCTACAGGCGTAGCGGGGTCCACGCGGTGCAAGTAGTACAAGTCGATAACATCGACATTCAGCCGTTTTAGGCTGGCTTCACACGCCGACTGCACATACTCCGGCTTTCCATTGATACCGCGCACCTGCGGATTATTGGGATCGCGAACGATACCAAATTTCGTAGCTATAACAGCTTGATCCCGCTTGCCTGCCAGCGCTTTACCTACCAGTTCTTCATTGTGAAAAGGGCCGTACATATCGGCGGTATCAAAAAATGTGATACCGAGTTCCAACGCTCGATGAATCGTCTTGATCGACTCATCATCATTGCGCGTTCCGTAAAAATCACTCATTCCCATACAGCCGAGGCCGAGCGCCGAAGCCGTAAGTCCTTGCGAACCCAACGTTCTTTGTTGCATACTACCCACCTGAATAAAGTGACATAGAACCAAACCGGGAATGACAATGCAACCCGGTTTTGCACATCAATACAATGCGCGGAACTGGACGCTCCAGCCCCGGGAGTATTTTGTGTGCGTACATACAATATGAGGATGTGAGAATAGGCGAGTTTTGCAGGCGCGTCTATAGGGTGACAATCTTCAGACAATTTCAGGCATCGAAAGCTATATCACTTTTTGGTTTTACTACTGTTCTTAACCTTGATTACCGCCCTTTCAGCCTTTTGAGCAGTAGATTTTTTAATGCTGGGGTTAGCTTTTACAGAAGATTTTTCTTTTACAACTCCCTTAAAAGGTGTTCCATCTGCTTTCACCGCCACAAATTTACCTGTTTTAGCATCACGCTTGATATAGTGACCAGTAGCAGGATTATAAACCTGACTTCTGCCCTTCACAGACCCCTGACGGCTTCCTGTTCCTGTATTTGTTGCCATCGTTTTTTTAGGATAGATAGGTAATATTCAGTGTAGAAAGAATCAACAGTACTCTTATTCTAATAAAATCATCGCTAACAAGCAAATGTAAAAATCTTCGTTACTTTCTCACCTGTAGAACCAGCCCTTACACTCCGCTTTTCTGCCGCACACTTCCCTCCCCTGTTGATAACTTTCTCTTGCCCTTTTGCAGAAATTCCCCCACGTTTGTACTGCCTTTGCAGGTATGCTCTGCCCACGGATTGTTCATCGGGCAGAGCAGTAATAGGGAAGTCGGGTGCGAAGCTCTTGTGCTTCAATTCCCGCGCGGTTGCGCCGCCGTTAGGAATGACGCTGTGTTCATAATCCCCCCTTGCCACTGTGCTCTGGAGTACACTCCAGGCGCGGGAAGGCGGAACACAAGCGAATGATTTCCAAGCCGGAAGACCTGCCTGCACTGCTCATACTGTTGCGATTACCGGATTTTTACAATTCGCGCACGCAGCCATCCGCGCTAACGGATGCCATGAGGAGACGCTCCGACAATCCATTTCCGTCCATACTTTCTGCGGTTGCTCGCTCTGCTGCTGTGCCATTGCTCTGGCGCTGTACTTGTGCGTGCTCATCCTGTGTTGTCTGCCGTTCCTCTGCTCTGCATAGCTCTTGTGGTGTGCGTTCGCCGCATACACGCGCTTTTTATGAATGATTCCCCCGCTGCTCCCGACCGGCGCGACGAGCCGATCCTGCACAAAAACAACGACCGATTTGTGATCTTCCCTGTGAAGTATCACGACATCTGGCAGTTCTATAAACAAGCTGAAGCCAGCTTCTGGACTGCCGAAGAAATTGATCTCAGCCTCGACCTCCGTGACTGGGAACGCATGAACGACGGCGAACGCTTTTTTATCTCGAATGTGCTCGCCTTCTTCGCCGCCAGCGATGGCATTGTCAACGAAAATCTCGCCGAGAATTTCCTGTCGATGGTGCAATACCCCGAAGCCCGCTTTTTCTACGGCTTCCAAGTAATGATGGAAAATATTCACTCTGAAACGTATTCCCTGCTCATCGATACATATGTCCGCGATGCCGAGGAAAAACACCGCCTGCTGCACGCTGTCGATACCATACCATGTGTGCAGAAAAAAGCCGATTGGGCGCTGCGCTGGATAGAAAACGCTTCGTTTCAGGAATTGCTTGTCGCGTTTGCAGCCGTAGAAGGCATTTTCTTTTCGGGCAGCTTCTGCTCTATTTTCTGGCTGAAAAAGCGCGGCCTGATGCCCGGCCTGTCGTTCTCCAACGAACTGATCTCGCGCGATGAAGGCTTGCACTGCGATTTTGCCTGCCTGCTGTACAATAACCACGTGCAGAATAAGCTGCCCGCCGAACGCATCTACGAGATTATCTGCAATGCCGTCGACATCGAAAAAGAATTCGTTACCGATGCCCTCCCCGTCGACTTGATTGGTATGAACTCGCGCCTGATGTGCCAGTATATCGAGTTTGTGGCCGACCGCCTGCTTGTGGCGCTGCACTGCGAAAAACGCTATAACACGACAAATCCATTCGATTTTATGGATATGATATCGCTGCAAGGCAAAACAAACTTTTTCGAGAAACGCGTGGCGGAATATCAAAAATCCGGTGTGATGGCAAGCGCTTCCGGCCAGAACAACAAACCCCGATTCGCTCTCGATGAGGATTTTTAAGCTCTACTGGCGCAAAGCCTTTGGCCAGAGCCGCAGCGGTGTTGCGACCGGCGACAGCGACCCAGCGGACGCTGCGAAGGCGCCCGTGCCATACCATATATTATTCACAACTTACTTTTCAATTCTATGTTTGTAATAAAACGCAACGGGCGCCAGGAGCCTGTAAAATTTGATAAAATCACGGCGCGCATAGAGCGGCTGTGCTACGGCCTCGACCAGCAGTACATCGACCCGGTTGTGGTGGCAAAAAAAGTGATTGACGGCGTGTACAATGGCGTGAGCACTATTGAGCTCGACCGCCTTGCTGCCGAGGTAGCTGCGGCGATGATGACAACGCATCCAGACTATGGTACGCTTGCCGCCCGCATAGCAGTTTCCAACCTGCACAAAGAAACGCAGAAGTCGTTTGCACAGACAATGGAGCGCATTTACAACTACGTCAATCCCCACACATCCGAGCCTGCGGGCTTGCTCTCCGACGAAGCCTTTGCTGTGATTACACAGCACGCCGAAGTGCTCGACTCGACGATCCTGTACGACCGCGACTTTTCCTACGATTACTTCGGCTTTCGCACCTTGGAGAAATCGTATTTGATTCGCCTCGACGGTGTAATTGTGGAGCGACCTCAGCACTTGCTTATGCGCGTAGCTGTGGGCATTCATCTCGATGATATTACCTCGGTGATAGAAACCTACAACCTGCTTTCAGAGCGGTGGTACACCCACGCCACCCCCACGCTGTTCAACGCCGCCACACCAAAGCCACAGATGTCGTCGTGCTTTTTGCTAACGGTAAAAGAAGACAGCATCGACGGTATTTACGACACGCTGCGGCAGTGCGCTAAAATCTCGCAATCGGCTGGCGGTATCGGGCTGAATATCCACTCCATACGCGCTACGGGTTCGTATATCAGCGGCACCAACGGCACATCCAACGGCATTGTGCCCATGCTGCGCGTCTTCAACGACACAGCGCGCTATGTGGACCAAGGCGGCGGCAAGCGCAAAGGCGCCTTTGCCATCTATATGGAACCGTGGCACGCCGATATTTTCGAGTTTCTCGACCTCAGAAAAAACCACGGCAAAGAAGAGCTGCGTGCACGCGACTTATTTTACGCGCTATGGACACCCGACCTGTTTATGAAGCGTGTTGAGGAGAATGGCGAGTGGTCGCTGTTTTGTCCGAATGAAGCACCGGGCTTGGCTGATGTCTGGGGCGAAGAATTTGAAGCTCTTTACGAGCGCTACGAACGCGAAGGGCGCGCGCGCAAGCAAGTAAAAGCACAGGATTTGTGGTTTGCCATACTCGAAGCACAAGTGGAGACAGGCACGCCGTACATGCTGTACAAAGACCACGCAAACAGCAAGTCAAACCAGCAGAACCTCGGCACTATTCGCTGTAGTAATTTGTGCACGGAAATTATGGAGTATTCATCGCCCGACGAAGTAGCGGTGTGCAATCTCGCTTCGCTCGCCCTGCCGCGCTTTGTAAGCAATGGCGCATTCGACCACGAGGCGCTGTACAACATCACAAAAGTGGCAACGCGCAACCTAAATCGCGTTATTGACCGCAACTACTACCCCGTAGAAGAAGCGCGCCGCTCGAACATGCGCCACCGGCCTATCGGCATCGGCGTGCAGGGGTTGGCCGATGTCTTTGCCCTGCTCGGCATGCCATTTGAATCGCAAGAAGCCCAGCAACTGAACGAAGATATTTTCGAGACCATCTACTTCGCAGCGCTTACAGCATCGTGCGAGCTCGCACAAAGCGAAGGTCCATACGAGACCTACGCAGGGTCGCCTGTATCAAAGGGAATACTACAATTCGACATGTGGAATGTAACACCGCGTTCGGGCAGATGGGACTGGGATGGCCTGCGCGAAAAGATAGCTCTCAACGGTGTACGCAATTCCCTGTTAGTAGCGCCTATGCCTACAGCCAGCACCTCGCAGATACTGGGCAACAACGAATGCTTCGAGCCTTTCACTTCTAATATTTACACGCGCCGAGTGCTCGCCGGGGAATTCATTGTTGTCAACAAGTACCTGCTGCGCGACCTCATACAACTCGGGCTGTGGAACGACGCCATGCGCAACCGCCTTATCGCTGCTAATGGCTCGGTGCAAGCCATCGAAGAGATTCCGGAGCATATACGCGAGCTGTACAAAACAGTGTGGGAAATCAAACAACGCACGCTTATTGACATGGCTGCTGCACGCGGAGCGTATATCGACCAGAGCCAGAGCCTGAACGTGCATATGATAGAAGCCAGTGCATCCAAGCTGACGTCGATGCACTTCTACGCATGGAAAAAGGGATTAAAAACAGGGATGTATTATTTGCGTACAAAGGCCGCAAGCGATGCTATTAAATTTACAGTTGATACACAGAGCTTGCAAAGCCAAAGCGACACAGAAGGCGCAGCGTGCCTCATCGGTGATCCCGATTGCATAGCATGCAGTGCATAGCGTGCACACTTGTCCGGTAGGGACACGTGTGGGATATCCCTACCTGCCCGGCTAACATGCCTTTACCGGGAACCTTTTTGTGTATTTGCATGATGATACCGCACGGCCTTGGCAATATCTACCAGCATGCGGTCGGCGATATCGGCAAGGGCTTCGCTGTAGGCGGCTGGTATGGACGCTGCGCTTCCATCAGCGCGCTTTACGCTGGCTTCGTACACCCGTTGCAGAATAACCGGGCGCTCGATCTCCATAGGTTCGATATTAATAAGCGCAATCTGGATTTTCATTGTCACCGCACCCGGATTGCTGTTTCCATTGTCGGCGATCATTTCCAGCACCTTGCCTTCGAGAATGTAGTCGGGCAGCAGTGCAGAGCCCGATTGGGCAACTCCATTGCGAAAGATATTTTTCTCGATGTAGCGGTTTGCAATAAAATCGGTTATCATGTCGGGTACTTCGGTAAGCCACCGATGGTACACATAAAAATCCACCTGACGAACATTGTCGTTGAAGTAGACAATATGGTCGTTGTTATACTCCTCATTCGTCGTAAACGAGCGGATATACAACGTACCTGGAAGTGTATCGGTTGTTTGGATAGACGTCGATTTCTGTTGCAACCTGTAGTAAACAGTAGGCTGGTAGGACGACTTCAGAGAAATACAACTCTGAGCCAGGCCTGATGCAGCCAACAGAAGTGCGCATAAGATAAATCTGATAGCATTCATAAATTATTCTTCCGGGGGAGCAGGTTCAACAAGAATAGACTGTGAAGGGTTATCCGAAATTTTGCGAAGTGTTTTCTGCAACTGCTTGTTGGTGGACTTAAACTGCTCCACTGCCTCGCCGACCGAAAACATCGTATTGTCTACCCGGTAACCAAGAGTGTTAATAAGCGTTCCGGCAGTTTGCGCCAGAGTATCGTACCGAGCAAATGCCCGATCCACCTTATACGGAATATTTACCCTTTTCAGACTATCAACTTCAGCGCGCAGTTCTGCCATTGTTTCCTGAAGCATCAGCGCCGTTTGTGCAGCGTGATCTGTAGCGAGGTTAATATTTTCTAAATAGCGTGCATCTTGTATCTGGCCGAGTATTTCATTTGCCGTATAGCTCGACTTCTCGAAATTGCGGAGGATAGCCTGCATTTTGGGATCGCTGAAGAACGACGACACTGAGCGCAGCACGCCTGTAGCTTCTGTGGACATACCTTCGAGGTCGACAGCGCGGATATTATTGACAATATCTGTGAGCGCAATCTCAATTTTTTCGATACCAGAAGCCGTAGAAAGTATGACTGGATACGGAGGCGGAAAATTAATTCGCGGATAGAGGGCAGCAGCTTTTTCGCTTTCGGGATAAAACAACTGTAGAAATTTGCCGCCAGCAATACCCGCAATTTCTGCTTTTACTCGTATGCGCTCGTTGATGTCAGTTTTACTTTCAATCTCGAACACAACCTCGATGAGCTTGCCATCAGGAGCCAATCCAATAGTTTTCACATTGCCAATAGGCACGCCCTGATACTTTACCGGACTTCCCGGATCGAGGCCTTCTACTGATCCATCAAAATAGGTGACATACTTAGTGTAATCAGTAAACAGACTGGACACACCAAGCCAGATGACGGCAGTAGCGAGAACAACAAAACCGATAAGAACAAACAACCCTATGAGGAATGGATTAGTTTTGCGTCGTGTAGGAATAACAGCCATAAGTACCTCTATTACATCATTGCAGTATTGCAGTGTTTACCCGGGTCAATATTCTGCCGGGACGCGGTTGAAAAAGTTGGATACAAGTTCGTTGTCGGAGTTCTGCAATTCCTCGACTGTTCCCTCGGCAATAATATTGTGCGTACTTTTGTCGAGCATAATGATGCGTTGGGCAATTTCCAGAACGCTGGGGAGCTCGTGTGTCACCACGATCATTGTAACACCGAGTATGGAATTTAGTTCCTTGATGAGCTTGTCTAATGCCGCCGAAGTACTGGGGTCCAAACCCGCCGATGGCTCGTCGAAGTAGAGAATATCCGGGTCGAGTGCAAGTGCACGTGCAAGCCCTGCGCGCTTCTTCATACCACCGCTAATTTCCGACGGCAGAAACTCGTCGTAGTCCTTCAGCCCTACCGCTCCGAGCTTCATGCGCACAATTTTCATAATCTGCTCCGGCTCTAAGTCGGTATAGGTTTCCAATGGCAGTGCGATATTTTCAGCGAGCGTCATCGACGCAAGCAGCCCGCTAGCCTGGAACAAAATACCAACATCGCGTAGAATCTCGCGTTGTTCCTCTGGGGCAGCCGTTACAAGGTCTCTTCCTTCGTACAGCACTTTGCCTTCGCTTGGCTCCTGTAGCCCTGTCATAGTGCGTAGCAGCGTACTTTTGCCTGAGCCAGACCCACCGAGCAGTACTAATATCTCGCCGCGATAGACATCAAACGACACGTTTTCCAGCACAGTCCTATCGCCAAAGCGCACGGTAATACCCTGCACCTGTATATAAGGCTTTTTTTCGCTCATAGCCACCTCAAATGCCTACCAACTGGAAGATAACAGTAAAGACAGCATCAATCAGAATAATAAGGAAAATACTCGTTACTACCGCTTGTGTTGTGTATTTACCCACGCTCTCGGCGCCACCTTCTACTTGCAAGCCGCGATAGCATCCCACCATGCCAATTACGACACCAAAGAGCACGCTTTTGAAGACTCCAGTAAAGAAATCCCAGTACTGAAGTGCTTGCTGTGCTTGGTTGAGAAAACGCACAAGCGAGATATCGAGAATAAAGGAAGCAGCTACAACACCGCCAATAATACCCATGAGATCGGCAAAAATCGTAAGAAGTGGAAGTGAAATTGCCGTAGCAAGCACACGAGGCAAAATGAGAAATCTGGTAATATGAAACCCCATCGACTTCAGGGCGTCGATCTCTTCGCCTACTTTCATAGTGCCAATCTCGGCTGCATAGGCAGAACCCGAACGCCCGGCTACAATGATGGCAGTCATCAGCGGTGCAAGCTCGCGTGTGAGCGAGATTGTAACAAGGTCCGACAGGAAAATATCTGCCCCGAACTTATGCAACTGCACAGCGCCCTGATAGCCTGTAATCACACCTATCAGAAAGTTAATAAGCGCAACAATGGGCAAAGCGTTGACACCACCGCGACTAAAGAAAAAGGGGAAATCTTTCCATCGTATTGAGCTAGGTCGGCGAAAGATATCGATTGTAGCAAGTGTCATCTCACCTACAAAGGAAACACCAAACCGTGCATCGTTTATGAACGTAGCAGTGCGTTCCCCCACGCTCTCGATATAGTCAACAACTGTGTTTCCTTCCTTGTGCTTTAGCTCACCGTCGCCCAACAGAGGCTTTTCCATCATGTCGATGAAACGCCTCATGTTTTCATTGGCCCCCTCTATGGTACACGTGATATTGCGCTCCCTGCAATGGAGCTGTAGATCGGCAAGCAATACAACAAGGTACGAGTCGTAGTCCTCTACTCCCTGTAGATCGACTTTGATCTCGGCAATATCGGTTGGCAATTCTTTAGGGCGGAGTACGCACGAATAGGCTTCTACGTTGTCGAGTGTGACATTGATCAGAAAGCGCAGCGTTATGCTATCGCCGTCGCGCTTCATATCCACACAATCTTTACGGGTGCCGCTGGTTTTCTTTATCATGTACTTCGCATAGAGTAGAGGGCGTGAACACAGGCTTCGGAAGTCCCGGAGTTTCCGGGGTGAACAGGCACTAAAAAGAAAGGCATTTGCCCAATTCTCCTGACCACGGGATGAGCAAATACCTTTCTTAAACGTCACTCCTGTGTGTTAGTTCCTAACGCGCAGAAAACTCTGCTTTTAGTCCCTGCCAGCATTCGTAATAATTCTTCTGGAGAGTCTCGGTAGAAAGTGCAAATTCTGTAGGGCGCATCACAAAGCGGGTTTCAAACATAAAGGCCATTGTCTTGTCGATATAGTGCGGTACGAGCTCGGCTTCCGTAGCTTTGGCGTAGGTAGCAGCATCAGGCCCATGCCCCGACATGCAGTTGTGCAAGCTACAACCGCCCGGCAGAAATCCCTCGGCCTTGGCGTCGTACTCGCCGTAGATTAGCCCCATAAATTCATTCATAAAATTGCGGTGGAACCAGGGTGGACGGAACGTATGCTCGGCTACCATCCAGCGCGGCGGGAAAATTGCAAAGTCGATATTAGCCATTCCCGGCGTTTCGCTCGGCGCAGTCAGCACTGTAAATATCGACGGATCGGGATGGTCGAAGCTCACAGTATTGATTGTATTGAATGTAGCAAGATCGTACTTGTACGGTGCGTAGTTGCCGTGCCATGCCACCACATTGCAAGGAGAGTGATTGACTTCCGAGGCCCACAGCCGCCCCTGGAATTTGCACACAATCTCAAAATTGCCATCGCGCTCTTCAAAGGCAGCGACGGGCGTCAGAAAGTCGCGCGGGTTGGCAAGGCCGTTGGCGCCGATAGGCCCGAGGTCTGGCAGGCGGAATGGCGAGCCGTAATTCTCGCAAATATAACCGCGAGCCTGGCCATCGGGAAGCTCCACTCGAAAGCGAATACCGCGCTGTATCACGCATATTTCGCCGGGCTTCACCGCCATTTTTCCAAATTCTGTAAAGATAAGCAGGCTGCCGAGCTGTGGCACAATCAGCATTTCGCCATCGGCATTGTAGAAAAATCGGTCGATCATTGAGGTGTTTGCAGTGTACACATGCACGGCAAACCCAGCGAGCACAGCGGTATCGCCATTGCCGCCCATCGTTGTAATTCCCTGCACAAAGTCCGTAGCCTCTTCGGGAATCGCCAGCGGGCTCCAGCGCAGTTGGTTCGGCGGTGTGGGAACAGCGTCGAACGGTGTGGAAAGAAACCGGCGAGCATCAATTTCTACATAGGGTTTGTGCACGACCGAAGGCTGGATTTTATACACCCAGCTTCTGCGGTTTGCCGAACGCGGCATCGTAAACGGCGTGCCGCTTAGCTGCTCTGCGTACAATCCAAACGGCGCCTTCTGCGGGGAATTCTGCCCCTGCGGCAGCGCACCCTTTATCGCCTCTGTCGCAAACTCATTGCCAAAACCAGATAAATACTGCAATTCTGCTGACATACAAACCTCGTTTTCAATGTGGAAAGACACCGCATTTGTCGCGTGGGTGCCATACGTACCGATGGCGCATAAAATACAAAAATTGTATCAGATGGAAGACAGGATGCGGTGGCTGTAGTGCAAATTTATAAGAATACAGGCTTTTTTGTCAGGAAGGAATCGATATGGGATACAAAACGCGGGTTTCTGGAAGGCTGCGCTACTATGTAGCGAGGTTTGCCCACAGCTTCGTGTTGTTCGCATGCGGCTAATAGACCTCGCCCTGCAGAATCTTCGCCACCGGTAGGGCGTGCGCTCAGCCGAGCAAACTTGCCGAACATGAGCTACATAGTGTCGGCTTTGCCCTTCTCTTCATCCAGAGCGCGGTACAACAACTGTAGCTCGTTATAGCGGCGCGCATTACGCAAAGCAGCAGCGAGCTGTAAGGCCAGCAGATAGCCAATAAGCACATCTTCCTGCGAATAAGCTCGACTGCGTTCGGAGGCGAAGTTCAGTGTGCCGATAATTTCATGCTCACTCTCTAATGCAATCACAATGCTCGAAGGATAACCCACCATGCTTCGCGGCTTTCTGTCTCTGCTCTTAAGTTCCATCTCTGCACCGCGCAGCACACGCCCTCGCATCATTATCACAAGCTATTCGCGAGAAGAAGTACGGATACCCACTCTTTTGTTTGAAACGGAACACAGCACATGAGCACTTACAACAGTTGCGCTTATCTCTTTACAGCAAATAACAGGCGCTATTATCGAAGGGACAAACCAGACTATAAATCGAAAGTGTCGCAAAAGCCCTAAAAAAATTCGGAATAAAACCAGATAAACTATCATCACAACAGCGCATATTACAACAGCGCATATTTTGTTCTAGTGCACACAGATATCCCGGTTGTACTGCTTTCGGCTATAGCTCTTTTCCTACATCTTGTCCCTTTTGGTAAAAAAAACCTGGAATTAAAGCTATCTACCATCTGTCTACGCCATCCATTCCGCCATTTGCGACGCCTGTAGCTGCCCTTTTTTCCACGCGCGCTCTTTCATGATAAGAAACAGCACGGGCGTCATGATCAGCACATGAACAGCCGAGGTCAGCAGCCCGCCGATCATCGGTGCTACGAGTGGTTTCATCACATCCGAGCCAACGCCAGTAGCAAACATGATGGGTACCAAGCCAAGCATCGATGTGGCCACAGTCATCAGCTTCGGACGCAAGCGCTGCACCGCGCCATCCATCGTGGCCTCGTAGATATCACGAGCTGTAAGCGCCTGCCCTGATTGCAGCTTTGCATCAAGTGCATGGTGCAAATACACTACCATCACTACGCCCGTTTGCACAGCAACACCGTACAGCGCAATAAATCCCACCCATACAGCCACCGAAAAATTGTAGTTGAGCGTATAAAGCAGATAGACGCCTCCCACAAGCGCAAATGGCACCGATAGCATCACAACGCCAGCCTCTTTCCAGTCGCGCATGGTCATGTACAGCATCAGAAAAATGACGAGGAATACAACAGGAAGCACAATCATCAGCCGCTGCTCGGCTCGCATTTTATTTTCATACTGGCCACTCCACTCTACAGTATAGCCTTTTGGCAGCCCGAGCTGTTTGTGCAGAGCTTCCTGTGCCTCTTGTACAAACGACCCCATATCGCGCCCGCGCACATTTACAAATACTACGGAGCGCAACTGCCCGTTTTCCGAGGCAATCATCGACGGCCCCGGCGTAAACCGGATGTCTGCGATATCGCCCAAGCGCACATAGCCCTGCTGCTGTCCTGCTCCTATCAAGCCTGTTGCAGCCATAGCGGTCTCCCCGGAGGAAGCAGCCATGTTTGCACTTCCGCCCATCGCCATCGCAGACGCCGCTTGCGGCATGGTTCCCCTCGTTTGCTCGCTTGTAGAAGCCTGCTCCCACGGCCCCGGCAGTGGTGCATTGCCCGCGCGAATAGGCACAAGCACATCGCTCATAGACTCCATATTATCGCGCAACTCGCGTTCGTATCGCACGCGAATGGGATACCGCGCCCGACCTTCGAGTACTTGCCCAACGGTCTCGCCTCCTATCGCAGTTTCGATAAGCATCTGGACATCAGCTACAGCGATGCCATAGCGCGCAGCCGCCTGCTCATCCACAGTAATATCCAGAAACGTACCGCCCTGAATACGGTCGGCAGCAACATCGGCAGCACCGTTGATACGGCGCAGAATATGCTCAGCCTTTACAGCATACGCTTCGAGCGTGTCGAGGTTATCGCCGTATATTTTTACACCGAGATCAGTTCGGACGCCAGTGGCGAGCATGTTGATGCGGTTGATAATAGGCTGAGTCCAGCCATTACGCACGCCCGGTATCTGAAGCTCGTGGTCGAGTTCAGTAATAATCTGCTGCTTGGTGACACCGGCACGCCACTGCTCGCGTGGCTTCAACAGCACTATGGTTTCTATCATCGAGAGCGGTGCGTTGTCGGTAGCTGTTTCGGCTCGCCCGGCCTTGCCAAGCACATGATCCACTTCTGGATAGGCTGCAATAATCTGGTCTTGTATCTGCATCACACGCGCTACTTCGCCCGCCGAGGCATTGGGCAAAAGCACGGGCATAAACAAAATCGAACCTTCGTCCAAAGGCGGCATAAATTCCGATCCCATCGAGAACATCATGGGCACAGTAGCGATAAGTGCCAGCAGATTGAGTCCGATAGCAGTTTTCCGATAGCGCAGGCACCACGCGAGTACAGGCTCGTATAGCCGGTGGAACAACCTCATCACAGGATTATCGCGCTCTGTGCGAAATTTTCCGCGCATAAGCAGCGTCATGAGCACGGGCACAAGTGTAACAGCCGCCACTGCCGAAGCAGCAATTACAAACGTTTTTGTCCACGCCAGCGGATGAAACAGCTTTCCCTCCTGTCCTTCCAGCAAGAATACGGGCAGGAAGGAAACGACCATAATCGCTTCGGAGAAAAAGATAGCTCGACCTACTTGCTTTGCAGCCAGCAACGCCAACGCCCTGTAATCGTCGGGCGTAAGTTCGCCGCGCTCCTGCTGTGCTTCGGCAATCAGGCGATAGGCGTTTTCCACTAGTACAATTGAGGCATCAACCACTACGCCCACAGCGAGCGCAATACCGC
Source organism: Ignavibacteria bacterium UBA7675 (assembly GCA_002483085.1). Lineage (GTDB taxonomy): Bacteria > Bacteroidota > Ignavibacteria > Kapaibacteriales > UB7675 > UBA7675. The sequence goes on from DLHF01000054.1 coordinate 23,060, forward strand.
CGAGCGACATAATATTAGAAGTAATGCCGAAGGCGCGCATCAGCAAAAAAGCCATGAGCACCGACACCGGAATTTCGATGAGAATACGCAAAGCGCTGCGCACATGAGCGATAAAGATCAGGATAATCAGTACTACAATAAGAGCTTCTTCTACAAGTGCATTGCGAAGCGTAGCCACTGCAGCCTTGATAAGCGGTGTGCGGTCGTAGCTGGGCACAATTCGCACTCCTTCCGGCAGGCCAGGCGCAATGCGTCCAATCGCCTCTTTTACCCTGTTGATGACAGCTTGAGCATTCTCGCCCTGCCTCATCACAACAATGCCGCCAACGGCCTCGCCTTTGCCGTCTTTTTCCAAAACACCGCGCCGCTGCTCGCCGCCAAATTGCACAATAGCAACCTGCTCTATCCGCACATCAATGCCACCGGGGCGCGCCGCCACTACTAATTTTTCAATGTCTTCCCTGCTGCTGAAATAGCCTTCACCACGTACAAAGAACTCAGCATCAGAGCTCTCGACTAATCTGCCCCCAACTTCGTTGTTGCTCTGCTGCACAGCTCGAATAATATCGCCAAAGGAAAGTCCGAGAGCTCGCATGCGCTCTGGATTAACATCGACTTGGTATTGCTTTACAAAGCCGCCGATGGAAGCTACCTCTGCTACTCCGTCCACAGCCGCGAGCTTATAACGCACAAACCAATCCTGAAGAGAGCGCAGAGCGGCTAAGTCATACGGTCCTTCCACGGTGTACCAAAATACATGGCCAACGCCCGTGCCGTCGGGCCCAAGTGCGGGCGCTACTCCCGAAGGCAATTCGGCCTTTGCTGTACTCAACCGCTCGGATACTTGCTGGCGAGCAAAGTACAAATCGACATTGTCCTCGAAAATCACGAAAATGAAGCTCATCCCGAACATACTGCTTGCACGCACAGCTTTCACACCTGCCAGCCCCTGTAAAGCCGTTGTAAGTGGATAGGTGATTTGGTTCTCCACAATTTGGGGAGAACGCCCCATCCACTCGGTAAAGACAATGACTTGGTGCTCTGAAAGGTCGGGGATTGCATCAACAGGCGAACTCAGCACGGCCCATACACCGCCACCGGATAGCAACAGAAAGAAGAGGATAACCAGCAGCCTGTTATGAGCACTCCAGTCGATAATACGCTCAATCATTTCCCACCTCCCGCCGAGTGTCCGGCGTGTGGATCGGCAGCACCTGTAGAAGAAAGCTGCCGCTCAGAGTCCAGCAAATAACCGCCTTCAGCCACTACGTAATCGCCAGCCTTCAGCTCGCCACCGGTAATCTGGTACAATCCATTGGCGCGGGTTCCTATGTGTACTTCGCGCGGCTCGAACATATTTTTTTCTACTTCTACATACACAATATCGCGCAGCCCGGTGCGCACAACGGCGTTCACAGGCACAACCAACGAAGATGCTCCGGGCACATGCACAGTGGCCGAAAGATACATGCCCGGCTTTAGCACACCACGTGCAGCAAGTACAGCACGGACTTTTATTGTGCGTGTCTGCGGATCGACAGTGGGGTAAATGTAATCCACCTTACCGTGTAGTACTGTACTCCCAAGTGCCGAGCCAGTCACGTCCATTGCCATACCTGTTCGCAGGCGTGGCAGATCGCTCTCGTACACATTAGCAACGACCCACACCGTAGAAAGATCGATAATTTCGAGCAGGAGGCTTCCTTCGTTGATATAGGCACCTTCTACGACCGCACGCGATGTAACGACACCCGATGCCGGCGAAAACACTGTTACTGTATAAGCAATTTCCCCCCGCTGTTCGAGCGCCGTTATCTGTGCATCGGCCATACCGAGCAGCAGCAATTTGCGCCGAGCCGCCGTGAGGAAATTTTCGTTATTGTCCGAACGAATGCGCTTCGCATCCACAGCAATCAGATATTCCTTTTGAGCGGCTGTGAGCTCTGGGCTATATATCTCCATCAAAGGCTGCCCCTTTTGCACGCTTTGCCCCGTTTTGTTTACAAACAGTTTTTCAATACGCCCGCCATAGCGCGCACTCACTACGCGCTTTGCTTCTTCGCTGTACTCTGCAACAGCAGCAGCGTGGATGTCGTCCATCGGCATTGCGTAGTCGATCTTTACTGTACTGACGCCTGCCATTACGCGGTTGCGCGGTGTGACATGCACCATTTTCTCGTCGTGTTCATGAGCCGAATCGCCGCCTTTCTGTTTTAATGGTACTAATTCCATAGAGCATATAGGACAGGTTCCCGGCCCTTCTTGTACCACTTGCGGGTGCATTGGGCAGGTGTACAAGTTGTTGTGTGTGTGCTCGGCGGGCAGCAGGCGCGGCACAAGGAAATACCCGGCTGCAGTACCACCGGCGAGCAAAAAAACAGCACCGGCTATAAGCGCAATCAGGCGGCGCACAGAGCGCGGTTTGGGTTGTGTGTATTGTGTCATTGGAGTTCTCCTGTAAGCTGGCTAATCATAGAAAGCGCCATAGCGTATTCCATGTGTTTCATGCGCATTTCTATCCGCGCCATCACCAACATAGAATAGCCGTTCATCACCGAGGTAAAAGGTACGCGACCTGTTGAATAGTCGCTTTGCAGCGCCGCGAGTGTTTTTTCGATCAGTGGCAGATATGTGTATGTATAGTAGTCTATCGAGAGGGCCGCCCGGCGGGCTTGGGCGTGGCTTGTGTGCAGCATTGCCTGCATTTCCGCACGCATGGCGTCGCGTGTAGTCAGAGCTTCAGCAGCTTCGAGCCGTGCAACTTTGGCCTGCCCTTCGGATGCCCCACGCGACCACGGAGCAATTGGCAATGAGATCATGGCACCAGCGGTAAGGGCGAACTTCATCACGCCTCCGTCCATGCCAGCTACTCCATGCGCTGTTACATTGCCCTCGCGCACTGGATGCCCTTCCGGCATGTAGGCCACACCTCCGCGCAGCATCAGCATGGGCGCGAGCATGGCATCCTGCGCTTCGGCTTCCGCGCGGTTCATGGCTGCCATCGCTTCCATTTTCCGTAGATCGGGATGGGCAGAAAGCCGCTGGTCGAGTTCTTCGGCAGGCAGTAGCTCTGGTTCTGGCAACGAGTCGCTTATCGCAAGCGGCGTTTGTACGGGGCGCATCAATAGGGTATTCAGCCTGGCTAATGCCTCGCGGCGCTCTTCGGCGATAAGCTGCACTTCTGTGGCAAGGCGTTCGCGCTCCACTTCGGCAGTAAATACGTCCGACTGTGCTGCACGCCCTACTTCATAATTCGCTTCTACCGAACGGTACAGAGCATCGGCAAGGTCGCGGCTTTCGGCATTGAGTTCGGCGCGCCTGTCTAATAGCCAAAGTGTATAATACTCGCGCTCTACTCGCGCCCGCAGGCTGCGTTGCACTCCAGCCAGTTCGGCTTCGCCCACAGCAGCCCCGGCTTTCATGGCGCGTGCCATTGCGTTGTTCTGCCCAAATAGCGGTATCATTTGCTCTACCATGATCATGGTTTCGCCCCGGCTGAATGGGTTGGGGTTGGAGGGCGGTAGCATCGAAAATTCTACTCCTATGCGCGGTGCTTCCCAGGCAGCAGCACTGCCTGCGCGGGCGTCCGCCTGCTGTATAGCAATGCGTGCAGCAGCTACAGTTGGGTAATTCATCTCAGCCAAACGCACGAGCGAGTCGAGAGGCTGGGCGAACAACACCCCTGTACGGAGCACGAGCACCAGCGCAACCATAGAGCAGAGCCGGTAATACGTCTTCATACGATTTCCTTATGGGTAATGAGATGATAAATGTCGCACTGATTATCTACCGTGCAATGGCATCAGAATACCGCAATCGCAGTTGTGGATGTGTGTATGCCACGGCGCGAAGTCGGGGTGTACCGACTGCTTCAGGGGCGTATAGAAGGGGCTATATTAGAAGTGATTGCGTCGCAATTGGTATGTCGGTTGTGCCCGGGGGCGAAGTATCGACAGGTATATACACTTCGGAATCAGTGTCGTAAGGAACGGTAACTACATGCTCTGCTACAGGTAGCACGAGCATCGCTATGTGCTGCACCGATGGCAAGGGTGCGTGCAGTTTGCAGTTAAGATCGAGTTTGTGTAGCGCCACTTCATCCCGGCAGCAGCTTTGAGATTGCTCGCCGGTGCAGCCACATACTTTTCCTCCCGCAAACAACGCCACGCTGTCGAGCCTGTCCGCGCAGTAGTGGTACACGACGGATACTCCCGTCGTCGCCACGGCGAAAAGGGCTGCGAGCAGCAGGGTTGTTATTGTTCGGAATATCGACATAAGAAATCCGTTGGTTGTTCCGCTGGCTGTATTGCTACGCTCTTGTTAAAAAATATAATTGCACAGGCTGCTTGTACTGCGGCAGATGCCATAGGCAGCTAACGGCTATCGCACGACTACCAGAGGCACGGCTATCGCGCCAAATACGCACGAGTACATCCCCGGCGCGAGCATGCGAATATCGAGTACATGTTCAGTTGTATGCGCGGGCACAGCAGTAGACAACATCTCGCGTCCGGCGCTGTCTACGATCTTCAGTGTGCGCTCGCGACCGGAAGCAGCACAGCGAACAACAACATAATCAGTTGCGGGATTAGGCGACACTATTGGCCTTTCGTCGGCTGTGGGCTCGGCAACATCCGTTGTGTCTTCTACCAAAAAGTTCATCATCATGCCCTTGTCCTCATGCTCTAATGTATGGCAGTGCATCAGAAACAGTCCCGGCTCGTCAAAGCGCAGGATCACTTGCACGCGCTCGAACGGGGCAACAAGCACAGTGTCTTTCCAGCCGCGTTCGTACTCGGGAATATTTGTATTGCCCTTGCGCGAAAGTATCTGGAAATGTGTACCGTGCACATGGATAGGATGCCTGATATTCGCCTTGTTGTAGAACTCCCATATTTCGGTTGTGCCCAGCCGGGGGCGCACATCGATGCGCTCCATGTCGTACAGCAGCCCGTTGATCATCGCATCTTCGCCCATCATGCTGAATTCAAATGTACGCGTAGTAATGGCAGTATCGGGGTCGAGCCATTCTATCGACGATAGGCTTGCGGGAATCGGCTTCTGCTCGCCCGTCGTTTTGCAAATAAGAGTAAGCAGGGACAAACCACTGCCCTGGCTTTGCGGCTCTACGACGCCACCAGCCCATTGCTCGCTTGCAATGTTGCTTCCTATTCCCGCTGGCGACAGATGGGAAAGATCGACAAGCACATCAGCTCGCTCGCCCGGAGCGAGAAAAAGAGATTGCACTTCCACAGGTTTTTCTATAAGCCCGCCGTCGGTAGCGATCACATGGAAGGGCCTGCCGCCAGCTACTACTCTGTAAATACGCGCATTCGAGCCATTGGCGAGCCGAAAACGGTACAGCGTAGATGTTACGTTCAGCCGCGCTCCCGGCGTGCCATTCACAAACCCGACATCGCCAATGTAGCCCTCCATATGCCCCGTTGTGCCAGGCGCATACAAAAGCTGCCCATTGTCGTCGAAATGCCTGTCCTGTAGCAGCAGCGGAATATCATACTCGCCCGTTGGCAGCCCGAGCGCCAGTTCGTCATCGTCGTCGATGATAAACAATCCAGCCAAACCGCGATACACTTGGTTGCCCGTGGCGCCGTGCGTGTGCGCGTGGTAAAAGAACGTACCGCCGCGCTGATTGATGGTAAATGAGTACTCAAACACTTCGCCCGGCGCTATGGCGTGATGCGGATGGCCGTCCATCATTGCCGGAGGCAGCACGCCGTGCCAATGCACGATCAGCGGCTCGTCGAGGTTGTTTACTAATCGTACATCCAATTTCTCGCCGCGCTTCCGCCGAATCGTCGGCCCCGGATATAAGCCGTTGAACGTCAGTACGCCGCACGGCTTGCCAGTGAGCAGCGGCATTGTCGCTTTTGCTGCAACAAGCTCATTGCCCTCCAACAGCGGCGGAAAACGCAGAATATTGTCTTCTACAAGTGTTTGCGCTGCACGCAGATTCCACCGCCCTGCTACTGGCCCCAGAGCAACAGCAGCCGACGCCGTTAGCATCGTTTCGAGAAATGTTCTTCGGGTCGATTTCATAGTCTTTCCGTTTTTTCCGGGTGCGTATCTCCGGATACATCGTTCCGGACAAACTTACAACCCGCTCGACATTGTCTGTTATAGAATTTTGGGTTTCCGTTGTAGAATTCTGGTGATTGCTCCACACCCGCCTGCCCGGTCTTTCTTTTTGTCCATACGTTGCCGATATTTGCACCCGACAACCATGTTCCATCATCTTTTTATACCGGCTGAATACAATGGCAGCAAAACGCAGCATCAACAGAAAAGCAATCCAGGAAATTGCTCAACGAGAGCTCGCCGCAGGGAAAACCAGAGAGGCAATTATCGAAGAACTCTCCGAGCAGTATTACGATAAAAAAACACTGGAAAGCTATGTGGGAAGTGTGCCCGACCCCGACCTAAGAGCGCGATACAACACAGCAAATACACTGCTTTTTGTTCTGTTACTTTCCACCGCTCTTCTCAAGCTCCTGCTGGTGCTTTCTCTGGCCCTACAGAGCGGGAAGTCGCCTCTGCTGTTTCTGCTTGTGCCTATCCTCCCGCTGATAAATATCTGGCTGGCCATAGAGGTACGCAAGGCTCGTGGGTATATCTACTGGCCTGTGTTTGTGCTCGCGCTGCTGGGATTGTCAAATAGTTTTAGAGATATGTCCTCGTCGGGAATAGAAACAACTATCGAAATTGCGCTGCTTGTTACGATTGCCGGTCTGAGCTTGTACATCGTACATAAGATGTTTCCTCATCTGCGCTTTGGGCGGCCTGTGCCGCAGGCTTCTACCAAAGCTGTGAAGCAGTAGCCAGCCCCTGCTCTGAACTATCAAATCTATCTGTTGTGGCACGGGCTTCTCTGTGGCGCCCGTTCGGTCGCTGTCACCGGTCGCACATCCGCTTCGTGGTTGCCCGAAAGCCAGCCGCCAGATAGAGGGCGGAACACTCCGCGCCTATAAAAAAGCGATGAAGGCAGCACAGCACGCGGCGGCGTTGCAGCGCGGTGCAAAGACGAAGCGCGAGGGCAAAGACCGAAACGCAATAGCCCTGGCGACATCCCAAAAAACAAAAAGCGCGAACCGTAGCCCGCGCTTTTTTTATTCTATCGACTTCGGGTGTTATGCCTGCACAGCAGCACGTGCATCAGCCCAGAGTTTCTCCACAACACTCCAGTTCACAACGCTCCACCAGCTTTTCAGATAGTCGGGGCGGCGGTTCTGGTACTTGAGGTAGTAAGCGTGCTCCCACACATCTACACCGAGAATAGGCGTGCCTTTTTCCTCGGCGACATCCATGAGCGGGTTGTCCTGGTTGGGCGTAGAAGTAAGGCGCAGCGAGCCATCGGCAGCCACGATAAGCCAAGCCCAGCCGGAACCAAAGCGCGTAGCACCTTTTTGCTCGAACTGCGTTGTAAAGTCGCTAAACGAGCCAAAAGCGTCGACGATAGCCTGCATGAATTCAGGGCTGGGATCGCCGCCGCAGCCGGGACCCATGAGCGTCCAGAACAGCGAGTGGTTAAAGTGTCCACCGCCGTTATTACGCACAGCAGCCGGGTATTTCGAGATATTGCTCATCAGCTCGCCGAGCGTTTTACCTTCGGCGTCGGTGCCTTTGAGCGCATTGTTGAGATTAGTAACATATGCAGCGTGATGCTTGTCATGATGGATTTCCATCGTTTGCGCGTCGATATAGGGTTCGAGCGCCGCAAAGTCGTAAGGCAACGCGGGAAGTTCGAAAGGATACGATGCACTGAGTATCGATTCCATAAGTCCTCCTGAAATAACGATATGGAACAACAGCCTTTCAGGCTCTGATTTTACCAAACTGCAATCTACGACTTTGCGGGGAAATACGAGCAAAATATGAGCAATACGACAAAACCGCCCATGCGAGCAGGCGTAGCTACCTTTTATCTCATCCATTCATTTTCTTATCTCATCCATTCATTTTCGCTTTCTACAACCTGTAGCACATTTTCCGCCATGAGTGTATCCTTTGTGCTGCGATAGGCGTGCGCCAGCAGCGCTCCCATCTCGGTGCGTATGCGCGCGCGCTGCGTGGTGTCGTCGAGCTGCCACCACACGCGCTGGAAAAACGGGCGGCGCAAGAGCGCTACCACGCGTTGCGGGCGGGCTGTAGTATCTATTGCAGCCTTTGCCATAAGCGCTTCAAGGCTGTGCTGCAACCACGTCGCGGTGGTGTCGCTTGCACCGGGCACAATACCAGTTTTTGCTGCAGAGCTCCTGATGTGCTCTATCAGCGAGCCAAGCACAGTAGAATCAGCGAAGTCGTACACTGCCATTTTTGCGTGGTAATCAGGCCGAAGAAATACCTGCGCCGCCTGCGCATTGCTCGGAAAACCGCTCTTACGCAAATCCCCAGCAATCCTGCCAACGACGTCCATTGTAAGATTGGTGTTGACAAGGGCAAGCCCGGCGCGCAGCAGAAGCCCACCTGTAAACCCGTCGATATCGCCGAAGCGGCGCAGCAGAGCCTGGCGGATGAACTGTCCTTGGTTATAACTTCGCTGGTAGTCGCCGGTGGGAAACATGCGCCGGGCGCGCAGCACCTTGAGCGCATCGCCCGAACCCGTGGAGCCAAAGCCCAATGTTTCGAGCAGCCCACGCGCCTGCGAAAATCCAAAGTCGACGTAGTAGTCAATCGTGTCGAGCCCGGCAATCGACGCCACTTCGCGCAGATATGCTTTGCGTCCGCGATAGGCGCGCACATTGGCGAGGATATTCAGCGCCGGGCGCGCAGTACCTGCATTGGCAGGAGTGCCGCGCGGAATCGAGAGCACATCGACAACGCCGCTGTCGAGCCAAATCACTATCACGTGGTTGGCGTCGGCGTGCTCCACATGTTCGCCTACTCTCGAATCAACTCCACACACAGAAATAGCCACTTTTCGCCCGCCGCGCAACGGCGGCGCGGTTCCCGCTACAACAGATGTATCGGCACGGAGCTTCTCCCCGACCTTCGCTGCAAATCGGTAATACGGCACGGCGGCGCTATGCGGTATGGCTGCAACGGAATCCAGCTCCGTATCGAACTGTGGTTCGAGATTGATTTCGTCGATCTCCGCTTCGGGTTCTCGCGAGAATAGAAGAACAGACAGAACAACTGCAATGCAAAGCGCTGCACCGATGCGAACAAGAAGGGTACGGTTATTCATACTACATACTCCGGTTGGAACAGACAGGGTTGTTATCTGCTCCAAACTACCGGGAACAACCCACAAAAATCATGGTGCTTTATCCGGCGCAGTGGTTCACCTATCTGGCGTGGGGTTATATCAATCGGGCGAATCGTTGTTCATCAAAGTCGGTGAAGAATGTGCGGCCAGATGTGATGGGCACGGGCGTGGCTCGGCGCACGGCTTGTCGCTGTCGCCGGTCGCACTACCGTTCGGCGGTTGCCCAAGCGCTTTGCGCCAAGCGCAGGAGCGAAAACGCTCGCACTCACGGCTGAACTCCTAACCGCTTCACCGCAGTATTACACTCCCAACGCCTGCAACAATGCGTCTTTCTTGCGAGTAGCCACTTGCACAGTGCTGCCGTCGGACATCACAATACAGCCGTCGCTTTTTAGGTATTCGCGCACATGGCTGATATTTACTACATGCGAGTGATGCGCCCGAAAGAAGCCATAGCCAACCAGCATCTCGTCGAATTCCTTCAGCGTGCGTGTCACCAAAATACGGCGATTACCAGTAAGATGAAACAGCGTGTAATTGCGCTGCGACTCGCACCGTACAATCTCCTCTGTCGGCACAATGTGCATACGCTCGGCTGTATTCAGCGCTATGCGCCGCGAAGCACCAGGATTATGCAGAGTATCCATCAGCACATCCACGCGCTCGTTTGTCGAGGCTGCCAGCACGGATTTTGCCCGGTTTACCGCCCGCACAAGATCATCCGGGTCGATGGGCTTTAGCAGGTAGTCTATCGCACTCACGCGGACGGCGCGAATGCCGTAGGAATCCAGAGCAGTTGTAAAAATCACCCTGAATTCATACGAGTCGAGCGCTTCTAACATGTCGAACCCGGTGCCATCTTCTAATTGAATATCGAGAAACACGAGATCGGGCTTCAAGCGCTGTACTAATGCCGCGCCTGTTTTTACGCTCGATGCTTCGCCAATCACAACGAGCTCCGGGCAATACGCAGCAATATCATCGGCGAGTGTGCGCCGCGCTTGTTCCATGTCGTCGATGATCACTACCCGCATCATACTTCACCTGTAGGTACAAAAATTTCGGCTCTTGTGCCTGCTGGAGCACCGAGTTCATCGACAAGGTCCACCACCACGAGCTGCACTTGCGCTCCGTATTGCCGACTCATAATTTCTAATCGTTCGCGTGTTACAGAAAGCGCCACTCCGATGGCCGACCCAGCCTGCTTGCGGAGTTCTTCTGCTTTTGCTCTGCCGATACCGTTGTCGGCAACAGTGCAGCAGAGCAGATTGCCCACGCAGGAAAAACGCACGGTGATTACTCCCCGCCCCTCGCGATGTGCCAGCCCGTGATGCACAGCATTTTCCACAAGCGGCTGGATAAGCATGGGCGGAATAACAATCGCAGCAGGATCGGCAGGCGGCTCCACGGTAATACTGTAGTCAAAGCCCGCAGATGCCGTAAGCTGCTCCAATGCGAGGTAATTTTCCAACACCACGATTTCCTGTTCGAGAGCCACAAAGTCTTCCCGCGAATTTTCTAATATGGCTCGCATCAGCTTTGCAAACTTTGCAAGATAACGCCGAGCCTGTGCATTTCCGCTTTCGCCGATAAACGACTGAATAGAAGTAAGTGCGTTAAAAATAAAATGTGGGTTCATAGCCAGTTGCAGCGAGGTCTGCTCAAGCTCGGCTACAGCGCGTTGCATTCGCAGATAGCGCTGTTCGTCCTCGTTGCGATGCCGCACTACACGCATTCGCGCCAGATATCCACTGTACAAAAGCGCTGCGCCTGCCAGCAGTAGAAATCCAATAAACCACCACGCCGACCAGAAGGGCGGCGTAATAGTAAACGTAAATTCTGCGGGCGAGAAGTCCTCTACTCCATCTTCATTAATAGCAAAAACACGAAAGGTGTACGTCCCCGGCGGGAGGTTGGAATACACGGCTGTGCGCTGTGCAGTAGAAGGCGTCCAATCGGGGTCGAATCCTTCCAGCTTCCAGCGATACCGCACAGCCTCGGGATTCCGCAAGCTGATTCCCACGACATCAAAGCTCAGGTGGTTCTGGTTGTATGGCAATGTAAGCGAAGCGGGCACGGGATACCACGGCAACACCTTGCCTGCAAATGGCGTAGACGTGATCGGATCAAAGAAAAGTCGTATCTCGCTGATATGCGTTTTGGGTGGAACGGAGTTCGGCGTGTCTTCGCGCGGATCGTAGCGTACAGCGCCGCGTATGGTGCCAAACCACAGCCTGCCAAGGTTATCGGCGCACACGGCATTTTGGGCAGTCTCTACACCGGGAATACCTTCAGCTCTGCCGTAGTGCTCTACGCGCTGTACTCCACAGGCGCTGTCGAGCTCTATTTTGTCGATGCCGCGTTCGGTGCCAATCCACACCACACGCCCAGTTGTGTGCACGAAGTATATATTGTCCGAGCTGATACCATCGCTTCGGCGGATGCTGCGAAATACTCGCCCATTGTACACAGCGAGCCCGCCGCCGCCCGTACCAAACAAAAGATTTCTGCCCGTTACGGCAATGGAGCGCACAGTATTGCTACTCATGCCATCGGCAGTAGTCATCATGCGCACGCCCGCGAGCGAGTCGCCAATAGTAGAAATAGCCGCGACACCTGCTCCGTCGGTTGCCGCCCACACTGTGCCGTCGGCAGCACAGTGAATACCGAACACACGCACGCTACGCAAGCCCGCAGATGGGCCTATCACCACACATTTTTCTGTGGCATCCGGCCTATACCACACCACGCCCACATCGGAGCTTGCAAACCACAGGCGTCCGTCCCTGTCCTCGCCAATCGCATTGATGAACCGCGCTTTCATACCTTCGCGGGGACCAATGCGGCGAAAGGAACTACCGTCGTACACAAACACGCCATCGCCTACTGTGCCAAACCACAGATTGTTGTTGCGGTCGCGAACAATACAGCGCACTTTTGCCGCAGTAAAGCCGTCGCGGGCGGAATAGCGCGTGTACAGCCGTCCGTCGTAGCGCGTTGCCCCGCCAAGCGATGTACCAAACCACATATCGCCACTGTGATCCTGCAACAGCGCATACACCCAGTTGCCCACTGTGCCGCTGCGCTCGGTAAAGTACACAAATCTCCCGCCGTCGTAGCCGGACATCCCACCACCAGAGCTGCCAAACCACATCGTGCCATCGGATGCTTGGCGTATAGCCGTCACAACATTATTGCACAGTCCTTCGCGCTCGGTAAACACGGTAAACGCCGTACCGTCGTAGCGGTTTACACCGCCGCCTGCGGTGCCAAACCACACAGCGCCTTCGGTGTCGGCAAAAGCGCACAGCACTGTCTGGTTGCTCATGCCCTGCTCCGTTCCATAGGCGGTAAACTGCTCGCCGTCGTAGCGGTTTACACCACCGCCATAGGTGGCAATCCACAGTGCGCCATGAGTATCCTGCGCGATATCCTGCACAATAGCCGACGAAAGCTCGCGGCCTGTGTACACATGCGTGCGAAGTCCATCGTAGACCACTAATCCCTCGTCGGTACCGATCCACAGCCTGCCATCCCGGCTTGTACAAAGAGCATTGACCCGGCGTCCGGGCAGAGCTTTTTTATCGAATACCCGTGTGAAGGCCTTGTGGTCGTACCGCAACACCGTTCCTTGATCGGTGCCGATCCAGATAGCACCAGTAGAATCTTCGGCAATATCGTTGATAAGGTACTCGCCGAGACCGTTTTGCTTTGAGAAATTAGTAAACGTTCGCCCGTCGTACAGCGACACGCCCTGGTCGGTGCCGATCCACAATCTGCCGCTGTGGTCTTCTAACAGGCAGCGCACGTAGTTGCTCAGCAGGCCGTTCTCCTCTGTAAGCAGCGAAAAGTTCACACCATCAAACCGGCTTACGCCTCCGCCCCGCGTGCCGCACCACAAGTAGCCCCGGCGATCTTCGCACAGCGCATACACTTGCGATTGCGCCAGCCCCTCGGCAACGGAAAAATTGCGAAAGTTGTATTCCTGTGCACGCAGGCACGGCGTATAGAGCACCGCGCACAATGCAACCACAAGAATAGAACGGATAAAGGGCACCGGCATAATGTTCAGAAGCTATCAGACATGGAGCACACAGCTACGAGCTGGTATGCTATCGAAAGTCATAGTCTACAAAAATAGGCAGGCAGCACCGATTTCGCTATCGGAACTGTAGACCACAGTACAGAAGGAGGAGAAGAAACGCGGCATTGGGTGCAACCGGCGGAGTTGGTGCTATACGCGGGCTGGCGGCTTTAACCAAGAAGCGGCTTTGCGACCGGCGACAGCGACGCGGCGTAGGGGCGTCGCTTGAGGCGCCTCTACGCCGCCCCATCCAAAGACGCCCGTGCCACAAAGACCAACCAATACCAGAAACAAAGGATTCCCCAAGCCATCATCGAGCAAACAGAGAGCGTTGTGCAGACAACAACAATCCCACGCCGGGATGTAACAGGAAAGGAAATCGTTGTCGGCAGACTGTTTCCCTTTCCTGCCTGCTCATCAACCCCGGCGCGGAATGATATTCGGAGAAATTATCTATCGGCTACTCTATTGCACTACGCTGAACGGCAGGGTAATCACTTCTCCCGACTCTGCGGAAAGGCGCGCGAAGTACAATCCAGAGGGCAAAACACGAGGCAAAGTAATATCCACTCGCTGCATGCCCGCGCCTATTTCTACTGTGCGTTGCAGCAGTCGTGCGCCGGGCACTGTGAAGACTTCTACCTGCAAAGCACGGCCCCGGAGCAACTGCACGTTCATCGAAAGCGGAGCCTCGCCAGTAAGGATATTGCCTACAACAGCAGCGTACAACGGAGCAGAGCTGCGGTCGTCGACTACATCGGTTGTGGTAGCCGCACCATAGTACGCTACTACTCTACCTTCGTCTTTTTGGTCGTTGTCGTAGCCGGGCGCACCGATGAGAATATCATCGTAACCATCGTTGTTCACATCGCCTGCACAAGCTACAGCCAAGCCGAACAACGAGCTATCTTGTCCGTCCGTGATTATTTTGCTGGCAATATCCTGAAGCCCTTGAGGCGAGCCGAGATACAGCCACGCCATATCGAGGGTGTCCGCATAAGTACGCCCACCGAGAAGAACATCGTCGTAGCCATCGCCATTTACATCCCCAGCAGAAGCCATCGAGAGCCTGCCAACATGGAGAGATTTATCGCGCGAGTACCACGAAGGTGTTGTGCTCATGGCCATTGGCGCACCGTTGAATAGTTGCACGGACACATCGCCTCGGTTCTCGTCGTCGTAGCGAATAGACATCACCATCACGTCGTCGTAGCCATCGCCGTTCACATCGCCAGCCGGAGCTACTTGCGTTCCCGAGACATCATCAGTGCCATCGCCTTTTACAGTCCAAATGGGAGTGATAACAAGCCCTGCGGAAGAACCGGGAAAAATAAGCTGGCGTCCTGTGCCACTCTGATAGTTTTGCTCGCTTACGAGAAGGTCGTTGTAGCCATCGCCGTTCACATCGCCGGCCCCGGAAAGCGCAGCACCAAAGAACGTAAAGTTTTCGCTGGCTGTAAGTACGAGGTCGGCAGTTGTAGAAAGCACCGTCGAGCCGTAGTACAAATGGACTCGCCCGCCGGTGTACATGCCAAAGCGATAACATACGAGAACAAGCCGGAACATCAGGGCGGCAATCCAGCACATCATAACACCCCGAAAGGAGTGCTCTTCTTCACGCCCACAGTACCGAAAAGGCGGCGGCTTGCCTTCGATAGAGGGTGTTGTTGAGATATCAGGATATCGATGTCGCAGCGCAATAGTGTATAAGAACCCAAAAATGGAAAAAAAGTAACGGCAGCGCGAAAAAAGTAGGTGATGCCACGCGCCCACTATTCGCTCACCTGCCAAGAGCGCAGCTTCTCCGCTCCTGCGTTCGGCCTCTGCACCGCGCTGCACATCCGTTGCGTGGAGTTCGAGCCATTGCGCCCTCTATCTGCTGCTCCATAAAACAAAACAAGGTGTGCACATAGCTGTACACACCTTGCGAGACATAGGGACGCGCTTCGCCTCTTTGCTTCCTCTCATCTTTCGGCTCGGCGCTCAGGCCAAGCTATCTATCACCAAATAATAGCTCCGCTTGCAGACACAGTAATACCATTGGGTGGATTCGGTGGCGGGATCGTCCCTGAATATCCCATTGGATATAACCTGCCGTTCAGCACAACACCGCTTACTGTACATCCGGCTGGTATAGTCCATATTGTACACTCATAAGGAGGGCCGCCGCCGGGTATCGAGGAACACGGCAAGAGAATAAGTGTACCGCCGCAGTCAATCTGCACACAGGCCAGCACTGTCACCGCTGTATTGTTGCAGACGCTGTAGGTAGTCTGGGCCTGTGCCGATGTGCTTACAGCTATGGTCATTGCTGCAAGCAGGACGAAAATAGAAAGAAGTCCTGCGAGTTTTTTTTGCATGGATGATCTCCGGTTGAGTGAACAAAAAACAGTACGAGTTGTGAATACATCGTGCAGTGTTATTCTCCCTGCAACTTACCAACCGCTGAAGCGATTAGATATAGGAGTCTGGCCTATTTTGTGGTCGGAGCACTCCTGTTTTGGGCATAGGAAAACGTCCGATATGTGCATCGGAATGTGTGGCACCCCACTCTTCAGCAGGCGAAAAGCCCTTGGCCAGCCACGCGGCGAGTGGAAGTTATCATCGGCTCGTCCGCGCACCGTTCTTACGGTAACTGATG
>DLHF01000054.1:39029-52542 GCA_002483085.1 Ignavibacteria bacterium UBA7675
CAGCGCGGTGCAGAGACCAAGCACATGAGCAAAGACCGAAGCGCCACAGCTACACAGAATTGTTTTTACAGAATTGTTTTTTTGGCTGTCCATAACCTTTGGCGTGCTCGTGTGTTCTCACTGGCCGTTAATTTTTTCTCTTCACGTCGTGCTTCTCACTCCAACGCAATCATACACGGCTGCGCTTTATGTAGTGGAATAACTGTGTATTCCCAGCAACCGGAGGCTGTACGATGGCTTCCGGTTGCTAACCTCGGATGATGTATTCAGTCCCTTATTCTCGGCGTCCACACTACATTAACAACCGGCGCAATGGCGGGAACTGGAAAAAATGCCAAACCGACATCCGCAGCTATATCGGTGTTCCACAGCCGCACGCCAATAATTGCCGCCGTGCGTTCAGGATGGATAAGATCGCTGCACCAAAGCTCGCCAATAAGCCGCAAATCCAACCGGCGGAACACCACGGGTGTATCGAAGCCCACTGCCGCACCCACGCTCCCAGTGGCATAGTGCATGGCTACGCTGCCGTAGTTTCCTGCGCTTATGGTCATATCGTCGTCGCCAGATACTTTGGCAAATACAAGACATGTCACCGCCAGTTTATCGGTGCTCCACGTACCCACGCCGTAGAGGTGCACCATGTCGTTCGGCGCGTTCAGCCAAGCGATGTTGCCACCGCAGGCAAGGGAAAAAGCACCGCCATTCTCTCTACTTTCGTAGACAGTGGCCTTGAAGTTGAGCAGCGATACCTGTTCGCTATCCGCAAGGCCGGGCAAAAGCGTCCTGCCGCCGCTCAGCGACAGCACGCCAAGCCCTACGCCGCCGGAGGGCATAAGCACTTCGTACAGACCGAGATAAGCATCAGTGCCAATGGGCCGGGCGGTGGGCATAAACAATAAACGGTGGCTGTGCGGATATACTTCGTCCATCGGAATGATTTCCGCAATCTGCGGTGCAAAAATTGTCGCTATGCCAATAGCTGTGCGCAGCTTCAGCGTGTAGGAATCATCGGAAATATCATAGACAGTGCCTATGAGGATGTCTCCCGAGAGCAAGCGTACATGATAGCGCCGGTCGGAATCGGGCTCAATATCGGCAAGCGAAGCAGCGGGCAATGCGAGGGGAATCAGCAAAGTAAGCACGATAAGACACCACATTGATCCTCCTTTGGAAGAGGTGCGAAGAATGGGAATTAGGGTGTCGCAAGAGCCATGTAGTGCGAAAAAAAATACTGAAAGAATTGTGGTATTGCACAATGAAAAGTGTTGTGGCACGGGCGTCTTTGGGCGCACGCTGGGTCGCTGTCACCGGTCGCACGAGCCGCTTGTCCGCTGCCCAAGTGCTTGCCGCCAAAGTAGCGATACCGGACTGCGCGATACAGAGCAGTAGCTGTGAATATCCACCAACTATGAGGATCGGTGTCGTGGTCTACGACTACTGCGACTGGGGCTGGCCAGCCACGCGGCAGATGTGCAGCGCGGTGCAGAGACCAAGCACACGAGCGAAGACCGAAGCGCCACAAGCGACTATCGCTGCTCTATGCACCGCACGCTATTACCCAATGCCAATGTGCTGCTTCACTAACGGAGCAGAGTTTTTTTTATTATGGGCATTATGCAAGCGAGCGCAGATACTCCCATCCCCCGCCGTGCAAGTCCTCCCAGGAAAAGCCATCCTTGTCGTTGGCAGGCATAAGGTACACCGCATCACCGAGGCAATGCTCGAAGTTCAGAAAGCGGATAGCTTTGATAAGCATCAGGAACGTTTCGCGGCGAAACAGTTCGTCTTCGGCAATCGACTCGATAGTGCTGTGGAGAGTGTCGACGGCATCGCTGTCTGTAAACAGGAAAAACATTGTCACCACCACGAACGACTTATCGCTGCTCATGCGGTAGAGTTCGTCCACAGCATCGCCTGTTTCATCGGCTTCTGTTGCAGCACCGCCTTCGATATCGCTGCGCCAGGTGTCGAACTCCGCACGTGCATCGGGGCTATCGGGAATGTAGTCCCAGTAGCCATATTCAAAAAAGGGAGCGTTTTCCAACAGCAGCGTTACAATGCTTTTGTACAGCGCTATTTTTTGCTCGGGTGCTGTTGTAGCGGGGCTCTGTGCCACTTTTGCGTGCAAAGCAGCACGCAGTGGGTCGTCGCGATGGGTATCAACAACAACTTGCATTCCGAAAAACAGCGCTTCGTCGTCGCTGCCAAACAACTGCGAAAAGAAACCTCGTCTGTTCATTGTTCTTGTATAATTACGATGAAAAACCTCTGCCACCTGAGCGGCCAAAAGAACCACTCCTGCTACTGCCGAACGATCCTGTGCGCCCTACTCTTGTTGTGCCATCGCTGCCCACAGCAGTCGACACCCGGCCAAACCCTGTGGGGCGCTGTTTACCAATACCAGTAGCCATAGCGCCAACCGACCGCGAAGTAAACACTGTAGGGCGGCGGGCAGCGGTGTACGACGGGCGGCGCACAGAAGAAGGCGGCGCATAGGAGGACGGCACAGAGCGCACGGGTCGGTACATCCCTCCGTAGTAGAAAAAGAATGCGTGGCCGTGCGGCTGCCCGCCGTAGTAATACGGTGTTGCAGCAGAGGCCGCCGTCCGTGTGGCGGTTGTGTTTATTGCTGCGGAACCTCCGCTTGTAAAGCTGGAAAGCGGCAGCATCGAAACATCGATACCGGCATCGTTGTAGGCAACAAAATCCTCGTTGAGATCGTCGGACTCGTGAACTTCGTGGCTGGGCGAAGCAACGTACAGCACATGGCTTATGCCCATGTTCTTCAGGTTCTGCACTGTCGGCATTTTCGCTACGTAGCGATTGTCGAAAGTTGTCGCATCGCCCTGCTCCAGTGCAGCAATCCGTTCATCGTCGAGCACTACTACTACCGGCGCTTTTGCAGCAGGCCGTTTACTGCGATTCTCTTGTACTTCGGCTCCGTAGTACAGCAGGGCGCCCAGTGTCTCGTGCGATTTCACCCGGCCTAAAGGATGAGGCCAGTTGTCGAAATTGATCAGCGGCTCGGCTACATCCGACATCGCGGCAGCGAACGCCACCGACTGCGGCCCCGGCACATCTACCACGATCATGGTGGATTCTGGGTTGTTCGATTTTTTTAGGAGGTCGCGCATACCCAGCCCACAGGAATAAGCATTCTGCATGGCCGGGCTGAACACGGGCTGCATTGCGCTGCACAATGTGCTTTCGCCCAGCGACTGTACAAGCGTGGGAACAACATACGGCAACAGAGTTTCGCTAGCTGGTTTGTACGCCGCGAGCAATGCCGCTGGCTGAAGCAAATCCTTCCAGTTCTGCCCGCCCTTGCTATCGTTCGGCGCTGTGTCCATCAGTGCAAGCGCCGAACTACTGCCTACATTCCAGCCCGATGTGCGCTGAAGCTCAAGGGCATCGTGGTCGGCAATACCTCCATACGACTCTTCATCCTCGTATTCGTATTCATCGTTGTCTTGGTTCAGCATCACAAACACCACAGTGGCACCAATCGTCGAGCCCACGAGAATTTTTTTCGTCATCTCCCGGCGCGACAAATTGTTTTGCCACCACGACGCATATTGTTCTTCAGGTGGTTTCGGTGTGGAAGCCTTTGCGGTCTCCGTGGTTGTACTACGCTTCTTTTTTGCCATTATGCGTACTCCTGCAAATAAAAGTAGGCGCCGACAGCGCCGTGTAATCTGTGGATTGAGGCGAAAGGCGTGTAAAAATACCAGCGGTAACACCTCCGACAATATACACACCATAGTTGGGTAAAAAGCCTTCAACGGGCTTTGCACGGAAAAAACGCTGAGCTACCCATCGGCGCGGTATTGCCTGGCGCAGCGATTCCTGCCACACTGTATCGTCGACAAAAGGCCCGACAATCACATCATCGCCTTCGCAGCCATAATCGGGTTTGAGCACCCACTGCTCGCGTTCAAGCGCTGTAGCCTCGCATTCCGCCAGCCTGCGCGTTTCGGGAATATGGCGGAGAATTACTTCCTGCGAGGCCGAAGAAAAGGACTCGATGTAGTCGTGGCAAAACGCCAGTGCCAGTTTGCTCTGTGTCACCACAGCACCAAACGGGTTTACTACTACCACGTGCCCCCTGCTTTCGGCATTGAGCAGCAGCCGAAGCTCGTCGGCCAGGGGGTCGGGATCGGGATAAGGCTCTGCATCGAACCAATATTGCTCGCGTTCGCCCCACCAGTCGGTTTTGTAATGCCGAAGGATGATATCAATGCGCTGCCCGAACATCCCTACGCCGCCTTCGGCATGGCGCACATTAAGCGGAGAGCCGCATATAACTTTGCATCCTCGCCGCTCAAACCAGCGCGTGTACAGCGCAACCATCGATAAATCTTCGGGCATGTCGGTAGGATAAATCACACCAACAACAGGCGCTTCACGGGGCTGCGCAGCGCGTGCGCGATACATCGCCATCACCATGCCTGTGAACAGCTCCTCAAATCGCTTGTTCGGGTTGTCCACACCGGGAGAAAAAGGATGGAGAAGTTCATTCAGCAGAACGGTTTCGGCTTCGCCACTCGGGGTGTCGGAATTCATTTCGCATGTCGCCACCGAGCCATCTTCGAGCTCGAACATATCCAGCCGAGCAATACCGTGCCAGTTCCCGCCCGATGCCAGCCACATGTACTTCTGCCAGAGTGTAAGCCCAAAATAGTCGTCGAGAAGCTGTGGGTTTTCTATCACCAGTGCGCTGAGCTCCTGAAACACTGCGGCTATAGCTTCGGCAGCAGCAGTAAGCCTGTCGTAGAGCTCGGCGTCGAGCACAACGGGCGCAATGCGAAAGCGCTCCCGGCCTTCGATCCAAGGGTCGCTAATGATGCAGGTATCGAGCAGACGCTCTGCGAAGTTGGAATATGAAAGCATGACAATACGATAAAGGGCTTGGCACAACGAGCATAAAGCACATGTCGTGCACCGTGCGATATACACGAAAAAAACGTTCTCTTGTACGCAGCGGCACTTGTTTTGATTCAGAAATCGCAGCCGTGTGTTCTTGCGATAAAGGCCAACGTCTTCGCATTTGTTACCGTAGGAACGGTGCAAGGACGAGCTTACGATAACTGTAGCACGGTGTAGAGACCAAAGACAGAAGCGCCATTCTACAGCTACAAAGGCGCTGTATTCACCGAAGCGGGATCGAGGCGATAGAGCCAAATCGAGTGCCCGATCAGCTCTACGGGCGTATAGCGCTGGAGCCATTCGTAGCCGTCAATTCCCTTTACTTTGACAATACTGGCTGCTACCCATCTGTACTGCGGAGCTTCGGCGCTATCGAGCTGCTGAAATATGGGCAAGTTGTGCCGTGCGAGATCGGCAGTACCAAAGTAGGCAAGCGACACACTATCTATATTTTTTTCGCGCAATCTGTGTTCGAGCCGCAACAGGTCTTGCCCCCAGTCCAAATCGCTATCTATGAGAATTTCCTCCGGATGGCTGCCGCCTATTTCGTTGAAATATGCCAAGTAGTCCGGATGAATAAGCGATGTAGAGACAACAAACCAGCCGAGCAGAAGTGTTGCCGTAGCAATGCCAACAGCGCGTGGATGCATTGTAAAGAGCCAGCACAGCGCATAGCCCGCAAGCATGGAAAGGAATGTGTAGATCGGCAAAACATGCCGCACACCGAGGTTAATCTTACTCGGCAGGCACGTAAGCAGCAAAGCGAGCGCACCGTACAGCGGCAGGACATACTGCCACTGCCTATTGCGACGGGCAGCTACAACCACAGCAATTCCGCCTACGAGAGAAAGGAGAAGAAATGCCAATGGTGTTTTTACTGCCAGTACGACCGGAAAAAACCGGATATCGCCTCGGTTGTGCAGTTTGGTGCCGAGCAGATACATGCCAAATCCTTTTGAGTTCAGCCAGAACGCTCTCATAATGCCATCGCCCAGCTCGGGCATGGGCACAGGTGTCTGGACAGCACTTACGAGCAGATTGGCCGTACCGCTTCCTGCGCCAAAGCGCCCCTCTACCGCTTGGCGAAAATCATTGAGGTGATCGCCTGTAAGCAGCGGCCCAAACGAGAAATGGTACACTGCCCACACCGATAAAAAAGCGGTAGCCAGCACAATGCCCACCTGCCCCGCCATGCGTCGGTACGGAAGCCTGCGCAACGAAAACCCTCCGCGCTTTTCCACGATGTACTGCACAATAAAGCCAGCAGCAAGCACAGGCAAAAAGAACACCGACGAAAATTTTACAGTTGCCGCCAGTGCCACAGCAGCACCTAGCCCTACGCTCTGCTTCCAGTGGGGAGCGCGCAGCCACAAGTATAGTACAAATGCCAGAAGCAGAAAGCACGCTGTATTAGCCATGTCCGTGGTAGCCAGCCCTGCATGTGCCAGCACCGGCGGCAGCAGAGAGAACACAGCGGCAGCACATATCCCGGCGAGGTCGCCGTACAAACGGCGCGTCCATAGCCACACGACAACGACAGCAAGAATGAAATATGGGAGAATACCGAGCCGAGCCAGAGAAAGATTGCGCTGGTAGCGACCATCAGTGTGCAGTATCTGGTTGCCCTCGTCGATCATATTGGCGGTGCCGCTGTACTTCGCACCAGCGATGTAGGGCAGCACTGCAGCCGAAGCACGGGCTAAAGGCGGATGCAAAGGCTCGTAGGTGTATGTTCCCCGGTCTACCCACTCCATCCCGCACGCGATATGAGCGGCTTCGTCTACAGTCTGGGAAAGCTGGGTATAGGTAGAAATAATGCGTGCTGCGCCAATAACACACAGCACTGCAACGAGAAGCGGGTAGAGTCGTCGGCTCAATAGTCGCGCAGTTGATGATGAGTCCATAAGAGGTGCCGATGATATGTGAGCAAAAGCGCCTATTCAGTCGGTGTTATCGCACTACTAGCAGTTCGAGAATGCGGAATCGCAACGCTGGTTCGAGCGCAAATAGCAAGAGCCACATCGTCAGGCCAATGCTCATAGGAATAGAAAAATTGTCGTCCATACGCAAGCGAATCGACGCAGCTTCCACAACACCGCCTACGACTACACCGATGCTGCCCACTATCACAAGCGCCAACGGTGCGTGCACGAGTAGTCCAATTGCCAGAGTAACAAGTATGCCCGACCCAATAAACGCCAGCGTTCCTACCAAGCTTTTGTCCAGAAACGGACGGCGACCGTAGCGGCGGCCAATAAGCGCAGCGGCAATATCCGACACGATAAGCACCGAAAACCCAATGATAGTAATGATTTTTGGAAATACAAGCACGCACAGCGTGGCCGACATCAGCACATACGTGGCGCCGTTCAGCAAAAACCTTGTAGAATCCAGCTCGTGAGGGCGCATCATACGGCTGAAATAACGGTGTACAATTTCCCGCACAAATGGCGAGAAACGACGGGCTATATCACCCACAAGCGCTATCAGCGTAATCGGCAACAGCAGCAGCAGCGCTGTATCGCGCGAGATAAAGCTGTAGATAATCGGTATAGTGAGCGATGTGAGGTGGATGCTTTTTCGGAGAATTTCCTGAAAATATGAAATTTGCTGTGTCTTTTCGGTTGTTTGCATTGTTGCCCGTTCTGGAAAAAACTCGGATTCCTCCGCTGTTGCCAGTCGCTCCTGGCGGACTGGCAAACGCTGCATGGAATCGGAAGAAAGGTAAACTCAGAAGAGAAGGCGGCAATTTATGAAAAAATTTTAACGAATCTATAATTGTTTCATTGCAGATGTCTAAAGTTCTGCTGTGAGCGCAGGTGTCTTCGCTCGGGCGCCTTGTCTCTGCACCGCGCTGCACCGCCGCCGCGTGCTGTCCACTCTTCTGCGCCACATTGTACAGGACGCTACAGCACACGCCTGCACACATGCATTGCGCGCTTTTACACCGCCGCAAATATGCACCCTGAACGCAAATTTCTGGGAAAATGCTATATTTGCCGGTAATAATGTGTAAAAGTGTGTTTTGCGCGAGTCTCGCTTCGGTTCTCCGGATGCGGCATGATTGCGGAAATTTCGCGGGTTTCCACGTCTATGAACATCTACGGAACTGTCGCACCGGCAAAGATTAATCTCGGTCTCCAAGTCGTTCGCCGTCGCGCCGACGGATTCCACGATATTAATACCGTTTTCTACCGCGTAGCCCCCGTAGATCGGCTGCTCTTTACAGTGCAGGACCAACCGGACATCGACATTACTCTCGTCGACTCTCCTCTCATTCCTCTTGGCGACAATCTCGTGTATCGTGCAGCGGCACTCGTGCAGCAGTACACGGGTACTGATCGCGGCGCCCGCATCGTCCTTGAAAAACGTATTCCCTCCGGTGCTGGTCTCGGCGGTGGCAGTTCGGACGCAGCCACAACGCTGCTTGCCCTGCGCGATATGTGGGATGCCCAGATCGGCGATGAAGCCTTGCTGCGGATGGGCGCACAGCTCGGCAGCGACGTTCCTTTTTTTCTTCTCGATACTCCAGCGGCTCTTGCTGGCGGACGCGGCGAACGGCTCGAACCGCTCGATATAGCGCTCCCCTACTGGACGCTGATTGTCAACCCCGGTATCCATGTATCCACGCCCTGGGCTTACAGCGCTCTCAACAGGCAGGAAGAAATCGAAGCAGTCGATTTTGCAGCCGTGTTGCACAATCCCGAGCCGGAACAACTCCGCAGAATGCTGGTTAATGATTTTGAACCTGTGGTGTTTGCAGAGCACGCATTGCTCGCGGAAATAAAGTCTGCGCTGTACCAGGCCGGTGCGGTCGTAGCTCTGATGAGCGGCAGCGGATCGTCGCTGTTTGGCATGTTCACAACACAAGAACAAGCCCGAGCAGCAGCGGAAAAATTCCCGGCGTTTGCAGTGTTTATCAGCGCGCCCAATGCCGTGCTTACACCCGTCTAAGCGAATACTGCTGCGGCTGTACAGGATTTTTTGTTTTTTGCCTTGCAACGATTGTACATTGTAGAGATGGTCAATTACTTTTCTTCGTATAGGAACCGGCATTCTATGAACATTCTGTTTACAGCGGCTGAAGTTTTCCCTTTTGCCAAGTCGGGCGGCCTTGGTGATGTCGCCTCCTACCTCCCGAAAGAATGGGAAAAACTGGGGCATCATGTTATCGTTATTATGCCGAAATATCGCTCTATCGACATTGCGAAGCACGGTATTACTCCTACGAACATCGTTGTGCCGGTGCCGATGGGCCACTGGACGGAACACGCACGCCTGTGGCAAGGAGTGCTGCCGGGCTCCAATGTAAAAGTCTATTTTCTGGAATCTGAGTACTACGAGCGCGAAGGCATCTACGGCAATCCGGATGGCTATCCCGACAATGATAAGCGGTTTATCTTTCTGAGCCGCGCGGTGTTTGAAGCGGCGAAAATCCTGAACTTTACGCCCGATATTGTGCATGCTAATGACTGGCACACGGCCTATGTGATGCCGTTTCTGAAAATACACTACCGCAACGACAAACATTTCAGCCGGGCAGCAGGTGTGTACAGCATCCACAATGCTATTTTCCAGGGTATGGCCGATCCCCGTACAGTACTGCCTCTTGCGGGCTTCGGGCTCGACCAGTTCTATACCGGAAGTTGGTTCGAGCACAGCGGATTAGTCAATGCTATGAAGATGGGCATCATGTTTGCCGATAAAATCACAACAGTAAGCCCGACCTACGCCAACGAAATTCGCTATACAGAACAGGGCTATGGTATGCAGTCGGCGCTCAATGCTCGTGCAGCCGACTTTATTGGCATTCTCAATGGCGTGGACTACTGCGAGTGGAATCCTGCTATCGACCACCGCCTATACGCTACTTACACGCCCGGGAAGCTCGACGGCAAGCTCATCAACAAACTATCGTACCTGCGCGACAACGGCGTTGCAGAGACCGCATCCTTCGCCGATATGCCGCTCATCGGCATGGTGTCGCGCCTTACCGACCAAAAGGGCGTCGATCTCGTAGAGCAGTCGCTGGAATACTTGATGAACAGCTTCCCAATCCGTTTTACGATTATCGGCTCCGGTGCGGCTCAATACGAGAATTTTTTCCGCTATATCGCTCGCAAATACGCTTCGCGAGCTATTGTGCATATCGGCTACGACGACGTGATAGCGCACAGGATCGAAGCTGCATCGGATATATTCCTGATGCCATCTCGCTTTGAGCCGTGCGGCCTCAACCAAATGTACAGCCTGAAATACGGCACAATTCCCGTTGTACGCTCTACCGGCGGCCTCGCCGATACCGTGCAAGAGTTCAGCCATACAACAGGGCGCGGCAATGGATTTGTCTTCCATGAAGCAACCACCGGCGACCTTACCTGGGCCGTGGATCGCGCAGTAAATACATACTTCCACAAGCCCGTGTGGCACTCAATTATGCAGAATGCAATGGCCTGCGACTACTCAGCTTCACGCTCGGCAGAGTCGTATATTAATGTCTTTACCTGGGCGCTGGAAAAAGTACGATGATCGGCTGATTGTGCTCTCTGCCTCGGCTGTAAGTGCCTCTACTTCATCGACACAGATGGAGAGAATGCTCGCGTAGAAAAGAAGTAACTGTGAGCGCGATGAAGCAATTGCGTGCATGAAAAAATAACAACGGAAAATTCTCCGCAGCCATCTCCTATTCAATACATGACAAGAGGTCGATAGAACGTACAGCATACCTCGCTGGCTGCTGCTCTATACTATTTCCCACATCGCTATTTCCCTCCACTCGCTTACGTCGCCACTTGTGTCCCAAAGAGCAAGGGCTACAGCTTCTGCACGCATAGCAATGTTGATGTTCCCCTCGCGAAGTACCCGCTCTTTTTCGCGGCGGTCGATCTCGCCGTACAAAAGGCTGATATGCGGGTAGATGTCGCGTTGTCCGCCAAATATCTCCTCTGCACAAGTAAATAGCCCATCGAGCTCGGGAGTTCGCTGCACACGCAGATACAAACTGCGAAAACGCTCTTGCTGCATGCCAATAGAAGCTATGGATAATGCTATTGACCGAGCTCTTTTGCTTATATGTTCACATTTTGCAATAACGGCACTTAAATCGTCGCTGCGAATCCCGCCGTACAGGGTCATATGTGGTATAAATACCGGCGTGGAAAAGCGTTCGGCAAAGTATGTAATAGCCGCACGGAAAAAGCTCCGCGATGCTTCGTCGGGCAAAAGCCACAGCGAATACGTTGTGTTCATAGTTGTGTACACACCATCTGGCAAAATGCCCAACATCTTACCAAGGCTCTTCCGCCCCGTCCTACTCCGTTACTTTTACACCGCGCCAGAATGCTATGTAGTTGCGGATGTTCTCCGCATCCGGCTTTGGTTCCGGATAATACCACGCTGCATCGGTGTTGGTCTCGCCATCCACTTCTATCGAGTAATAGCTCGCAGTCCCCTTCCACGGACAAATAGTATGCGTATTGCTGTCGCGGAAATATTCGCGCTTTACAGAATCCGCCGGGAAGTAGTGATTACCTTCTACAACTACTGTCTCGCCGCTCTCGGCGAGAACTGCGTTATTCCACAGTGCTTTCATTCGAGTTTTCCTTGCAGTATAGAAATGATCAATTCAATGTATTTGCGATATAGGTCTCCGCTCCATATCAAACCACCCCACGGTCTCTCGTGTTTCACAAAAGTTCGTCTGGACTTCCGTAGCTGTGCTCCAAGAGCTTCGGCTTTCTGTCTTCGTTCGCCCGCTTTGCCTCTGCACCGCGCAGCACATCCGCCTCGTCGCGGCACGCCCCCAACCGCAAAAAATTCACACTCGAACGGTGCCAATATAATGGGTTTCCACAGGCCAGTTCTGTCTTTTTTGTCTGCTGCTGTTTTTTCTGCCTCTGCATCGGCGGCTGGCACACAACCCACAGATAACCGCACGATAACACTCCACTCCCCAGAAAAATTTCCGGCTCAGCACAAGTATTAATAAATTGCGCTTTGCGTGGCCTGCGCCATACGCAAAGTGTAACAGTAAGGATAGCACATTATGAGTAAATACGACGAGCTCGAACGCCTTGCACGGCTCAAGGAACAGGGCGTTCTCTCCGAAGAAGAATTCCAGGCACAGAAAAAAAAGCTGCTGGACGAACCACATCCCGCCCCCAGTACGCCTGCACCGGTGCCCGTGCAGGAGAAGCGCAAGCCCAACATACCACTGATTGTAATGCTGGTTCTCGTGCCCATTACTATCGGGCTCGCCCTGTGGATACTGAAATCCGGGGGTAATGGCAAGAAGTTGCAGGCCGACGACATTGCATCCGACTCTCTGCTCGCAGTAGCCCCGGACACAACACAGAACACAACAACGCCATCAGCCGAGCTCACGGGTGCAGTTGTAGACGCAGCCATCGAAGACGCAATGATCCGCCAGATTCGGCGTGCTGAGCTCGAAGGTACGCACATGCGAAAAGGCGACAAGCTCCAAGTAGAGCGAGGCGATCTGGACCACGACGGCGACGACGATGTAGCTGTCCTGTTCTCCCTGATCAACACAAGCACGGATACGTTTGCCGAATATCTTGTCGTATTCACAAACGATGGCACAGGTAAACTCCGCTTTGCAGCCGACCGCACAGCAGGTATCGACGACCAAGCACAGGGGTCGTCGTGGAATCTCAAAGGCATAGCCAAAACGCGTATTCTCGTCACCGTCGCCGAGTGGGGCGAGGTTGAGAACGGCGAGGGTGTGTCCGAACAACACGAATCTTCTACCGTGCGAGAATTTGCACTGTCGGGCGGCAGAATCGCCGATGTGCAGTAGCGCCCGGTACTATTCTACATTTTACACTGCTTCGCACAGCCGCAATTGTTTCCAGTACGTCAAGAGCGGAACATTTACCGGTCGGAAACAGTTACGAACGGCGTGCGATGACAGGTCTTTTACAGTTTATGAGGTGTGTATGCAACGCTTACTATTATCTTTTCTGATAGGCAGTAGCCTGCTCGGTTTGTACGCCTGTGGTGGCGGCGAGAATGGGGATGCCAACCATACCGACATGATGGAACACCGCGAAACTATTTCGCAAGCTCCGACCGAAAAGAAGACAGCAATTGCAATGATCGGCTCCGCAAGTGGCAGCAATGTAGCGGGTATGGCGACATTTACCGAAGAAAACGGAACTGTTTCGCTTGTGCTCGAACTCAAAGGCGTTACCCCTCCTGGCAGCCATGCTGTGCACCTGCACGAGTTTGGCGATTGCAACGCGCCAGATGCCTCCTCTGCGGGCTCCCACTGGAACCCCACAAAGCAACAGCACGGACACTGGGGCAAGGATGCGTTCCACCTCGGCGATATCGGCAATATTGAGATCGCCGCAGATGGCACCGGCAAGCTCACGATGAGCACCGATGCGTGGTCTGTGGGGGGCTCGGACACAACAAAGAACATCATTGGCAAGTCGATCATCGTCCATGAGAAATCCGACGATTTTATGACACAGCCCACTGGTGCAGCAGGCGGCAGAATTGGCTGCGGCGTAGTGCAGATGCAATAAATAATAAAACCGTCGGTAGAGCCGCACCGTCG
>DLHF01000012.1 GCA_002483085.1 Ignavibacteria bacterium UBA7675
TCCTAATTTCCGGGAGTATTATAACCTGCGATCTCTACGACAATGTCATAGCAACAGGTATTACTCCCGGAGCAAACTTTCCCACAACAGCAGGAGCATTTCAGACAACATATGGTGGAGGACAGTGGGATTGTTTTATTACCAAATTTGATAAAACGGGGTCGCGGATATGGAGTACCTATTACGGAGGCAATGCCATGGATTACACCACAGGCATTGATGTCGATCTCGGAAACAACGTTATTGCTACTGGAGTCGTACAGAGCACCAATTTTCCCGTGAGTTCCGGTGCGTATCAGACATCTAAATCCGGAGGATTAGACGCTTTCATTCTAAAATTTGACAGCACTGACTACCAGTCGAAGAGCTCTTCGGCTGCGAACGTAGCGTCGTCCAGCCAGTCGTTGTACAGACTGCTTATTGAGTGTACAGATAGGTACAGGGCGGCTCCGGCGCTTACTATCGCCAAGAGTACGGCTATACCCAGCACAGCACCTGTAACAAGGAAGAGCCCGCGCAGCAGGAGTCTGTGTGGTTCGTCTGCGGATAGATAGCGGATAATCATTGTACTTGAGGTTAGGATGAGTGATGAGTATGACCTTCGTTTGGCATTGGGTACAGCTTTGCGTCGGCGTAGAAGGGGCCAAAGGGGAGCACTGAAGCCAGCAGGCCCAGCAGCAGCGTGCGGATTGGCCAAGCGTATTCGGTTTTTGCTTGGATCAGCCCAATCACATAGAGCACAAACAGCAAGCCGTGAATCATACCGGTTACTCGCACATATTGGGGCTGGTCTGCAATATATTTCAGAGGCATAGCGATGCCGAGCAATACAAGGTAGGAAATGCCTTCTGCATAGCCTATCAGGCGCAGTCGGCCTATCTGGGTTCGCAAGGAAAAATTAATCATAGTTGTACATTGAATTGTAAAAAAGTAACAGCTATAGCGGTCGTACCCACGGGCGTGCAGCAAAGGGCGAGAAAGGCCATGGCACTGCGAGAGCGATGATAACTGCCGCTGCGAGAAAGTAGAAAGCCACTGTGCGAAATCGCTGCGTATCGTCGGTGATACGCCGGGCTTTTGCTCCGCCAATTGTAAGAATAACAGATGCTACGAGCATAAGCGCAATGTGTATAGAACCGAAGAATCGCAGTTCGGGAACGGCCATTCCCGCTTTTATATCGGAACGGAAATAATCGAGAAGCGGACTGGAAAAGTACAGTGTAAGGCCGATAAGCACTTGTATATGTACTGCTGATACTGCCAGCGAACGCGCTGTATTATCCAAACTTTTGTATTCCGCTTTTGCAAGCCATCCGTACAGCGAGCGCAGCATTGTGTACAGCAGGCTGGCCACAACGGCATAGCGCGTCCATGAGTGCAGGGCAAGCAGTATAGGATACATAGCGAATGAACAACAGTGGGTATTACGCTGAGCGCCTGTAGAGGCAAAGGGCTTCACTCTACAGGTGGGCGCTAAATTACTACATTTAGGGTGGGCTTTAAGCTCGATTTATGATGTATGCATTTCATCAAATGATGAATGCAATTCATCATTTTTTTCTCGGGCGGCAGGGGGTAGAGTGTAGATTTGTGTTTTTACCGGAACTCTATGGTGTTTTCCCTTGCAAGGTTGAAGCCTGTTGTACTGCAAAGTGTTGTGTGGACGAGCCTGGCGGTGTTGATTTTCTTTGTACATTCTACGCTGCCTTCCAGCCGTATGCCGTCGGTATTTGTGCGCGTATTTGGCTTGGCTATTCTGTACAATGTTCATCAGGTAGTCTACAGTCGTTTTTTTGTTCGGCGGCGATACACTGTGTACGGTGTGGCACTGGCTGTAGCGATTGCCGTTGTGGGCATCGCCATGCAGGGCTATCGGGCGTGGAGCATGCCGGGTGCTGTCTCGCTGTGGAATGTGGCGGAAATTGTACGCGAAATTATGGGCTGTGCTATTTGCTTGGGCATGGTTCTGGGCGTGTACATGTTCGTGCGCCAACTTCGCTCGCAGTACCAGATGCAGGAGGCGAGAGCATTGCAAGCTGGCGCAGAGCTGAAAATGCTACAGGCGCAGATCAATCCGCACTTCCTCTTTAACACGATGCACAGTCTGTACACGCTTATCGAGCTGCGGTCGGAAAAAGCGCAGGAAGTAGTACTGGCGATGAGCGATCTGATGCGCTACATGTACCAAGCCGCCAATGCGGAGATGGTGTGTCTTCGGGAGGAAATAGAGAATATCGAGCGGCTACTGGGGCTACAGCGCATTCGGCTGGGGCGGCGCGCCGATGTGCAGCTCAAGGTGGATGGCGATACTGAACTATGGCAGATACCGCCGATGTTGCTGCTCACGCTTGTTGAAAACGCATTTAAACATGGAGTGGAGTCTACTTCTGCGTCGGCAGGTGCACTGCTGCGTATTGGCCTCGACATTCGGGAAGAGCAGATGGTGTTTTGCGTGGAGAATACTGTAGGCCGCGCCGCGATAGGTATTGCCAAAGAACCCGAGCCCACTGCAAAGACAGGATTAGCAAATGTGCGTCGTCGCTTGGAATTGCTGTATCCGGCGGCACATAAGCTTTGTATCACAGGCGATGATCGCTTTTTTTCGGTGACAGTAACATTATGGAAAACAACGCACGCGTTCTGATTGTAGAGGATGAAGAATTAGCTCAGCAATTGCTGGCGAACTACATAGGAAAAACGCCCTATATAGAGCTTGCTGGTGTGTGTAGCGACGCGTCGGAAGCAATAGGGTTTCTGCGTTCTCACAGCGTAGACGTGATGTTTCTCGACGTGAAAATGCCCGAGATGAGCGGTATGGAATTTCTCCGGTTGCTGCGCGCTTCTGGCTCGCCGCCTGCTGCTATCCTTACAACGGCATTTACTGAATACGCGCTGGAAGGGTATGAGTTGGACGTGGTTGATTACTTGCTGAAGCCGTTCTCCTTTGACCGCTATTTGCACGCTGTGAACAAGGCGATACAACGGCGTTATGCCCATCGTTTGGCAAGTGCTGATGCTGAGCTGGCAGGCAGCGTGGTTGTTCGGGAGAAATACCGCGACTACGAGGTGCCGCTCGATACCGTGCTCTTTCTGAGTTCGTATGGCAATTACACTAAAATTCATACAAGAGAGCGCGTGTTTATCGCGGGAGAGTCTCTGAAGTATTTTGAGGGGACGCTGCCGTCCCAGCATTTTTGTCGTATTCACAAAGGGACAATTGTTGCACGGCGTTTTGTAGAGCAGCTCAACGGCAATACACTTGTGCTTGCGGGGCATGTGCTGAGCATTGGCATTACGTACAAAACACATGTTGCGTCCATGCTCGCCGGCGACGGTATTCCTAAATAGTCGATAATAGTCGATGCCTGTGCCACATTGTATCGCATCGGCGACTGCCAGCCGGGCTACCACGAACCGGATGTGCGACCGGTGACAGCGACCAATCCTGTGGGCGAAGACGCCCGTGCCACAACATCAGTTGCCGCTACAGCCGTTACTTCCACACAGCCTTGCCCAGATACACAAAACCCGTACAACACGAGCTGCACGGGCTTGTCTTTTGCCAGACTTTACGGGTTCGCTTATCCTTTGTAGTCCATGCCAGACCATACATTGGACGTACCGATATCGGTAGTTCCTGTGGCTTTTGCATACAGGAAAAGCTGCATTTTATAGGCGGTCAGCCACTTGAGCGGGCCATTGATAATAGCCGCACTTAATGGTAATACGCCCAGACCCGGAACTTTTGCTTCCTGGGTAGCCAGAGCTTCGTCGCTAAGGGATGCGATAAGCTCTGCAATCTCTTCTTTCTGCTTTGCCATGAGCGCCGGAAATTCCTCGGCTGTCATATCTTTTACTCGTTCCCTGTATTCAGCAAAGGAGTCCCAACTGTTTTCGGCCATCGAGCGCACACCAGCTATGCCACACATAGCGAGATACTGCATGAGTTCATATGTAGAGCGTTGCTGCGGAGAAGGCCGGTAGGAGTAGGATTCCGGAGAGAGTTTGGTAAACAGATGAATACAGACATCACATTCGTGGGTCAGGCTCATCGCGAGATGTTCTTTTGTCATCATACTTTGGTAAATATACGGTTAGCGATTTATTGCTCTTGCACATGCTGTAGATATTCTCTATTGCACAATTGCATTGTAGTCTGCCTATATAAGGCGGGCAAAAATACTATTGCTCGTACAGAATACCAAGGGTGAACGTGTTGTTGCTGAAGTATAATCTGCTGCGCCGGTGCTGTTCTTTTGCGCTTTTGTGCACGACGCCATCAGCACGTCATTTGTGCGATGAACCGTACACCGAGCCATGCTTGTGCCACCACTGGCACGATTGGTAATACAGTTTCAGACAACTTCTACCTTCTGTGAATAAAGAGTGCGAGAGCAGTGCTGAAGCGTTGGTGAGTATGCGGTGAGTGCG
>DLHF01000050.1:0-122 GCA_002483085.1 Ignavibacteria bacterium UBA7675
TGAACTGTCCAAACTGGTGTATCTCTATAGCCGCCACCTCTCCCTTATCCACTCATGCTGCCGAGCTATACGACCCGCATACTGCGCCGCCAGTGCACATATTGATTGCATACCAGCATGCC
>DLHF01000050.1:189-23675 GCA_002483085.1 Ignavibacteria bacterium UBA7675
GATTGCATACCAGCATGCCTTTACCCCGACGTACCCTCGCATTCTGACGGGAACCAGACACCTAATCTTCGGCGTTCCACAGTTTGTTTTTTTTACATAAAAGATATATTTAGATATATTCAGTAATCATATAGCCCCAAAAGACGATCCAAAAAGACGATCCAAAAAGACGATATCTAATCTAAGCTTTGTTCTTCTGGCGAGATCGGCAGTTAGCAACATAGGCTCCGTTGTACGAAATCGCGACACAGGCAGAAAGCGAAAAGAATAATTAGAGGGACAGATAGAGCGTCCAAACCGCTATCGAATCGGTAAACCGTGCTGCACAACTGAAAGCATTACAACTATGATAATATCGGAAGGATAGGGATTCATGCCTACATCCATCAGCTCTGCCAACTATTAATACTATTTTATGCCTAATCGAATTTCTACTACCGACTTGTCAGGTACCGGTCAGATCATCGCCCACCTGATGACTATTATTGAGTCGGTACCAACAGCTATTATCATCGTGGATAGCCGGGGCCTGATTATTCTTATCAACAAGGAAGCCGAGCTGCTTTTTGGATACGACCGCAGCGAGCTATTAGGCAGCCCCATAGAGCGGCTCGTACCGGAAAAGTTTCACCACCGGCACCCAGAGCAGCGCTCTACATTTATGGCGGAACCAAGCAAAAGACGCATGGGAGCAGGACGCGACCTGNNGTTTGTGCTCAGCGCCATTGTCGATATGACAGAGCGAAAACGGTTAGAAACCCGCTTTCGAGCCACTATCGAGTCTGCACCAACCGCTATGGTGATGATCGACCGCGACGGACACATTGTGCTAGTCAATACGGAAACCGAAAAGCTCTTTGGCTACTCGCGTCAAGAGCTCATTGGCGAAAGCGTGGAAATACTTGTGCCACAGGGATCGCGTCCGCATCATCCGCACTTGCGCGATAACTTTTTTGCATCTCCACAGGCGCGCCGCATGGGAGCAGGACGCGACCTGTACGCTTTGCGTAAGGACGGCAGCACTTTCCCGGTCGAAATCGGGCTCAACCCTATCGAGACCGAAGACGGAACGTTTGTGCTCAGCGCCATTGTCGACATCACAGAGCGAAAACAGTTAGAGCTCGCATTGCGCCAAGCCAACGAGCAGCTTGAACATCGAGTACACGAGCGCACACGCGATCTCGCACTGAAAGCAGCAGAGCTACAGGAACTCAACAGAGCTTTAGAGAGAAGCAATCTCGAACTGAAGCAATTTGCTTCGATTGCCTCGCACGATCTTCAATCGCCATTGCGAGGCATTAGCGGCTTTGTGCAGCTCTTGCATTCGGAATATCGGGACAAGTTGGACGAAAAAGCTAACGATTGGATAGAGCGCATTGTACAGTCTACTCAACAGATGCACAGTCTCATTCGGGATTTGCTCGCCTACTCCCGCGTTGACTCTGCGGTAGAACCATTTCGCAGTGTTCCCTTGCACGAAATCTTCCAGGAAGCAGTAACCTGCCTCGAAGCAACTATCCGTGAATCGGGCGCACAGATTACCTGTAGCACTCTGCCTACAGTAACAGGCGATAGGATACAGCTACTACAGCTCCTGCAAAACCTGATCGACAACGCTATCAAGTACCGCAGTGCGGAACCGCCCAAGATTCATGTATCAGCCGACCGCGATACAAAAGGGTGGATTTTTTCTGTACAAGACAATGGTATCGGTATCGCTCTCAAACACCAGGAGCGAATATTCGAGATATTTCGCAGATTGCACAATCAGAAAGAATATCCCGGCACAGGAATTGGTTTGGCAGTATGCCGCCGCGTAGTACAACGGCATGGCGGCAATATATGGCTGGAATCGTCGCCGGGACATGGCAGCACATTCTTTTTCAGCATACCTGAACGTCCATAGACCCTAAACATCTATTACAACAAGAGAATCATGAATACTGTAAATAGCCGAACCGCCGAAATTTTATTAGTAGAAGACAACGAAAACGATGTCCTACTAACACGTGAAGGCTTCCGACAAGCCAGGCTTCTTATCAATCTGCATCATGTAAGCGATGGAGAAGAGTGTTTGGCTTTTCTGCGTAAACAACATCCATACGACAAGGTTCCAACACCCGACCTGATTCTGCTCGATTTGAACATGCCGCGAATGGACGGGCGCGAAGTGATGGCAGAAATATCAGCCGACAAAAATTTATGCCATCTGCCCGTTGTTATTCTAACAACATCTGCCGAAGAAAGAGAAATTCTGGGTATGTATCGGCTTCGCTGTAGCTCATATATCGTAAAGCCGGTGGATTTCGATCAGTTTCTTCAGGTATCACGATTGATAGGCGATTACTGGCTGAACCTCGTTGTACTTCCATCCAGAGATACCAAAAATTGGTAGAAATTCATATGGCAGCCCTTCTTCTTTGTTATCGCTTCAGGCTATCGGGTTTGCAGACCTCTACAACTCTTTGTGGGGCAGAATCTGCGCGCTACTATGAAGCGGAAACATATCCTTTGCTGTTTCATACGGCCCATTCTGCATCCTCTCTACAAACACCTCGTGAGTAGATCGGTTCTGAAGCCTGCTCTCTGCCCAAAACAATATTTCTGGCAATCCCAAAAATTCCTGATTGCCATGATGCAGTAGATCAGCCAGTTCTCCATACATAGCATGGATAATGCGGTCGATATTCTTTTTATCAGTAGCGTCTAACAATTTTTCAACAGACATCAGGATGATGCCTTCTATTATGCCGGGCAACTGGTTTTTCCTGATAAAGCGTTTGTTGGAGCGCAATCTGTTGTCCAGAATATCTGTGTTGCCTAATTCGTAATGCACCAGCACACCAAATGCGCGCGCAAACTCTTGGAGGTCGCGCTTGACCTCGATACGCCGCTCATTGAGAATGATAGTGAGATATTCTAAAGCTTTGCTGTACCGGCCTTCAAGAAAGTAGATAACAGCACAATTGTGGCACAACGTAATATAGACCAAAGGGGAATACTTGTCGGCTCGCACAGACATGAACTGCTCGATATCAGCAATGACAGACAGACAATGATCTAACTGCCCGCGATTCAGGAAATAGAGGAGCTCGATATTCCAAGCATCTCTCATGCCGTGTATTTCTTCGGGAGAGGAAGCTGACAAAGTCTTCAAATCCCGAAGGATAGTTATGAATTCGTTCTCGTCCGAAGAAGACAGAAGGCAGTTCAGATAGTTCAGCAGATAACGCCCATACTGGGAAGGTCGGTCTGCAACCATGGCGGGAAATCGCTTCCACAGGTAGACAGCTTTTTTGTACTGATACAATGCTCCATCCTGGTCGCCGGTCAGCAAAGAATATGTTCCCCGAGTATTGTACAGAGCTAATTGTGCATCAAAAGAAACGGCCTGTGTTTCATCCCGCATAAGAGAGTGAGCCATAATACTCCGAAGTTTTTCTAAATCGCTGGGTACGGGCACTGCGGCATATCGCGCCGATATCGCCTGCATCAAGTCCATCAGCCGGAGGTATTCGTTGGCATTGGTCATCTGGGTCAGCAGAATGTCTACCTGCTGGTACAGTGCATCGATATCTGTTTCAAAAGAGTCTGTGATTCCTTTAATCAGCAGATTGCGCTTCCACCGAAAAACTTCAATAAGAGCAGGATGGTATTCAGTTTCCCTCGCCTTCTTCTCGGCGCGTGTCAGTATTTTCAAGCAGTGGTTGTACAATCCCCGGCTGTACAGTGTTTCCACATGTGTGAGCAGGCGGCGAAGCTGGGCTCGGGATTGTTTTGTGGCATGATAAGCCGATAGGCTGTCCAGCAGTAACTCCGTCAGTTCGTTCTTGAGGGACGACAACCGCCTCGCATAGGGTTTCCCCTGCACCGCCGCCGCAAGCGCTGCGTCGCTTTCTGGCTGCATTTTATCGATAACTTCAAAAAGGCGCGAACAATCATTTCCCTCTCCCTTGTTGTAAAAGGCAGATGACAGCTTAAAGTATCGCTTTTCCTGCCGGGTCATGGAGCCAATAAGATGCACCAGGTCATTTGATGTGTTCATCGTACTCTGTAAGTAAAAAGCGTAGGAAACAGTTGTTGTCCTTTATGCTTATGTAGATGTTATGATGTTATCCGCAATTTGGAAAAGCCGTCCGGCTCTGTTCTCTATCTATAGCGCTTCGCATTGTACGCGCACAGCCAGTTGGGGTGTTATAAGCCTTTGCAAAACGCCCGCGCCATCCTATCGAAGGCTTGAAAGAGTTTCGTCAAAATCACTACTATCCATGAGGAAATACCAGTCGATTAATGAACCAGCGGCTGTACAGAACCAGATACCACACTCTTTTCCTCTATCTATCACCAGTGAATGGCAATAGTACACAATATAAGCCCCGGAACGAACAAAAAAACATTTCTGAAAAAATATCTGCAAAACGCCCATTATTGTTCAAACACAACGCTTTTAGGTGTCTTATCCTCTTGCACACAGAAGTCTTCCCTGTCTCGAAAACCGAGTTTATTCCACCTCCCGGTTCGCTTCTGGGTAGGCGTTTATTGCATGTTTGCATCGTGATCATGCTCTTCTACAGAGCTTTTGTTTATCCTTTCAGGAGACTTTTCATGTCCGAAACAGTACAATCCCCTACAGCCCTGATCATGCAGCCGGACAACATCATAACTTCAAATGGCTCTACCCTACAGCTATATGGGGGATCCGTCCCCTTTAGTTGGGCCTTGGAAGTATATCTCGAAAAAGAAACCTTGGGATCGGACATCCATTGGTTTGTCACGCTCCACATTACTTCCCAAGGAACACATCAGCAGGTATTTCGCTCCTCCACAGTCGAGCTTGCCCCCAATCAGGTGAAACAAGTTCCCTTCCCCCGTCCGGGCGACCCTGCGCCTAATATCCCGCCCGGTGAATACGGTATAAATACATGTACAGCGCAATCTCAAGATGAGCAAACCATTGTGCCGAACTGCATAGGCGTGAAACTAACTGCCCAGCCCAATACGCTGCCGTTTGTGACCATCGTCGATACAGGAGTAGCTCCTGCCTGGCTTATCGGCGCGCGACACATTTTTCTGACTGACCCTCCGCTGCAAAGTAGACCCAACAGCTAAATCTTCCGTTCGGGAATCCGCGCTCATTAGAATGTCTCTGTATCCCGATTGCCGCTCGCAGGCAATCGGGACAGGGAGTGCTTTTTCTGTACATCAGGAAAGCGCTCCGAATCCTCCAGAAAATATTGGAACAGAAAGTATTGGAATTGCTTCATGGTGCTGCCGTCTCCGCTCATAGCTCCGGTCTCCGCTCCGCGCTGCACAAGCCGCTGCGTGGCAGTTCGACCTTTACCGCAGCTTTGTTGTCGTAGGAACAATGTGCGGACGAAGCAACTGATGACGGTAAGGCCGCCTGTCCCCTAACATGTTCATATTCGCAACCTATATAAGCTCAACAACTATTCTTTTCATACTCATTACACAAGAGGACTGCTATGGCAAATCGCCGCTTTTACATCGTTAACGACTCGTCTTCCACTGTACATCTGAGCACATTCCATCTGGGCTGCGGCGGAGTGCCCTGGTTAGATGGACTTCCGCGCTGCAATACCCAAGCTGTACCGCCCGGTGCCACTCAGTATTATGAGCCGAGCAGTTGGGTGATCGACTTTGACCTCATTCTCAGTGTGTTTGTTGATATCGTAGCTATTGCAGGGGAAATCGCTGTGGCCGTCCTGACCGAGGGCGCGGCAGTTCCCGCAGAAGAGGAATCTGTGGAAGCTATGGTTGGAGAGTTCTGGGCCAGTGTAGAAGAAGCCACTGGCGAGGAAGCTACGAGCATTATTTCCAAGCTGACCGAGGCCAGTTCGGAAAACTTCGCAAGCCTGGCCAGCAAGCTCGGTACCACTCCGGAACGCCTAGGTTCAATCATGAAAAGCATCGGCATGGGCAGTGCTACTATCGGCGCAGGAGTGATGCTCGACAAACTGCTCCCCGAGTGGAAATTTTTCCTTACCAATGAGACCTCCAATGTCTGGCAGCCGAGGGCGGCAATAATCGACCCGCAGACAACAAATGTGATCTATACAGTCACCGATGCAGCTCTGACATCAGGCATGATCATCTTCGAGCACGACGGCTGGATTCGCCGTTCTACCGATGATGTATCAGTCTGGTGGAGCGGTGACGGCATAGAAAGCCTTCCCGGCTTCAGCCCTACTTCCCCAAGGGACTGATCCTCTGCTGCGCTCTATACATAATGAAGTGCTGTACATCTGCCTCTTTAACCAGCTATGACTGGCTTCTTCCCAGCCGGTCATAGCTGCCCTCCCCCAGAGAGTCCGATCACAACTTTCAGGGAATGCCGGTTCTCTCCCTCATGCGCACGAGAGCAGAACCGGCATGAGGGGAGCGATACAGTGATCAACCTCCCTACATTTTCCCGGCTGCAGACAGGAAAATGGAAGATTTACAACGTTTTGCTCTTACATTTTTCCCAATACTCTTTCAGGAAATCCTATGCCTATTACATTCCACAAGGAAAACATTCTCGCCGAAAAAACGGGCCTTACGGTCCATGCTGCCGACCTTCCCAGTAGCCAGCTATCAGGCCAGATTACACTTATAGATTCGGTAACGCTTTCTTATGCTATGGATACTATTCGTCTTACAGGAAGTGCGGTGCTTCTTATAACGGTATTCCCATTCTCGGGTATGGTAAGCGCTACCGACCCCGTGCTGCCTTTAAGCGGCATGATAGGGCCTGACCTACTCTCTTCAGCATTCTACATGTGGGATCTGAGCGTATTCCTCGACGTAGCAAACCGCCAGCTCACCCTGAACGGACAGATATATTCTTCGACCTCGGGTTCCAGAAATTTCAGCAATGTTATTCTTCTGAGCTGGTAATAGAAAAGCCGTAATGGCTTCCGCAGTACAGTCTACACATGGCCGGAGCATTTCCGGCCATGTGTACCCGTACTCTCATAGAAAACCCCTGAAAGACTGATGCTTCCAAGGGTTTCAAGTTGTGTATCGAGCATAAAGCAACTAGCAAAGCTCGTTTAACTTCCCGGAGTAGCTGTCCCCGGCGACACGGTAATGAGATGTGGATTTGCCGACTGATAGGCCACCATAATCCCATATTGATCGTCGACGATGCTCCAGGAAATAGCCCCGCTGCTATCGGTACTCAGGGTTAATGTAGCCGTAGCATCTGGAGTTGTAGGCACATCTGCCGTTGGAAATGAGCCGTGGTAGGTTTTGCTCATGTAGAGGTTGACGGTAGCCGTTACAGATGAGCCTGCTGGCGGTGCAAAGAAAGCCAGCGGCGTAGAAGCGCCAGACGTAGGAATGGATACACCGCCTGCTTCCAATGTAACGAACATGAATGGGTTTGTCGAAGAAATAGGCGCTCCTGTGTTCATCGTCGTTCCCACCCGAAAGAAATTTCTCTGGGGCGAAGCAGTAGACGGCGAACAGCTCAGCTTCATTACTGGCAGCTTATCAGGCACCAGCGTTCCGCTGGTATTAGGATCAAAATTTACAGCCAGCGGGCTTTTAGAATCGTACAGTGGATCGGTATTTGCTCCACCGGCACTGGTAAAGTCCTGAGCATACAATATTCCAAAGTACTGGTTAATATTGGTGTTGAAGTTGTCGGCTGTCCAGGTTCCATCGCCGAGATCAAATCCCCAAACATCGTCGCCCGTTAGTGTAAAATCACTGGTTTGAGAACCATCAGTTGTCTGTGATATCAAGGGATAAAACTTCACACTGCGAAAAAGCGCGTCCACTTCTGTAAAATTACTGAGCGGTGGATTCCCAGACCATCCGGCTCCTGCTTCTGTTGCGGGAGTAAGGGCTGAGTTAGCTACGTCTGCTGCCGCTTTAAAAGCTACATAGTTTGCCAAGTTAATAGATACATGGCCGAGTTCATCGGTAAAGCTGGTGTCGGCCCATGTCATCGTACCCTGCGGAGCCTGTGTCCCCGATTGGGCTAATGAAGGATAATCATTAACATCAAATTCTAATATCGGCTTTGCATTTGATACGTCCGTTCCATCCTTGCCTGCGTTTAAGTAGAAGGCTATGCGGGTTGGCGTCCACACGATAGTATAAGTATTCAAATCCGCATAGGGATCAACAACAGCAGTTCCAGGGAACACATAGGTTTCGTTGTTCATTGCTGCTGCCGTGTACGAGGGTGAATTGGTAGAACCGTCCAGGACGTTCATTTTTTCAATACACGCATATGTCTGCTGGGAAAATCCCGGCACGGTGACATCAACTTCGGTATTGCCAGTTGGCATGCGCCACATATTGAGCGCTATCATCTTGGACATATCAAGAGTGGAAGGTACAGGCTTTACTGCGGTAAGCGGATATTTCCACACGCTGGCTGTGGGCCAGCCGGGTTGCGTGCTGGAGCCTGCCCCTCCTGTACCTCCAATCACATTATTGGGGCCAGTTGTAGCCACCGCACCGGCAAAGTTCTGCTGGGCAGCGGGAATCTGGTTAGCAGGTATTCCGCTGGAAACCATCCAAGCATTGTAGTACTTCTGCATATCCTTCATCACCCGGTTGTCGGTCATAGCGAGGCATCGCACCCATTCCACCACATCAGGCGTAATTTCCCCTGATGTCATGCTATTCCAGTCGAGCGTAGAGCCATAGAACTCTACATCGGGCTTGGGGAATGTACCGTTGACGACAGCGTATGAATTCTGGGTGGCCTGTGTTTGGGGCACAAATTCCACGTCAAACTCGTTCCAGCGCCACAACTGTGCAATCTCTGGCATACACCCGGGAGCAGGTGCATCCGAATACAGCCAGAATGTGGAACATACAGGCCCTGCTGCCGCCTGCATCTTACAGACAAACATGCCATAGCCAAACTTCCGCAGTGATTTCATTTGGGAGCTCAGATAATCGCCATAACGGGCGTGTAGGCTCCATGTAGGACTTGGATTGGTCATAGTAATTCAGTGTAGATGAAGCTGTCTGTAGTTCTGCTGATAGCAGGTTTCATGGCACGTGCGTCTTGCTCGCAGGCTTAGTCGCTGTCCCCGGTCGCAATATCCGGTTCGTGGCTGCTCAAAAGCTAGCCGCCAGACCGGAAGCGGAAATATCTGCACCCATAAAAAAAGCGGTGAAGGCCGCACACCACGAGGCAGTCGTGCAGCGCGGTGCAACGACGAACAGGACAAGCAAAGACTGAAGCGCACATCTCTCCCCTCTGTCTCCGTACAGAAATCAGACACCTTCCATGAATAAAATACCGTTTCGGCAATATAAACTTTTACAGGAAAGGTTTATGTATGATGTTGTGGAGTATTTCTACTTTGTAGAGCCAATGTGTGGGCATCGCCCTTGGGTATA
Organism: Ignavibacteria bacterium UBA7675; assembly: GCA_002483085.1. GTDB lineage: Bacteria > Bacteroidota > Ignavibacteria > Kapaibacteriales > UB7675 > UBA7675. The sequence continues at coordinate 9,559 of DLHF01000050.1, forward strand.
ACTCATTTGGAATGCAGCAGCAGGACGAATATCTGCTTACAAGAAGCGCTGATACAGCTATCGTCCAGAGTGAAAATGTGCGGGCAGCGAGCTATCGCTTGAAGGAAGAACACTACGCAATAGCCTCCATTGTCGTGTTTCTGTGCGCCCCAAAGCAAGAATCTCGTTGCGCTCCATGCCGAGCAATTGCACAGATTCCAAAGTGTTTCCTTCATCAGGAACTGCCCACTGATAGAGAAATGCGCCGCTGTTGTCGTACATCTGGAGTGCAAAGGACGTATGCAAAGAGTCGGTGGACATCAGCAGAAGAACAACAGCATCACGTAGAGCAATAAGGTCTTTGCACGCATACCCTGCGTTTGTACCAGCCTTCACCGTTGCAGTAGTAGAGAGTTCAAATGCGCGAGTTCCGATCTCCTGCATCACTCCATCGGACAACACTCTCACCAGTAGTTGCCGGCTGCCATCACAATACCATAAAGCGTCGTCGGGTGCGAGCACCGCACTGGCAAGCGACTGGCTCCCGCCCTGCAATTGATTCCAGACACGCACACTGCACTGAGTGCTGTCCCGGCGTATAATGTGATTTCCGTCGATCATAACAAATTGCGGCGAGCCATGACTGTTGTGGCTTCCGGTGCGCTCTGTATCGACATATATTCCTCCTACCATACCAGTAGAATATGCGAGAAGTTTTGTAATATCATAACGCGGTGGTAGTAGAATAACATCAACAGTTCCGTTGTACATTTTCATCACCACTTGCCCGCTTCGCAATACGATCTGCATAATTGGTTCGCCGCCACTGCTGGGCACTGTTTCTGTGTCGTAACCAGCAAGCAGATTGATCAGCGCATACAGCGTATCACGAACCGCGTACAGAGAAACAAAGCGTGCTATATCGTGTCCCTGCTTTTCTAACATCTCCCATAGAGGGTCATCCGAAGAGAGACGGAAATAGTATTTTATTGAATCGGGAATGACCACTTGAGATTCGCCTGACGGACTGCCGTTATAGTTATCTTTGCTGGTGTATTGTTGTAAACAAAAGCACTCGTTGTTCAGCAACAAATAGACAGTGCAATTTACAGAGTAGAACAGCGAAAGGATATAGGAAAAGTGCTGATTTTGGAAGCAGAAGGATATAGGAAAAGTACTGATTTTGGAAGCAGAAAGAAGGAGGGTTGTCCTATTTTTACATAGGAAAGAATATGAGGTCGGAGAAACAGAAGGAATGTGGAAGTGCTTTGGAAAATTGTGGATGAGTTGGTAAAAATGTTTGTATTGCATGATGGCGTGTTTGCCAGATAGGATGTGAGAAAGCCTGTTCTTCAGCACCGGTGTGAAAGCTCGCTGATGAGACAACTATAGCCTATGAATGCAAATAGGCTGCCTCGGAAAAGACAGCCTATTTGATGAGTTCCGCAGAATTAGTTTACAGTAATCTGCCTGATTGTCTGGGTGCCTGTTTGTACGTTCTTCATTTCTACGTAGTAAACTCCTTTAGAGAATTTTTCTACATTGATCTTCAGGTTGCCGCTAAAGTTGGAGCTGTACACTTCACGACCCATAACATCCAGTATCCGTACACTGTAGCTTGCTGATTTGTCGGTATTGCTGATAGTAAACTCTGTCTGGGCGGGGTTTGGATAGACTGATATACCATCCGCACCATTGCTCTCATCAGGTACTCCTGTCACTAAGCCATCAGCACCATCATCTTGAGCGAAATTCGCCTCGAAGCGTTCGCCACCGGTGACGTCCCCGTCATCTTCCTGGATCAGATCAATTTCGCCAGTGCCTGTAAAGTCGTCATTTGTACGAGTGAACTGCAAGCCCACTTCGTGCGCTTCTTCAGGATCCATAGGAATGCCGTCGATCCATGCATCAGCATTCAGCAAGCGTATGATACCATCGCCCTGATCTTCGATATTTTCCCCTTGAGCACCGTTTGCCTGCCACTTCTGGAATAATTCATTATCGAGAACCATATCAACATCGGCGTTGTCGAACACATTGCCATCTTGGTCATCCGGTAGAGCAACTCTGAGCTTCATGGTAGTTGCGACATCTTTAACATTGCGGGTAATCACGGTAGCCGGTACCGGGTTGTAGGTGCCCGGAGGAACTTTAACCACGGACCAATTTCGCCAAGCTATATTATTATTGTACTGAGTATTGTACAGGATACTTGTTGTTTCTGTATAGGTAATTCCCGGCTCAATACGTGCAATCATACAGAAATGCCCTGGTTGCGAAATACAAGGGTAATTCGTGGGATCGGGTGCCCACCACTGTATTACTACATCCGTAGTACCACCAAAGCCTGCAAGTACTGGAACAGTCGCCGAACCGATCAAGTCACCAAACACGGTTCCTGGAGCACATGATGTTGTCGGTGTATAATTGATCCATTGCGTGGACCAGGACAGTCCTAATGAAGCCGCTGAATAATAGACGTAGACCTTTTCTGTTCCGCTGCTGGGCGCGTTACCCTTGTTTACTACTGTTACATGTACCCAGTTGAGAGCACCACCAGCAGGATTGGCTTTTAAAGGTAAGGTGTTCGCATTCGGCCAGCTTATCCCGATGCTTGGGCTTGCCCAGAATGTACTGGTGGTAGTATTGGGTTCAGCACCAGTATCACCAGCATTATCTTTTATCCAGAGGTCTGCTTGTGCCCATGCTGTGGAGCTCATGCAGACCATGCAAAACAGAGCTGTTAGCAATGGTTTTTTATGCTTGAATAATTGCATTTTCATAAATTCTCCAAACTTGTAAATCAAACTTTTAAATGAGTATTAGTTTTATTGAAAGAAGTTCATGTTGCAGTAATGACGTGTGCAGCGCGGTACGTTCGTCTGCGTATCATTCTTATGACAACTCAGACTATAAGGCTGAAACGCACTCATACGACATCATGAGCTCTCAACTGTACACAGCTTCATTGCCAATACAATACGCCGCTACAGAATGGTATTCTGTCGGCAATATGTAATCGCAATACCAATAGATTATAACTGCTTCGAGCCATGAGAAACGGCATGGTTCTCTCCATACTAACAGTATGACCTCACCGCTTGGCAAGCGGCTTCCCCATAAAATTCAATAGCATGCACAGCCGCTCCACAGAACGGCATTCCCAAATATCTTGCTGTTGTCGATGTGAATCGGCATACATCATAGCTTCGCTGTGCTTCACCGCTTGGCAAGCGGATTTCCCATAAAATTAAATGGCATGCACAGCCGCTCCGCAGAGCAACATTCCCCACTATCCTGCTGTTGACCATGGGCATCGACAAACTACGTGTAACATTGTACTCACAACACCGAAGACCGCTGAGTGAAGAGCGAGGAGACTTCTTCGGGCGCCGAGATAACACTACAACAACTACTGTATCGCGCCGTGGAAACAACAGGAATCAATGAAAGTGTACCCGGTACAAAGCTACAACACTGTGTGTACGAAAAACATAGGAAGCAGGCTGAATTACAGGTAAGAGAATATCCGATTTATATGTAGGGAAATTTCTTATTGCCGTATAGGAAATTTTTCCTTTGGCATAGGACAATTTCTGACAACCGATGTTGGAGAGCATGGCATAATGCCGAATCAGGACTTACGCAAATGCCATTTATAAATTCTAAAGACAGATCATTCAGCACCGGCGGCAAGCTCGCTGATGAGACAACTATAGCCTATAAATGCAAATAGGCTGCCTCGGAAAAGACAGCCTATTTGATGAGTTCCGCAGAATTAGTTTACAGTAATCTGCCTGATTGTCTGGGTGCCTGTTTGTACGTTCTTCATTTCTACGTAGTAAACTCCTTTAGAGAATTTTTCTACATTGATCTTCAGGTTGCCGCTAAAGTTGGAGCTGTACACTTCACGACCCATAACATCCAGTATCCGTACACTGTAGCTTGCTGATTTGTCGGTATTGCTGATAGTAAACTCTGTCTGAGCGGGGTTTGGATAGACTGATATACCATCCGCACCATTGCTCTCATCAGGTACTCCTGTCACTAAGCCATCAGCACCATCATCCTGGGCGAAATTCGCCTCGAAGCGTTCGCCACCGGTGACGTCTCCGTCATCTTCCTGGATCATATCAATCTCTCCAGTGCCTGTAAATTCGTCATTTGTACGTGTGAATCTTAAACCGGCCTGATGTGTTTCTTCAGGATCCATAGGAATGCCGTCGATCCATGCATCAGCATTCAGCAAGCGTATGATACCATCGCCTTGATCTTCGATATTTTCCCCTTGAGCACCGTTTGCCTGCCACTTCTGGAACAATTCATTATCAAGAATCATATCAACATCGGCATTGTCAAAAACATTATCATTGGCGTTATCAGGTATAGCAACTCTGAGCTTCATGGTAGTCGCAACATCTTTAACATTGCGGGTCAGTACCGTAGCCGGTACCGGGTTGTACGTGCCCGGAGGAAGTTTAACTACAGACCAATTTCGCCAAGCGATGTTATTATTGTATTGTGTGTTGTACAGTATATTCGTGGTTTCTGTATAGGTAATTCCCGGCTCAATACGTGCAATCATACAGAAATGTCCGGGATCCCAAATACAGGGATAATTTGTCGGATCGGGTGCCCACCACTGTATCACTACATCCGCAGTACCATTGGGTGCAAGTGCCGGAACAGTTGCAAAACCGATCAGGTCACCAAACACGGTTCCTGGAGTACATCCTGATATTGTCGGTGTATAATTAATCCATTGGGTGGACCAAGACAGTCCTAATGCCGCTGCTGAATAGTAGACGTAGACCTTTTCCGTTCCGCTGCTGTATCCGGTGCCCCTGTTTTCTACTGTTACATGCACCCAGTTGAGAGCGCCGCCAGCAGGATTGGGTTTGAGAGGTGAGCTCGCATTTGGCCAGCTTACCCCGATGCTCGGGCTCGCCCAGAACACGCTTGTGGTGGTATTGGGTTCAGCGCCAGTATCACCAGTATTATCTTTTATCCAGAGATCTGCACAGCCATTCAGGGTGAAATCTACCCCGATGCGTTCGCCACCGGTGACTTCTCCATCATCCTCCTGGATCATATCAATCTCCGCAAGGTCTGTAAAGTCGTCATTTGTACGAGTGAAAGCCAGACCAGCCTGGTATGTTTCTTCCGGTTCCATGGGGATACCACCTATCCAAGCATTTGCATTCAGCAATTCTATTGTGCCTTCTCCCTTATCTTCTATGCCTTCTCCTTGACCACCGGCTGCCTGCCACTTCTGATACAATTCATTATCCAAGACCATAGCAACGTTCGCATTTTCAAAAACATTGCCATCTTGGTTATCAGGTATAGCAACTCTGAGCTTCATCGTTGTCGCAGCATCTCTAACATTGCGAACAGTGACAGTACCTTTCCCCGGGTTGCCATCGCAGGGAAGTTTGAGATGGATATAATTTTTCCAAGCTATATTATTATTGTATTGAGTATTGTATGGTATACTTGTTGTCTCTGTATAGGTCATGCCCGGCGTAATACGCGCCAGCAGGCAGAAATGCTCTGGTTGCGAAAGACAACTGTAATCTGCGGCATTGGGTGCCCACCACTGTATCACGATCTCCGCACTGCTGCCAGGTCCAAGTGGGGGAATAGTTGCAGAACCGATCAAGTCACCAAACACGGTTCCTGGAGTACATGGTGATATTGTCGGCGTATAATTTATCCATTGTGTGGACCAGGACAGCCCTAATGAAGCTGATGAATAGTAGAGGTACACTTTTTCTGTCCCGCTATTAGTCGTGGTTCCCCGGTTTCGTACTTTTATATGCACCCAGTTGAGACTACCGGACAGAGGATCAGCTTGTACGGGTGCGCCCGGAGCAGAAGAATAGGTTATCCAGATATCCGGGCTTGCCCAGAATGCGCTCGTAGTGGTATTGGGTTCGACACCAGTATCACCAGTATTATCTTTTATCCAGAGATCTGCCTGTGCCCATGCTGTGGAGCTCATGCAGACCATGCAAAACAGAGCTATTAGCAATGTTTTTTTATGCTTGAACGATTGCCTTTTCATAAATTCTCCAAACTTGTAAATGAGTATGAGTTTTATTGAAAGAAGTTGTCTCATGTTGCGGTAATGAGTGCAATGGAAGGGGCTGTATAGCACTGGCATCCTATACGAGCACTTGGTCGTTGTCGGCGGTTGACCTCGTCTGTACATCGTTCTCATAAGCTCGTCTGCGCATGATTCTTATGAAAATGATACTGCGGAGAGCTTTCGACAATTCCGCTGCACCACAGGCCGAACGGCCACACGGCGGACAGCCATAGTAGAGACGATGTGCAGCGCGGTGCGTTCGTCTGCACATCATTTTTTATGACAACTCAGACTATAGCACGAGCGAAGGTTGAAGCGTACTAATACGCCATTATCAGCACTCACTGTGACGAAACTTTAGACAGCTTCATCATGAATACAACACGCCGCTACAGAACGGTATTCTGTCGGCAATATGTAATCGCAATACCAATAGATTATGACTGCTTCGAGCCATGAGTGCCCACATGGTTCTCTCAATACTAACAGTGAAACTTCGCCGCTCGACAAGCGGCTTCCCCATAAAATTCAATAGCATGCACAGCCGCTCCACAGAACGGCATTCCCCAATATCCTGCCTGCTGTTGCCGATGAGCATCGACATACTACTTCACTTCTTGGCAAGCAGATTTCCCATAAAATTCAATGGCATTACACAGCCGCTCCGCAGAACGGCATACCCCAACATCCTGCCTACTGTTACTGATGTCCATCGACATAACCGAGTGTAACGGTGTTCTCACAACACCGAAGACCGCTGAGTGAAAGACGCTGATATTTCTTCGGGCGGCGAGATAACGCTACAATAGCTGCTGTATCATGCCGTGGGGACAACAGGCATCAATACAAGTGTACTTAGTACAAAGGTACAAAACTGCCTGTGCTGAAAACATAGGAAGCAGGCTGAATTACAGGTAAGAGAACATCCGATTTATATGTAGGGAAATTTCTTATTGCCGTATAGGAAATTTTTCCTTTGGCATAGGACAAGTGCTGATAGCAGGTGTTGAAGAATATGACATTATACTGATATCATTAGGACTCGCGCATACGTAATTCTTGTTCGTCTCACCACATCAAAAAAAAATCAATCCCCACTTTTCCCTAACTTCTTTTATTCCAGAGGCTCCTAATGTCCTCTTCCATAGGCATTCCGCAAAACGTTCCGCATAACTACAAATCATCGAATTGAAGAAAAAAGACCTGCTTGTGCAATATCATCAGCTTGCACTCTGGTCGATATTTTTTATATTGGTGTTTAATGAAATCCGTGGAGAAAATAATACCGGTTCTGCTTCTTGTGCTGTATAGCCTTGTTGTAGTCCACAGTCTTTTCCCTCATGCTCATACTGAGGGAGAAAAGCAGCCGTGTACTCACATGGCTACACATGAGCATGATTCTACGGAACCTCATAGCCATGAGCATAAGGAACAGACAAAGCGTTCCCTTATGGACTGGCTTGGCCTTCTGGGTAAGACACACAACGAGCAACCCGGCACAACAGAACAATACTATAAATTCTACAAACGCAGTATTGCTCCACCTGTAATTGCTGTCCAGATATGCGTTTGCCTGCTACCTGCCATACATTCTATTGAAGAAGAGACAACCGTCTCTCTACCTCTTTACCCTCTTCAAGATGATCATAGCCCACAAGATCATTCCGCCTTTTCTTCTTCTCCGCTTCGCGCTCCACCGGCTTCTGCCTGATTCTACATATCCTTATTCCCTCTAACTACTCTTAATACTCCGAACAGGCGGTCATAGCCTACTTGGTACTGTATTCATTCTTACGTGAAGGTTCTTTTATGAAAAAGTGCTTGGCGGTAGCATTATTGCTGCTTGCCTTTATTGTACCACATTGCATTTGGGCTCAATATTCTGGCTTGGAAGCTGTACTGCACGAAGTGGAGGCTAACAACAAGGAACTTGTAGCATTCCGCAAGCTGGTAGAGAGTCGTACATCTGAGCTACAGAAAGACAACAGGCTGGCAGACCCACAAGCGGTTTTTGATTATCTGCTTGGCACCTCGTCCGGAGCAGGTACGCAGAAGGAATTTGTCATAAGCCAGTCCTTCGATTTTCCCACCGCATACAGCAAACGCACTGCTCTTGGTGAACAGAAAGCCGAACAATTTGCATTAGAGTACCGGCAGTTGAGGCAAGAAATATTGCTGACAATTGCACAGCTTTATTACGACCTTATTGCTTTACGCAAATATTCCCGACTTCTGCAAGAGCGATACACACAGGGGCAATTGGTCTTCGAGAAAGCCGGAGCCATGTTCGAGGCTGGACAAACGAGCATTTTAGAAAGAAATAAGTCCAGAATTGTATGGCTGGCTATACAGTTCGAGCGAGAAAAAAATCAGATTGCACAGAATAGCGTTGAGCAAAAACTGGCGGCTCTCAACGGTGGGAAGCCGGTATCGACAGAGGATGCAGACTATCCTATCAGTCTGGAAATTCCGTCAGCCGATACACTCTGGCAAAATATTGAAGGTCGCAATCCAGAGTTATTGCTTGTTGGTAAAGATATAGCTGTGGCAGAGAAAGAAAAGGAACTACAGCAGGCTTTGGCGCTGCCCGGTTTCTCTACCGGCTACCATTATCAGGCAGCAGAGGGGTTGCATTATTCAGGTATTCAACTCGGCATCAGCCTTCCCTTGTGGAGAGGTGGTATTGCTGTTGAGGCCGCAGAACTGAATTATCAATACCGACAAAGCAGAAAAGAAGCCGTTCTAGGTTCCGCCTATCAATCCTTTCAAGAACAGTATAACCGCTATACATCCCTTGTACAGCAGTATAACACTTACCGGACTGCACTCACCGGCTTACAGAGCGAACAGTTACTACGAGAGGCTTTCGAGGTCGGCGAGCTATCCTTCCTTCAATACTATCAAGAAGTTCTATTCTATCGCGACAGCTATGACGCAATGCTCCAGATGGAGCATGAGCTATTCAGACTTCGCGCAGAACTTCTTCAACATCAATTATAGTATTCTATCAATTCAACAATCAGAACTATGAAAAACATACAAATTTTCCTGTGTATACTGCTTGCAGCAGTAATGATTTCATGCAATTCATCGGAAGAAAATCACGAACACGGAAGCGACACCCATACCCACGATGGCGAAGAACACGGCCATCCCCATACAGAAGATTCCGCTCATAGCCATGAGCAGGAAGAATTTACGGTGGACAAAGATTCAACTACAGCCCAGCCCAATTCTTCCAGCACCCATAAACACAAGGACGACCATGAGCATACCCACTAATCGAATAGTAAACAGGCTGCAACGTGGGGGGTATATGGTTCTATTCGCGGTGCTCTCTACGGCTTGTACCTTCCTCTATAGTTGTAGCCAAACATCGGAAGATCACGCGCATGAAGAGGAACATTCTAGCAATGCCGAACCCGTGTCGGTAGACACAACAATCTGGACAGATAACATTGAATTGTTCGTCGAGTTCCGTGCACTTGTTGTCGGGCAACCAAGCCGATTTGCTGCACACTTTACTGTTCTGAACGGTCATCAGCCAGTACGCGAAGGTTCAATAACAGTAAGTTTGATTAAAGACGGCAAAGGCATACGCACAACAGCAAAACAGCCTTCTGCCCCCGGTATCTTTACGCCGACGTTACAACCCAAAGAGCCGGGAAGCTATACGCTTCTTTTCGAGTTACAGTCTGCGGCTATCAATGATAAGATACAGATAAAGGACGTACAAGTCTATAGCAGTCAAGAGGAAGCAAACAAAGCTCTTGGCTCCAAAGAAGAGGTAGGCGGGACAATCTCGTTTCTGAAAGAGCAGGCATGGAAAATAGCATTTTATACCGATAAAGTACGGGCTGCGGGTGTCTATGACTTGATACGCACATCCGGGCGTTGGCAACCGGCCCCCGGTGCAGAGCGCACTGTACAGGCCAGTTCCGATGGCGTCGTAGCCTTCAAATCCGGGCTACTCGTGGAAGGCGTACAGGTTCAGAGAGGCTCACTGCTTGCCACTATAAGCGGTGAAGGATTGACATCTGGAAATATTACTATTGAATTAGCAAAGGCAAGATCGTTATATGAGCAGACCGAAGCCGAGTTCACGCGAAAACAACGGTTATTGGAACGACAGGTAGTATCTAAAGGCGATTTTGAAGACGTTAAAAAACGGTATGAGATTGCCAAAGCAGAGTATGAGAATCTCGCAGCCAATTACCGCAGTGGCGCTAAACAAATCAATGCTCCCTTATCCGGCTATGTAAAAAGAGTTTTTGCCCGTAATGGCGATTTCGTCCGTGCCGGTGCTCCCCTTCTTGTTATTGGCGTACAGCACCCGGTTTTACTAAAAGTGGATGTTCCTGTACAGCATTACTCCAAACTAACAGCTATTCGCGATGTGTGGTTTACTAATCCAAACGGCCAGTGGGTTAATCTGAATGATATTGGCGGGTCATTGACTTCGGTTGGGAAAGCCGTAAGCGATGTGCAGCCACTTATTCCCGTATACTTTCAGGCAGGTATGTCGCAGGGTATTGTCGAAGGAAGTTTTACCGAAGTGCAAATAGCTGCCGGGGAAACCCGCAGTGGCATAAGTATTCCTTCGAGCGCATTACTGGAAGAGTTCGGGCAGTATTCCGTTATCGTTCAGCTTTCCGGTGAAACCTTTGAAAAACGTCCCGTCAGAATTGGCGTGCATAACGGACCGCTTGTAGAAATTCTCGACGGCTTGCAAGTAGACGAACACATTGTAACAACAGGAGCCTACCAAGTGAAGATGGCATCAATGGCTGGTCAGATTCCTGCTCATGGGCATTCCCACTAACTCTCGTATTTATACCGACATCGTATGTTGAACAAAATATTATCGTTGTCGTTACACAATCGGCTGCTCGTGCTTATTACAGCCGTGCTGCTAAGCTGTGTAGGACTCTTCGTTGCCAGAACAATTAATGTGGACATCTTTCCCGATTTGACAGCCCCGACCGTAACAATCCTTACCGAAGCGCACGGAATGGAATCCGAGGAAGTGGAGAAATTAGTCACCTTCCAGATTGAAACAGCGTTGAACGGTTCGCCTTCAATGCGTAGAGTACGTTCGTCATCAGCAGCGGGTATCTCTGTCGTATGGGTGGAGTTCGATTGGGGAACCGACATTTTCAAGGCTCGGCAGGTAGTCAATGAAAGGCTCGGAATGATTCGCGAACGCCTGCCTGCTACTGTAGGAGAACCTACTCTTGCGCCAGTGTCGTCGATCATGGGCGAAATTATGCTTATTGGTGTTACTTCTGATAGTCTGTCGCCAATGCAGTTGCGTACATTAGCAGACTGGACAATTTTGCCGCGTTTGAAGGCCGTAAGCGGCATCGCCAATATTATTGTGATGGGAGGCGATTATAAAGAGTATCAAGTACAGCTTTTGCCGGAGCAGATGAAATATTATGGCGTAAGTGTAGAGGAAGTTATTAAAAGTGTAAAAGCTGCAAATGTGAATACAGGCGGAGGATTTTTCAACCAGCATGGCAATGAATACATTATCAAAGGCTCCGGGCGCAGTCATTCCGTAGAGGATTTAGCCGACGCTTTTATAAAACGTATTAATGGGCAGAGCGTTTATATCAGGGATGTTGCTCGCGTTGTCATAGGTGCTTCTGATAAAATCGGCGACGGTTCTTTGAACGCACAAGCTGCGGTTATTATGACCGTAAGCAAACAGCCGGAAACAAACACGTTAGAGTTGACCGAGCGCATCGACGGCACACTTATTGATTTGAAAGCCTCTTTGCCGAAGGGGGTCGAAGTCAACAGCCACATATTCCGACAATCCAATTTTATCGAAGCATCAATCCGCAACCTGAATCAAACATTGTTAGAGGGTTCATTCTTTGTTGTACTTGTCTTGTTCATTTTTTTGATGAACTGGCGAACAACGGTTATTTCTCTGGTAGCAATTCCTCTTTCGTTGCTGGTATCAGTGATTGTACTGAAGCTCTTGGGCTATACACTCAATACAATGAGTCTGGGCGGTATGGCTATTGCAATCGGTGCATTAGTGGACGATGCAATTATCGACGTGGAGAATGTCTTTAAAAGACTGCGAGAGAATGCCCAAAAAGAAGCTGCGTTCCGCCGCTCCATACTACAGATAATCTTGGACGCCTCGGTAGAGGTACGAAGCTCTATTATCATTGCTACTTTCATCATCATTGTTTCTTTTATTCCGCTGTTTTTCCTCAGCGGCATGGAAGGACGCCTGTTACAGCCATTGGGCATTTCCTTTATTACCTCGGTACTAACCTCGTTAGTGGTAGCTGTAACAGTAACGCCGGTGCTTTGCTCATTTCTTCTAAAGAACCCTGCCTTATTCCTTAAACAAGCTGAAGGAACAAGAGTAGAGCGGTGGTTGCAGAAACGGTACAAAGCTTTACTTGGCGCAACTCTGCGCGTCCCGCGTATAGTCATTGGTCTAACAGTTGCCGCGTTCGCCATGAGTTTGGTACTGTTCTTTCATCTGGGACGAAACTTTCTTCCGGAATTTAACGAAGGTTCATTAGTGATTAGCGTTGTCGGGCCTCCGGGAATGTCTTTGGAAGAAAGCAACAAGGCTGGCAATCTGGTAGAGCGGCTGTTATTGGAAATGCCGGAAATAACAATTGTTACCCGCAGGACTGGACGGGCGGAACTGGATGAACACGCACAGGGAGCAAACGCATCGGAAATTGATGCTCCATTCCAATTAAAGAGAAAAAGCCGTGAAGAATTTTTTGCGGAAGTGCGTAGAAAGCTCAGTGTGGTTCCCGGTGTCAATATTACTCTTGGGCAGCCGATTGCTCACCGCATAGATCATATGTTATCGGGTACGAGGGCAAACATCGCTATGAAGATTTTTGGCCCCGATTTATCGCGTTTATTTTCCATAGGTAAGGAAGTACAGCAGGCCATACAGAATGTGGAAGGATTGGCAGATGTAGCTGTAGAGCAGCAAATTGAAGTACCACAAATTCGCATTACTCCCCGGCGGCAGTTATTGGCGGCTCATGGCTTGACCGCAAACGATATTACAGAATTTGTTGATGTTGCCTTTGCCGGTGAAACAGTTTCGCAAATATATGAAGGTGAGCAGCAATTCGATATTGTTGTGCGCTATCATCCCGAATATAGAGGCAGTTTAGACAATATACGGAGTGCCTTGGTTATGCTGCCAGAAGGCGGTGCTGTTCCTCTGGCTGAAATAGCAGATATTTCGTCGGTGGGTAGTGCTTTTACCATTAGCAGAGAGAATATTCAGCGCAAGGTAGTTGTGTCGGCCAATGTACAAGGACGCGATTTAGTTACTGTCGTAGATGACATTAGAGCACAGATACAAAGTAAAGTAAAACTGCCGCAAGAATATCATATCGAGTACGGCGGACAGTTTGAGAGTGAGGCAAACGCTTCGCAAATTCTGCTTATCACAGCTATCCTATCAATCGCTATTATCTTTCTGCTTCTGTACTTCGAGTTCAAAAGTGCGAAGCTGGCCGGGGTCGTTTTGCTGAACCTTCCATTAGCACTTATCGGCGGGATTCTGGTTGTCTATTTCTCTTGGGGCAGTATTAACATTGCCACTACCATCGGTTTCATTAGCCTACTCGGTATTGCTACCCGCAACGGTATTCTGCTTGTATCACATTATCAGGTATTGCACGGGGAAGGACTTCCTTTACAGAACGTACTTATACAGGGGTCGGCAGATCGCCTTATTCCGATTGTTATGACGGCGCTTGCAACAGCCCTTGCGCTCATTCCTCTGGCCGTAAAAGCGGGTGAGCCGGGCAATGAGATACAAAGTCCAATGGCAGTGGTTATTCTGGGCGGACTTTTGACGGCAACAGTCTTAAATCTATTAGTTATTCCTTGTGTATATAGTCTGCTGATACACAAACCGGAATAAAAAACGATTTCTTTTGCTGCGAAAGGAAAAAGGTGTCAGTTTTATGTTGGATAACATGAGTAGCAAATACTGATATCTATCCCCTTTATAGAACTGAGGTACTCCTACTTTTTAGGA
>DLHF01000064.1 GCA_002483085.1 Ignavibacteria bacterium UBA7675
CTAATTTCCGGGAGTATTATATTCTGAGATTTTCGAACATTTTTTATCGATGTCAGTAATAATGACTAATTATTTGATAGCAGGTATTGATAGGTGAAAAGTTTTTAATGATACCTGAAAGAACGAAGAACACAAGAAGCTTTTGGAAAAGGGTGCGAATGTAGGTTTAATTCGGAAGTCTATAGAACTGGCCTGAATCTTACACGCTACAACAGAAATTAAAGAAGAACATATAAATGAAAAAAAGAAACCCGCCCACTGGTATAAGGCGGGTTAGGGAGCTTAATATTTATGCTTTGACAAAAGGAATTGTAAGAGGAGGGATATCCATTCGCGACGACATATTATGTACAAGTTCACGAAAGAAAGGCCAGACAACAAATTCTAAACTGGTTTCTTGATAGATTTCCAAAAAATCTTCTGATATCTGGCTGGAACTGGTAAAAATCAACCTATAGTTGGCTTCAATTTCAACAAAACTCTTCTTATTTTTGTTATTTCTGGCAACTAAAGAATAGGATTGGAAAACCTCGACAAATTCTTCTTTAATTGAGTGACTGTGTTTACCTTTAATATTCACCTTGATAGAAAGCTTACTGGGATCAATATCATCTAAATTAATTATTGATCGACAACTGTGTAAAGCAATCCTATCCAATTGAAATCCTTCAAGAATTTCAGCATATTCAGCAGGAGTAAGTTTTATTGTTCTTTTCTCACGTTTTTCCATTTCACATAGCTCTTCGATAAGGTTGGACAGGCTCAATTTTATCAGATGGCTTCTCTCTTTTTGCTACATAAAATTTAGGCTCAGAAAATTCGAGAACTCTACCAATCTGCAATACTTTATTATTAACTAGCTCCTCAATACTACCTGCAACAACAGCAGTACTCAGCAAGGTAGTTACATATTGGTTCAAGCTACATTCGTTTTTCTTTGCCTGTTTACTCAGAAGCGCATGCAAGGCTTTAGGTACTCTTACAACAAATCTTCCACTATACTGTTCTTCAACTTCAATTTCGGGTTCAGGAATAGGAATACCTCGTTTGAGATAATCTGCAAACAAATCGCTTTTGACTGCTTCTAAGTTATCAAGTGATTCCTCGACAGTATCACCATCGCCAACAAAAGCAAATCGACCAAGTTGAGGAATTTCGGCACAATAGCCACCGCCCTCGTCTTCAGGAATTTTTCTTATTTCAATTGGGTAATTCAAATTCGTATAATACTTCAAATCTCTTTTCATAGTCATTCCTCTTTTATTATCTCAATGGCAATAAGCAAGCGATCAATATAACGACGTTTGATTTTTTGACCGTGATGCACAGGAATGCAAAATTCTCCTGCTGGTGCAAAGCTTGGATGCTCCGCTAATTTAGGATGCCAGACAACAAGATGGGAACCTTTACCAGTACGATACATTTCTGGGAAAAAATGATCTAATACAGAATAAAGGTCATTAATAGGTATCGGCTGCCTTCCATTTCGCCAACTCTCCAGACGTTTCTCAATTTTTGACATTGCAAATATACTACCTATAGTATCACTTTGGCAAATAAGTTCCCAAATGGGCCTGATAGTATTTAAAAGCAAGCGAAATCTGTAACAATGGGAGTTGCCAGTATTTTTATAGATCGTATGCTTAAGTAGCGTGAGTTCTTGAATGGAGAAGTATCACAATTTTGAGATCTACTGAGGTGGCTGATTGATAGAAAGGCGAAATACTAATTCGTGAAGGCCCCTTCAAAATACAGAAAGCTATTATCATTTTACCGGAAATTCCCTGAAGTAGCGGCTCTTAGAAAAGACAATGGGAAATGTCAGTAGTTTGTCAGTAATTCTTTTGCATTTCTTATTTTTCGGCGGCGAAATTCTGCAAATTTTCGGGGTTTCCATTCTAATGCAATTATTTCTTATATAGCCGTTTTAAAGCTGAAAAGCCCTGAAATCTATAGATTCCAAGGCTTTTTTCTGTCGGGGTGGTGTGATTCGAACACACGGCCTCCTGCTCCCAAAGCAGGCGCGCTAACCGGGCTGCGCCACACCCCGAAGGGCTCGCAATATACGCATTTCTTCGTGGATGTAAAACCGGAATTATCCGATATGGTGAATCACAGGCAAAAAATTTCCGGGAAACCGCCTTCCGCCTTTCTTTTCGGGTAAGTTGTTGTTACATTGTGTGTTATACCAAATACATCTCTACATATACGAATTATTTCTATCGCTATGTCGTCAGTCCGCGTTTTTCAGGAGCAGCTTCTCGCTATTATCAAGCAGGGTTTTGGCCCGTCCATGCCCGATGCTCTGCAAACCGCTTTTATGGATATCCCTCGCCATCACTTCGTGCAACGGTACAGATTGGCTCATAGCGCGCACTGGCACGACGTGCACAACGACAATCTAGAACAGCATCTGGCTGCCTTGTATCAGGATCGTCCCGTTATTCTCGACGGTGAGGATAATAATGTCCGCTCGACAATATCGCAGCCCGGCCTTGTAATGAAAATGCTCAATATGCTCCGGGTCGAACCCGGACACCGCATAGTAGAAATAGGTACGGCAAGCGGCTGGAATGCAGCCTTGCTCGGCAGATTGGCCGGTAATGAAGGGCGTGTTTTTACTGTAGAAATTATTCCAGAGCTCGCTCTTCGCGCGCGCAATGCCATCGCAGCTATAGGCATAGACAATGTCACGGTTGTGGAAGGCGATGGTGGACTTGGCTGCGCTCTGGGTGCCCCCTACGACCGTGTGATCTTTACCGTGGGAGCTTATGATATACCAAAGATATTTTACTCGCAGGTGGCCGAAGGCGGGCTGCTACTTATGGTGCTCAAGCACAGAGGCGGAGGCGATACGCTGCACGTCTTCAGAAAACAAGACTCCTGTTTCGAGTCCATCGAAAGCCTGCCGTGTGGCTTCGTACCGCTCACAGGCGAATACCGAATGCCGGAAATGGACCCGATAACTCTGGAAGAAATTCCCTACTGGAAATTGATTAAAGACAATATTGTAGAACGGCGCCCATTCTGGTGGGGTGGACAAAAGGGAAGTGGTCCACACTTCTTCACCTGGAAAACTATGGGGTTTCGCGCTCTTCTCAGTATTGTGATGCCAGATAAGTACGAGGTTTTTGCCGTTGGTGATAAGCTCAATCCCGCCGATATGTACTTTGGCCTGTGCGACAGCAAAGCACAATCGGTAGTCGTAATAGGCAATGATACACTGACGACTTACGGTTCTCACGCTGCCGGCACTATGCTCCGCACAGCAATTGCACAATGGGTAGCACTCGGCATGCCCGGCGGCGCCAACTTTGAGCTGAGTGCCTTTCCCGTCGAAGAACATATAACGCCCGGTGAGCAGCAGTGGCTTACACGGCGCAGAGACACACAATATCTGTGGCAACTTCAGACTTTGGAGTAGTACGGACCCGCCGTCAAATGTGCACAATGCTCGGCTCTGTACCCAGAATTTTTTCTTCTTCTATACATCAGTAAAATGACCATACTTTATATCTTTCCGCATCCAGACGATGAATCCTTTGGCCCCGCAGCGGCCATACACGCCCAGTTGAAACAAGGACATCAGGTGTATTTGTACACGCTTACTCGCGGCGGAGCTTCGAGGCAACGCTTTAAGTACAACTATACGGTGGAGCAAATGGGCGAAGTGCGGTACAAGGAAATGCTCGATGTAGAGCGCTCGCTCGGGCTTACAGGAATGAGAGTAGACGACTTCCCAGACAGCGGACTGAAGCATATGGACCCGCGCGACATTGAGCGGGCATTGGAACAGCATATCGACGCAGTGCGGCCCGACATCATCGTGTCCTATCCCGTCCACGGTATCAGCGGCTTCCACGATCACCTGATTATTCACGGTATTATCAAGCGCGTGTATCTCGATATGAAGGACAAGGGCGCCTCCTACTTACGCAGGCTAGCATTCTTTACCCTGCCAGATTCTGGCAAGCCAACCTTCAATGAAAGCGAGAACTTCTGGCGCTTGAGGCAGTCCGAACCCGATGAAATCGACTGTATCGTGCACCTCACCGACGAGGATGTCGATGCACTACGAGCCGCTTTGGATTGCTACGTAACGTACCAGGAAACCATTAAGCAGGCAGATGTACCCGGCCACATAGATGGCAAAGCACACTTTGAGATATTTGGCGAGTCGTTCAGCCCGCCACTTTCCAACCTCACAGACAACTTGCTGTAGCATACACATCGGCGTTTTCTGATGTGCTGAAGCATGTGCAGGCCGATATGGGCAGTAGAGTTGCGCTTCGGCCTCTGCCCCGGCACTTCGCCTCTGCACCGCGCGCATATCCGCCGCGTGGCGCCCGGCCCGGCACCGCGCATGGTACTTGCGCGATACACCACCGAAAATACCCGGCCATCGCGCCGATAACGGATTCTCTATAGATATCCCATATTTTTTGCACAGCGCCGCACCATATCCCCACCGGCGGCTTGCCTTCGCACAGCCAAGAAGCGGCTCGTGCGACCGGTGACAGCGACGCGGCGTAGGGGCGTCGCTTGAGGCGCCTCTACGCCGCCCCATACAGAGAAGCCCGTGCCAGAACGCCTACCGCTTCACCAGATTACTTTCAGCCGTTTGAGTGCCTGGTTGACAAGCGCGGGAGCAAGGCTGCCCGCGAGCACGATATACCAATACTCGAATACCTCTGTAGTAAGCGACAGCGCCGAACGCACAGGAGCAAAAGCAAATGCTCCAGCCAGAATAAGCAAGCAGAGTGCAAGAGCCAGCCATACAAAGCGGTTCCTTACAACATCACTTACAAGAAAGGACTGATGCGACGGCGCGATATTAAACACATGCCCGAGCTGCGCAATAGTAATCGACAAGAACGCGATATTATTCGATACGGCAGGATCGAGCTGTAGCCATGAATTGCAATAGAAAATAACACCTATACCCGAGAGCGTCATCACCGTGCCGTACACCATAATTGCGATCCAGAGCCTCTTGGAAATAAGAGCTTCTTTCGGATTTCTCGGCTGCTGCTTCATAATGCCAGGGTCGCCCACACCAACACCGAGCGCAAGAGCTGGGAACACATCAGTAACAAGATTGAGAAATAGAATCTGCAAGGGCAGCAGTGGAAGAGGAAGCCCGGCAAATGCAGCTCCGGCGACAATGAAGATTTCGCTGATATTACACGAGAGAAGATAGATAACGAACCTGCGGATATTATCGAAAATAATTCGTCCTTGCCGCACAGCCTCTACAATAGAAGAGAACGCATCGTCTTCCAGCACCATTGTGGCAGCTTCGCGGGCAATCTGCGTACCGTGCTTGCCCATCGCAATACCGATATCCGCTTTACGCAAAGCCGGTGCGTCGTTTACGCCGTCGCCTGTCATGGCTACAACATCGCCGTTGTCCTGAAAAAGACTGATAAGGTCGAGTTTCTGTCGTGGTGTCACCCGTGCAAAGACACGGGTGCGCAGCAATTCTTTTCGTTCTGTTGCGCTCATAGCATCCACGGTTTCTATGGTCTCTCCCCGTATGACCAACTCGCCGTGCTGGTCGTCTATCAGATGCACTTTTGCGGCAATGGATTTGGCTGTTGCCGGATGATCGCCCGTTACCATCACAACCCTGATGCCAGCCTGTGCACATTCTTGCAGGGCGGCGTTTACATCTGGGCGCGGTGGGTCGAGAAACCCCACAAGACCGAGAAAGACGAGATCGCCAAACTTTGCATTCGACGCACCCAGCTTATCGGCGAAGGCCAGCACGCGCAAGCCATCAGCAGAGAGTTCCTCGGCCAGTTGCAGCCATGTTGTTTTGTCGTCGTCTGCCAGTGTACGACCATCGCCGTCGAGTATCGACGTGCAGCGCAGCAGCATGGCCTCCGGCGCCCCTTTTGCCGCTGTACGCTGCTCTCCCTGTCGTTCGTGCAGCGTGGCCATAATTTTGGTATCGGAGTCGAAAGGCTCCTCCTCCACGCGCAGCCATTGCGCGGCGGCATCCGCATACTCCTGGCCGATTGCAAAAGCAAATTGTAGAAGAGCTGTTTCTACCGGGTCGCCTGTTCCCCTGTCTTCATCGGGCACATAGCTCGCGTTGTTGCACAGCACCATTGCCTCGGTAAGGCGGCGGAATGCTTCGCTGGTTTTCGCAACAGCGCCTGTCATCGCCACCTTTCGACCTTCGCCGCTCCACTGCACCTCGGCTGTTCCACTAGCCAAGGCAATAGAGCTCACAGTAAGCCGATTCTCCGTGAGTGTTCCCGTTTTGTCGGTGCAAATCACATTGGTACCGCCGAGAGTTTCCACCGACGCAAGACGCCTTACAATAACATCGCGCCGCGCCATGCGCATCATACCCCGGGCAAGCGCGATGGTAGCCACGATAGGCATTCCTTCGGGAATAGCTGCCACCGAAAGAGCAATTGCCGTTTCCACGATGAGCAAAAAATCATCGCCGCGAAGAAACCCTGCCACAACAATTGCCAACGCCAGCAAAAGAGCCAACCACACAAGCCTTTGGCCAAAAACATCGAGCTTTTCTTCTAATGGTGTTGCCTCCTGCCGAGCACTCTGCACGAGTTCGGAAATGGCACCGAGCTCTGTCTGCATACCCGTGCTTACTACTATGGCCACAGCGGTGCCACGCGTAATAGCTGTGCCTTTAAACAGCATATTCGTGCGCTCGGCCAGCGGTGCAGTTTCCGCAACAACATTGGTGCTTTTTGCCACTGGTACAGATTCACCTGTTAGCGTGGACTCATCGGCTTCAAGCCGGGCACTGGTAGCGATGCGCGCATCGGCGGCGATAACATCACCAGCCTCTATCAGCAGAATATCGCCAGGCACAAGATCGTCGGAGAGTATTTCCTGCTGCATACCATTGCGCCGTACCCGCACACGCACACGGGCGAGTTTCCGCAGTGCGTCCATCGAACGCACGGCCTGAAATTCCATCAAGAAGCCAATAGCAGCGTTGAGAATAATGACAATAAGAACAGATAACCCCTCTACGATTTCACCAAATGAAAAGGCCGCCGTAGCAGCGGCGAGCAGCAGGTAAATCACGAGGCTGTTGAATTGCGACAAGAGAATACGCCACAGGCTGGCAGGCCTGCGTTCCGTAAGTACATTTTTCCCAAATCGAGCCAGCCGCTCGTTTACATCGCCGTCCGTTAGCCCTGTGCCAACCTTCACCCCGAGGCACTCCGCCGCTGCATCCGCAGGAAGGTGGAACGCCTTGTCGATCTGTGTTATCATAAATGGCTCACCCTAATTCCAAGAAGGAGTGTCACAAGGACTAGTATTGTCCACAACAAAGCGTTGTTTAATCTCGATACAAGTACGCAGCAGCATTGCCTCTCTGTGGCGTGTGTGCAGCATATCCATGTTGATTCTCACATATCCATGTTGACTTCTTACATAAGAAGTGAATCTTACATGAGAAGCGAAAAACTGCCTCGTGTAAAAGGTCGTTTTCCCCGTGGCCTGACTACCGGTAAAAATTACAGCCTGCATAGTGGCGCGCATAGAAGATATATCTTGTGAATTGAGCACAAAGATATTACGCCCCAACTGCCAGAACAAGCAAAACCCACCCGAACACACCAAACGCCCCGACCAAGGGAGGCAGCGGATGAATAGAGCCAATGTACTTCACGCCGCACATAGCGTGAAGCCACATAGATGCTATGCGCCACAAATATGGGAAAAAGCGTACATTACAGCAGAAGGTGTGGCACGGGCGTGTTGTTCCGGCGCTTGGTCGCTGCCACCGATTGCACTCGTCCGCGCGTGTGTCACCGTAGGAGCGGTGCGAGGACGAGCTTACGATAACGGCTGTGCGGTGCGGAGGCTATCCGCCCGAACAGAGACCGAAGCGTAGTATATCGGCAGCAATGCTCGAATTCGATCATTCTATATCATTTCCGGTTTGTACATGTTTTACATTGTTGTTACAGTGCTTGTCGTGCAGCGCCTTGGCGAGCTACTCATAGCAAAGCGCAATGAACGGCTGATGAAGGCCGAAGGCGCCTACGAAGTGGCAGCAAGCCATTATAGATGGATTGTACTGATGCACACTGCCTGGTTTCTCTCTATGCTGGCTGAGTATCACCTTGCTACGCCGCACAGCTCTGTCCACCCTGTGCTGTTTGGTGTATTTTTAGCAGCCCAGATATTGCGCTATTATGTAATAGCGACACTTGGCAAATATTGGAACACGCGCATTCTTATTCTGCCCGGCAGCACACGAGTACGCCGGGGTATTTACCGATACATCAGCCACCCGAACTACTGGATTGTCCGCGTGGAACTCCTTGTCATCCCTTTGATGTTCGGCCTGTACACAACTGCTATCGTCTTCAGCATTCTCAACTTTTTCATGCTCCGCCATCGCATCCGCATTGAGAACGAAGCATTAGCGGTGCTCAAGAGCTGATTGGAACCGGATGTAGTATGCTTATTGTGGCCTATGTGCTGTTCATCAGCAACTTTCTTTTTGGGCTTCTTGTGCGGGTTGGCATGGTACCGGCTGCGCGCTTTCGCATAGTACATCGCTTGTTGTACGCTTTGGTACTGCTTTCTCTTGCGGCAGCAGCGGCAGTGTCTATCGCAGCGGGTCGAGGAATTCCCTGGCCTCTTGTGCTTGTGGGAGTGCTGCTGCTCGGCATGCCTTTTTTTCCGGGCAGAAAAACAGCTCACGCTATCTACGCAGTGTTATGCCTGGCGATGTACACCGCTGTGGTATATGCAACAATAGAGCACAGCAAGTGAAACAGAATTCAACAACTATGTGTCATTGCACATCGGAGTAATTATGGAGCTTTTAGAGGCACTAAAGAACCGAAGAACAACGAACACGCGATTTCTCGAAAAGCCTATTAGCGATGAGCACATCCGCACACTGATAGAAGCTGCGAGCTATGCGCCCAGCCACATGAATTCGCAGCCGTGGCGCTTTGTGGTAATTCGCGACGAACAAAGGCGCAAAAAGATCGGTCGGGTGGCTCGCGAGTCTATGCGTCTGGTTATGGAAAGAGGCGCGTTCTGGAAGCGCTATCTGAAATACTTTCGATTCAATAAAGAGGATATCAACGCATCGGGCGATGGCATTTACATCGATAAATTGCCAAAGGTTATACAGCCATTTGCACGGTATATTTTTTCTGAGAAGGGAGCTGAGTGGATGATCAAACTCCGGGTTCCTTCTATTCTCGCTTTAGATTCGGAAAAGCTCATAACTTCCTCACCGCTTATTCTCGCGGTGCTTCTTACAAAGGATGAATTCCGCCCGCAGGAGCTCTCCGGCCTGTATTCCACACTTGCGCTTGGCATGGCCATTGAGAACATCTGGCTCACAGCAAATTCGATAGGCATTGGCATTCAGTTCATTTCCCTGCCTATGGAAGCCGGGGGCGACATGTGGCAGCGCTGTGTTGGCTTGGTAGGAGTGCCTGATACACATGAAATGATTGCGCTGTTTCGCATAGGATATATCGACCCGAATGCGAAACGGCCTACCATCGATTGGTCGAGCACGCAGCGGAAGGACATCTCGGGTTATTGCTTCGAGGAACAATTCGGCGTGCCCTGGCAGCCCGAGGCCGCAAGCCTATTTACCGGCATTACTCATAAAGAAACTCTGGGCAATTATAGTCCGCAGCAGCCGGAACAAGCAGCAACTCCGACAGATTCCCAAAACTAACGTACCCTTTTCCTGTTTGCTGCGTCCTTGCGGCCAACAGCATGTCCAATTGTCGACTGTATTGTATGCACTCTATGTCTTTTCCTCCCGGCACTCTGTGGCTCCGATATTGCGTGGTTGTCCTTCTGGGATTATTTGCAGCAGCATCGGGCAGAGCAGCGCTACTGCCACCGGATGGCGCAACAGTGTCTGGCATCGTGACAGAGCAGGCATCTGGCGAAGCGTCGATTTCGGTATCGGTGCTGATCTATCGGGACAGTATCCCATCGACCCCTTCGAAGCCTTACCGCGGCACCATGAGTAATAAATTCGGCTTCTACTCTATTGCAGGTATTTCTCCCGGTACGTACTACATTCAGGTGCGAGCCATAGGGTTCAGTCCGTCCTCCCAGCGCATTATCGTGCACGACACAACAACGTCGATACGCGTGGATGTGCAGTTGGAATCGGTAGACATGACCACCGATGAAATCACTGTAGAAGGCACGCGCACCGGCACAGTAACACCGCCGATCAGCACGGTAGAAATCAGCCCGGATTTTATTAACCAGATGCCATCGCTCGGCGGAGAAAAAGATGTATTTCGCGTGCTCCAGCTTTTGCCCGGTGTGAAAGCAGCATCGGAGCTTTCCAGCGGTCTGTATGTGCGCGGCGGTTCGCCCGACCAGAACCTCATCCTGCTCGATGGAGTGATTATCTATAATCCATCGCACCTCGGCGGCTTTCTGAGCACGTTCAACTCCGATGCACTGCTGAATATTCGCCTGTACAAAGGAGCGTTTCCCGCTGAATACGGCGGGAGGCTGTCGAGCGTTTTGGATATGACCATGCGCGAAGGCACAAAAGAAAAGGTGCAGGGCAGTGGCGGTATTAGCCTTATCAGTTCGCGGCTTACTGTAGAGGGCCCCATCAACGAGCAGACGACCTTTATGCTCTCAGGCCGAAGAATGTACCTCGATCTTCTTTTGCCGCTATTCGACACCGACGGCGAGGCACCACGCTACTACTTCTACGACTTCAATGCAAAGATCAACTCTAAGATTTCGGAAAGCGACCGAATATTTGCAAGTGGATACTTCGGACGCGACGTGCTGTACTCGCCCGACTCGCGTACATTCAACGATGAGCAGTTCGATATTTCCTGGGGCAATGCCTCGGCAAACCTGCGCTGGATGCACATTATGTCGTCGTCGGTATTTACCAATTTTTCCTTTATCTATACCAACTACAAGTTCAATACATCATCAGAAGAGAACAACAACAGCGTATTCGAGGTTCTTTCGGGGATTCAGGACTTCATGCTGCGAGGCGAGGCTCAGTATTTCCCCAGCGAAGAGCATACAATTAAGGCTGGTATAGAGGGCACGCTGCACAGGTTTCGCGTAGGAGCCGAACAAACGGCGGGCGGGGGCGATTTCAACGATGTACCAATTAACCTTACCGATATCTCGTCGATGGATGCCTCGCTGTATCTCCAAGACGAATGGAAAATTACCGACAGGATATCCTCGAATATCGGCGCGCGGCTTTACTACTTCGACAAGGGAAATTACCTACGCTTCGAGCCTCGCCTGTCCGCAGCCTACGACCTCGGCGATGGCATGCAAATTAAAGGCTCATTCGCCCTTGCCAATCAGTTTCTGCACCTGATCGTGCGCAACGATATTTCGCTTCCCACCGACCTATGGTTTCCTTCTACTGACAAAATCAAACCGGCACAGTCGCTCCAGTATGTTCTGGGGTTTTCCATGCCAATCATGGAGAACGAATATTTGTTCACGGCAGAAGTGTACTACAAGGACATGAAAAACCTGTACGAGTACAAAGACGACGCCGTATTTGCATTTGGCGCTCCGCTGGACTCGCAGTTTACAACAGGAACAGGAGTAGCCTACGGATTAGAGCTATTTCTCAACAAACGCATCGGGGATTTTACTGGCTGGATTGGATACACGCTTGCCTGGACTCAGCGCACATTTCCAGAGCTCAACAACGGACAGTTCTTCTATCCGCAGTACGACCGCCGCCACGATGTTGCCGTGGTGCTGACCTATAAGTTGGGTGAAAGTTGGGAACTCGGCGCTTCATGGGTGTATGGCACAGGCCAGGCGTACACCGTACCGAGCGGACAGTACCAGTTTAATCCTATTGGATCGGGTACGGAACCCGGCTATTATTCGAGCTATACCAACAACGACTACACAGCGCGCAATGCTTATAGGCTGCCTGCATTCCACAAACTCGACCTCAACTTCATGCACAAATTTTCGTGGTTTGGGCTGCCTTGGGAGCTCTCGCTCAATGTGTACAATGCGTATAACCAGAAAAATACGTTCGCGCAGGTCATCAGCCAGGATACTAATTCTTACAACCCCGAAACAAACAGCTACAAAAAAGTTGTAAAGCGTATCACGCTGTTCCCATTTCTTCCGACTGTAGGGTTGAGTTTCAAATTCTGACAATTTTCACAGCGAGAATATCATGCAATTTTCTGCGATAAAGAACAACACACATCTGCTGCTCCTGTGCCTTGTATGCCTGCTTGCTGTTGGCTGCGAGGAAATCGTCGACGACCCGGGAACGCTGCCCTACGAAGAGAAATTAGTAATCCGCAGCATTGTGGAAGCGGGCAAAGGAATGGACAGCATTCTGATTACTCGAACACTCCCGCCGCTGGACGCTTACGTAGAAGAAAAAGCGTGGGTGCACAATGCTCTGGTGTTGGTGCGGCACAATGGCATCACCGATACGCTCATCGACGGAGGGCGGGGGCGGTACTACAAACCCGGGATTGTCCCTCAACCGGGCGGAGTGTACGAATTGGATGTGGTATGGAATAACAAACACGCCTCGGCTGTTACGCGTATTCCGCAATATCCTACAATTATATCAACTCGACGCAACCACAAAACTAATCGCTGGGGCGATCAGATCGACGTTCTGGAGGCTCGGATTAAACCCTTCCCGGGAACAGTGTATAGCTCGACCTACATGTACTACATACCAGGAATGCCTGGCTATACAGAAAGCACGTATATCAACGAGCTCTATCGCCTGTCGGATACTACGAGTACAGGAGAGCTGGTTATACCGACAGAATCGTACAATTATTCCTCTGGCCATATTGATTACAAGATAAGCGTTCAGGCATACGACGAAGCGTACTACGCCTACTTCACATCGTATATCAATGGCAACGACGACGACGGGCCATTTAGCCAGAATCGAAACGTAAAGTGGAATGTGCAGGGCGATGGTATTGGTATGTTTATCGGTATTGCGCGGTCGCAGCCCACGGATGTGAATTGAGCGCTCTACAGCCGCTGCCCGTCTGCTCCAAACAAGCAAAGACGGCGTGTATCAATTGCCAATAGCGGTCGATCTCCCTCTGCAACAGCGCCTGCACCCGAGCTCATACGGCTTATCTTGGCAGTACCTCCAGTGGTGAAATGTATGAGCATTTCGTGCCCGAGATATTCTACAAGCGATACCTGTGCGCTAAATGCAGGCTGATTGTTCGGCTCCTGTACTGGCGTAATATGTTCGGGTCGTATGCCAAGTACTACAACAGTACCTTCCGGCGGCGGTGTTGTGCGAAACATACGCTCTTCCAGAGCAATGGAAACGCCATCGTGCTCGCGGAATACCATGCCGCCATCGCGCACAATCGCCCCTGTAAAAAAATTCATCGACGGACTTCCGAGAAACCCTGCTACAAAGCGATTCGCTGGGTTGTTGTACACTTCTTCGGGCGGAGCAGTCTGCTGCACTACACCTCCCTGCATTACCACAATACGGTCGCCCATTGTCATGGCTTCCATCTGGTCGTGGGTGACATACACAGCCGTCGTACCGAGCGAACGCTGGAGGCCGAGTATTTCCGCGCGCATTTGCACACGTAGTTGTGCGTCGAGGTTGGACAGTGGCTCGTCGAAAAGAAACACACGCGGACGCCGCACAATTGCCCTGCCAAGCGCTACCCGTTGGCGCTGCCCGCCGGAAAGCTGTTTCGGCTTTCGCTGCAGTTGTTCGGCAAGACCGAGCAAACGCGCTACTTCCTCCACACGCTCTTTGATAAACTGACGAGATTCCCGCCGAATCACTAACGGAAACGCTATATTTTCGTGCACTGTCATGTGCGGATACAGTGCATAATTTTGGAATACCATGCCCACATCGCGGTCTTTAGGCGCCCGGTCGTTCATCCGCTCGTTGTCGAACAGCAAATCGCCCGATGTGATGCCTTCTAATCCTGCAATCATTCGCAAAGTCGTAGTTTTGCCACAACCCGATGGCCCGACAAACACCACGAATTCGCCGTCGCGTATGGAAAGCGATACGCCCTTCACCGCCTCAAAACCATTGTCGTAGCGCTTGATTATATCCGAAAGCTGAAGAGCTGCCATAATACCGAATCATTACCGAAATGACGGAAAAATGTCGAAATGGAAAAGTATAGGAGCGGTTTCTGTGTGCAAATTGCCAAGAATGCTCATGTGCAGACGAGAAATGGAGCGCTTCGGCCTCTGCTCCTGCGTTCCGCCTCTGCACCGCGCTGCATATCCGCCGCGTGGCTGTGCAGCCCCATCCGCACAACTGGGAATCAAAAGAGGCTCAAAGCTCTTTGTGCACAATCGTAGCCGATGCCTGGGCAACCGGAAGCACGAGCATATCGGCAATTACCACATGGAGCGGCCTTGTAGCGCAGTACAGCGCAGCCTCGGCAATGTCCCGCCCGTGCAAGGGCGTATATCCTTCGTACACCTTTTCGGCGCGGTCGGTATCACCACGGAATCGCACTTCCGAAAATTCAGTCTGCACAAGACCTGGGTCGATATTGCAGACGCGAACCCCTGTGCCATTTACATCAATTCTCATCCCTTCGGACAGTGCGCGAGCAGCGTGTTTTGTAGCGCAGTACACATTGCCCTTCGGGTACACTTCGCGTCCGGCAATAGAAGCCACGTTGATTACCGTCCCGGAATTGCGCTGCACCATGCCCGGCAGTACCGCACGCGACACATAGAGCAGTCCCTTAATATTAGTGTCGATCATCTCTTCCCAGTCGTCGAGATGTCCCTCGTGTATTTTGTCTAAACCGCGCGAAAGCCCGGCATTATTAATCAGCACCTGCACAGAACTCCACGCATCCGGCAAGGTATCAATCGCAGCAAAAACGCTGCTGCTATTGCGCACATCACAGCCGATGCACAGTACTTCCGCGCCATAAAGATCGCGCAGCCCTACTGCTATTGCCTCTATGCGCTCTACGCGCCGCGCCATGAGGATAAGGCGGGCACCCGCCTCGGCAAATACATACGCGCACTCTCGGCCAATGCCGCTGGATGCGCCAGTAATAAGAACCGTTGTATTGTTCAGTTTCATACGACAACAGGAGAATACCGCTTTGTGCACAATAGCTTTCTGTGCATGAATTGCAACACAGCAGCCGACGGTAAGTTAAATGTCTATTGCAGGAAGGTGCAATTTACGATTATTATGGTTTCGGCCACGATGCAATCCTGTAACCGAATTCCAATTTCTGCTGTTATAGTATTTGCGCGCTGGTTACTTTATTTCGCACTTTATGTAAGACTCTTGTAAATTGCAGTCTGAAAAATTGTTTGATAGCGCATTTCATCTTATCAATTGGGAACTACTATGAAGACATCGCTCCGATCTTTGCTGACAACCGCGCTCGTCGCATCGCTCTCGATGGGAACAGCGCAGGCACAATTAGCACTTAACTCTTCGGTATATTCGCCGAAGCACTCTGGCACACGGTCTGTTTACAAACCCGTCAACGCCGTGCCGTTTAAAGCGAAATCGGCTGCAAAAGGATCATCTGTACAGTCTGTGGACTTCCGTATCGTCGATTCTCTGCAAAACGCCTTCTCGTACTATTCAACTGGCGTTCAGCCGCTTCGCTACGAACCGATATCGGGCCAACTTGTCACCATTCGCCGTGGTGCAATGAAAATAGCCGAAAATTCGGTAAACAACCTCGATAACATCTTTATCCATCGCTCCAATGACCTCGGCAGCACATGGGAACAGCCCCTCGGTCCTGTTGATGCCAACGACGATCCGGGAGCATCGCGCTATCCTTCTGTCTATCCTTTTATGCAGGGCGGCGCGGGCGGCACGATGATCTACGCCTATACATTCCCCTATATCGACAATACATCGAGCAATCCGAGCTTTGGCTCGCTGGCTTATGGACTGCTGGCAGAGTCGAATCCCGACCCGGCGGTACTTACCAACGATGGGTTCAGCTACGAGGGCACACAGTTTACCTGGGGTACTGGTACCAACCTGATCACAACACAGGACAACTCGAAATTAGTAGTGATGGGCAATCCTGTGCCCGCAGATGGCGCTGCCAACACGATGTATAATATTATTGCTCTGCAACTGGTAGATATCAACACGTTTGATATAGACCTGATTGTTCCTCCTTCGCTGGCTCCCGATAAATTCCCCGATCCCGGTCAGCCCAATTTTGTCACAGTAACCGTCGTCGGTATGGACCGCGATGATAATGGTGGCCTTCATATCGGCCTCTTTGGTCGCTTCAATGAAAATCTCGATGGTGCTGATGCCCGTACTCTGGGTGTAACAAGCTCCTACGACAATGGACAAACATGGTCGGATATTCAGCTTCTGCCTGCCTCCATTATGGCTAATTATGTGGCAGGACGTGGTGTAGCCAACCCCGACAGCGCTGGTCTTTCTTTTACAACCGACAAAGCATTTGCAGTTACTGGCAATGGCCAAGCCCACTTTGTTACAAGTGTCCTTGACTTCCGCGTGAATGCTACAGCCGAAGAACGCTTCTTCGACCTAGTCGAAATCTCGATGGAAAACGGCAACTGGAAAGTCAACAAAATTGGAGATCGACCGCTGACCGACCGCAGCGCTTTCCCGCTGCAATTGCTTGCAAACGACGATCCAGAACAACTCGACTCCCTCTCGGACAGCCAAATGCAGAGCGAATTGCAGTTGTCTAAAACTGTGGATGGACAATACCTGGTGGCTAAATGGATCGATTATCGCAGCGAAAGCCCGATTTTTGACGAAGATTTGTTTGCCTATGGCGACAACCAGGCACCGGATACTATGAATGTGACGGATGTGTTTATTTCTGTAAGCCGTACAGGTTCGGGCCGCTGGACTTCTGAGCCCATGAACATAACCGATGATACACGACTTGACAGAATTACATGGATTCCCGACCTACTGCCTAATGATCTGACCAAAATTCCCCTGCTCGAAGTACAGGCCGAACAGCTCCCGACCGATCTGACCGAAGGTCAAATCCTTGTAGGCCAGCACGATGTAGTCAACAGACGGCAGTATGTTGTTATGGCCGACTTCAACGGTAGCCTGGCTGTGGGCGTGAACGAAGTGCCTGCAAGCAATACAACTGTCCTGCTCGGCAATGCTCGTCCTAACCCGGCTTCTGGCTCGACATCTGTACAATTCACTGTACCGGCTGCAGGCCATGCTACGGTAGAACTGTACAATGCTTTAGGACAAAAACTCACAACCGTCTTCGACGGTATGGCACAAGCAGGTACAAACAATGCCACTGTGAATGCACAAGAGCTTTCCACAGGTATTTACTACTATACTTTGAAGTTCAACGGTGCAACAGAAACCCGCATGCTCTCCGTTGTTCGCTAAGAGCTTGTAGCCTCGCGGCTATAGATCATTATGCAAGCCCGTCCTCAGCCTGAGGACGGGCTTGTGTTTTTCAGACCCGTCGGGTGTTACAAACCTTGCAGCACGTGAATGATTTTTTTATTTTACAATTTAACAGTTTTTAACAACTGATAATATGCAACCGGGCAGCCACCGGCAATTGCAGTTCTTTTGAATCCTCATCAGTATCAAATCGATACATATTCATTTCATTTCCGTGGGAGCATTGTTTATGAATAAGAAACTTACTATTGCCGGGTTAGCTCTGCTGCTGGCAGCAGGGTTTACGCCTGCGCAGGCAAGCAAAGAGGCACCAGCAAGTTCGGTGCGGCACAATCACTACAAAGCAGTCAATGGAAACGAGCGTGTAAAAACGCTGTATAAAGGTCCTATGACACCCGCTAAAGGGGTAGCAGCTATTCAGGAGCTAGAAAGCGAAATGACTGTCGATTCGCTGCTCAACGCTTTTTCGTTCTATACAGAAGATGCCCAGCCCTTCGTGTATAAAGCCAGTATTAATCAACTGGCAATGATCCACAGAGGCGCACAAGATAAAACAACAAATCCGGGTACAACTTCCGATAAGGATGATATTTATATTACCGCGTCGCCCGACTGGGGTACAACTTGGCCTACGCACTATGGTCCTATGCGCCAAGACGCATCCAACCTCGGAGCGCGCTACCCAAGTATGTACATATCAACGGCAAATGGCGCTACCGACCCAACCTACTTCTTCTCTGCTCCATTGGTAACGAACCCAAATGCCGGTACAAATGAATGGGCTTGGGGCTCGGTGCTTCAGGGGCTCTATGAAGTAAGCCAAGGCACGTGGTTTGCAGCTCCTGTTGGCCCTATTACGGCCAATGGCGGACAGTATGAGTGGGGCACAGACTGTAAAATGACTTCCATCGACGACAATCGAGTGATTGCTGTTGGTACGGTGACACGCCTTGCTAACCCCGCCAGCGAAAATAATGCCTTTGCTACCCGCGTTACCGACATCGACAACCCCAATCTGTTCGATGATCCCGTGATTCCTAATGCGTGGAGAAGCGATCAGTTTGTGGAACCGACCAATGTGGCAAATCCCGCCTCTCGCACATCGCTCATGAGCGGAATCGACCACGATGGGGAAAATATCTACTTCGGTGTTGCCGGTGTCTTCAAAGAGAATAACACCCAGCAACTCTTCTTGCCCGCCGTGTCTAAATCCAGTGATAATGGCAAAACATGGTCGGATTTTGAAGTCTTCCCGCAATCGATTATTCTCGACTACAATAGTGCGCTCGGCGGAATCGAGGACAGCCTTTCGCTGAGCGTTCCCTCCGGCTTTGTCGTGCTGGGCCAGGATCGCTATAGCTTTGCTACAAACGTCTCGTTTGTTCCTACCAGCGACCCGACTAACCGCCAGTCACATATTGTTGAAATTTACAAAGAAAATGGTAGTTGGGGTTTACGGAAAGTCGCAGATCACTCAGGGTTTGCATTGCGATTCTTTGCTGATGAAACGAATCCCACAACCCTTTCTGACAGCCAGATGGGTATCGAACTGCAAATGTCGAAGTCTGTTGATGGCACCAAACTCGTTATGAAATGGATCGACGTATTAACTTTCACAGTTGCTGGCGCTGATCAGAACTCTAATGACCTCTTTATATCCGCTCGCGATATCAATGGTGGCTGGTCGGCAGAACCCGCAAATATTACCAATTCGCTCATGGTAGATAAGATTACGTGGCTGCCCAATCTCGTCCCCAACGATCTGATGGATATTCCCATCCTGATGATTCGCTCGAAAGCTACACCCGAAGAAACAGATGAAGTAACTGCTAACGTTACTATCCAGCTCCGGATTGTAGGCCGTACACAGTATATCAATATCGCGAAGTTCGATGCCGCTGCTCTTGTAGGTGTCAATGATCCGGTGGAAACAGCGTCGCCGCTGCTCGGCTTGGCTACGCCTAACCCCGCTTCTAACTCTGCACGCATCGACTTCTCGCTGCCCGCTAGCGGACATGCTTCGCTCGATCTGTATAATGCTATGGGCCAAAAAGTGCTGTCGCTCTTCGACGGACAGGCTCAGGCAGGTACAAATCGCGTGGACGTCAATACGCAGAACCTCCCGGCAGGCGCGTATTACTACAAGCTGAACTGGAATGGTAAAACGGAAACACACATGCTGAACGTTGTCCGGTAAATCAGGAATAGGTGCCGAAATAAAGAAGCCCGGTACAGCAATGTACTGGGCTTCTTTGTGAAATGTTCTACCGTGTTGTTGTGGCACGGGCGTGCTGTTCGTGCGTTCTGTCGCTGTCACCGGTCGCATATCCGCTTCTCGGTTGCTCGAAGGACATTCGCTTCCATCGGGAAACAACAAGTGCCAACTGCGATGGAGGTCGAACACCTCGCGGCGGTGGTGCAACGCGGTGCAGAGACGTAAAGCCAGGGCGAAGACCGAAGCGCAATGAGCTCTACGGGCTCGATTGCGTTATTTTTTCATGCGTTCGATGATCGACGTCGTCGACTTTCCTTCCACAAACGGCAGCGATAGCACACGGCCACCACGACCGCTCACAATGTCGGCTCCGACGATCTGCTCAATCAAGTAATCGCCGCCTTTTACTAATACATCTGGTTGTATGGCGCTGATAAGCTCGTAGGGCGTGTCTTCCTCGAAAATACAGACATAGCTAACTGATTGCAGCGAAGCGAGCACGATAGCGCGGTCATCTTGCGCGTTCACAGGGCGGGTTGGACCTTTCAGGCGCTGTACAGAAGCATCGCTGTTGAGCCCCACCACAAGCACATCCGCCAGCTTCGCCGCCTGGCTGAGATAGGTGGCGTGTCCGGCGTGCAGAATATCAAAGCAGCCATTGGTAAACGCCACAGTTTTACCTTGCTGTTGCAGTGCTGCACAGCACTGGGCAAGAAGTTCTCGTTCAAGTATCATATCAGGAAGAAAGAAGTTGTTCGTCGGCTGCTTCAGACACGACTTTTAGCAGAGGTTCTGGCTCGATAGAAACGATACCGGGCTCAGCACAGACGACACCGGCGGCAAAGTTGGCAAGGGCGGCAGCTTCGCGCATTCCCGCACCACCAGCGATAGCCGCAGCAATCGTAGCAATGACTGTATCGCCAGCGCCCGACACATCGGCCACGTGGCGAGCTTTTGTAGCAACGGAAGCGACAACGCCATTGCGCTCGAACAGCATCATACCGCGAGCTCCAAGCGTGATCAGCACATTATCACACTGAAGGCGTTCCAGCAGTGCTTGCCCAGCCCGCTCGATATCGCTATCGTTGTGCAGCGATATACCCAGCGCATCCTGTGTTTCCTTGCGATTAGGCTTGAACAGCGTCACTCCCTGATAAGCAAAGAAATTCTGGAATTTGGGATCGACATGAACAGGAATGCCTTTGGGAGCAGCAAAGTCGATAACGCGGCGGATGAGAGCCGGGGTAATGACCCCCTTGTTGTAGTCTTCGAGAATAATGCCCGCGAGCTCTTCCTGGCGCTGCTGCAACACCTCTATCAAGCGATCTGCCACCGCATCGCTAATCGGGGTTTTTACCTCGCGGTCGAGCCGTGCAATCTGCTGATTATTGCCAATAATTCTTGTTTTGACAGTTGTAGGCCTACTGGTATCGACAATAATACCATCGGTAGACAATCCCGACTCTTCGACAATACCGAGCAGAAGTTTGCCAGAATTATCATCGCCAATAACACCGAGCATGAGCGGCGATGCGCCCAGCGACTTGAGATTATTCGCTACATTCGAAGCGCCACCGAGGTGGAATGTTTCGTGTTCTACATCCACAACTGGCACAGGAGCTTCGGGCGACACCCGCTGCACACTACCCCAGAAATATCGGTCGAGCATAAGATCGCCGACGACAGCAATACACTTGCCCGCCCAGCGGGACATCAGTTCTTCAACACGCGATCCAGAAAGACTGTGCATAGGTCTACAAACAAAACAGAGAAAAATGAAATACAAACTTACGGCACAATGGGATTGCTACCAACCATTAGTACAGGAATGAGCGCGATCTGGCGGGAAATCAGGGAATTTGCATTCGTTTACGCACAATGGCATCCTGTCCGATGCGCACTTCGGCAATATAATCGCCCTTGGGCAGCGGTTTGCCTTGGTCGTCCCGGCCATTCCATGTAAGCGCGTACTTGCCGGGCAGTTGTTGTCCCCGGAACATCACGGCCACGACTTTTGCTTGGGTGGAATACACAACAGCTTCCACAGCAACAGGATATTCTACCATATACGTAATTGTGGGCGACACATCTTCTATCAGCCCGAGCAGTTTGCCTATGGTGCTGAGCGGCATACTAAATCCAACCGCACCAGGCGATTTGGGCGGTCCGAGATGCGACACATACTGCGATCTAGCAATATTATCCGCATGCAGGAATCGCTCTTGTTCGCTTGGTATATAGAATTCTTCGGGTATATCGAGATTAGAATAAAAAGCGCTCATTGGTGAGCGGGCGCGCCTTTCGGTATAGAGCTGCCAATCGTTGGCATACAAGCGCGCTTCGGCGCGAAAGCGAGCCGATGGCGGCAGTTGCATTCGCAGCGCTCGTAAATAATTCTGCTCTTGCTCGCGGCTATACGGCACAACCGCCATCGTGCCCTGTTCAGAAGTATCTCTGAACATCCCAGTACCAGTAGAGTCGGGATTAACACGACGCATTTCGGTGCTATCTGCACTGCCGTCGGAAGTTTGGGCATGGAGAATAGTAGGCAGGGCTATAGCAAAGAAGCAAAGCAATACAATTGCCGCGCGTCCTGCGCCCCGTATCAATTCCTGTAGAAGGTGTTGTAGCACAACTGGTACTTTCACAATGGGAACAATCGCCGAAGCATTATTATCATTACACCAGAATGGACGAGAAGCTCATAGCACCAAGAAAGACAAATCGCTTGAATAAGACCTCTGTACAGAGCAATTACTACGCATTCATACTGATATAACAGCCATACGGCGGGCAATATATAAAAAAAGCCGATAAGAGACTTATCGGCTTTCTCATCAACGAGTATTTTTATTGCGCGCTGTTGTTAGCTGCTTCGTCGCCTTCGGCAGGCGTTGTGCCTTCGGAAGCGTCTCCGCTCTGCTCCGATCCTGCATCGGCAGGTGCTTCAGCAACAGGTACCTCAGCAGCAGGTGCTTCAGCAACAGGTGCTTCAGCAACAGGTGCCTCGACAGCAGGAGTTGCAACTTTAGGCTCGCTTTTGGGCTCTTTTTTCTCTTCGGGCTGCTCGAATGCAGCATCGCCGAACAGTTTGCGTTTTTCATCGTCGCTCAGAAGTTCGAGCAGGGTGACATTCTGGCTGGATGTACCAAGCGTTGGAGCCTGTACCTGACGACCGCCACGGTCTCCGCGATCACGATCATTGCGGTCACGACGTCCACCACGATCTCCACCATCACGACGTCCACCGCCGCCACCATCACGACGTCCACCGCCGCCACCATCACGACGTCCACCGCGATCTCCACGATCTCCGCCGCCACTATCGCCGCCGCCACCTTCAGATTTCTGGTCGAAACCTTCCATACCTACGATCAGCGAGTGGTTTTCTGGAACAACATCCA
The DNA here is from genome assembly GCA_002483085.1 of Ignavibacteria bacterium UBA7675. Classification (GTDB taxonomy): domain Bacteria; phylum Bacteroidota; class Ignavibacteria; order Kapaibacteriales; family UB7675; genus UBA7675. Next base: position 23,033 of record DLHF01000064.1, read on the forward strand.
TTACGAGCACCTGCACGCTGTCGCCAACGCTAAACGGTGTCTTTTGATTTTTGAGCGAGGGGTGCATTTTACCTTTAGGCAGGAATGCGTCCACATCATCGGCCAGAGTAACAACAACGCCACGGGGCAGCACTTCCTTTACAGTAGCGCCGAGTTCGGAGCCAATAGCAAAGCGGCCTGCCATGCTTTCCCACGGGTTGTTCTGTGTTTGCTTATAGCCGAGCGAGATTTTTTTCTTCTCTTCGGAAACGTCGAGCACCAGCACTTCGATTTCCTGCCCTTCCTGAAGCAGTTCGGAGGGATGCTTGATACGGCGCGCCCACGACATTTCAGAAATGTGAACAAGACCTTCCACACCGGGCTTCAACTGCACATAGGCACCAAAGTCCGTAAGACCGCGCACAATACCTTTATTGCGCGAGCCAATCGGGAACTCCTGTGCTACATTGCCCCACGAATCTTCTTCGAGCTCTTTCATGCTGAGCGAAATACGCTCGCCTTCAGGGTCGATGTCTTTAATAATTGCTTTAATCGTATCGCCTTTTTTCAGCACATCGCCCGGGTGGTTGATGCGGCGGCGCGAAATGCGCGACACGTGCACCATACCATCTACACCGCCGATGTCGACAAATGCACCAAAGTCAGTAATGGACGACACACGGCCTTCCACCTGCTGGCCCACTTGAAACTCCGACATCAGTTCGCGGCGGAGCAACTTGCGGCGCGTGATAATCACGCGGCTCTTGTCGTCCTGCGAAAGCTCGTGCACATGAACAGGGAATGTTTTGTGTATGAGCGTCAGAAGGTCATTCTCGCTGGGATTAGACTTCAGCGAAAGATGAGATGTTGGCAAAAACAGCGGCATGTGTTTGTATTCGGCAAGAATCCCACCGCGAACGCGGCGGATGCCTTCCACATCTACTGTCTGATTTTTTGCCTTCGCCTCGGCGAGCTCTGCGTACAGCACATCCACGTCGTACTGCGGCTTTTCCTCTTGCGGCGGGGCGGCTTCGGTGCCCTCGGCGGGTGTATCGCCGGAAGATTGCTCCGCTGCGTGCCCGGCAGGAGATTCGCCTGAGCCCTCGGCGGGTGTATCGCCGGAAGATTGTTCAGCGGCAGCTTCTACAGCGGGCGCCGGTTCGGAAGCAGCCGTTTCAGTACCGCCTGCGGCAGCCTGCTGCTCATTCTGTTGTTGATCAGGGGCGTTCTCGCCCTCGGGCCGGACAACAGGGATCTCTGCGGACGGGGAAAGCTCTCCGCTGCTCGGCAGTCCTTCGGGGTGTTGCGTATTTTCGCTCATAACACTACATCAAAAAGTTTTGACAGAAAACAACGAATAGAGTACGTTGTACTATCGGCCTGGTAAAAGACTTTTCAGGAAGAACGTAAAACTAATATTTTTTTCCCAATAAAAGAACAATTTTATTGGGAAAGGGATAAAGAGACGTGTTTTTTTGTCTGCTCGCCAATTGATTCCCCTCCCGAACTTAACATTTATCTGATATTTATTCTGCGAATATCTGATATTTTTCTTCTGGAAGAAGTCATAGGAATAGTATAGTTGCAGTGCAATACACCGAGTAGAGGGCAGCGTTTACCAAGCTCTGGAGAATTTTAATAGCTGTCTATAGTTTTGACTTATCGAAATTGTCTTCGCACTGTGGCCATAGAACGCGCAAAGACGAACTGACGATAGCAATGTGTAGACGGCGGGCAGAACAGCTACGCGGCGTTCGTCTGTGCCTCGCTCTTATGATGACTGCCGTGCGGTGCGTTCATCCATGATTCCTATGATAGCTGATATCAAGCCAAGCGCTTGATCAGAGACCGCAGCACTGCCATTGCTCCCTGCACCTGATGGCGTATTGCGCCAAACTCTCGACACTTCTTACAGAAAATCTTACAGAAAATTTTGTACTTTTGCGTCATGGCAACGAAAAAAGAGACGCCGCTGATGCGGCAATACCATCAGATAAAGAGTAAACATCCCGACACGATTCTCCTGTTTCGGCTCGGTGATTTTTTCGAGACTTTTGAAGACGACGCGGTACTGACAGCGAAGGTCTGCGGCCTGACGCTTACCAAGCGCAACAATGGCGAGGCGGAAAATACTCCGCTGGCTGGGTTCCCGCATCATCAGCTCGACAATTACCTGCCGAAGCTCGTGCGCGCTGGCTATCGCGTGGCTGTGTGCGAACAGCTCGAAGACCCGAAGCACGCACGTGGTATTGTGCGGCGCGATGTCGTGGAGGTTGTCACTCCCGGCGTTGCGTTCAACGATAAGCTGCTCGACACGAAGCGCAACAACTACGTGGCGGCATTGGCTATTACCCAGGATCGCGCTGGCTCTCTGCACGTAGGGCTCTCCTGTGCCGATGTTTCTACTGGGGAATACTTTACGATGGAGCTGCCCTCTGCCGAGCTCATCTCTACATTAGAAACACTGCAACCAGCAGAAATCATCGTCAATAAAAAATACCAGCAGCTCGCCGAGCCATTGCTAAACAAACTCGGATTCCGGCCCGCTCTTACAAAGCTGGAAGACTGGATTTTCGACGAGCGATTCTCGCGCGATAATTTGCTGCGGCACTTTGGCACCGCTTCGCTCAAAGGCTTTGGCATTGATACCATGACCCACGGTGTTGTTGCCGCAGGCGTGGTACTCCACTATATCTCCGAAACGCAAAAAGGCAGCTTGCCTCATATCCGCAGGCTTGGCACCTATAATCCTTCGGAACACATGGCGCTCGACTTTGCCACGCGGCGCAATCTCGAAATTACATTCTCCATGCACGACGCTTCGCACGAGGGCACGCTGATCGCCATTCTCGACAAAACAAAAACAGCAATGGGAGGACGCCTCTTTAAAAAATGGATTACCCGCCCGCTGCGACGCCTCCGCCCTATCGAACTGCGCCAAAATGCTGTGCGCTCGCTTGTGGAAAACGAACCTGCACGCTCGTTTCTCCAAAACGAACTCTCGCACGTGGGCGATATTGAACGCCTGATGTCGAAAGTATGCACTGGCCGCGCAACTCCGCGCGATATGATCAGCCTTCGCTCAACACTCCAACGCATTCCCGATATACAGTCGGCCCTGCTGGCGTCGAGCTCTGAAACGCTGAAAAAAGTAGGCGATACGCTCGTGCTTATGAACGATACCGCCGCAATGCTCGAACAGGCCATTGTCGACGATCCGCCCGCGCAAATCGGCACTGGAGCTGCGTTCCGCGAAGGGTTCTCCCCCGAGCTCGATGAGATACGCGATGCTATGTTCTCCGGAAAAAACTGGATAGCTTCCTACCAAGAAGAAGAGCGGAAAAGCTCCGGCATTCCATCGCTAAAAATCGGCTTCAACAATGTGTTTGGGTATTATATTGAAATCACCCACGCCCACCGTAATAAGGCACCCGAGCACTACGAGCGCAAACAGACGCTTGCCAATGCTGAGCGCTATACTACGCCCGAGCTCAAACAAATTGAAGCAAAAATTCTCAATGCAGAAGAGCGCATCGGCGAGCTCGAAAAGGAAATGTTCAACGAGCTGCGCCTTAAAGTAGCAGAGCAGGCCGAAACCGCTCAGTCCAATGCGTCGCTGCTGGCTATGGTAGATTGTATTCAGAGCTTTGCACAGGCAGCTTGCGACTATAATTTCTGCCGTCCGCAGATGACAGAATCTGAGCGCATCAGTATTGCCGATGGCCGCCACCCGGTAGTAGAACGGCTGCTGCCAGTAGGCGAACGCTATATCCCCAACTCTACCTGTATCGACACCGAAGAACAGCAGATTCACATTATTACCGGGCCCAATATGTCCGGAAAGTCGAGCTATTTGCGCCAAGTAGGGCTCATTGTACTGCTCGCGCAAATCGGCGCCTATGTGCCTGCAAAATCGGCTGAGATAGGGCTGGTAGATACAATCTTTACGCGAGTAGGTGCCCAAGACAACATCACTGCGGGCGAAAGTACATTTCTGGTAGAAATGCAGGAAGCAGCGGGCATTCTCAATAATGCTACACGCAAAAGCCTTATTTTGCTGGACGAAGTAGGGCGCGGCACAGCGACCTTCGACGGAATTTCGATAGCCTGGGCCATAGCCGAATACTTGCACGGGCACATCGGTGCGCGCACGCTCTTTGCCACGCATTACCACGAGCTGAACGAGCTGGCCGGGCGGTTCGAACGCATCCACAATTACAAAGCTGATGTCCAAGAAGTAGGCGATACGATTCTCTTTACACGCAAAATTATGCCCGGCGGTGCCGACCATTCCTTTGGTATTCACGTTGCTGAAATGGCGGGCTTACCCCGCGAGGTGACGGCGCGTGCCAAGGAAATCATGCGCACGCTGGAGCAGCATTCTTCAGCCGAATTTTCTTCCGAATCGCTCCCCGCTACCGATACACCCGCAGTGTCGCGTGCGCCAGTGCAGGCTGTGGCGAGCAGACCCAACGAGCCCCAGCTCTCGCTGTTTGAGGTACAACTGCGCGACGACAGTTTGCGGCAAAAGCTCCTGGCCATAGACATCAACAGCCTTACGCCTATGCAGGCTCTGCGGATGATTGAAGAACTTCAAACAGAAATAAAGGGATAGCGCTCTCTCTACGAAAACAGCGCCAAAAGCCATAATTCGCGAAAGAATCCGCACATACCCGTCGAATGCGTGCGGCTTGTGCTGGCTATTCCCGCCCTGCACACCAATAACATTGGCTCTTTCCACAATCTTCTTCCCTCTTCTCCGTCCTTTTCGGTTGCCAAAAATCTGTTGGCCATAATCGGAATTTGCAGTACTTTTGCAAGATTCCAACTTAACAAACGGAGAGTACTCTATGAAAGATTACATTGTCAACCCCGTGGTGCTGCGCTCGAAGGTGACCGACAAGAGCAGTATCTACGAGGCGATTGTGGCAATGGGCCTGCGTGCTCGTCAGATTAACGACGATATCAAGATGCAGCTTCAAGCACGCATGCAGCATATCAGCCCAATCGATGACGATAACGAGTTTGGAAACTACGACCAGCTCGAAATCAGCAAGGAATTCGATAAAATACCCAAGCCAACCTTCCTCGCAATGCAGGAAATGCTGAGAGATAATATCCACTACGAACTGTTCAACAACGAGCAGGACAATGCGGAAGAAGAAAAGCCCCGGCGTAAGCGTCGCTGATGCTCCGAGAAAATCTACAGGCCATTGCAATCAAATGCAGTGGCTTTTTTATTTTAGAGCCTTTCTGCACATTGCCAGATATGAAGAAGTATGTGGCACGGGCGTCGCTGATAGGCCGATAGCCGCTGTCACCGGTCGCAAAACCGCTTCGTGTTGTACAACCTCTGGCGCTATTTTCTAATCGTATGATCCAGCAACAACGCTTCAATCTCCTTCTCGGTGTAAGTGGTAGCATCGCGGCCTACAAAGCGGCGCAGCTCGCCCGCGATCTTATGCGCGCTGGTGGCGAGGTACGCGCTGTGATGACTCCCTCGGCAGTGCAGTTCCTCCCGGCGCTTACACTGGAAAATCTTACGCGCTATCCAGTCGCCGTTGGAATGTTCGATGCAGCAGTCCAGTCCGGTGGTTCCTGGCATATCCATCTGGCGCGCTGGTGCGATGTCATGCTCATCGCTCCTTGCTCCGCAGCTACACTCGGCAAGCTGGCCAATGGTATATGCGATACTGCTCTCACGACGCTCGCCCTAGCAGTGCCGCCCGCCTCGCTGCTCGTAGCTCCGGCAATGGACACAGAAATGTGGACACACCCCGCTACGCAACGCAATGTAGATATACTGCGCTCGTATGGCGTGCGTATTATCCCGCCTGCTCACGGCGATCTGGCAAGCGGATTTACAGGCGAAGGACGCCTGCCCGAGCTCTCTGCACTCGTCGAAGTCGTACTTTCAGTCATAGGAGAAACAACTGTGCAACACAACCCGGAACAACATCCAGCAAACGAACCGCAGCAGCACAGTAGGGAGCAAGCCCAAGTGCAAGAGCCGCAAACACCACCGGAACAGCAACCAGCACCAGAGGAAGAAGTGCGTAGAGCGGTTGAGCGCCCCGATGAAACTCTTCAAGATGCCATAGACGCGCGAAAGTTCGATGTAGAATTGGAATTCGAGGCTCTGAAGTCTGGCAAGACGCTGAATACGTGGAAGGGTAAAACAGTGGTAATTACCGCCGGACCTACCTATGAAAAAATCGACGATGTGCGGTTTATCGGCAACTATTCCTCGGGAAAAATGGGATTTGCCCTTGCCGAACAAGCAGCGCAGCTCGGTGCAAAAGTACAGCTTATTAGCGGGCCAGTAGCGCTGGCAACTCCTCACGGCGTAGAACGCACAAATGTAGAGTCCGCACAGCAGATGTACGATGCCGTCATGCCGCACGCCGATACAGCCGATGTCTTCATCCTCGCTGCTGCCGTAGCCGACTATGCACCTGCAAAAAAACACGATGGAAAGATTAAAAAATCTGATACTGGCGAGACCATGACCATCGAACTACAGCAAACGCCTGATATACTCGCCGCTCTGGGACGCGCCCGGCGCAGTGGTCAGGTGCTCGTGGGCTTTGCGCTCGAATCGGAACAGGTGCAGGAATATGGCCGCGAGAAACTACAACGCAAAAACTGCGATATGATCGTAGCGAATGCAGCAGGCAAACCCGATAGCGGTTTTGGCGGAGACAACAACACGATTTCCATTATCACAAAAGATGGATCCATGCGTTCGTTCCCACCCATGAGCAAACACGAGTGTGCACGGGAAATTCTCGGTGCAGTAGAGCGTTTTTTTGCAACGTAATCCATCCGCGATCTCCGCAGTGACGGCGCTTGAGCCGTCACTGGAACACACATCGCATTTTCACATTTGCCGAATTATCATATATTGATATTGATCAATCATCCCACACGGTGACGCACATCCGATCACGGGCGGCGGGATGTCATGTGCAATTGGTGACGGCTCAAAACAATTGGTGACGGCTCAAAACAATTGGTGACGGCTCAAAACAATTGGTGACGGCTCAAAACAATTGGTGACGGCTCAAGCGCCGTCACTTCGGAATTATGCATCGACGGATTACCACCAATATTTCACCATTGTGTATGGATACGATTATGCAACACCACAGGAAAAGACTGCGATTGCAGGGATTCGATTATACATCTCCAGGCGCATACTTTGTTACAACCTGTACATATAGGCGAATACCATTGCTGTCGCGAATTGAACAATGCAGTAGTGATATCGTTTGTCGTCTGAGCGAATACGGACACATTGCAGAGGAATGTCTGACAGACCTTCAAAGGCAGTTCCCGCATGCTGTGCCGGACACCTATATTATCATGCCCGACCACGTCCATATCCTCATATTGATAAGCCCGACTACACATCGGCAGTTTTCGCTGTCGCAGATTGTTAGAACATTCAAAACAATGTCGGCAAAACGCATTCGTCTGGCCGGAGCAGTATAATACTCCCGGAAATTAGGA
>DLHF01000015.1 GCA_002483085.1 Ignavibacteria bacterium UBA7675
TGCCATACCGCTTTGGTTCCGCAGGATAAGAGTTTTGCCATAACGCGTGTTGATCGGAATTGTGCCAAAGGATAGTTGCATGGGATACAGCGGCAGCTTCGAGGGATCAGAAATCACCTTACCAATCACAGACACCGTAACAGCATTTTCTGCACTCGATGCACCTTTGCCAGTACCATTGGAAAGCAACATATCAGCGCTATAGGAACCCATGAGTGTATTTGCAGAAGGCTGCTTCATGCGTACCACGATAAACCACGGTTGCGTTTCAGTAACTTTTACTGGCGTGCCAACCGACGGGCTGGACCAGTTTGATGTACGTGCAATATCGCCGTCACCGGCTATGCTAACGCTGCCTCCTGGGTTGAATTTACCGCGCAGGAAATATCTACCGCTGTTACTTACAATTTCCATGACCGAAGCGCCGTTGCCAGTGAGCACCGGATTCTGGTTCATGTCTACATCCACCAAGCCAGCTCGTGTCAGTGGAATAAGCACGACATTCTCATACTGCGAGGAATAGGTCTGGCCGAGAACGACAAAGGGCAGATCGACAAGTGTTGGTACACCGAGAATCGGCTTGCCTACCTTGCCTTCTACTGCAATCACCGTAGCAGGACCGTTGGCACCCGAGTGATTAATCGTAAGTGTTGCTGTCTTGGTCCCGGGTGTTGCACCAACCGAGTTCAGAGTGATCGACACGACCACGGAACTGTTCAGCGTCGCGGGAATTGTCGACACCAGAAAGAGCGAAGCATCTGGACCAGTCAGCGTGTAGCTGGTAATATCTATGGGAGCCGCAAGGTTAGTAATATCAGGTGCAATGGTGAAATCCTTGGTACGCGGCGTGCCACCTACCAGAATACCACCAACATCTAATTTTGCTCCGAGTGCCAGAAGGTTTGTTGCACCATCCATTGCCGCCATCGAAGCGTAATAACCACTTACAGGTACAGTATAGGAAGCCTGTGCTCCATTGTTAGTAAAGGTAACCATCGCGTTTTTAGCACCAGCTCCACTTGTCCCCTGCAAGCCAAATTGCACGTCGACAGCAAGCGAACCATTGGGAGCTATTGTCCTGGACGATGGCAGTGGCGTGCTCGTACCAGCCAGAGAAACTCGGAAGTTTGCAGCATCAGCACCGCCAAAAACAATATTGCTAACAACAACCGGCGTACTGCCCGATGTGTTGTACACAGTAAAGCTGCGTGTTTGCTGTTTCCCAATATTGCCAAACGCAGCCGAACCAACTGTATAAAGCGATGCTGGCGAGGCATACGCTCCTATGTCTGCGTACTGCGTACTGCGTACTGCGCCAGTAAAGTCATCCGCTACCTGAGGTAATACAACGCCATTAAATTTTGCAGCAGGCGAATTATAGGGAATACGATAGTCACCTGCACCGAGGAATAATGGATCGGCACTTACCGACCGACCATCGCGTCCGCTGGCAGCCTGATAACCCGACAAGGGCACATAGACAAAGCCGCCGAAGCCACCCGCGAAGTTCGAACCATCAGCACTATTGACATACAACAAGTTGTTGTCGCTCATGACATCCGAGGTAACTTCATTCAGCCAAACACCAATCTTGAACCCCACACCACTACGTGTAATTGATACAAGATTATTGCGGAACTGCACATTTACAGCAGGTGAAGTCTGAAGCAGACCAACCGATTGGCTCGAACTTGCATTTCCAGCGTCGTCCAAAGCAATAGTATTGTTATACGCAAAGAATCCATCGCTGCTGCTGTTAATGATTGTGTATAGTGTACCCAGTGTGGCCAGATCATAGAACAAATTGTTCTTTATAATGTTTTCCTGTCCTACAGGTGCATCAGCAGCACTGGCCAGCACACCGTAGACAGTAAGCGATTGAACAGTAGGAGCAACGCGATGGAATCGATTTTTCTCAATAACAACGCTGCGTGTAAACGAAGACAAACTCACGCCATAATACGAGCTTACAGTAGCGCGGCTCGGACGTGTAATATCATTACCACTTACTACGCTATTGGCAACGGCGTACAGGGAGACACCATAGAAATAAAAATCCTGGATGGTATTGTTGGCAATACGAATATTGTTCGACGGCGCATCGGTAAATCCAAAGAGATAAATGCCGTAATAGCCACCGGAGATCGTGTTATTCTCAATGGTAATGTTGTCTTGATAGTGTCCGTTAGTCTGCACCGATATACCGCGAAAATCTGTCGATGTGCTGTAGGTCAGGGCATTAATCACACTATTACGCACAATGACATTTCGCACATTGTTTGCCAATTCCACAACGGAGCCATAGCTGCCAGATGCAGGAGCCAACAGGCTCAATTTGTTCAGTGTATAATACTGAGCATTGTTGGCAAAGCGTACTGTGTATTTATCAGTCGATGTTGCCGACGAGGGCTGGAACACAACATCGGCTGCATTGCCGCTGGCAGCCTGAAGCGTAACAGTTTTCACTGCACTTGCTCCAGCAAATGGCTTCAGCAGTACCTGTGTATTATACGTGCCAGCAGCTATGTTGAACGTCACTGCTCCCGCAACACCTGCGGCATCCAATACTGTAAGAGCATCGCTTATCGTTGCAAAATTGGCTCCGCTACCACCCACACTATACGAACCGCTCAGCGCCGGGCGCAGTGCAATACTCGCAGTGTTGTTCGTGTTGTCGACATCGGCTGCACCATTTACCTGAAGGATTGTTCCGGTTAGGGTAATAGGCGCCTGCAAATTATAAGGAGTCGTGAAGCTGACTGTCTGGGAAGCATCGGGCGCAATACTGAGCCCGGTAAAATCCTGCGTAACAGTCGTAGTACCGTCGGAGTATGACAACTTCAGCGATGTAATAGGAGTAATCCTTACATTCTGAATCTTCAGGCTCACTGTATTATTCCCAGCGGCAGCAGGAGCAACAGGTCCACCCCACTGCACAGAAGCATCTGTACCAGAAAGCGAAAACTCGTCGGCTCCAGGATCGGGCGAAGACGTGCTGCGTAATGCACCGTCGATATCAGTTGCAATCGAAACATTCACACCGCGACCATTAATAGCTGCACTCACTGTATGCAAATCAGTGGCCGAAACAAATGCTGGATCGGCTACAACCGATTGAGCATCGAAACCGCTGGCACTCTGCCAGTCGGCAAGGGAAGTCTTGTCGGCTACTAAATAGCCTATTCTGGTGCCGGCAGTATAGTACACATTATTATTGGAAGCTGTAAGACCCGGCGCCACATAGTACACAGCATAGCCGCTTCCTGTAGCAGCAAAGATATTATTCATGGATACGACATCGCCACCGGAAACATACAGCGCGCGGTTTGATGTCGATGTGCCCGATGCGCTCACACTGTTGTGATATACATTCAGACCATTTACTCCATTCAGGTACAATCCATATATAGTAGAGCTGTTGCCAGCCAATCCAGACTGAATAAAGTTATTAGCTATCAGTGATCTATTGGCAGGGCTTGCCGTGCTGTTGTTCACATACAATCCATAGGTCGGTCGATTGCCACCTATTTTATTTTTTTGTACGCTGAACGCATTTTGGCACGCGTTCATATTAATAGCATAATGCGATGAGTATGCAGTATTCACAGTGATGTTGTTGCTGTTTATCTGCGGCGCATCAAGTTGATTCAAATAGATACTCATGTAGTACTGCGAGCTGAACGAGTTGTTCTCTATCGCTAATCCCTTGCCGAGATCGAGTAGATTCGAACCATAGAAATAAATACCATAACTGCCGTTGAGAATAGTATTGTTGCGTATTGCGTTATTGTGGTTGTTCGGAACGCCGGTAGCCGAGCTATTGGCGAAAATAGCTGCGTAATCAGTACCTGTTGATGTCGTTGTTTTTCCGTTCAGAACACAATTAGTAATGGTATTATTATCTGCGCCATTCATGAGACGTACAAGTATTCCATACGTTCCGGTTGCTGTCATCGTCAGGTTTTTGAAGGTAATATAGTCGGCACCATTAAGCCTGATCATGCTGTTGATCTTTACGGTGCTGGAGCCCGCTGAGTAACTGAGAACAACATCCGCAGCATTGCCCGACTGTGCTTGGAATGTTACTGTGCGAGCCGATCCTACACCCGGTATTGGAGTAATGGTAAATTGGTCGGTATAGGTGCCGTTTTTAATATTAAATACCACGTTGTCCCGCACACCATAAGCGCTGAGATACGCGGCTGCTAGTGCTGGGGTTGTAAAATCCGAAGGCGATGCACCCACAACCACACTGCCCGCAAGACCAGCCCCTACCGATTTCAGCAAGGTGTTATTTTGGGGATTAGCATCGGTTGTGTTGTTAGGATTGCTAATCGACATGGAAAGGCTATAAGCAGTATTGGCTACAAAATTGAAAGTACCAAGTTGTACAACCGTGGTGCCTCCGGGCGCAAGAGAACCTGTCCAACTGTACGTCGTCTGATTAACTCCATTCACCGACCAAGGAATCTGCACACTTGTGAGGTTATTCGTCCCATAGTTTTTCAAAATCACGCTTACGTTTTGCACACCGGGAGTAAAGCCTGACACTGGGCTTACGACATCGAACAGGCTGGCGTCGTTGGCCTGCCTAGCTGTAAACCGCATATTGGGGCGGTTTGAGGATGTACCAGTGGAACCTCTACCGGGCGTGCACATCAAATAGTCGCTATCGCTACGGAAGTAATTTACGCTTACAAAAGAAGTTGTTGTGTAATACGTAGAAGCGTTGCTGGCATATCCGTAAGGATAATTGTTAAAGCATACTTCAACCATCAGATTGGAAACACCATCCCATTGGAATTCTGATGCGATGTTAAAATTATGTGTATTCCAGCCTGCCACAGGTATATAATTAGGCGTCGAATACACAGCCGTCCACCCCGCTTCGTCCCACGTACTCGAAAGGACTGTGACAGTTGTTTGCTTAAGCCTGATAGTAAAGCCCGGATGATCTTCAGCTCCGTTCACAGCAGCAATATTAAATGCAATAGAGTTCAGATAACCAGCGCCAAGCCCGGCAGCCGTGAGCTCCGACGCAAGAATAAGCATTTGATGTTTAGCGCCATTGTAATACTTGCCGTAAGGAGCTGGATACTCACTGGTGCCATTGGAACTCGTACCAGTACCGATGTTGTAGAAGGTTTGAGCGTGGCTCTGGAAGGGGCTGATAAGACCAAGCGACACAATCAATGCCGCCAAAAATGCCTGAAGACCAAGCGCGCGCAATCGCATACGGCGACCGCTCACCGGCGTAGGTGCAGTGTACATAAAAAAACTCCGTAGTAATGGGTTAAAAGAGAACGACGTACTGTTCGATGTAAACGGATATTCCGAAGCCTGACTTCTGCAGTTGCAAATACTGCATCGGTTTTTGCCGATACAGTTGGGACATTACGCTTCTGCACAGTGGTCTCACGAGGGGACGTTCGCAAGACAATAGACTATCCGTGTTTATGGTATTCCTGAATTTACAATTGATAAACTGAAGCTATACTATCATTGAAGCAACGATACACTATCGGAAGAAAAGACAACAACCCCGGGTTAATCTTCGAGCACTACCTATTTTTAGCTTGCATTTCCGCAATGAAGAATAAAATACTCTATTTATTATTTGAAGTCAAGCGGTTTCTCTGGCGTTCTATATGTTGGTCAATACATCGTGATAGCTTATTATCATAATCCGTTTCTAATTGCATAAAAAAAGCCACGACAGCAAATGTCGTGGCTTTTTTCGGACTCTTCTTTTTACAGAAAAGATGTCTATTTGATTTTTACAATTCGACTTTCAGCCTTGCTGTTCCGACCTTCTATTTGAATATAATACCGGCCTGCTGGCTGTTTGCTGATATCCATTCGCATACTTTGCATGCCTGCCGATTGTTCGCCTGCTGGGATAGAAAGCACTTCACGACCCAGCTCGTCGTACAACCGTATGACAATGCTCTGCGCTTCTGCCAATTCATAGCTCACAGTGGTTATGCCTTCCGCCGGATTAGGATAGCTTTCCACGTGCGTAATACCCGTCTCGCCTGTGACAGCGGTCTGGCTCTGTACGCCGCCATTTGTACCAATCGCTGCTGTGCCTACTCGACCAAGCAACGAAGCCGTCGGGTACGGGCTCACGCTCGGGACAACCACGATCAGTGAACCGCTGCGAAGACCGTTTGCACCCTGATTCCCGTGGAACATTACTGTGATCGTTGTGCTCCCGCCTGCTGGTACGCTCCGGGGGAAACTCGATCCGGCATCCATTACCATGAAGTTCTCCGATCCCAAGACCAAAGCACCACTCACGGTAATAGCGCTGCTGCCCATGTTGCTCAACACAAAGTCCTGAGTGCCGCTCTGGTTCCCGTAGTTGTGCATCGTCGGGCTCAGCGTGACACTCTGTGTCGCGCCACC
>DLHF01000030.1 GCA_002483085.1 Ignavibacteria bacterium UBA7675
GCCGTGAAATTATCTCGTGGTTCACTGCTGTTATTGTGCGACAGTAGCACAGCCGTCTCCGAACCGCGCGTTTGGTCGCTGCACCGCGCAGCATTTATCGTAAGCTCGTCCTCGCACCGTTCCTACGGTAACAACTGCGAGGACGTTCACCGCGTGGTTGGTCGGCCCTTTTCGCAACGGAATGTGCGACCGGTGACAGCGACTAACCGTGCGCCGCAGCGGTGCCCGTGCCACATCACCTATGGCAACGCACAAACATCACACTACTGCGTACAGCACTGGTTTACTCGGGCTGGCATCAGTCTCGAAGCTCGCAATCTGAAGATTGAGCAGGTAGAGTCCATCGGGAATAGCATCCGGCACATACACCATTTCTGTAATAGTACAGTTGGTGCGCGGCTCTCTATCCGCATCCCAGAACGCGCGATGAGCGAGCAGTTTGCCGCCGTCGTCCTCGCGATCCATCGAAGGCAGGTCGATAAGTACATGAGTGATTCCGCACTCGCGTATGAACGTCGCTGCCTCGGGCTGCATATACGGTGGGTTGGAGCCCGACCAGTGAAAATGCTGTTTCTGTACGCCGTTGGGCAGCGTGCGAATTACCAAGGCTTCGGCCTCGCCCGGCTGCAACACTTGTTCTACCGATTGCCGCGATACCACGTAGTCGCCGTGCACCTGTTCGGTCTGGACGGTAATCAGCTTTGCCAAAAAATGGAAATTCTTCAGCACAGCATTTACCGTTACCCGCTCGCGCGTGATATGCCCGATACACTCGGTATGCGTGCCATTGCCGTGCGGATTGAACGTAATATTCTCGCAATTGCACGACCCACCTTCTGCCACCGAGCCCACAAATGAACCCACGCGGATTGGTTCATAGGCCAGCTCGCCGATGTGGAACGCATTAGGTGCCTCGCTTCCCGCCAGCAGCGGTAGAGAAATGTCGATAGGACGCGCGAGATCAAAAGAGTAGAGGCGCTGATGGAATGAGCAGGATATAATCATTGTAGTTCAGTTCTCTTGTGTGTGTCCTGTTTATACAGGCTTAAAGTTAATGAACAAAAATATGAGTTCTATGGTATGACAATGTTTCCGCCGTAGGAATAAACCTTGTGGGAAGAGTAAGTGATTTCCCTTCAATGTCGAGAAATGCTGTGCGATGGAGCGGGTGCTCTTCATACGAGATCAGTTCCTGCGAAAGCAAGATTGTAAGGTCGTCGTGAATGGCAATCAGTCCTCGGTCGAAAGCGCGGTCGTGTATTGTACAAAGCGCGAGACCATTACTTGGATCGGCGCGGCGCTCCACATTCTGGTTCCAGGGTATAATATGGCTTGCTACCAGAAGCTTCTTTATGCCGAGACCGCACATGGCACAGCGATGTTCATAACCAACAAGAACTGCCCGCCGAAAGAACTGTTGAACTAATCTCGTCCGTACTGTCTGTAGCCGCTCCGTTTCCCTATGTGAGACGTCGTCCTCCACGTGCTCTTCTTGTACCGGAATGTCATTGCCCTGATTCAACTCGTACAGATGTTCGCACTCGAATGCCAATTGCTCGTGATTATTGCTAAACTCTTCCCAGATGCTTTTGTCTAACTTACTGGCATTGCCCAATCCCGATACCTGACGCGCTTGGTGATGTGGGTCGAAACTAGCGAAGTTTACCAACTTCATCGCTACGGCATCGGGTGTGCGACCAATTCTGCGAGCCAACTGGATTACTTCAGGATTGCGCCTGTGAAGTTTCCCAAACGGCAAGCGGAAATACAGGCTAAACGCAAGAAGCAATTCGTCTCTTGTCCACTTCCGAGATATCATACCAATGCTGATGTATTATACCTTCACGCTGCCCTGCCATCCTGCTGCGAGCGTATGACGTCGAGCGAGCCCGTGGGAATAGCGTGGATCAGATTGCGCGTGTAGTCGTTTTTCGGGCTGGCATAGATTTCGTTTGCTGTGCCCATTTCCACAATCTTGCCCGCGTTCATCACTGCAATTCTGTCGCTGATAAATTTTACAACGCTTAGGTCGTGCGAGATAAAAATATACGTAAGCTGGAATTCTTCGCGCAATTGCACCAACAGGTTCAGCACTTGTGCCTGTACCGATACGTCGAGTGCCGACACAGACTCGTCGCACACAATAAACTTCGGTTTCAATGCCAGAGCTCGCGCAATGCAGATACGCTGGCGCTGTCCACCGGAAAACTCGTGCGGATAGTTGTAGTAGTGGCGCGGAAGCAGTCCCACTTTGTTGATCAGTTCCATCACGTATTCGCGGCGCTCCTTTGCTCCGGAGAGCACATTGTGCACATCGAGCACTTCGGTAATGGCATTGCCTACAGAGATGCGCGGGTTGAGCGACGAATACGGGTCCTGGAAAATAATCTGGAAGTCGCGGCGCAGCGCTTTCAGGTCTTTGCCCGACATAGCTCCTACATTGGTGCCATTGAACGTCACCATGCCGCTGGTGGGCTCTACAAGCCGCAGAATTGCGCGCCCCGTTGTTGTTTTGCCACAGCCAGATTCACCTACCAGGCCAAGTGTTTCGCCCGGCTTTACATCAAAGGTAATGTCGTCGACTGCTTTTACATAGCCTCTCGTTGTACTAAACATTCCGGTTTTGATCGGGAAGTACACTTTCAGATTCTCTACTCTGAGCAGTGGTTCGCGCTGCGAGAGCAGTGTATTGCGCTGGTCGATTTCCTGCGGCGTAAATTCTACCTCGTGGATTTTCTGTCCTACCGAAGCACCTACGCGCTCTACAATCGTGCCGTCGGGCTGCTCTTCCATGAAGTCTTTCACAGTGGGAAGAATGCGGAGCTTTTTATCGAGGCGCGGGCGGCAGGCGAGCAAGCCTTTTGTATAAGGATGCTGCGGGTCCTCAAAGATTTGCAGCACCGGTCCGTATTCCACGACTTTCCCCTTGTACATCACAGCCACTTCGTCGGCAATTTCTGCGATCACGCCGAGGTCGTGAGTAATGAACATCATGCTCATGTTGTGGGAGCTGCGGAGCTGTCGCATAAGGTCGAGAATGGTAGCCTGCACTGTAACGTCGAGCGCCGTTGTTGGTTCGTCGGCGATGAGCAGGTCGGGGTTGCAGCTCATAGCCATTGCTATCATCACGCGCTGCTTCTGCCCGCCGGACATTTGGTGTGGGTATTGGTCGATCATCGACTCAGGGCGCGGCAGTTGTACTTCGCGCAGAAGGTGAAGCGTGCGCTCCCGGGCTTCTTGCTTGCCTACCTTCTGGTGCAGCATAATCGCCTCCATGATCTGGTCGCCACACCGAAACACGGGGTTCAGCGAGGTCATAGGCTCTTGGAAAATCATCGAAATACGGTTGCCCCGATAAGCGCGCATCTCGTCCTCAGGCAGCTTCAGCAGGTCGACCGATGAGCCGTCCGTCTTGTGGAAAATAGCTTCGCCCTGTGCAATCCGCCCCGGTGGGTTGGGTATCAGCCGCATTATCGACAACGATGTCACCGATTTGCCAGAGCCGGACTCGCCTACGATGCCGAGCGTGCGTCCACGGTCGAGCGAGAAACTGACATTGTCGACCGCGCGAACGGTCATGAGTTCTGTATCAAATTCTGTAACGAGATTTTTTACTTCAAGAAGTTTGCTCATGGCCGTAATGCTATAGTTGATAGGCAGTTAGAATGCGAGCGCACAATTTACATAATCAAAGGGAGGAAAAAAACAGATAACGCCCGCAGAAAGGCCGCACCGAAGCTCTCTATTCTCCCTCGTGGCTGCGCGATCCAGCAGTGAAGACGCCGATACTCATGCGCGAAAGGGGGATTATGCGTGTCGCTTCGGCCTTTGGCCAGACGCTTCTTCTCTGCACCGCGTTGCAGTTATCATAGGAATGATGCGCTACGCGTCGCCGCGTGGTCTGCCGTAGGCTTATCGCGCTTTTATTGCATGTGCCACAGCCAGCGCCGGAGTATTTTACAGATGTCGTTTCATTTTGTAATGCGGACCGACGCCGGGAATGTCGAATTCCTCCGAAAATATCTCGAAGCCGAGCGCCGCATAGAATCCCGCTGCCGACGTGCGCGCATTGCACCACAGTACATCGCAGCCGAGCAAGAGCAAATGCTCGAAGGCAAAAGCCATGATATGGGTGCCAATGCCTTTTCCCTGAAATGCGGGGTCGACGGCCATACCGCGCAGGCGGTAAGCGTTGTGCGTTCCCTCAATATGTTCCCGGCTGAACGAAGCTATACCCACAATCCTGTCGCCGCTGAATGAGCCGAGGTGAAACGCACCGGGCGCAGCATCTTCGGGGTATGTACATTCTTCTATGGGGCGGCCCGGGCGCAGCACAATCGAGCGCAGGTCGCGTGTAAGGGCCGGTTCGATAAAGCGTGTGTTAGGCATACATGAGCAGAGAAAATAGTATGTAAATGGGAAATAAACCGCGCGAAAGCGGTAGCCCACAAAAATAACGCAAAACTTTTGAACTATAATATTCCCGAGATATTTCCAAAAGCTGTGGATTCGTGGTCTGTGGTTGCGAAAGAATTACGATGGGACAGCGCTCTATAATACTCCCGGAAATTAGGATCAGATGTTAAGTTTGTTTGTAAGAATACAACAAAAGAGATGGTACGAATGAAATCAGTGTGCAGACTGAATTAGACGGGCAGAAGTTAAACGTTCATTATTCCTGCTTTGCATTCAATTAGTCTGTAGAACTCCGAAAAAGCCGCGTGCCATAGAACATAATCCGCTCCTTTGCTTTGTTGTAGCGGTTATCTGGCGAGGCGTTCTCTAACTTCAGCACACCGCGCGGGCACACCGAAGCACACACCCCGCAACCTACGCACGACGCCCGTACAATATTTTCGCCCTGCTGTGCATACGCCCGCACATCAATGCCCATTTCGCAGTACGTAGAGCAGTTGCCACAGGAGATGCACTGCCCGCCATTGGTAGTAATGCGAAAGCGTGACCACGTCTTTTGCAGAATGCCGAGAATGGCTGCCTGTGGGCATCCGAAGCGACACCACACACGCGAGCCCATGAGCGGGTAGAAACCCACGCCGATGACGCCGGAAAACACCGAGCCGATGAGAAAGCCATAAGTGGTGCGAAATCCATGCGACCACGAGCCGAGCAGTGAGTTGTCGGTGTACGCATCTATCCACAGAAGCGCCGTTGTCAGAACGATAAATGCTAACACGCTGTAGACAAGCCCTACTTCCACACGCCATGCCGTGCGCGATTTGTCCGAAAGATGGCGATACGGGTCGCCGAGAGTTTCCGCCAGTGCGCCACAGCCACATACCCACGAGCAGTACCATCGCTTGCCAAAAAAGTACGTGAGCACAGGTACGCCTACGAATGCAATAGCTATAGTCCAAAAGCCCATGAACTGTGCCACGGCAATATCAGAACCGAGAAAGCCCGATAGCGTAGAAGGGAAAAGATAATCAGGTTTCAGTGGCCAGAAGTAATGGAAGTAAAATTCAGGCTTGTTGAGAAGGCGCAGTGTGATAGGAATGACAAACGCGAAGACCAACTGGAAAAACATCAGCGATGTTGTCCGGATGAGATGGTACTTGTTATCGCGGTGTTTGGCAAACATGCGTACACCCATTACAAGTACGGCTACTGTGTATAGCACAGAGTACAAAAACCAATGGTCGGCTGCTTTGCCCCGCAGAACGAGGCTCACTGGATCGACGGCGTGTACTACATGATGCAGTGTTTCCGGAAAAAAATACAGCAAGATATAGAAGCCTGTAAAAGCTACCGACGCAACCCATGCCGCAATGCCGCGATTGGTCGCATCGGCGGTCATGATTCCGTTGTGTCCGATGTCGGCTGTGTCGCGCTGGAACAGCGGCAGTATATATATAAGTGCACCAATAGCGCCAAGACCGAGGCTGCTCATGCTGTAGAGCAACGGTACTGTGCTGAACGCACCTGTAGCACCTACAACAAAGATCAAGCAACCGAGCGCAAAAAGCGCCAAACCTATTTTTTGCAGCGGCGTATCCCGTCGCGCAGCGGGAAGTAATTCCCTCGGTATGTCGATGCTGATTGGGGGCATATAATTGGAGGATAAGAGGCCATTGAGAGAAGAGCAGAGGAATTAATACTCTGCGCGGCTATGGAAAGATGTCGCATTTCGGCGCTATGCTACTGTAGCCAGCCTCCGTTTCCCGAGAATTCTCCATCAAAATCTGCTTCGTTGAGATGAGCCATTACATACTCAATGGAACGGCGCTCTTCTATCCAACAGCGGCATACATTATGGCGAAAGCGCACGCCCAGCAAATTGAAGCCGCTTACACCTGTTTCTGTAAATACAATGCGTATGCAGCGCCTGCCGTCGGGGTGTTCCCGATACAGCGATTGCTCGCCCGGAGCGGCAGTAGGACGTACCACACCATAGGTTTGATACTCGATGTCGAAGAACTTCGCCGAGTTGAAAAATACACCGGGGTCGTAGCGCGTTGGAATACCGAGAATTGTCTCTGCTACGGTTTCTCCATGCGCTCGTGCGGCGTACCACAGCGGTTCGATACGCGACGAGCCACCCGCAATTGCCATCTCGGCGCAGTCGCCTATGGCGTAGATATGCGGTATCGTCGTGCGGAAAAATTCGTCGACAAGCACACCGCGATTACACGGGATGCCCGACATTTTTGCTACTGTGCAGTTTGGCCGCACTCCTGTAGCTATGAGTGCGAATTCACAGGGAATCTCTTCTCCGTCTGTTGTGCGAATAGCGCGGACACGCCCAGCGGAATCCGCAAGAAACTGTTGTGGCTGCGCGCTTGTACGCAAATCGACGCCATGAGCCCTGATGTGCCGCTCTATGATGCTCGCTTCCTCTGGTGGAAGCACATTGCCCCAGTAGTGGGGATCGCGTACCAACATTGTAGAGTGGATACCCCGCGAGTGCAGCATCTCCGCAGCTTCTACGCCAATCAGACCTCCGCCCACCACGGCTGCGTGCCGTATGCCGTGTGTTTGTGTTTCCATGGTGCTCAGGTCGCTGATAGAATACAAGCCCTGAGTGCCATGTGCATTGCTGCCCGGCCAGTCTGGAAAATAAGAGCGTGAACCTGTAGCGATAATCAACACATCGTAGCGTAGAGCCCGACCCGATCTCAACTGCAACGATGTCGATGTCGTGTCGATGTATTCTACATAATCGCGCACGAGTGCAATATCCTGTTCGCGCCAGAATTTGTCTTCGTATGGCTTGAGGTGAGGCAGCTTCATTTGCCCCATGAACACATACATCAGTGCCGTACGCGAAAAGAAGTAATCGCTTTCGTCCGATACCATAGTAATGGTGTCGTTGCTGCGCGAGCGTATGCGAAGTGCTGCGGTCACGCCTGCTATACCATTGCCAATGACGACGATATTTCTCATGTGCGGGAGTCCGATACAGACACTGGAATTCCTCCGGCAATCTGTCCAATGTTGTCCAAAGGCAGAACTATTGTAAAAATACTTCCGCAGCCCAGTCCATCGCTTTGAGCTGTGAGCTCGCCACGGTAGTGCCGAGCCAGCACTTTTGCTATTGACAAACTAACGCCCGTGCCCTGCGAATGGTGCTCGATGCTGGCGACAAAAAACGGCTCAAAGATTCGTTCGGCTACATCGGGAGGAAAACCGTAGCCGGGATCGCGCACAGTAATAATAATAGATTCATCGGCTACACTGAGCGTAGTAGCGATACTACAGCCTTCAGGACTAAACTTAACGGCATTGTTGAGAATGGGTGCGAGGATTCGCTCCAAGATGTTGTAAGGAATGCACGCAGGCAAAAGGCTTCCTTCATTGCTATTGGTAAACTCTACCGTATATGCCTGTGCAGCCAACCGGCATTCGTCGATGATATATGGCAGTACATCTGCGATGTCGAGGCTTTCGGAGAAATCGGGAGTATGTGTAAGCGCCTGAATATAGCGTTCGGCTGCGAGCGAAAATTTCTGCAAACGGTCGGTACTCGCCACAGCGCTGTGCAGGATGTCTTTTGCGTCTTGGTCGTAGATAAATTCTTCGAGCATGTTCAGAGGCTTTAACCCATTCAGAGGCGTGCGAAGTTCATGAGCAATAAACTGTAGGAATACTGTTTTGGCGTGGTCGAGCGTTTGCAGCCGCTCCTTGGCCGTAAGCAGGTCGTTCAGTGTTGTGTCTAACCGCGAGGCCATCTGGTTGAAATTGATAATAAGCTGTGTTGTTTCATCTGGTAGCAGGCGCAAGAGAAAGGGCAGTTTTACGCTGCCGCGAAAATCGTTGTCCGCTACCTGTTTTACGGCTTCGCTCACTACGCGCAGAGGTTTGGCGATAACATAGCCCATCAGCATCCCGAGCAGCCCACCTATGACAAAGCCCACGGCGCGTATCCACGCCGCTCGCGTGCGTATGGCGTCCTCGCGTGCAAGGTATTCTTCGTATCGTATGTCGACTTCCAGAACAGCAACAGCATTGCCTTGGCTATTGATAATGGGAGAGAGAGCCGAAAGCCAAATGCCATTGGCGCTTTTGTAAATATCAGTGGACAGCGTCATTTTTTCTGCGAGTACCCGCTCGAAAATCTTGCGTACACCAGCATCTTGGAAGACATACATATCGCCTTGGAACGATGTGCTGTGCGTCATAACACCAAAATACGTTGTGTCGTTGCTGTTGGGGAGCAAAGTGTACCAGTTCTCGGAGAAGCCTACTTGGCGCCGCATGGCTCGCATGTGGTCGCGTATGCGGTTGAAGTATGTGCGTGCTTCCGGTGTATTGCCTATGGCTGCGTTGTGGTCGTTGCCAGAGATACCATGCGAAGCCAGAGCTGCTACGTGTTCGAGATCACGCTGAATTTCTGTCCGTGTATTAGTAATAGAATCCAGGAGCGTGATCTGTATGACGACCTCGATCCCAATCCATGAAATCAGAGCTGTGGCAAAAGCAATTTTTATCCACAACTTTCCAAAGTGTGAGAACAATGGCATAAGACGGCTAAAAGAGTGATTGCAAGGCGTGTAGGCGGGACTATTAGCCCCTACTTGTGTATCAATACCAGCCTACAGATTGGGTCTTTCACTGCGATTGTAATTGCCCACCCGACTATCCGCACCAAGACGGCAACCGACGCCAATTTACTCCGAAAAGCAGTGCCCTGCAATCAAAAGTCGTAGAACCGGGCGGGCGGAACGTCCTGACGTGTTGGAGCGTTTGCAGGGTTGATGTACATTGTGCTGATGTCCCGCTGGGTTGTAGAGCAGTCCTGTGCTGCGCCGCCCGCAGTTCTGAATGTTTAACACACGAGTATATGGCGAGATTCCTCAAGAAACGAACATTAAAACTCGGCCAGCCGCCGGGTACACTAGTGCATATTGGCGACAAAAAGCTCGACGATGTTGCAGTGACAGTCTACCACTATAATACTACTGTCTACGAAGAGAGAACGCTGAGTACCGTAGAAGAATGTGCGTCGTTTCGCGATTGCAAGGAAGTTGCTTGGATCGATGTGAATGGCTTGCATAATACGGACGTTCTCCGAAGTATAGGGGAGAGCTTTGAAATCCACGACCTGACGCTCGAAGATATTCTCAACACCGACCAGCGACCGAAAGTAGAGGAATACGATAGCTATCTGTATATCTCGGTGAAGATGCTCGATTTTCTGCCCGATGGAAAAATTGGTGTAGAGCAGGTCAGTATTGTGCTGAAAGATAATGTTGTTATCTCTTTTCAGGAAAATGTCGGCGATATCTTTAACTCCGTGCGCGAAGATTTACGCAAGGCTCGGGGGCGCATCCGCAGGGAAAGCGCAGACTACATGGCGTACACGCTACTGGATAGGATCGTAGACCACTATTTTGTGCTCATGGAAGACCTCGGCGACCGTGTAGAAGCTCTTGAAGACTCGATGATTGAGCATCCACCTGCGACCATTGGCAGGCAGATCAACGACTTAAAACGGGAAATTTTAGTGCTGCGGCGCTCTGTGTGGCCCATGCGCGAAGTGATGAATATTTTAGTGCGTGCAGATTCCCGGTTTATCAGGCCATCTACCGGGATGTTTATGCAGGATGTGTACGACCATATTATCCATGTGATCGAAACTTTGGAGATATTCCGCGAGCTGCTTTCCGGTACGCTGGATGTGTATCTTACCAGCGCGGGCAATAGGCTGAACGAAGTGATGAAAGTGCTTACGATTATTGCTACGATTTTTATTCCGCTGACTTTTATCGTGGGTGTCTACGGCATGAATTTTCATTATATGCCCGAGCTCGCATGGCGGTGGGGATATCCCGCGACCTGGGTCGTGATGCTCAGTGTAGCCGGTGGGCTGATTTTCTTTTTTAAACGCAAAGGATGGATATAGAGGCCGGAGTTTGCACACACACGGTATTGGATAGGGAGAGATGGGTGGCACGGGCGTCGCTGCGGCGCGCTTTCAGTCGCTGTCGCCGGTCGCATACACCGCTTGCTGGTTTTTCGACCGTCAGCCGCCGGAAAAAGACGCAAGCACGAGCTTTTGCCAACTCTCTCTTTTCATGCTTGGTACATCAGATGCAGGTGGTAGGCCGAAGCGCAGCGTATAAACAGCATCGATACGATTATCAACTGATACACAGAACACATAGGAAGGCCATATGAAGACACTGAAACTGAACTTTACCAATAGCCGGGGCGCCGAGCTTGCTGCGCGGCTTGAACTTCCCGTGGGCACCGAGCCCGTGGCATATGCTCTGTTTGCTCATTGCTTTACTTGCGGAAAAAATCTGGCCGCGATACATTCTATTAGCAGAGCTCTTACACAACAGGGTATAGCCGTATTGCGGTTCGATTTTACAGGTATTGGCGAAAGCGAAGGCGAATTTGCTGATACGGATTTTTCGTCGCAAGCAGATGATCTTTTGGGCGCGGCTTTGTTTCTGGAACAGAACTACAAAGCGCCGCAAATTCTGATCGGCCATTCGCTGGGCGGTGCAGCAGCTATTATCGCGGCTGCACAATTGCCGTCGGTGCGCGCACTTGTATCGATTGCTGCTCCGGCTGATGCTGCTCATGTGCAGCGGCTGATGCACGACAGCATAGAACACATCCGCACGACGGGAAAGGCGAAGGTGTCTCTCGGTGGCCGGATGTTCACTATTACGCAGCAGTTTCTCGACGACATCGACCAAAGCCGTGTGTGCGACACGCTTGCTGGACTCGAATGTGCGCTGCTGCTGATGCACAGCCCGCAAGATACAGTAGTGGGTATCAACAACGCGCGCGAACTCTACGACGTAGCGCGCCATCCCAAGAGCTTTATTTCGCTGGACGGAGCCGACCATCTGCTGATGCGTCGCGAAGATGCTTTGTACGTGGGCACCGTCATTGCAGCTTGGGCGTCGCGGTATGTGTCTGCATCCACTGCCGATAGCCAAGCGGAGCCCGGACAGGTTGTAACCCGCACAGGCGAGACGCACTATACAACGGAAATACGGGCGGGTGTACATACGCTGTTTGCCGACGAGCCAATAGCTGCCGGAGGCAACGACCTTGGCCCAACGCCTTACGATCTGCTGGCTGCTGCGCTCGGTGCTTGCACGGGCATGACGCTTCGCATGTATGCCGATAGCAAACAGTGGCCTCTCAATGAAGTAAAAGTATTGCTCACACATCGCAAGGACTATGTGGAGGACTGCGCCCACAGCGAAAAAGCAGGTACAAAAATAGATGTTATCGACCGGGTGATTGCGCTCGATGGCGAGCTCAGCGATGAGCAGAAGACACGGCTGCTACAGATTGCCGACAAATGCCCGGTGCATAAAACACTGCACTCGGAAATCCGCATCAATACAACGTTGAAAGAACAGCCTTGATAACCGAGCTATTAATAATAGCATATCTGGTATGCTTTCTGGTACACTATGATCGCAAGCGGTAAAGGTGGAACAGCCACGAGGCGGATGTGCGCGCGGTGCAGAGGCTAAACGCGAGAGCGAAGGCCGAAGCGCTCCCACACCGATTGATGGGCAGACACCCTAAAAAAAAGGCGGCACATGGCCGCCTTTGCTATTCTGTATAGTCGCGTTGCGATTAAAAATCCTGGAGGAACGGATAGCGATAATCCGTAGGCGGCACAAGAGTTTCCTTGACGGCTCGTGCGGAGAGCCAGCGGTACAGATTGATCTTTGAACCCGCCTTGTCGTTGGTGCCAGAAGCACGAGCTCCACCGAACGGCTGCTGATTTACGACTGCGCCGGTGGGCTTGTCGTTGATGTAGAAATTGCCAGCGGCGTTTTCCAATCGGTCGAATGCCACTCTCGTAGCTCTGCTATCGCGCGAGAACACACAGCCTGTAAGTGCAAAAGGCGATGTGCTGTCGACGAGGTCGAGCATTTCCTCAAACTTATGCTCGTCGTACACATACACTGTAAGCACTGGTCCAAAGATTTCTTCGCGCATGGTAAGAGAGCGCGGGTCGGTGGTCAGGATCACTGTCGGCTCAATAAAATAGCCTTCTGTTTTGTCGTAGCGTCCGCCAGCGATAATTTCACCACCGCTTGCTTTTGCTTTCTCGATATAGCCAGCGATGCGGTCGAATGCAGTTTCGTCGATCACAGCATTCACAAAATTGGAAAAATCTTCTACTGTTCCCATGCTGAACGAAGCGATATCTGCAAGCAGCAGCTCGCGGATTTCGTTCCATAAATTAGACGGCAAGTACGCGCGCGACGCCGCCGAGCATTTTTGCCCCTGGTATTCGAATGCACCACGTGCAAGCGCTGTAGCCACAGCTTTGGGATCGGCGGAGGGATGAGCTACGACAAAATCCTTGCCGCCGGTTTCGCCTACGATACGCGGGTAGGTTTTGTACGTATCGATGTTCTGCCCGATGGTCTTCCACAATCTTTTAAATGTCGGTTCCGAGCCGGTAAAATGCAGTCCTGCAAAATCGGGGTGATTCAGCACGACTTCGCCAGTAACGGGGCCATCGGCATAGACCATATTAATGACGCCCGGCGGCAGGCCAGCTTCTTCCAGAATGTCCATAATCAGCGAAGCAGCGTAGTTGGTCTGGTAGGAAGGTTTCCAGACGACGGTATTGCCGAGCAGGGCAGGAGCACATGCCAGATTGCCAGCAATCGACGTGAAGTTGAACGGAGGCACTGCAAACACAAAGCCTTCAAGCGGTCTGTACAGCATGCGATTCCATACGCCATCGGGGGAGGACGGCTGGTCGCGGTAAATTTCGATCATGAATTTTACATTGAACCGGAGGAAATCAGCGAACTCGCATACAGCGTCGATTTCCGACTGGAACGCATTTTTCGACTGTCCGAGCATCGTAATCGCGTTCATGGTAGCGCGGTACGGCCCTGCGAGCATATCGGCAGCGCGGAGGAAAATAGCAGCGCGGTCTTCCCAGGGAGTGCGCCCCCACTCGTGGCGAGCTTTCAGTGCTGCGTCGATAGCCTGCTGCACATGCGAAGCGTCGCCATTGTGATAGCGGTACAGCGTGTGGCTGCGCTCGTGAGGCGGATGCACCGCAACCAAATTTCCCGTTTCTACTTTCTGGCCGCCAATGCGCATGGGGATATCCGGCGTTTCGGATTTAATGCGTTCAATCTCAGCTTTCAGCGCGGCGCGTTCGGGGCTGCCCGGCGCATAGCTGAGCACGGGCTCGTTTTTGAATTCCGGTATCTCGTACAGAAAGGGTGCTGACATGTCTCTGTGTCCGATTGATGGAAAATTCTGCGTCGCCTGCGCTGTGTGCTCTGTAGCACGGTGCCGTAGGCAACTCTCTATTCAATTCCGCAAACATACGGTTTTCCGGGGAGAGTTGAGAATGGAAAACCCGGTATGGCGGGGCTTTGCCGTGTTGGCTGGCATTGCCGGATTGTCTGTAATGCCTTTGCTGCCAGGGAGTTGCGCCTACATAAGGGATTAATCCGTAGAGAATCTCTTTTAAAGTCACCCTATATTATCACCGTCGACACATGCTATCCGGCGCCGGGTATTCCTTGCCGTTACCTAGGTTGGGCGGTAAAGGTTAATTCACATTCTACCAATTTGTTTTTTGGATGATTCACTATGAAATTCCGGATGTTTACACGCGCCTTTATGGCTTTCTCTGCATTGTTTCTGCTTTTTTGTTCATCCTCTTCCGCACAATGGATGCCGGTAGGGGGGAATACGTGGTTCCACCAGTTGGCGGGGCTCGGAACAAATACGCCGTATGACCGGCTTCACATACACCAGCAAGGCTCCTCGACTTCGGCCACATTGCGTCTTTCGTCTACATGGGGCGGATGCACAGCTACAGGCCAACTGACAATGGCTTACAATGCAAACACATTCTCCAATGCCGCAACCTCGCGCGATCTCGTGTTGCGTACTGTTGTGCAACCGCAAGATGCTCATGCGGGCAACTGTGGAGAGGATATTGTGGTGTCGACGCAAACGCCCAGTGGCGCTATCCGCTTTGCAACGTGGGATGGCATAACCACACCGCACTACGATGCAGAGCGAATGACGATTATTCAGAATGGTAATGTCGGAGTAGGAACTACAACACCTATTCACAAGCTGACAATAAAAGACGGAGATTTATCTTTTGACGATGGCGACCCGCAACACCGCCGCTCGAAAATTCGCCTGTACACAGATGCGGGTGTTGGTTCAACAAATGCCCACTGTATTGGTACCGAACCGTTCTACACAACATTTGGTACGTCGGAGGGATGGGGTAATAATGCAGCGGCTATTGGCCATAAATTCTACAATAGGAACGACCGCCTGGTGGCCCGCATCGGTACTGGCGGCTGGAGTATTGGAGATGAGGCTGAGATGCGCTCCCAGTTCTTCGGGCAGTTGTGTGTAGGCGAGCTTATCAAGTCGTCGTCGCATACGGACTACATGTTGTCGGTCGATGGAAAGATTGCTGCCCGCGAGTGTATTATTATCGATGGTATAGGCGAATGGGCCGACTTTGTGTTTGATGACGACTACGACTTGATGCCACTGGCAGATGTCGAGAGCTCCATCCGCGAGAAAAAGCACTTGCCTGGTGTTCCGTCGGCGACAGATGTAAAGGAGAACGGTGTCAATATCGGCCAGATGCAAGTGAAGCTGTTGCAAAAAGTGGAGGAACTCACGCTGTATGTGATCGAGCAGGAAAAGAAAATTCAATCGCTGGAAGAAAAGCTGGCAGGGCAGAAGTAATCGGGACTACACTATAATTAATAAATTTTGAAGTATTCCCGATGGAGACAATAATGAATACAATAACTCAACAAAAAAAGGCTGCACGCTTTGTACTGCTGTGCTGTATGGTGGCGCTCCTTGTGCTTGGTGCTGTACGCACCCGCGCCCAGCTTGTCAATGGCGATTTTGAGTCGAACTGTGTAAATCCCGGTGGAGGCTATCTACTGGTGGATGAGGCTTTTCAGGCTGGTACTGCCTGTATTACAGGCTCCTGGTTTGTTTCGCACGGAACACCAGATATTATTTTTGAGCCTATTGGTAACAGTACTGCCGTGGCCTCTATGTGGGGAGGTGATGAGGATGAAGGCGAAGGGCTGTTTATAGAGTGTCCAGACTTCGAGGAAGGAGTCCAGTATCGACTGCGATTCCGTTATTATGTAGATGTTGTTGTAGGCACTAGCAACCTCGACCACATTTATGTATCGCTGACGAATGACCTTGTGCATAATGCCAATATCTACGATTTCAGTCTGCCTGTAGTCGCCGAAGAAGTTGTTATGGATGTCCAGGATCCTCCCGAGTTCACATGGACAACAGTAGATATTGTTTTTACACCTACTGCCGATTACCAACAGTTGTGGTTCTACCCTCGTATTAGTGTCAACTCTTCTTGGGTGGGATTGTATATAGACGACGTGGAATTGGTGGTACTCGAATGTCCAAACAATGTGGTGTATAACAACTTCGCTGGTATTCCGGCCTTTACAGAAGCGACAACTTCTATTGAGGCATCCGGGAATAGCGGGATGAGTGGAATCCAGCAAGTGGATTATCAGGCTGGTTACTCTATCAGTCTTGGAAATGAGTTTCACGCCGATCCCACCGGTATCGGTTATTTTCATGCTTACATTGCACCTTGTAGTAACGACGACGACATACAGTCTTGCGAAGGTAATGGAGTTTCACCCAAACGAGGCGATGCCCTTTCTCCGGTGCCAATGCTGCTGACAACGTCGGTTGATAATTACCCGAATCCTTTTACAGGGAAAACGACGATAAGCTATACGCTGGCTGAACCCGGTTCTGTTGCGCTGGTGCTTACCAATATGCTGGGCGAGGAAGTTATTTCGCTTGTGCGGAGTGGGAACCACAGTGCTGGAAAGTACTCGATGGAGTTCGATGGTTCGTCGCTTGTACCGGGAGTGTATTTTCTTACACTTCAGTCGGGCGCGATAAGCACAACAAGGAAAATGGTGATTACCCGGTAGGGAATTGCCGCAAGCAGCTAATCCTATATAAACAAGCCGCCCCCGAATTTTCTGCGGGGCGGCTTCTGCTATGGAGGTGTTGTTAATCGCTGGCAGCATCTTCGCGCAGTTCTTCGCCGAGGTCGCGCCCTGCTTCTTCGGCTGCCTCCTGCATAACTTGTGCGAGCTCTTCATCGCTCATGCTCAAAAGCTCTGATGCGTTGAAAATGCTGATGGCTGTGCCCACCGATCTGCCTGCCAGCCGGCCAGTATGAGTATGCCGGAGCGGGATGTTGACGCTTTCGCAGTTTTCCCAGATGAGCTTTCCTGTGCCGGTTTGGAGGATTCTTGTCGAGCCGCTCACTGCCGCATACACTCCGTGCTCGCCCGAACGCAGTTCGTATTTTTCAAGCTGTATTTCTACAACGTAGGAAGGCGTATCAGCGGGCGACGATGCTGTGCGCGTATTAAAATACGTGCGTAGTACATTCTCAACGCCAAGCGTGAGATTTGCGGCAAGGCTATCGGCGTTAATCGCGCGGCGTAGCTTTCGCTCGGCTTCTACGCCTGCAATACCAGCGCCTAGTGTTGTGAAAATTTCGCTGAAAGTGTTGCCCGATGGGCTGGATATGTGCATGTGTGTCTCGGCTGCATCGCCTGCTACTGTTGTGCGGTAGAGTACTGTACGGTTGTTCAGTGGGTACTGCGCGATGTTGTTCGTGCGGCAGGATGCCAGCAATACGAGTACGCATAAGGGGACGAAAATAGCTCTCATAGGAGGTTCCTCTTGATTGTAATGCTGCAATGTATTCTCTGTTCTGCCTACAGACAATGATCTCTATCATCAACCTTACAGTGGATGTGGTGAAAAATAAAAATTCTTCTGTTTTGCCGAAAAGTGGTGTGCGCGTGGCCATACGCCTTGCAATGCGATTCCTGTTGCCCATCGCTTTAACAATGAACGAACGACGGGCGAAACGACCCAAAGGATAGGCAGAGCCGAAGCGCGCTGAGTGGCTCTGTGCTTTGGCTTATTTCAGCAGACCACCACTGAGCAGGAGCAGTTGTGTTTCGGCGAGCTTTGTCTGGTAGCGAGCGGAGATAATACGGCTTTCGGCTTCGATCAAATCGCGCTGGATTTCGCGCAGTTCATAGGAAGTAATAGTTCCTACGCGTAGTCGTTCGGCAGCGATGTCGGCATTGCGGCGTGCTGCTTCCAGGCTGCTTTCTTCTAATTGCAGCAGATTGCGGTTCATCTCGAAGTTCGTGTAGGCTGTAAGGAGGTCGGCTTCTATGGTTGTGCGTAGCTGGTCGAATTCTACTTCTCGTATGTCTATGCGTATGCGTGCATTTTCAGCTTGGCGCTGCACATTAAAGCCATCGAACAGCGTCCAGCCAAGAGTAAGAGCATAGGTAGGGCCGTGGCTGCGGTTGGAAAGGACTAATCCGGCTTCCGAGTTCGACTGGCTCAGGCCATAGCCGAGACTGATTGCAAGAGAAGGGTAGTGTAGCGATCTGACGGCGTCGAGGTCGAGCCGTGCCAGTTCGCGATTGAGCTCGGCTGTGCGTAGTGCAGAGTTGTGGGCAAGTGCTGCATTGCGGAGCTCTTCAAATGCAAGGCCGCTTACTGGCGGAATCGTTTCGCTCACAGTAAATGTCGTGGATGCCGCTCGACCAAGTATTGTGTTGAACAGCGTTTGGGTAGTGCGTAGGGCTATTTCCTGCCGAATCAGGTTCGAGCTGTCGACATTCCGGTCTACGCGGGCTTTGAGCAGATCGGGAGCAGCTCCTGTTCCTACCGACGACCGCGCTTCGGCAAGGCGGATACGCTCCTGCGAAAGCTCAAGGGCATTGCGATAGACGCGGATGAGGTACTGCTGCTGGATGAGGTCGAAATACATCGACGTGACATCGAGCACGGTACGCTCCATTGCCCGGCGGGAGTTTTGCTCGCCAGCCTCCCGGAGATTTTTAAGTCTGTCGTAGTCTACAAACATCCGAAAACCGTCGAATAACGTCCAGTCCAGCCCAATTCGTGTCGACAGAGTCGTATTTGATGCTCCCGTTCTGTCGATGACCGAGCCTGTATTGTACTCCTGGCGGGTAGAAGAGCTGCCGCCACCATAGGAAGCTGTGGCTCCTACTGTGGGCAAAAAGCCAGCGTTGCCCAGCGTAACGTCGTTCCGGGTAATTTCTGCCTCGCTTCGGGCTATCCGCACCCCGTGGTTGTTGTCCAAAGCAATGCGTATTGATTCTTCGAGAGTAAGCTCCTGCTGTGCTTGTGCCGCCGGAAGTGCTATAGCAACCAACAAAACAAAGAGAGTGGTAAGGAAAGTAGAGTACATCATGCGCATAACTGGTACACGGTGGTATTGCTACCAGCCGGTAAATATGATAAATGTGACAAAATAGACTGCGAAAGTACAGAAAAAAAGTACAGATGTTACAAAACGAGGGGTTTTGTCCCCCGATTTTCGGCAAGGTCGTCCGTAAGTTTGTTTCCGAAAGCGCTTGCAGAAGCAGCCGAGCCGAAAAAAAATGA
>DLHF01000003.1 GCA_002483085.1 Ignavibacteria bacterium UBA7675
TGTTCGGAGGCCGAAGCGCAGAAAACAGTGTACAAACCATATACAACCATGAAAAAAATTCTTTTTGTCTGTATTGAAAATTCGTGCAGGAGCCAAATGGCCGAGGCGTTTGCCCGTATGCACGGTGCAGGAGTTGTGGAGGCGTGGAGCTCAGGCTCGCGTCCATCGGGCGTGGTCAATCCACGCGCTGTAGAGTTTATGGCAGAAGTGGGATACGACTTGGCGGCGCATCGCTCCAAGCCGCTCGAAGAGCTAAAGGACATAGCCTTCGACTACGCAATTACGATGGGGTGCGGTGATGAATGCCCGTGGATAGCCGCTGTGCACCGCGAGGACTGGGGAATTACCGACCCGAAGAACATGCCGCCCGAAGAATTCCGAACTATACGCAACGACATTGAGCGGCGAGTGCAGGCCCTTATTGCCTCTTTGCGATAGTACAACAATTCCGTACTTTGGCGCGTCAACGTCAGCATTCTTGTCTTCATGTTATATTATTCGATAGAGGTGTACTATGAAATTTCTCAGTCTTATTGCCGGTGTCGCAATTCTCGGCTCGGCGGTTTTATACGCTCATGATCACGAAAAAGCGGGCGAAGCAAAATTTTGGGTGCGCGGCAACTGCGGTTCTTGCGAAAAGCGCATTGAGAGAACATTAGAAAAAATCGATGGTGTAACAGATGCCGAGTGGGATCAGGAAAGCGGCGAGGTGACAGTTTCTTTTGATGCTACTAAAACCGACCAAGAAACTTTGGAAAAAGCTGTAGCTGCTGTGGGGCATGCAACCAAAAAACACGAAGCTGTAAAAGAAACACATGACAAGCTGCCTGCTTGCTGCCGAGAAGGATACGAGAAGCACACCGACTGATCCGGTCTGTGCCAGATGTGAACGCCTGTGCGAAGTGTCGCCCGGGCGTTTTTATTTTTTATGCGTTCTTACGACAAAAACAAACCCACCGACAGCAGCACGCCAAAGACCACGAGTAGGCCAGCGGTGCCCGCCAGTACTGCATTGAGCTCTGCACCGCTTTGTACAGCCACACTGCGCGAGAGCTTAAGAGCAAGGGGCAGAGAGAGAAGCGGGAGCAGCGCCCACAGCGAATAGGCGAACACCGCGACAAACAGCACGGGAACGAGGTAAGCACTTGCAGTAAGAGCGCGATAGAGCAAGACAGCCGGTGCTTTGCCAATGCGCACGGCCAGCGTTCGTTTGCCAGCAGCGGCGTCGGTACTGATATCCCGGATATTATTCACACCGAGAATGTTCGCCGAAAGTGCGCCGGGCACCAGCGAGAGCCACACAACTTGCGGCGTGATGGTAAGCGTTTGCACATAGTATGTACCGCACACCGCTACGAGCCCAAAAAACACGAAGACGAACACATCGCCCAAGCCCCGGTAAGCCAGAGGAAAAGGCCCGCCTGTGTATGCCCATGCAAAAAAGAGCGAGGCGATACCTACCAAAAGAATTTCCCAGCCGGTAGCAGCTACGAGGTACAGCCCGATAAAAAATGTGATGGCGATGACCACAGCCGACGCCACGACCATAGCCCGCTCGCCGATAAGCCCCGAAGCAACTGCGCGCGTAGGGCCGAGCCGTTCGGCGGTGTCGGCGCCGCGCCGAAAGTCGTACACTTCGTTGATAAAATTAGTGGCGATTTGGATGAGCATCGCACACACAAGCGCCACTGCTGCGCGATCAGCGACAAAAGCGCCGTCGGCTGCTGCGAGTGCAGAAGCCAGAACCACGGGTATGATGCTCGCCGGAAGCGTCTTGGGGCGTGCTGCCTGAAGCCAGAGTTGCAAAGTGCTCATGGAAAAACTATAGAAAGGAAAAATCACAGAATTCGCAAAGATACGAAATACGGCGGTAGTGCCGGAGGGAAGGAACAGAAAAGATTTCTACCGAAACAATTGGCTATATTGCTCCGTAGTTGAGCGATTCTGCATATTAAATTATTTATGCCTATGCCTACTTGTTCCAGAATTGCCTCCCTTTGTATCCTTACCCTGTTGTCGCTTGTGCTCACAGGCTGCCCACAACATATTGTGGAGCAGGTAGAACGCATGTTGCCACCCAAAGACTACAAGCCTATCTACATGACGTCATCGGTGCGTTTGGACTCTTTTCTTGTGCGCTACCGCGATATAAGAAAAGGGTTGCCAGCGGATACAGTGTGGGACATCGGCAGCGAGGTCGATAGTGCGACGGCAGCCGTTGTTTCCGCCGCGAAGGTAGCGCCAGCCGCAGGCGAAACAAAAAGCGCTGATACGAGTGCTGAAGCACCGGCTTCTACTACCAGAAATACTTCGCCGCTGCACATCCATTTGCGTAGCGTCGATGCCAGCCGCTATCCTGATGAAGTAGAACTACGCGCTCATATCTACGACACTGAAGGGCATTTTATCATGGGGCTTGCCCCTCCGCATTTTGCAGGAAGCGGTACGTACCGCGACTACTGGCGCACGCTTGTTGATTCCTGTGGTAGCCATGCCGTCCGCATTGATTCCTTCGCTGTTGCCGAAGTGCGCGATAATGCACGCGAGCCGCATGCTATTGCTTTTGTGCTCGACCATTCGCCTTCAATGGGCGACGAACGCACGCGTAGGCTCCAGGAAGCTGTCCGCCGCACGCTTGGTTTTGTAAAAGCAGGCGATCACATTGCTGTAGTAAAATTTACACGGGAAATTCACGTAGAAGTGCCGCTGAGCGGCGATAGCGCAGTGTATAAAAAATTGCTTGTTGTGGACGGCCTTAAAGGCTATGGCGTTGGCACAGCGATGTACGACGCAGTGCGTGCCGGTATCGACGAAGTGGCCAAAGCACCCGAAGAATGCAAGCGCGTTGTTGTGCTGTTCAGCGACGGTGGCGACAACAGTTCGAGCTCTTACGAACGCGATGTGTATGCCTATGCACGCGAAAAGCGCGTGACGATCTACACAATTGCCTATGGCCTGGCTGATGAAAAGCCGTTGCACAATCTCGCATCCTTTGGCAATGGCCGTATGTATCGCATCTATTCCAGCCGCGAATTTCCCTATGTGTTTGCCGATATTTATCGCAGCCTGAAAAACTACTACCGCATTACCTACAGGCCACCCGAGTGCAACGGGCGGCACACGGTAACTGTTGGAGCCACTTTTGCAGAGCTCGGTATGACTGTGATGGCACGCGGAAAGTACGAACGCCCGGTGTTTACGCAGTTCGACACTGTAGGCTCCATTGTCTTTGCCAACATCGAATTCGAGTATGGCAAGGCCGTAGTTCGCGAGGAGTCGAAGCATTTTATTGGCGATGTCGCTAACGAGATGCTACTGCATCCGGCGATGACTATTGAAATTCGTGGGCATACCGACGACGCAGGAAGCGAAGAGTACAACCTGAAGCTCTCGAAAGACCGGGCGCAGGCCGTTGCCAATGTCCTGATGTCGCTTGGTGTTGAATCGCACCGCTTGAGTGTGGTTGGCTATGGCGAGTCGCGCCCGATGGTGCCTAATACATCGCCAGAGAACGCGCGGCTCAACCGCCGAACTGAATTTGTGATTTTGTCGCGATAGAGTTTCACTGGGGCTTTTCTACCGCTATGTGGGGAATCTATGAATCGAATACTCCTTCTATTGTTGTTTTGTTGTACCTGTTCGGCAGCCGCGCAAGTGGAACTCGTCGAAGCCCACGGCTTGGTGGGCGAGCAGGTTCGTATGCCTATAGTGCTGCGTGGCACGGGTGGCGAGGTTGTAGTGCGCGGAGTGCTGGCGCTTGGCAATCCAACGGTATTTTACCCCGAGCGATTTGTCGAAGTACGGACGGGTGCGCTCTTATCGTCGCACCTTTCCCGGCTGACGGATTCCACTTGGAGCGTGGAATTGCGCCTGCGGTACCAGCCCGGTGATACTGTGTGCTCGCTTGTGGGCGAGGCTCTGGCGGGGTCGGCTTCGCAGTGTTCGCTTGTGCTCCAGGATATAGAAGCGGATGCAATGCCTTGGCCAGATGCGGCAGGTGTGGTATCTGTTACCTCTATCGGAACGCCATTGCCATATGTGCGATTTGCGCGATTAGAGCCTAACTTTCCCAACCCTGCGGTGCGAGGGCAGACAACGACTTGGGTGTATCGCATCGACAAGGCGTCCGATGTGCGAATAGTGCTCTATAATCTCGGTGGCAGGACAGTGGACGTACTCAGCTTTGGTGTGCAGAAGCCCGGCGTGTACAGAGTACCTTATCGCGTGTCTGGCCAAATGGCAACGGGGCTGTACTGGGCTCAGCTTGTAACAGCGTCGGGCCTGTCTTCTCAACCCTTTGTCGTTGTACCGTAATGAAGATTTCTCTCTTTTTCGCAGTACTGTGCAGCGTGGTGTTGGGCTATGGCAATTTGTATGCACAGGAGGAACTACCCGACCTTGACAACTTGAAGCCGGACGAGTTTGAGATCGAGAGCGACTTGATCCTGTATCACTCAGAAGGCTGGTTTCCACGTCCTTTTCCTAGCTCGGCGCTTACAGTGCGATTTGAAGGTACAGACATCTGGGACAAGGCTCGGTCGATACGCTCTGCCGCTTTTGTTCCTACGGTCTCGCCGTTTTCGCATTCCAATCCATATGGCGACAGCGACGAGCGCGATATCAAAAAAGCATTTTCCGACGACGATGAGGACGACTACCCCGTCACAGACCTGAGCGGCTATTCCCTGCTGTTTACTCTGAATCTGCCGTTGCCATTGGTGCTGCGAGCCGATGCCGGTATTTTGTTTGCCGACGGCCTGCTGTTTTCCTCCGACAGAACACGCCGCTTTCTCGATGACAATGGTTCGCGACGGGATTTTCACGAAGTGACAGGCTTTTTTCTGGAAGAATACCTGCTCAAAGGGTCGCTCGGGGTGCAGATACCCTTCTACGGCGCATTTGTGGATGGAGAAGATGGAAAGCTGTCGTCGTATTACTATGTCTTTGGCGAGTGCACGGCTCTGTACTCGGTAGACAGAACAGCAACACAATACGCCCAGATTGCCGATGCCAAGGACCAATTGCGCTATAACAACGGTTCGGACACGGTGGTAGTACGCACGATGACGGATGTTCCCGCCCTGCGTCTGTTTCGTCCGTCTGCTACCACAGGAATTGGCTGGTCGTTTGGCATAGCGTTCTTCACCTTCAATTTTGAAGCCTATGTATCGTTGCCGCTGCAGTCGGTGCTCAAAGATGCCGAATGGAGGCAGTACATGGGCGGCGCACGGTTCGGCTTGGGCTATCAGTGGTAGATTGCGAAATACCATAGTGTTATCTTTTGCGCTTTATGACGCTACAAACAGTGCGCGGACGAGTTGATAATACACCAAGCTGCATGCAGGGGCGGAAAAGTTGGCGCACAAATTACCTTGGCTTCAACAATAAATCTTTACACACTGCTACACACCGAGAATTTTTTCTATTTTTGTATTCTAATCTCTATTTCGTCCCGCTCTATCCAATTTGCATGAGAAAGAAAATTCTGCTTCTCGGTTCCGGCGAACTCGGCAAGGAATTCGTCATTGCAGCGCAGCGGTTGGGCCAGTACGTCGTTGCCGTAGATTCCTACAACGATGCTCCTGCTATGCAAGTGGCGCACGAGCGCGAAATTATCGACATGCTGAACGGCGACGAGCTCGCTCGCATTGTGGAAAAGCACTGCCCGGACATAGTGGTACCGGAAGTAGAAGCCATCCGCACCGAGCGTTTGTACGGGTTTGAAGAGCAGGGGATACAAGTGGTGCCCAGTGCACGCGCCGCGAACTTTACCATGAACCGCCGCGCCGTGCGCGATCTCGCCGCCCGCGAACTGGGGCTACGCACAGCTCGCTATGCGTATGCTTCTACAATAGAAGAATTTCGCGAGGCTGTGCTCTCGATTGGCGTACCGTGCGTTGTAAAGCCGCTCATGTCTTCATCGGGCAAGGGGCAATCGTATATCCGTTCGGCGGAAGACATCGACAGAGCGTGGGACATTGCCATGACAAAGGGGCGGGCAAAGGACAGCGAAGTGATCGTAGAAGAGTTTATTTCTTTCCACACCGAGATCACGCTGCTCACAGTAACACAGAAAACCGGTGAGACACTCTTTTGCCCACCTATTGGCCATCGGCAGGAGCGCGGCGACTACCAGGAGAGCTGGCAGCCGCAGTATGTACAGCCGGAGCAGTTGCGCCAGGCCCAAGAGATGGCACGAGCGATTACAGGCGCTCTGACTGGCGCGGGAATCTGGGGTGTGGAATTCTTCTTAGGCGACGATGCTGTGTATTTCTCCGAGCTATCGCCGCGCCCGCACGACACTGGTATGGTGACGCTGGCTGGCACACAAAATTTATCAGAGTTCGAGCTGCATTGCCGTGCGGTACTCGGGCTTCCTATCCCGCATATTTCGCTGGAACGGGCAGGCGCAAGCGCGGTAATTCTCGCCGAGCACGAAAGTACGGAGCCGCCCGTCTATGCAGGTCTTGCCAGCGCGCTGGCCGATTCTGATACTGATGTACGCATTTTTGGCAAACCAGTGGCACGCATGTACCGCCGTATGGGGGTAGCGCTGGCCTGCGGTCTGCCAGATGCCGATACCGGAGAGCTCCGGGATCGCGCTCGCCGCGCCGCTGCCGCTGTGGTAGTGCGATAGCTGGGATGCCAGCTACAAGGTCGCTGAAACAATGACAAAAGGGGCGATTTTGAGCATAAAAAGACGGTAGCAAATAAATAGTTCCGCTGTGCGTCGCAATCGTCATTCCAGCAAAGCCAGCAGGCTCTTAGATTTGAAATCTTTCAGTGCACGCGCCAAAGCGTGCGATCCTTTATTCTTGGAAGCGGTCGTTCATGGTAGTAATTCTTGTCTTTTTTGTCGTCCACTGGTATCTGTCTCTCTTTTGCCAGAGCTTTTTCCTGCATCGCTATGCTGCGCATAAGATGTTTACGATGTCGAAATTCTGGGAAC
Source organism: Ignavibacteria bacterium UBA7675 (assembly GCA_002483085.1). Classification (GTDB taxonomy): domain Bacteria; phylum Bacteroidota; class Ignavibacteria; order Kapaibacteriales; family UB7675; genus UBA7675. The sequence goes on from DLHF01000003.1 coordinate 6,950, forward strand.
GCTTCTTTTTTATGCTTACATACCTTTCCCAGGGTTCATCGTTCCTCAGCCCCCGTGGCTATGCTATCTTGCATCGTATGCACCATGCCTATAGCGATACTGAAAAGGACCCGCACTCCCCGCACTATTCTACGAATGTGTTTTCCATGATGTGGAAAACAAAGACGATCTACAGCAATTATGTACAACGCAGAGTCGAGCCGGAAAAACAGTTTAATCGCAATTTCCCGGAATGGCCTGCATTAGAGCGCTTTGGTGATACATGGGTATCGCGCATTGGCTGGATTGCTGCTTATACAACAGTGTATGCTGTATTTGCTTCGTCGTGGTGGCTGTGGTTGCTGTTGCCCGCGCACTTCCTGATGGGACCTATCCACGGTGCTATCGTGAATTGGAGCGGACATAAATACGGCTATCGCAATTTTGATTCTACTGATAAATCGCGTAATACATTCGTGTGGGACCTGTTCCTGTTTGGTGAGCTGTTCCAGAACAATCACCATCACCGCCCGAACCGCCCGAATTTTGCTATGCGCTGGTTTGAGATTGACCCGACATATCCGGTCATGAAAGTGCTCGATATGTTCCACGTTATCCGCCTGCGCCACGAGTCGTAAGTGGTAGCACACTCGATATATGCAAAAGGCTGCGGAGGTTATCCGCAGCCTTTTTGTATTTCTGCCGATACAAACGCGCTCGCTTCTATTGCGCTTCGGTCTTCGGCCAGAGTCGCCCATTCGGGCGGCTCTACGGTACGTCTTTGCGCCGCGCGCACATCCCCGCGTGGTTGCCCGACCCCATCCGCGTATGCCACCGCCGGTTCGCCTTTACACCATTCCTAACCGTGCTATACAAGCGAATAGCCCTCGGGTAGCCGAGAGGCGGCCTATGCGACCGGTGACAGCGACGCCCGGTAGAGCCGTCCGGCAAGGGCGGCTCGATTCAAAGACGCCCGTGCCACCTATCAGCCATAGTACATCCAAAGAAGCAGGGAGTACTGTTCTCGCTACGATGCTTCCTCGCTGTCTGCTGCTGGCACACACAGGATAAACGACGCGCCATTGCCCGGCTCGCTTTCGCACCACACGGTGCCGCCCATTGCTTCCACTAATTTTTTTACAACCGATAGCCCGAGGCCAGTAGAGTGTTCGCCACCGGTAGGCCGCGCGCTCAGCCTATTGAACTTCCCAAAGAGCTTCACCTTGTCGTCTGGCGTCAGCCCCGGTCCCTCGTCGCGCACTGTACAGCGCACTTCATTGCCCACACGCTGCGTAGAAATGTAGATGTTTTTGTCGTGCGGAGAGAATTTGATGGCATTGGACACAAGGTTGTCTACAATCTGTATCATGGCGTTTTTGTCGATAATTGCCATACAGTTTTCGTCGTTATCTACATGGAGCACGATATTTTTTCTGAGAGCCAACTTATGGTAGGTAGTGGCTACTGCGGTAGTCACCGAGTTGAGATTACAGGACGACATTGCAAGACTGAAGCGGCCTTGTTCGAGCGCGTTGATGCTGAGCAGGCGGGATATCAGCTCGCTCATATGGCTAACTGTATTGATAATACTCTCTATAAATTCCGATCGTTCTTCCTGCGAAAGAGTGGTGTCATCGCGCAGCAGCTTGCCAATAATGAGAATAGAGCACAGCGGATTTTGCAAGTCGTGCGCCACAATGCCGAGCAGTTCGTTTTTCTCTTCGTTGAGCTCTTGGAGGTGAGCATTGAGGTCGGCTACTTCTTTCAGCAGCCGGGAGAGCTCTGTATTTTTCTGGCGGTAAGACGTATTCTGCCGTTTTGTGCGCTTTACATCGTAGTATATTTCCACCGCTTTAATTTTCTTTTCTACCTCTGTATTAGAGACTTCGTTCTCGATCTCGTGGAATGTGGTAAAGTGGAGATAAGCGGCTTCGTAGTTATTAGAGCGGGCGTAGACATCGGCGAGTTCGCGGTGGATTGTATAGCTGAGCTGGCGCGCTTGCATTGTTTCAGCGATAGCCAGAGCTGTGCGGAAAGCGGTAATTGCTTCGGCGAACTGGTATTGTTGGTTGTACAGCCGCCCGAGCGTAATAATAAATTCAGCTTCTTGGTACTTCAGCCCGAGCTCCTGCACGATGGTAATACTGCGGATAATATACTCCTGTGCGCGTCCGAAATCGCTCATGCTTGCATAGGTCGACCCCACGAGGTTCAGGCTTTGAGCCATACCACCCTTGTCGCCGATATTCTCAAAGATATTAATGCTGTGGAATAGGTATTCCAGCGCTTTGTCGTATTCCTCCCAAAGCAAATAGGCATTGGCAATATTGCCGAGAGCGATAGCTTCGCCCTGGCGGTCGCCTGTTTCCTCGTGTATTTTCAGAGTGCGGCGGAAATACTCCGATGCCAGCTCCAGATCGCCGAGCAGCCAGTAGATACGGCCTATATTATTGAGCGCTGGTGACTGGCCGTACTTATTGTCGGTTTCTTCGTAGATACTCAGGCTGCGGAGGAAATATTTCTGGGCGCGCGGATAATCGCCGAGGTCCATGTAGATTTTGCCGATGGAGTTCAGCGAGTTTGCTTCTCCTTCCCGGTCTTTCAGGCGCTTGCGAAGCATGAGGCCCTTGTGTCCATAGTGCAGCGCTTGGCGCACATGCCCGAGCTGTTCGTATGCCGTACCGATATTGCCCAGCGCATTGGCTTCACCGCGGGTATCGTCCAATGAATGGTACAGTTCCAGCGCTTTGCGGTAGTGGTGCAGTGCTTTGCGGTAGTCTTTAATGCCCATGTACACCAAGCCAATATTATTGTAAGTATCAGCAGTAGAGGGCAGAGCCTGTATTTTCTCATACAGATTCAAGCTGCGCTGCAAGTATTCGAGAGCCAACTGGTAGGAGCTTGTGCGCCAGTACAGCTTGCCGATTTGTGCATAGGCGGCAGCACGGCGATGATCCTCGCCTGCGGAGCGTGCGATTTCCGCAGTTCGCAGGTAGTACATCAGAGCTTCATCGGGAATATTGAGCGTCATTGCGATATTGCCCATCAGCAGCAGCGAGTAGCTGTAGTTGCGCAGATCGCGATGTTCCTCGAAAATAGGGAGCGTATCTTTTACAATATCGCGTGCCTGTTCAAACTGCCTCAGGCGCATAAGGCAATAGCCTTCTATCTGCCTGCTTACAGCAACATGCAGCGGAGAGGAGATCGATTCCCCGGCGAGTTCCAGCGCGCGGCGCGCCAGAGAAAGTGCCAGTGATGGGCTATCGGCCCTGAGGTCGTAGGCACAGGAATTCAGGAAATCGATCTTGCCCGGGATGCTATCGACCTTTTTAAGGCGGGCCTCGATATGGGCAAGTTGGTCTACCATAATTTTTGCATAAATAGTGGTCGGGCGATATTTTGCCGGATATACTCTGTGCAGGTGCTGTCCGGCTATCGTTACGGCTCGATAGTATGGGGCACCGACTCATTATAGCACCGTGTTTCTTATCGCTGTTCTTTGGGTTCTTGTTCCATGCGCAATGCGTATTTCAGATCGTGTTTTGCCTCTAATGTTAAATCGAGAATATGTTCTAATATTGTCGGCCTATAACCGCCACTTCCAAGCGACTGATCATCGCGATGGGCAAAAGCCCGATTCGCAAGGCTCTTGTGCGGCGTGCGAAAGCGCACCAATACATCCAGCAGGTCGTTGATAGCCTGCACAGATTGCATTTGGTGCAGCGATGGGGTGCGTACATCTCTCAACATCTGGCAGGCCAGGCGGACCAGAGACGCTTTGCCAGTAAAATGGTGATACAGCGTGCGGAATACAGGAGTACAATACGGAATGTTGTGTTCCTTAAACTGGGTAAAAACGCTGTCCCGGGAATCGGAACTCCACAGGAGATGATCAAAGACAAAAACTGGAAGCTGAACAGCGCCAGCTCCCATGTATTCCACACCGTTGAGTGTAAATGGATCGTAATACGGACGCAGTTCAACGGCAAACACCCGAGGATTGACATTGACGATAGTAAAAACAATCGCCTTTACCATAGCAGACATGTTCATGTGGACAAGGCGTGCATGGCGGACAAACTCCGGGGAGTCCAAAGGAATAGACTGCAATTCCGCAAGGCCAAGAGTAGCGCGCTCAAGCCCTGGAATAGCAATCTTTGTGCCCTGTATTACTTTTACTTCGTCGAAAAAATGGGTAAAGCAACGCTGACGTTCTCCGTCGGGATTCCAAGCTGCATAGTGCATGATTGTTTCGCGCGGCACCATGCTTGCAATCGAGCCAAGAGCTACCATTACCGGAACAACAGAAGGTACGAGCGTTTCGGGCTCAACACCATGCTTCTTTACTGAAGCCATCAGCATGCCGAGATCGCGCAGAGCAGCATGGGCTTCTGATTCGGTAAAAGACGAAATCACAGTTGTCGTAGGCGCGATTTTGAGTATCGCCCCTACGATTGCATCTACATTACCCTTTTTATTCCAGGCTGGCAACTCCGCCATTTCGTTGTCGCAATGGAGAGGATCAAGCCGGGCAATCGCAAGATATTCTACAGGCTGCTCGTATGTTTTGTAGAAAATATTGCGCTGGGTACTGAAGCCTTTCGGGAGATTTACGTCTAGGTCATTCATTCGCATCGCGCTGATGTCTGTAGTACCGACTACTTTCTGCTGGGGGCGGCAGTTGTGCCAGATCACAAAAGAGCTGCCAGTTCCGGGTCGGTTGCCTCAAAAAATAGGAAAAATTTGTGAAATAGCCATTCTCTTTTCGGGGAGGCCGCAAAGCTTTGGATAGAAGAGTCAGGTATTGCTGTTGCTCCACGGTTCGGAGGGAACGTTGCTGGCGCTGAGAAGTCCGCTCTGAGGGATAGGAAATTCGGTGATAAATGAAGCGCCATGGCCGGGTGTACTGAGGCACTGTACCGAGCCGTTCATAGCTTCTATGAGTTTTTTGACAATAGAAAGGCCGAGCCCCGTTGAGTCCTCGCCACCGGTAGGCCGTGCTGAAAGCCGGGCGAATTTGCCGAATACCACTTTCATGTCGTCAGATGTCAGCCCCGGACCTTCGTCGCGTACTTCTACACATGCGCCTTTTTCCGACGGAAAGACAGCGACCCACACGCGGCTGCCGAAAGGAGAATATTTTATGGCATTGGAGATGAGGTTGTCGAGTATTTGCATGGTGGCTTGCCTGTCCGTCCATGCGACTACTGGCGGAGATGGCTCGCAGAATATTTCAATGTTCTTAGAACGCGCGCGCTGCATATAGTCGTTCAGGATCGACAGCGTAAGCCCAGCCAGATCGATCATTTCAGGGTTGAGGTGCAGCGTACCCGATTCTATTGCATTGATGTCGAGCAGGTTGACGATAATTTCTTTCATCCTGTCGATTGTACGCTCTACCTTTTCCATGTGCTGGCGTACATCATCTGGCTCCATTTTCTCTATGTATGTTTTTACTAGCGACGCTGTCATGGAGATACCTGCCAGCGGATTTTGCAGATCGTGTGCTACAATGCCGAGAAATTCGTTTTTCTCGCGATTGAGCGCTTCCAAGTGTATATTGACATGAGCCAAATTCTCATTGAGCATCTGCACTTCCTGTAGTGCGTCGGCCAGCTCCACGTTTTTCAGCCTATAGATTTCCGCTTCGCGCTGGGCTTTTTCGATCTCGTAGCCACGCTGCAGGTTTTGCAGCATTTGCTGGTTCTGCTTGTCGGTTACTTCTTCCTTAAGAGCATAAAACATCTCGAAGTGCTCCAAGGCTTTCTGATTATCACCTGTATAGCGATAGAGCTCGGAGAACATGCGGTGGGTTTCGTACTCTACTTCGTGTGCTTTTATCTGGCGCGCCACAGCGAGGGCGTGCTCAAGAAAGGGCAATGCCTGGTTGTGTTTATGCAATTTGCTATAGAGAGCACCGATGCGCGAGTTGGTCATTGCTTCGCCGTACTTTTCATCGACAGCGCGCACTGCTACCAGCGATCTGTGGTAGTTCAGGAGCGCTCGATAGTAATCGCCCATCTTTTCGTAGATATCGCCCAGCACATGCAGCGACGCAGCCGTGCCGCGCGTATCGCTGATCGATTGGCGGATATTCAGGCTCTGGCGGCAGTAAGCGAGAGCATTGTTGTATTCGCCCATGCCGTAGTAGGTACGGCTAATATCCCAAATCACCATTGCTTCTTCCTGGCGGTCGCCCATTGCCTCGCGCAGTTTCAGGCTGCGCAGGTGGAAGAGCAGGGAGTTTGCGAAGTCTCCCAGCCCATAGTACACACGACCGATATTAGTAAGGCAACTGGCCGCCTGCTGTACATCTTTGAGCTCGTTGCTCAGCACAGAACTTTTTAGATAATAGTCGAGCGCACTGGGGTAATTGCCCATACGCAGGTACACATTGCCTATCCAGTTCAGTGTGCTTGCGCGGCCCGGGAGGTCTTCGATAGAATGAAAAAGAGGAATGGCCTTCAGCAGTGTGAACAAAGCTGCTTCATAGTCGGCGAGGTAACGCCGAGCTATGCCGATATAGAGCAGGCCATAAGCACTCCCCCGCATATAGCTCTCCTTCTCAGAGAGTTCATAGGCTTCTTCGGCGTACAACAACGACCGACTGGGATCGGTACTGCGCAGCTCCCAGGCAAGGTTGTTGAGCACATCTGCCCGTTCCATCGCCAGCCTAGTATTGATAGGCTGGATAGCGATTAGTCGCCTTTCCAGTTCTGTGATGTTATCTTTCATTCCGACAGGAGGAGATGGTTGAACAACCTTATCTTTCCCTGGATCAAATCCTGCTGTGCTGCCATCGGACAGGAGTTCCAAGCCGATCAAAAGGCAGAAGAAACAATATTTGGAATACCAAAGTCGGTTCGCGAGCCGTAGCTCAATGCTATTTCCACCTATGTGCCTCCGTAAACTCTACACTGTAGTATTGCCTCTTGGCCAGAATGTTCCCACAGTCTGTTGCATAATCGCAGGTAAACATCCACCTTATTCCACATCTTTCGTATTATACGATAAAAGCACAGCTTTTCAAATGAGATGTTCCAAAAGTCAGCGTTATGCTTTATATCAGTTCCCTTTTCGTACCAACCGGGCTACCGACTCGATGTGATAGGTTTGGGGGAACATGTCGACAGGAGTAATTTTTTCCACAGTATAGCACTCTTCCAGCAGGGCGCAGTCGCGCGCTTGTGTCGTGGGGTTACAACTCACGTAGATGACTACGGGTGCAGCGATATCAATAAGCTTTTGTACAACATCGGGGTGCAGCCCAGCACGGGGAGGATCGACGATAATAATATCAGGTGCGGGTAGGTTCGATAGCAGATCGCCTACGGCTGCTTTTTGCATATCCTCTAAATAAAAATCGACATTGTTGATTCCGTTGTTCTCGGCGTTTGCTCGGGCATCGGCAATAGCGCTTTCTACTACTTCTATGCCGATCACTCTGCGCGCGCGGCGCGCGGCACAAAGAGTGATAGACCCAGCACCGCAGTAGAGGTCCCATACGACGTGGCCGGGGTCGATCTCTGCGTAGTCGAGTGCTTTGCTGAACAGGCGTTCGGCTTGAGCTGTGTTGGTCTGGAAAAACGAGAATGGCGAGACGCGGAATTTTACCCCGAGCAGCTCTTCGGTAATGATACCTTCACCTTTTAGGATACGCGGTTCGCCACCTGCTACAGTAGCTTTGGACGTTGTCACCGAATGAATCACTGTTGTTGCTTCGCGGAATTGCTCTGTAAACGTATTGGCAAGCCATTGCAGCATGTCGTGTTCTTCGTCCAGCATGGGGGGGGATGTAACAAGGTTTACCATCACTTCGCCAGTAGCTCGCGATGTACGTATCACAAGGTTTCGCAGAAAGCCTGTGTGCATACGGGTTTCAAACGGCGCAATATTGCGTTCGCGTGCAGCCATGCGAACAGCATTGATCATATGATTGCTGATTTCCGATTGCAGAAAGCACTGCTGGACGTCGATGATTTTATCGAACCGACCTGGCACGTGCAGGCCGAGCGCGAAGTCGCGGTCGTACTCTACGCCTGATGCTATTTCTGCATCGGTAAGCCAGCGCGAGTTGCCGAAAGAAAATTCCATCTTATTACGGTACCAGTAGCTGTTTTCGCAGGGAAGCGTCTCTTCCATGTGGCCATACTGTACTTTGCCGAGCCGCTCAAAGGCATCGCGCACGTGCTGGTTCTTTGCCCGAACTTGTTCTTCGTAGTTCAGATGCTGCCACTTGCAGCCTCCGCAGTCGCCGAAGTAGCTGCATACTGGCTGCACGCGCAACGCCGATGCTGCAATGATCTCGACAACACGCGCTTCTACGTGCTTCTTTTTGCGTTTTCTGATTTCGGCGCGTACCGTATCGCCAGGCACTCCTCCCTCTACGAAGTACACCATGCCCTCGTGCCGGGCTATGGCCTTGCCCTCAAAGCCTATGGACTCTATTACCAGTTCGGCGTATTCGCGTTCTCTATTCTTTCTCATGTGTGTTGTTGTCGGTTTTCCGGGTAATCAAAAAACGTGTTCCGATGCCTGTAGCTTGAGCTCACCTGATACCACTACTGCGATTTGATATGCAAAAATAGTCAAACAATGGTTGGTATTCCTCATCTGTAAGCATGATATGTAAAAAACCTGTTGTCGCGTTGTTCTCATACTATACTACGATGTCCTGCCTGTGCCTGCGCGATATTTATTGCGAAGAGGGGTGAACAGCCACGCAGCGGGTTTATCATGGGAATGATGCGAGGACGAAGCCGCGCGGTGCAGAGGGCAAGCACCAGGGCAGAGACGGCTGCGCTATAATAGCAGATACAGCACCGGAAGCGACAGAGTGTACGACTGTTGGGGACGGCTGCGGAGGCGAGCGCACCTATAGATAGATAGGGAAAGGCCGCTGTATTTGCATTGATTTGTAGATAGGTAGCAGATAGGAGTTTTCTCTCTTTATCTTTTGCTGTATCATCCATACATTTTTACTGTCTGGTGCCGATAGTCACTGCAACAGACATAGCTTGTCCTCCTCGCAGGCATGATGGCTATTGCGGTTAGGTATTGTAAAAATATTCACTCGAGGCGCCATTGTAGTTGTAGAGGAGATTGGTACCCAATCATGCAACAGTTATTAGTATTGTGTGTTATTATGGCAAATATTCTTATTATTGACGATTCTGGATTAATACGGGGCAAAATGGCCGGCATACTGCGTCCTTTGGGGCATACTATTGTGCAGGCCGTTCATGGCAAAGATGGATTAGAAAAAGTTGGGGCGGAATCCTTCGACTGCGTCTTCACCGACTTGCTCATGCCCGAGCTGGACGGATTTGGTTTTCTGGAAGAAGTAAAGAAAGTACAGCCCGGTTTGCCGGTGGTGGTGGTATCTGCCGATATCCAGCAGGCAACTCGCGACCGCTGCCAAGCATTGGGGGCGATAGCTATTCTGCCCAAACCACCAAAGCCAGAGGACATCCAGCAGATATTATCAACTATTGTACAAGCAGGGTAATGATAGCACTCACTCCTGAACAACTGGACGCTCTTACCGAGTTTGTCAACATTGGTGTAGGTCGGGCAGCAAATACCTTGAACGAACTGACAGGAATGTATATAAGCCTCAGCATTCCGAATATTACTTTGGTCGATCTGGATGGCCTGACTGACTTTACTAAGAACTTTGGAGATCGACCGGTAGCAGCCGTATTACAGGAGTTCAGCGGTGAGTACGGCGGTCGTGCTGGCCTTATTATTCCCGAGGAGAGTGCCCTGAAATTAGTAGGTGCTGTTACAGGCGAACCACCTGTATCCAGCATTTTAGATGCGCTGCAGGGCGAAACGCTATCAGAGGTTGGCAACATTGTTATCAATGCTATGATCGGCTCTATTAGCAATGCTCTGGGAGCCAGCAGGCTCCAGTTCGAACTTGCTGAGTACTATAAAGACCAAGCCGATAGAGCCCTAAAGCCTTTGTATGCAGTCGGCAGCATTGTGCTTATTGCCCGGATCCATTTTAATATTCAGGAACTCGCAATTGACGGTCATATTTTGCTGACATTTGATGTTGGTACGGCTGCTTCACTGGTAGAACTGATCGACAGGGCTCTACAATAATAGCTTGATAGTGATCAAATTTTTTCATGTACATTAGAGATGAGGTCTATGTCTCTTTCGTCCGTTAGTCAGTTTGATATACTCCAGCATATTCCTCTTGGCATATGCACCGTTAACCGAGAATACACAGTTTTATCTTGGAATAAGCCACTACAAAACTGGACAAATACTGCCTTCGACGATATCGTCGGCAGGAATTTGCTGGAGTATTATCCGCATCTGGATGCTCCACGCTACAAGTCGCGGTTCGAATTGGCATTTGAAGGAGGTGCTCCTTATGTGTTCTCTCCACAACTACATCCCTATTTCTTTCCTTCGCTGCTGCCCAATGGCCAGCAACGTATTCAGCGTACCACCGTTGTCTCGCATACTGTGGCCGCTGATAACCGTGTGCTGATTATGTGTGTGCAGGATGTCACCAGTATGATGAGTCAGCTACAGACGATTCAGGAACTCCAGCGCACCACAGTGCAAGAGGTAGAAGCGCGGAAACAAGCTCTTCAGGAGTTGGAGGAAGCCAATAGCCATCTAGTGGAGTACGGCAAGGAAAAGGACAGGATTATGCAAATTCTCTCCCATGATCTGCGCTCTCCTATTAGCGGTATCAGGATTGCCGCTGAGCTCATTGGCCGTAGTTCCGCTGATACAGCCTTTGTCGATGAATTCTCTACGATGATAGTTCGAGTTTCTGATTCGCTTATAGAACTCATCAACAACTTTCTGGATATGGCCCGAACCAGCGATGGAAAGGTCATACTACACCCCGAGGAATGCGATATACGCGAAATAGCTCTTCGTGCTGTTGAAGTTCTTGGAGTTCTGGCTACCAGTAAGAATATCTCTATCTCGACATCCTTTCCTGAAGATATTCCTATGATAGTGCTCGACCACTCGAAAATGCTTCAGGTGTTTACCAATCTGCTTTCAAATGCTGTGAAATTTACATTGTCTGGTGGTGCTATTAGCCTGCGTATAGAGATAGACGCAACCGAAAATGTACTTGTGCATGTTGCCGATACAGGTATTGGTATACCAGAGGAATATCTGCCAATGCTGTTCGAGCCGTTTGGACGGCATCAGCGCAAAGGGACTGCTGGCGAGAGAGGTACAGGTCTTGGAATGTCGCTTGTGAAAAGTTTGGTCGAACTACACGGTGGCTCTATCTCTGTTCGCAGCGAAGCGGGCAAGGGTACAACATTTACTCTGTGCCTGCCTCTTACAGGTATTGATGATGGCCATCAGGAGGAGTTGTAGCGGTACATCTGGCGAACTCGCTCCAGAGAAAAAACAATGTAAAGCTGACTGGCGCTTCTGTCTTCGCTCTGCTGTTTCTGCTTCGCACCGCGCAGCACGACCGTCTCGCGGTTTTTCCTCCCTCATCGCAATAGTAATAGTGCTCCACTAAAATGAACAGCCCGCTCTTCGCATGGAAGGCGGGCTGCTCTCTGTTATAAGGCGTGCTATCTACTCTGCCAGATCAATGATTATTTCACGACCTGAAGAATGTGGCTTACACGACCGGCTGCGGTTCTGACTGCAACCATGTACTGGCCGCTTGCAAGATCGCCCGTGTTCACTGTGATCGTGTTCTCACCTGCTTCGCGGTAGCCAGTGCTCAACGTCCGCACAAGACGGCCATCTGCACCGTACAGTTCTACCGTTACTTGCTGGCCTTCTGCCAAAGTGTAGCGCACTTCTGCACTTGCTCCGGCGCCAGCCGGGTTCGGCTGTACG
>DLHF01000023.1 GCA_002483085.1 Ignavibacteria bacterium UBA7675
GCCGAGCGCTTTGCCAAGCGTGCCGGTAATAATGTCGATACGGCCTGTTGCATTGCACAGCTCGGTAACGCCGCGTCCGTGGCTGCCCATGAAGCCCATCGAGTGGCATTCGTCGGTCATTACTAATGCGCCGTATTTGTCGGCGAGGTCGCAAATAGCGTCGAGCGGGGCAATCGTACCGTCCATCGAAAACACAGCGTCGGTAACGATGATTTTGCATTTCGCGCCATCGGCGTCGGCTTGGCGGAGCTGCTGTTCGAGGTCGGCCATATCGCAGGTCTTGTAGCGGTAGCGCTTCGCTTTGCACAGGCGCACGCCGTCGATGATCGATGCGTGGTTGAGCTCGTCGGAGATAATTGCGTCGGCTTCTCCGAGCAGTGGCTCGAATACGCCCCCATTGGCGTCGAAGCACGCAGCGTAGAGGATGGTGTCCTCTGTACCGCAGAATTCAGCGATCTTGCGCTCCAATTCTTTGTGAATATCCTGTGTGCCGCAGATAAAGCGCACGCTGGACATCCCGTAGCCGTGTGTGTCCAATGAGCGCTTAGCTGCTTCTACAACATTGGGATGCGACGACAACCCGAGGTAGTTGTTTGCACAGAAATTGAGCACGGGGCGGTCCATTCCTTCTACGGTAATTTCCGGACCCTGAGCCGATGTAATGATGCGTTCCTTTTTATACAGACCCGCTTCTGCAACAGCTTCTAACTCGCTTTGCAGGCGCGGTTGTAGACAATCGAACATAGTTGTACCTCTAAAATTGGAGAGAAGCACGCCGGGAGCACTACCGGCGGGAAGCGGCACCCTTGCGCCAGCCCGTGCAAAGATAAAATTTTTCTTCGTGCCAACCTATTGAGGAGCCGCAGGCGGCGCGGTCTTGTGTGCAGTCCTGTGCAGTCTGTAAGGCAGATGGGCGCTTCTGCCTCTGCTCATGCTTTTGGTGTGAGTTATCATCTGAGTTATCATAAGAATGATGCGCGGACGAACGCACCGCGCTGCACCGTCGCCTCGTGCTTTTCGCGCTTCTGCGCGTTGCTGCTCTTACATCTGTGCTTACGGTGGCCGTGCAACGACGAGCCTGCGATACGGAGGTATCGCGTGGGATAGCTTTCCAATCAGCGGTGTGTGCTGTATGCTGTTCTCTACTGGCGCAAAGCCTGTGGCCAGAGCCGAAGCAGGAAGTTATCATAGGCTCGTCCGCGCACCGTTCCTACGGTAACAGATGCACGGACGTGTGCGACAGGTGGCAGCGCCGCGACTTCTGGGCAGAGATACCCGTGCCACAACAGCCATTCTCACCCCAAACTTTAGATAATCGCTGCGTGCTGCACAGCAAAACGGCAAATATTCTTGCCCCCGTCGCCGTCAATGATGGCGCTGATTCCATCTGTTCCATTTTTGATCTATTATATGCCTTCTATTGGGTTTTTTGTCGCTTTTGCTCTTGTACTTACTTTGCTCGACCTCTATGTGATTTTTTCGTGGAGAGCATTTGTGCGACGCCGCCAATGGTCGCCGTGGCTGTACCGCGTTCTTTTTGTGCTTATGGTCGTGATGCTGGTTGCATTCCTGGCTGCGCTTATGATTCGCCAGGACAATCCCGGTCAGACTCCGTTCATGCGCGTACTGATGTCGCTTGTCGCACTGTGGTATCTACCCAAATTGCCTATTGTCGTGGGGCTGCTGATAAAGGATATCATGCGCCTTGTAAAGAGCATTGTGGTAAAAGTCGCGGGGGGTGTGCAGAGCATCGCCAGTGGGCGCGGCAGGGAAAGCGAGCCTGTGCCTGTGGTTGCCGATAAGCCGGTGAATGTTCCGGCTGTGGAGCCAGCACGCCGCCAGTTTCTGCACACAGCGGGATGGGCTCTGGCCGGAGTACCGTTTTTTATGGTGGGCAAGGGGCTTCTGCACACAGTCTATAATTTCCGTGTGTACCGGCAGGATATTTATTTGCCAGGTCTGCACCGCGCTTTCGAGGGTATGACCATCGCCCAGATTTCCGACATACACACTGGTTCTTTTAGCAGCGACGCTCCTGTGCAGGAAATTTTTCGTATTGTGCGAGAGCTCAAGCCCGATATGACGCTTATCACTGGCGACTGGGTGAACACCGATCCCCGCGAATTGTCGCTCTTGCTGCCCAGCCTGCAAAAGATCAGCGCCCCGCTTGGCGTGTATGGCTCGCTCGGCAACCACGATCACTATATGGGCGATGAAGAACACCGCCAGCTCGTGCGCGCACTGCGGCGTACACCTGTAGAAATGTTAGTCAATGAAAATACGGTGATTCATATCGACGGAGGTAAGCTGCAACTGGCTGGCACCGACAATTCTGGCATGAACCAGCACTTTGCCGATATTGATGCCGCTTTGCAGGGCTTTACGCCCGAACATCCGACGATTCTCATGGCGCACGACCCGACGTTCTGGGACAAAACTGTGCGCCGGGAAACACATGTAGACCTCATGTTGTCGGGGCATACGCATGGCGGACAGTTTGGCGTGCATTTGCTCGGACAGGAAATGAGCATTGCGGATATTATCTACAAACAATGGGCCGGGCTGTATCGCGAGGGCGATAAACAACTGTATGTGAATCGGGGCGTGGGCACTACTGCTTTCCCTGTGCGCGTAGGTATCGACCCGGAGATTACGCTGTTTACATTGCGTAAGGCGTAGCGCGGCGCGTGTGTTGCATCGCCTGTAGAGCCGCGCGGCGCGTGTGTTGCGTTGCATCGCCTGTAGAGCCGCGCGGCTCTACAGGCGGGAATGGGGAATTATTACAGCGGAAATATTCCTCTGTCGGCCAGAATACGGCGAACAATGGCCTTGCGCCTTGTTATTGTGTCCTCGATTTTTTCATCCTTCTTGATATCGAGGTTGATGGCAAAGTACCAGACCTCCGTACCTTTTTCTACATATCCCACCCACCAGCATATATCTGATGCTGCCGTGCCTGTTTTAGCGCGCAGGGTAGCATTACCAGCCTTGTCGTTGATCATAATGTCTTTTACAATGTCCATAGTGCGCTGCGAGAACGGCAATTGGTTGTTGTGCAGCCGCACCAGCAGATCAATCTGCTGCAGTGCTGTGATTTTCATTGATTCGTCGAGCCAGAACATGTCGATTTTCTCGCCGATTGTGCGGTTGCCGTAGCCCACTGTATCAATGTAATGCTGCATTCTTTGGCGTCCTGCACGCCGGGCAAGCTCCTGATAGAACCAAACAGTGGAGTTCTTAAATGCTTCGCTCATATCCTGCGATTTATTCCATTCTTCTCGCCAGCGAGCAACGCCATCCCAGGCTATTGTATCGTGCTCGGAGCGCACAGCGCCAGTCTCAAGCGCTACCAGCGAGTTGAATATTTTAAACGTCGAGGCAGGAGTATAGGCGCTGTCGGCTCTTGCGCTGTTGTAGCATTCCATGCGGTTTTCAGCCGGACTGTAGAGCACAAATGTGCCGTGAGAGTGCATTTCGTCGAAGTAGCGTTGGAAGTCGGGCTGTTCGCTGCGCTCAATAGGCTGCGGGGCAACCTGTTCGGCGTTGTCGGTTGGTCGAGGTGCCTTTGAAGAATCGTTGCAGCTCGCCAGAAGAACGGCGGAAGACGCCACAAGGACGACCATGTGAAGACGGTTCATACGGTAATAGTAAAAATATAGATGGAGCGAAATGAATTGAGCGGAGCGCGTGGCAGGATCAGTCGAGGAATTTCGCTTTTAGCTCCGGCGTCGGTATGCGGCAGCTTTCCTGCCTGCCGAACCAACGGTAGCGATTGCGCGCAATAAAGCTGTAGAGTGCATCGCGCAGCGGCTTTGGTATAATCATAAAGCCGTACAGCAATTTCCACCACCCGCCCAGCAGCCGCACAATGTGCAGTGCTGCGGTCGATTGTGTAAAGATTTTGCCGTTGTTGTAGAGCACAATTGTCGCCATGTCGCTGCTTGCTTCCGGATAGCGTGCGCGCAACTCGGCATAGGTCTCTCCCTGCAGCGGTGCAAACATCAGTATGTTGCGCCTGTCCCTGTCGAGCAGAAAGTGTACCGAGCTATTGCAAAGGTTGCAGACACCGTCAAAAAAAACGATAGGGCCGCTGTGATATGCCATATTGCGCCAAGTCGTGTAGATAGGAGGATAAAGTTGCGCTTCGGTCTTCGCGCAGGCGTTTCGGCTCCGCACCGCGCTGCACCTCTGCCGCGTGCTGTTCGCCCTTCTTCGCAGCGAAAGGCGCCGGGGCAAGCCGATAAGCGGATTGTGCGACCGGTGACAGCGACCCGCCCGTAGGGGAGGCGCTTGAGCCTCCCCTACGGGCGCACCCGACCAGCGACGCCCGTGCCACAAGTATCAGTTCTCTTTTATAGATGCTTTCTGCTTTTGGCGCTTTATCCGATGCGTTCTAAAGCGGCGTTTACCATCAGCGCCGTGCCGATGGGCAGAGCATCTTCGTCGATCACAAATTTGCAGTTGTGAAGCCCTGGCGTTTCGTCGCGCTCGGGCGAGCGCACGCCGAGCATCCAGAAGCACGCGGGAATTTTCTGCGCGTAGTACGCGAAGTCTTCGCCCCACATTTTGGGCTCAAACGGCGTTACGCTGGGCGCACCAATCAGACTTCGCGCTGCATCAGTTGCAAACGACGTCGCGTTGTCGTCGTTGATAAGCGGGGGATAACCGCGCAGGACAGTAGCTTCGCACTGAGCGCCCATGGCTGTAGCAAGGCTGCGGGAATATTCTTCGATAAGGCCGATAGCGTGTTCGCGCCAGCCGAGGTCCATCGAGCGCAGAGTGCCTTTCATTTCTACGGTTTCGGGGATGATGTTGGTAACGGTACCACCGTGAATAGACGTTACAGAAAGCACGCCTGGCTCGAATGGATTGAGCGTGCGGCTTACCACTGTCTGGAGTTGTGTAATCAGGTGCGCTGCTACGATAATCGGATCGACAGCGAGATGAGGCTGAGCTGCGTGGCCGCTTTTGCCGTGAATTGTCCAGTACAGTTCGTCGGCAGAGGCCATCATGCGGCCCGGCACAAACGCGGCATTGCCAACAGAAGCAGCGGGGTTTACGTGTTGCCCAAAAATCATTTCCGGCACGGGGTCTTCCAGCACACCTTCGCGGATCATAATACTCGCGCCGCCCGGCACTTTTTCCTCGCCCGGCTGGAAAATCAGTTTCACAACGCCATTCAGCGTTTGCTCGCGATTTTTCAATATCTGTGCGGCTCCGAGCAGCATGGCGGTGTGGGCGTCGTGTCCACAAGCGTGCATCACACCGGGGTTCTTCGAGGCAAAGGGCAGGTCGGTTTCTTCCTGTATGGGCAGGGCGTCGATGTCGGCGCGCAGAGCAACGCAGCGGTCGCCCGAGCCGATGTGCGCCACAACGCCAGTACCAGCGAGCACGTGGAACGGGATGCCCATGCCAGCGAGCTGCTGCTGAATGAATGCCGAAGTTTGGTATTCCTGAAACGACAATTCGGGGTTGGCGTGAATCGTTCTGCGCCATTCAATAATAGAGTGCTCAAGAGCTCGTGCGTCGCGAAGAAGAGGATGCATAGGCGTGTGAATCTACAGAATCCGAAAATAAAAAGGGCTGCACAAGGCAGCCCCGCAACTTACATATTTTAATCGAAAATCCGTGCCCGTCTGTTGTAGCAATTGCTGGCAACACCGGCCTGCTACACGCAGAAATGCTACAAATGGCTGGCGTGCAGCAGTTCTATCTCCGTTGTTCTTCGGTCGAGAAATACGGCATCGCCCTCCAATGAAAGAGCTGATAAGGCCGACACCGGCTGCTCAATGCCAACAGTAAGGGGCGAGCCGCTGGTGGGGATAATCCGAACGGGAGTTTCCACGCCGCTTCGCAATGCTGCCGCCAGAGCGGTGGAGATTGCCCCTGTACCGCATGCGCCGGTTTCAGCTTCCACGCCGCGCTCGAATGTGCGAAGCCGCACTGTTCCATCGGGCGAGATCATGTAGAAGTTTGCATTTGCCCCGCGCGGTGCAAAGTCGGGATGGTGCCGCACAAGTGCGCCCCAATGGGCGATGTCGAACGAGCTAAAATCGCTGCCGGTAAGCTGTGCTATATCGGCAAAATTCACTGCGAAATGATCGGAGCCCACATCGGCAAAAGCGCCGGTAAGAGGAGTGCCATCTATGAGGATGGTGCAGGGATTTCTAACCGACCGCGCGGGCGGGAAGTCGAGCTGCACAAGGTCGCCGTCTATGCGCGCTGTGTAGAGCGTATCTATTACGGTAAACACAGCCGTTGATTGTTCCTGTATGTCCACCATGCCGGAGTCTGCTGCAAAGCGCACAGCGCAGCGCCCGCCATTGCCGCACATTGCGCCCCAGGAGCCGTCGGGGTTAAAAAAGTCCATGTGGAAGTCTGTTGCCGCGAGCGCAGGCAGGCCGATGAGCATCAGTCCTTCGGTTGCGCGTCCTGCTACAGCCCCAGAGCACAGCAGGGGAGCGAGCCGCCTGCCGTCTTCCACAGCAAGGCGATAGCGCCGGTTGTCTATCACAGTAAAGACATTCCCGGCGCCCGACATCACTGCAAATTCCACGGTCATGAAGCTGAGTCCTTCAGTTCCATATCTGTATCGGCAATTGCCAAATCGCTGTCTTTTAGGCCACGAGCTTTGCGCTTTTTCCACGCAGTTGCCACCAGCCAGCAGATCACAGCCAGGAACACAAGCATCAGAGCCCGCGCACCCCAGCGGTACGGCACATCTTCGGGGCTGACGCCTTTGAGAGCTAATACCGACAGAGCGCCGTTTTCATCAACTGTCCAGAAGATGAAAATGAACAGCAGGTACAGCGGCGTGATAAACGCGATAATGTACTTAAATATAGAGGGGATTTTGATGTTCGCACCCCGGTTGATTTCTTTCCAGCTTCCTTCGATACCGAGTGCCCACACAAAGATGAGAATCTCCCCGAGCGCAAACACCGCCAGCAGGAATGTACCCGTCCAGTAGTCGAATTCGTCGAGAAAGCCGTGCTTGAGGAAAAATACATTGGGCTGGATGCAAAGGAACGTAAGGAAGAAAATGACGAAAATGGCTCTGTCTTTCGTCCAGCCAAATTCATCTTCAAGAAAGGCAATGACTGGCTGGGCCATTGCTACCGAGGATGTAATACCGGCGATAAACAGCAGCAAGAACCACAAGAAACCAAATATCTCTCCGAATGGCATGGTGCCAAAGATCACGGGCATAGAGACAAATCCGAGGTTGAACGACCCGCCCGCAGCAATATCCTGTGTAGCCGCTACGCCAAAAAAGATCACAGAAATGGGAATGGCGATAGAGCCACCGAGCACCACTTCCGCAAATTCATTGAGCCCGGATGTGGCCAGACCTGCTCCTACAATGTCTTCGTTCGGTTTCATGTAGCTTGCATATGCGTGGATCGTGCCCATTCCCACGCTCAGCGTAAAGAATATCTGCCCGGCGGCAGCCAGCCACACTTTGGGGTCGTCTAATACCGACAAATTGGGCGTCCAAAGAAAGCTGAAGCCTTCCCACAGCGTTCCTTTGTGGATGAGCGGGTCGGGAGTAAAGGTAAGCACACGCACTACCAACAGAGCTGCAAAGATGAACAGCGCGGGCATGGCTATGCGCGCCAGCTTCTCGATGCCGCCGGATACACCACGGCGCAGCACCCAGAAATTCAGAAGGAGAGTTGCCATCAGGAAACCATAGGCGGGCAGAATTGAGTTGAAATGCTGTCCGGTGGTAAGCCCCTGATAGCTCTGAAGAAAATTTTTCGCACCGTCGAAGCTGTTCTGGTCAAAATACAAACCGAACAGCGAGAAAAAGCTGTAGCCAAGAGTCCAGGATTCGATATAGGTGTAGTACACCATAATCGTAAGAGAGATAAAAAGGCCCAGCGCTCCAAAATACTTGGCAGCGGGATGGTTCCACAAGGATGCAAACATCCCGGGCGTGCTGTGGTGCCCGTAGCGCCCGCCCCGCCTACCGATGCTCCACTCTACCCACATCAGCGGTATGCCGAGCAAAAGAAAAGCGATAAAATAGGGAATCATAAACGCTCCACCGCCGTTTTCAACAGCTTGGGTGGGAAAACGCAAAAAATTTCCCAAGCCAACTGCGTTACCCGCAACGGCGAGAATCAGGCCGATTCGCGAATTCCAGCCTTCTTTTACTCTTGTCATACTCTTGAGTGCATTTGTGACGAAAAAAATAATTAAAAGAACAGGCCGTTTCTGGTTCTCGCCAGCTCAGCCTGTGTGTACAGGTTTGCCAAGCACACGGCTCTGTATCGCTATTCTGCGTTTCTGGCAAGAGGTTGTGCGCTTCTGCGTTTTTGCCTGCCTTCGGTCTCTGCACCGCGCTGCAACTCCACTGCGTGAGGCCCATAGGTTCACCGCAGCGGGTGTGCGACCGGTGACAGCGACCTATCGGGCGTCGAGCCACGCCCGTGCCACAGCAATAGCCGCCGAAAAATGGCTGGCGGAAAATCCCCGTCTTGCCGACAATTCAGCGCCAAAGCGCAAAAGATAGGATATAATTCGACTTTCAGCAAATTTCCCTGTAGATATATCCCAAAGCTGGTATGGAGTATTACGGCGTGGCCAGCAGTGCTGCCAGCTCGTCGTGCAGCGTTGTACCATTGGTAGCGATAATGGTCTGGCCGTCGAGCAAGCGCGTACTGCCGTCGTAGTGCGTAACTTTGCCACCGGCTTCTTCCACCAAAAGCCAGCCTGCGGCCATATCCCAAGGATTGAGCTTCACTTCCCAGAATCCGTCGAAGCGCCCAGCGGCTACATAGGCCAGATCGAGCGCAGCAGAACCGAGGCGGCGCACTGGAATGCCCATACCTACGATGCGCGAAAAGTGCCCGATAGTATTGTGCGGGTTGGTATGGACATCATAAGGAAATCCGGTAACAAGGAGCGACGCTTCGAGCGAAGAGGCCGAAGACACATGCAGACGAGTATCGTTCAGCCAGGCACCGTGCCCGCGTGCTGTTGTAAACATTTCTTCGAGAAGGGGCTGGTAGATTACTCCGCAGAGCACTTCGCCATTAAGCGCGGCAGCGATACTCACCGAAAAGATGGGAATATTGTGGGCGAAGTTCACTGTGCCGTCTAATGGGTCGACAATCCACTGCACCACCGAATCGGAGGCGATGCCAGTGGCGCCGCTTTCTTCGGCCAAGAATGTATGGCTGGGGAATGTACCCGCGATACATTCGATAATTGCCTTTTCCGCAGCTTGGTCGTATTCCGTTACTAAATTGTGTTTCCCTTCTTTGGAAGAGATGGCGAAAGACGTGCCAAAACCCTGGCGCAGCAGACCGCCTGCACGGCGTGCCGCTTCCACGGCAGTTGCAAGCAAAACACGGGGCGAAGGCTGCTCGTGAGAATCAAGTTTGTCATTCATACACGTTATTGATAAATTTGTCGGTTGTCGCAGAAGTTGGCTGGCCGAACCAGCGATTGCAGCTAGCCGGAAAAGCATCAATTTGCAAAAAACTTCGGGAAAAACTGTTATTGGGGCTGTTTACAATTTCGTGCGCTATAGGTTCTCCGCTGTGCGAGCATCGGGCGGCTATCGTGCATGGGCACTTCTTAACTCTCTCAACTTTTTGACAGGACGTGTAGACCGTATGAACAACCCTATCGGCGTGGTTCGCACTACCATGGTGGCGCTTCTTGTGTTGTGGTTCGCTGGCAGCGTGCAGGCACAGGACGATAATTTTCGCCTGCCGCGTATGCGCTTTGCCACCCCTGGCGACTACGACACCGCAGCTTATAAGATTGCACAAGACCGCGCAAAAGAAACCGCAGGCCTCATGGAGGCCGAAATAGACCCGGAAATATACATTGTAGGGCCTACTGATGGTATCGTGGTCTCTATCTTTGTAGCCCGCCCTGTGGAGTACGAATTAGAGATTTCTCCCGAGGGCAAGATTGTTATTCCCGAAGTAGGAGTCGTAAACCTACGGGGGAAAACCTTGGCGCAGGCCGAAACGCTGATAGTAAGTGCTGTGCGCCGTGTGTACAAAACGGCGGAAGTGGCAATTGCTCTGAACCATTTACGCACATTTAAGGTGACTATGCTCGGTGCTGTGCGTAAGCCGCTTACAGTAGAAGCATCGGCTGCCGACCGCGTGCACGAAATCGTAGAGCGAGCAGGCGGACTTTCTTTCGATGCTTCGCTGCGCCGTATCGAGATTTTGCGCGATGGTTCCGCACCCATCCCAGTCGATTTGTATAAGTTCTACACCCTCGGCGATAAAAACGCCAACCCCACAGTGCTGGGCGGCGACAGGATAATGGTGCCCTATGCTCAAGAGCGCCAGAGCTTACAGATCAACGGAGCTGTGCCGCGACAGGATACGCTGGAATTTGTGCCGGGCGACTCGCTTTCCACACTTTTCCGCTTTGCTGGTGGCTTTACGCCGTCGTCGCTGCTGGACTCTGTGGAAGTTGTTCGCTTTTCCTCAAATTCTGGGGGGATCAACCGCTTCTTTGTCGATATTTCCTCCTGGCGCGATCACTTATTCAGCGGCGAAGCTCTGACCGGCGATTTCGCGTTAGAAGCTGGCGACCGCGTGTACGTGCGCTCTGTTCCAGAGTGGCTTCGCGCGCGCCGTGTGGTGGTAATGGGCGAGGTGTATTACCCGGGTGAATACGCTGTAAGCCGCAGTGGTGAAAGGCTCACCGATTTGGTGCGGCGTGCAGGAGGCTTTACCGATCAGGCGTCGCTCGAAGAGGCCGTGCTGTACCGCAAACAGGATATCGACGTTATCGACAAGGAATTTCAGCGCCTGCAAAAAGTGCCGCCCTCGGAGATGAACGATGAAGAATTGCGCTATTATCGCGCTCGTGCTCGCGAAAATCGAGGCCTGATGTCGGTAGATTTTAAAAATCTGTATGCGAAGGATGAGAACGACATTGTCCTGCGCGAGAACGACTCGATCTACGTGCCGCCTATCAAGAACTACATCAACATTCTCGGTCGTGTTAATAGCCCGGGCAACGTTGTGTATCAGCCCGGTATGGGCTACGAGGGCTATATCGCGTTGGCTGGCGGCTATGGCTATCGCGCCGACGAAGGCCAGACGCTTGTGATCAAGCCAAAAGGCGAGCAGTTCTTGGCCGAGAACAAGAACTATACAATAGAGCCGGGCGATAATATTCTGGTTCCCGAGGAGTCGGACACCAAGTTCATAGATGTGTTTACCGAAAGCCTGACGATTGCAGCGCAGATCGTAACAATTGTTGGCGTGGTTATTACGCTGGTGCGCCTGCAATAGGCCTGCCGTCTGAAATTATTCACTCATGACGAAGAACAAGTTTTCTATGGATAAACACACGTCGGAACAACCGTCTACGCCTGCTCGCCTTACTATGCACGACCTGTGGCAGGTTGTAAAGCGGCGCCGGTTGCTGATAGGTACTTTTGTGGCAGTGTGCACTCTTGGCGTTGCAGCCTACAGCTATATTATGCCTGTTACTTATTCTGCGGGCGGTTCGCTTATGCCGCCTGAAAGCGATAAAGGAGGCGGTCTCTCGGCCTTTTTGCAAAATGCTACTGGTGGTCTCGGGCTTGGAGAAATGGGGCAGGGCGGCAAAGCAGGACGGCTTGTGGATATGCTCAAAAGCCGGTCGGTGGCCGAGCTCGCTTTGGATTCCAGCGGTATTGCGACCTTTGCCGACTACCGCATTATGACAAGGCAGCAGCGCATCGAAGCAGTGCGCGACGCTATGCACTTCGAGATGACTTCCAACGGCTTGGTGCTGGGCAACTGTAGTATATCGACGACGTATTTTGCAGGAGCTAAAGAAAAAGAGCAGGCTCGGCAGTTGAGCGCCGCCCTGCTAAATGCCTCGTTCCACGCACTCGATATGGTGAACCGCGAAAAATCCGTGTCGCGCGCGCGAAAAACACGGGAGTACATCGAGCGCTATCTCGCTATCAATAAAAAACGCCTCGACTCTACACAGTCGGTGCTGCAAGCCTTCAGCAAAAAGCATAAGATACTCGCTCTCGAAGAGCAGACAAGCGCTATCGTAGAGAATGCAGTGACCATTGGCGCTCAGATATCCAAAACAGAAGTAGAGCTCGATATTGCTCGCGCCGAGCTGAACTCTGCTTCGCCGGTCGTGGAGCAGCTAGAGCGCAAGCTGAAACAGCTCCGCAGCCAGTACGAGCGTATACAGAGCGGTGGGCTTACCGACAACGACGAGTTTTCTATTCCCCTGAACACAATGGCCGAAATAGGGCGCACGTATGCCAATCTCATACGCGATGTAAAAATTCTCGAACAGATAAACGCCTATTTAGAGTCGCAGCGCGCACAGGAAGCTATTCAGGAGCAGCGCGATGTTCCTGTAGTAGAAGTGCTCGATCCCGCGATTCCCCCGGAGCGTCGCTCGTCGCCCAAACGCTCGTTTATGGTTGCTTCTACTGTTGTGCTGAGTGGGCTTCTGGCTTGTGTGCTTGTGTTCTTTATCGAAGTGCGCCGCAGCAAAGTGTATAAGAATATGCAGGTCGTGTAAGCCAAAAAGCAAAAGAAGAAGGGGATGAGTACAGCGCTATGCGGAGCATCTGTTTGGCGATGAACCTGCGGACACCGACAACCGGCCAATGCGACCGGTGACAGCGACCCGGCGGGCGCCGCAGAGCCGCCCGTGCCACATCATTTGCTCGCGATCAAAACTTTAGGCAACTTCCAGAATCATTTCGTGCAACCGACCTTGTGAACGCGTGAAAAAATTAGTGCTTCGGCCCATACAGGCGCCTGCTGCAACGGCGCAATACAAGATCGACTACGCAGGCGAGCTCAATGCGGCGCAGTACGAAGCTGTGATGCATCGCGAGGGTGCGGCGCTTATTATTGCCGGGGCGGGCACGGGAAAAACGCGCGCACTTATTTACCGCGTGGCGCGCCTTGTGGAGGACGGCATCAATCCGATGTCTATTCTGCTGCTTACCTTTACACGCAAATCTTCTGCGGAAATGATACGCCGCGCTTCGATTCTTTTAGACGGTCGCTGCCAGGATGTGTCGGGTGGTACGTTTCACTCGTTTGCACACCAGTCGCTTCGCCGTTATGCCCGTTTGATCGGATTCGACCAGAATTTTTCAGTGATCGACCAGTCGGACGCCGAAGATGTTGTGAACCTATTGCGCGGCGGTTTGATAAGCACCACCACAGCAAAGCGATTTCCGCGCAAGCAGACACTGTCCTCTATCTACAGCGCGGCAGTGAACCGCGTGCTGCCTATTGAAACCATTGTGAGCGATGAGTATCCGCAATACGAAAACGATACTGAAGATATTATCAAAATCTACCACGCCTACGAGCAATACAAACGCCGCCACAACCTGATGGACTACGACGATTTGCTGCTGCATTTTCTGACGGTGTGCCGCGATTCCGCAGAAGTGCGAAAGCACTTCCAGGCGATGTACCGCCATGTGCTTGTAGACGAGTACCAAGATACCAACCTGCTCCAGCACGAGATCGTGCGCCATATGGCAGGACCGCAGGAAAATATTGTGGCAGTGGGCGACGACGCACAGAGCATTTACTCATTCCGAGGGGCAAATTTTCAAAATATTATGAATTTCCCTGCCTCGTTCCGGCAGTGTACCATTATCAAGCTCGAAGAGAACTACCGGAGCACGCAGCCTATTCTCAACCTTACCAACGAGCTGATACGGCGCGCAGCATTCGGGTACGACAAAGAGTTGTACACGCACAAGACGGGCGGCGATGCCCCGGCGATCATTTGTGCCGACAGCGAACAGATGCAATCGAAGTTTATTGTGCAGCAGGTATTGGAACTGCGCGAGCAGGGCATACCACTTGCAGAGATATCCGTGCTATTTCGGTCGGGATTCCACTCGTTCGATCTGGAAATAGAGCTCAACAGAGCCAATGTGCCGTATCAGAAATTCGGCGGGTTCAAATTTGTGGAAACTGCGCATATAAAAGATATTATCGCCCACCTGCGCGTACTGCTCAACCCCAAAGACGCTGTAAGCTGGAACCGTATTCTGCTGCTGATCGATGGCGTAGGGCCGCGCACTGCTGCGGCGGTAATCGACGGCATTGTGGAAGGGCGTATTTCGCTGTCGAGAACCAACGACATTGCTGTGGCTGGGCAGAAAGGCGAAAATATCCTGATGCTGTTCGACGTGCTGCGCCGCGTCCTGCCGGAGCATGTTGCTGTCGATGAAAAAGTAGCGCAGATTGTGGAGTATTACCGTCCGCTGATGCGCCGCAAGTACGACGACTACACCAAGCGGGCGAAGGATGTAGACGTGTTTGTCGATATTGCCGAGCGCTACCGGGCGTTGAACGCACTGCTGGCAGACATGGCATTAGAATCGCCGGTGGAATCGGTGACAGATATTGCCAAGGCCGACAAGGAGGAAGAATTTCTCACGCTTTCTACTATTCATTCGGCAAAGGGTTTGGAGTGGAATAGCGTGTTTGTGATCTGGGCACTCGACGGACGATTCCCGCCTGTGAGAGCGTTCGACACGATAGACACATTAGAGGAAGAGCGCAGGCTGATGTATGTAGCCTGTACACGCGCACGCGAACATCTGTTTATCACCTACCCAATGAATATTTACGACCGCGAGACAGGCATGGTCCTTGGCAAGCCATCGCGCTTTATCGAGGGTCTGCCCGAGGGACTGGCAGAACACTTCATGCTCGTAGATGAATAGGGGGAAACTGTGAAACTTACCGAGCTCTACGAAAAATACAGACCCAAAAACCCCGAACAGTTTGTTTATCTGCTGTCATTAGTTATTTCTCGACTTATCAACCGTTCGAAGGCCCCCCGCACTCTTTCCATTGGAAGTATTCTTGTATCCAAGCACGACGAGATAGGCGATGTTGTACTGTCGCTGCATGTCTTTGAGCTGCTGAAGCGGTCTTATCCACAGGCGAACATTACAGCATTCTGCAAATCGTACACGCGGGATATTCTGATGGCGAGCCCGCACATTGACAGGGTGGTAACAGCCGAACGCGAATTTGCACCACGGTACGACCTTATTGTGGAGCTACGCGGCACACTACAATCTGCCATCTACGCGCTTACACATCCACCGCTGTACCGTGTGGACAGAGGGACAGTGCGCCTTCGCAATCGGCGCGAGGGGCATCGGCACGAGATAGAGGTCAATCGCCAGATTGTCGAGCCTGTTCTTCGAGACGTCGACACCACAGCACTGCCCGTAATTCCCGTAGCAGAGCAGCACAGCCGATGGGCGGAAAAATACATCGCAGCGCACGCGCTTGGCAATTTTGCCATGCTGCATCCCGCCGCGCGCAAGCCACTTAAACGCTGGCCTGCGGAATATTACGCCGTGCTCGCCGAACGCTTATATCGCGAAAAAGGCTGGAATGTTGTGCTTGTAGGAATGGATGAAGACATGGACACATTGTTGCATATTGCCGACGCTGCCTCGGTGCCTCTGCACTTGCTTGTAGACGAGCCCCTGCTGCACTTTGCCGCACTCGCCGCACGCACCCAACTCTTTGTGGGCAACGACAGCGGTCCCATGCACATTGCTGCGGCGGCGGGCGCGTCTGTGGTTGGGTTGTTTGGGCCTGGTTCGCCTGAACTGTTTAGCCCGCTTGGAAGGCGTGCTACGTACATCCACCACAAGCTGGCTTGTAATCCATGCGATCAGGTGCATTGCGTGCATCCAGAAAATACATGTATGCAGCGGATTACGGTGGAGGAAGTGCTGGGAAATATGGATAAAGTACGGAAGTAATCGCCATTTTCTGCGGTGAAAGCGCGGCTTGAGTACGCGCGTGTACATAGCTGATTGCCAGCAGTTTGATGGAGGTCGAAATGCGGTGCTACGCCCCCTCCGCTTACCGCCCTTCCACGATAGTATCGTAATACGCCTGTAATTCTAATGTTCGCTGTTTTATCACCTGGTTTGCGCGTTCGGCTGCCACGATCTTCCACATAGAGCCGCCGAGGTTGTTGTGCATAAGCCCTGAAAACTCGAATTCGCTGTTTTTCCACGCCAGCCAGTTTCTCTGTGCGGCTTTGAGCCTCTCTTTCTCTTTCGGCTGAAGTATGCCCATGAGCTGTTTGTAGATGCGGTTGAGCTCTGCGTCCCATGATTCGTATGCCCGGTTTGCACACTCGATCATACCATAGGTAGTCTGGTTCTCTGCAATTGCCAGACATTCCTGGTAGGCCGAGTCAATAGGGTGCAGTGCAGAGGATGCGGGCTGCTCCTGTGCGAATACGGGGGGGAAAGCAGTTGCAAGCAGCAGAGCGAACAAAGCAACGCAGTTGATAAACATGGGCTATACACCAAAATTGTTGTAGAGGAACATTTGAAAATTATGTGGCACAGGCTTCTCTGCGGCGTCCGTCGCGTCGCTGTCGCCGGTCGCAACACCGGCTTGTGTTATCCCACCGATAGGCGCAGTATTGTTGGGCGACGAAAACTGGAAATGCCACGCGGCGGATGGAAGTTATCATCGGAATGATGCGCGGACGTCAGCGCGGTGCGGAGACCGAAAGCCGGAACAGCGATGTCAGCGCTCATACGGCATTGTGATAGTTGAGCTCTGCGGGAAGAGTATTTTATACACGACAGAGCAGGTATAAGGTACGGCCAGAGCGAGTGTATTGCCGAGAAGATACAATTCGAGGAGGGCGTAGGAGCCGCCGGATAGTATCAGCAGATAGCACAGTGTTGAAAGAGCAAACGGGATCAAGCCAAGCATGAGTTCTGTCATGGGGCGCTTATTGCGCCGTTTTACCAACCATATCATCACCGAGGCGATTACAGATGTAAACGCCGCTATACAAAACGAGATGAGATAGAGCATACCTGAATCGCCGGTCGCAGGGCGGGAGTAGAACAGGCTGAACGCCGGGATGCTGCCGAGAATGTACACCATGAGTACGGACAGCTCGTGTGTCATACCGGTTTTGCGTATGGTCATAGTAGATCAGAGTGTATAAGACCTTCCCACACTAGGGATAAAAATGCGCGTAGACGGTACTACCTTGCCGATGTGATAGGCGAGTTCGCTGCATGCTTCGCCATCGCCGTGGACGAGAAATAGCTGTTTTGGGCGTACATCAGCTACAAAACCTACGAGGTCTTCGCGTGCAGAGTGGGCACTGAAGCGGAACTGCTCGATATGGCAGCTTCGCTTAGCTGTGCGCCCGGCGAGTGTAAATTCTTTATCCGGCGTGGAGTGCAGCAGTTCATATCCCGGCGAATTGGGATCGAGGTAGCTAATAAAGCCAATACCAAAATTCCTGCGCGGCATCCAGTGTTGTGCCAGTGCAAACGCTGTAGTACCTGCATTAAGCATACCGCTGGATGCCACGACAATTGCGGGCGAGGAGAGGTAGGGGCCTCGGTGCAATTCTTCGTAGTTGATGGGTACTTGCGGGATGTCGGCCACTTCAAACCCGGGATCGATACGGCGTACTGAGTAGCAATAGCGGTCGTATAGATTTGAGATTTTGCGGCTCATTCCGCCCGTGTACACGGGTAGGAAGGGAATGCGTCCGGCCTGCATAAGATCGAACAGAACTTTGAGAATTTCTTGTGTTTTGCCGAGGGCAAAAGAGGGTAGGAGTACCGATCCATTATTGTTAGTGATGTCGTTGATAAAGCGAGCCAGCTTAAGCGACTCTTCATGGCGGGAGTAGACGCTGCCGGAAGCGCCGTTGGTGCTTTCCATGATAAGCGTATCTACGTGCCTGCGCGGAAGGGCTGCGCGCGGTACCAACGACTGGTCAGTAAAGTTGACATCACCTGTGTGCAGCAGCGATTTTCCATTCCACTCGGCCAGTATGCCCGCCGAACCGAGTATGTGTCCGGCGTCGAACAATGTAGCGCGCACAGGATGCCCGGCGCGCATACCAGTGAGCTCTATGGGCTCTTCGTAGTGATAACCTTCGAAGACAAGTCCGAGCTTTTGCAACATATCGCGTGTGTAAAGCGAGAGGACATCAGAAGAGAATTCATCGACAATGGAGGAGCGGAGCAGTTTTACCGTGTCGCGCAGCATGATCTCGCTGAGGTCGCGTGTAGCACGTGTAGTAATCACACGCAGGTGTGGATAGTGCTTCATCACAAAGGGGAGCCCGCCAAGGTGATCGGTGTGGGCGTGCGTCACTATCAGAAAGTCGGTTGGGCGTTCGCCGAGGTGTTCCATGCGCGGAAAAGCGGCTGCACTGCGGTTGCGGGGATGCAGTCCGGCATCGATAAAAACACCGGCGCCGCAGAGATGGAGGTAACAACAGTTTGCCCCTATCTCTGCGGCGCCACCAAGAATAATCAGTTCGTCGACTGTCTTCACTCGTTGCTAATTCCCGTAGTAGTAGGAGCTATCATTGCATGATACACTGAGTTGTCGCGGATAAGCGCAGCCGCAGTCTGCACTTGCACGTCGTTGTTCAATGTTTGCGCGATGACACGGCTACGCGGATAGAAGCGCGTAAATATCTCTTTTTCTAACAGTTGTGCTACAACAGCTTGATTGCGCTCCAATTCGCGTTCCTGCTCGGAGGCAAACATTTCTTCGAGTTTGGCAATCTGGCTGACCGAATGCTCGGGATAGTGTTCCTCGCGAGCTAATTGTTTGAGCTCCCGTAGTTTGCTTAATGCCGACGACGAGTAGGAGAACGAATTGCGCTTCAGGAAGCTACCGAACTGGCGCATAACATCTTTGGACACTGTAAAATCCTCGGGCAGAGAGCGCTGCTGCGACGCAAACTCCGTAGCAAAATTGAAGAGCATATTTCTGGAGATCAAGGCGTCGACGAATGTCGAAGAGCGGCTGAGCGACACAATGGTATCGGGCAGAATACCATTGGACTCGTACACCGGACGCCCGTGAGCTGTTGTGTACTTCTGAAGTGCATCCGACGACTGCGTAAAAATACCTTCGCGCCGGTTGTTGTAGTCGATCTTCTGGATACAGCGGCCCGACGGCGTGTAATACCGGGCGGTTGTGATTTTCAGATTGGAATTGTAAGGAAGCGACATAATTGTCTGTACCAAGCCCTTGCCAAACGAGGTTTCGCCGACGAGGATACCGCGGTCGAGGTCCTGAATCGCTCCGGCAACAATCTCGCTTGCGCTTGCGCTGCGCCCGTTGATAAGTACGGCAAGCGGCAGATTTGGCTCCATCGGATTTGTACGCGAGATGTATTTTTTCTCGCTTTCTGCTGTTTTACCGCGTGTAGAAACAACAAGGCTGTTGGTAGGCACAAAAATCTCGCTGATCGAAACGGCTGCGTCGAGTAGGCCGCCGGGATTGTCGCGCAGGTCGAGAATAATACCGTGTAGATTGCTGTTGTAGCGGATGTTTTCGAGCGCCTCCCGCACTTCAGCAGAGGCCCCACGCGAGAATCTGTCTAACCGGATATAGCCCACGCCATTGTCGAGTACACCGCTATAGCTCACGTTTTTGATCGTAATTTCCTGGCGTGCTAAGCTGAATTGCAGTGTGTCTTGCAGCCCTTGGCGTATTACTTTCATAGTGAGAAGTGTTCCGGGCTTGCCGCGCGTAAAGTTTTGCAGCCGGTCGGTGTTCATTCTTAGCACAATTGCCGAATCAATAGCATAGATTCGGTCGCCGACACGCAAGCCCGCTTTATCGGCAGTATAGCCTTCGGTAATGCCCACGATAGTCACCATGCTGTCTACATTCGACACGGTAATACCGAGCCCTCCGTAGACGCCTGTGGTCAGAATATCTACTTCCTCGCGTTCGTTTTCCGGTATATACACGGTGTATGGATCCAAATAGCCCATCATACCGTCGATTCCGGCTTCTACGAATTTTTCCGGGTCGATATCATCTACATAGTACATTGATATCTGCCGGAACACTTCGCCGAAAATCTGGAGCGATTTATTGATCTTGAAAAACGCCGAGTCCTCCGATACAGCATAAAAGCCGAACGAGAGGACTCCTACCGCCGTAGCGGCTGCAAGGGGGATCCGAAAGTGCTTTTTCATAATTTCCATATCCAAAGATACCACTACCCACCCGGGGGTTACAAAGTCAATTTGTCGAGCAGATACTGTCGTACATTATCTGCGGGAATACGCACCTGCGTCATTGAGTCGCGTTCCCGGACGGTGACAGTGCCTGCGCTCGTTGTTTCGCCGTCGATTGTAATACAGAACGGCGTTCCGATTTCGTCTTGGCGACGGTAGCGGCGTCCGATAGCCGCGCCTTCGTCGTATTGCACTTTCATAAAACGTTGCAGATCGCGGTAAATGTTCCCGGCTGCTTCTGGCATTCCGTCCTTTTTCACTAACGGAAGCACCGCTGCTTTTATTGGAGCGAGTTTGGGATGAAAACGCAATACGGTGCGAGTTTCTGTCTTATCGCCTTCGCCCGGTACATCTTCTACATTATAGGCATTGCATAAAAATGCCATAAACGAGCGTGTAGCACCTACAGCCGTTTCGATGACATAGGGAATATAGCGTTCCCCGGAGACAGTATCCACATATTCCATCTTTTTGCCGGAATATTCTTGGTGGCGGCTCAGGTCGTAGTCTGTTCGGGAGTGGATGCCTTCGATCTCGCCCCAGCCGAACGGGAAGAGATACTCGATGTCGACGGCGTTGTCGGCATAGTGTGCCAGTTTCTCATGAGGCTTTAGGCGCAGCGATTCGGCGCTCATACCCAGATTGAGGAACCAGTTCCAGCGGGCTTCGCGCCATTGCTCGAACCATTCGGCATGGGAGCCGGGTTTTACGAAATACTGCATTTCCATTTGTTCAAATTCGCGCGTGCGGAACAGGAAGTATTTCGTGTTGATTTCGTTGCGGAACGATTTGCCGATCTGCGCGATGCCAAACGGCACTTTTTGCCTGCCGGAGTCGAGCACATTTTTGAAGTTGACAAAAATGCCCTGCGCTGTTTCCGGGCGCAGATACACGGCGTTGCTGCTGTCTTCTACCGGTCCCACAAATGTCTTGAACATCAGGTTGAAATACCGCACTTCTGTCCACTCTTTGGTGCCACTTGCCGGGTCGACGATTTCTTCTTCGACGATAATGGCGTAGTAGTCTTCCGGGTTCTGTGCTGCGTCGAGGCGTTTCTGTACGGCTTCTGCTCGCTCTGTGCGATTTTTCTTTACGAGCTTCTGGATATGCTCTTCTATGAGGGTATCGGCGCGATAGCGCATTTTACTCACTTTGTTGTCCACCATCGGGTCGGAGAAATTCTGCAAGTGTCCGCTGGCTTCCCACGTGCGCGGGTGCATGAGGATGGCTGCGTCGATTCCCTCGATGTCGTCGCGGTAAGTCATGGCTTTCCACCACTGTTCTTTGATATTGCGTAGCAGTTCAGAGCCGAGCGGACCGTAATCCCAGCAGCCGCTTAGCCCGCCGTATATTTCTGAAGACTGAAATACAAATCCACGGCGCTTTGCCAGCGATACAATGTCGTCCAGAGAGGTCGTGCGTGTAGCCATAATCAATACTCGTAAGAATAGTTTGTGTTCGCTTCATAAGCCGCATGTTCCTGCGGCAGTTCGGAAACCGTCTGTTTGCCGGTCGGTATTCTGTGCTCTGCTGTGCAGAATCGGGGAGAATACCGTAAAAACAGCGGCGCTGCTGTGATAAGATTGCAATTTACTAAAGCTGCGCGGTTTACGGGAGGAAAATATGGGTGGCACTTGTGTGCAGCCGTCTTTGGCCTTGCGATAGTGCTCCGCACCGCGCAGCACATCCGTCGCGTGTTGTTCATCCTGCTGCGCCCGGCGCAAGGCGCATGAGCAACCACAAAGCGGCAGTGCGACCGGTGACAGCGACCGAACGGGTGTTTCGGAGATGCCCGTGCCACATCGCTATCCAATGCCACATCAGTCCTGCTACTGCTTGATCACCAATTGCCTGATGATTTTTGTGCTGCAATGCCATACGCAGGCATACATGCCGGGTGCAACTTTTTTCCCCGCTTCGTCAATGCCCGGCCAGGTGATGCTGCTGCCCGGCGACAGTTTGCCAACATTGTACACCGGGCGACCAAACACATCTACAATTACAAGATCATAGAATGCCGTGGCAGATGGCGACTGGATTCGTATTTCCTCGCTAAATGGATTGGGATAGGCAAACGCTGTCTGTTTTGGCGTTGTCTCGGACGATACATCAAGAAGTTGGTAAACTTCGCAGGCTCCTGTAGAGGTGGCGACAATCATCCACCACGGTGTATAAACAAGGCCGATGACAGGGGTGTTATTGACCTGGTATTCGTACTGCCATTTTTTGCTGCCGTCCCAGCGCATCACTGTTCCGCTATCGCATCCGATAGCAATCCAATCGGAAATACTCACCGAATGGATGGGACGCCCTTCCCAAATCATTGACCAACTCGTGCCGCCGTCGGTGCTGCGGTAGAGAGCTGAATCCAGTCGCAGACACACATGGCCGCTTTGCCCCGGATTGAAGTACAGGCGTTCCCGGCGAAAACTATTCGAGAAACTGGAGCGCTGGAGTGGGAAGGAAAACACTATGTCCCAACTTGCTCCGTTGTCTGTCGTTCGGTATAGATATTCTGTATTCAAATCACCTGATCCATACCCCGATACATACACGGTGTTGGTATCGAAGGGGGCGACGGCAAGAATACCGGAAAAGTAGGTGGTGCCGCACTCACTGTCCGGTGATGACTTGCTGAAATAAGGGGCAATTGCCCATTGCCGGAAACTCGTACCGGCGTCGGAAGATTTGTATAGAAACTTGTTTGCTTCGTAAGCCATAAATATCTGTGCGGGAAAACGAGAGCAGCCGACCAAAGCTGCTTCCCGAAAGCCTGTTGGATTGCATGCGCCCATAGTAAAAAGATGTTCCAAACTACCTTTATCCGAACACCTGTACACCTTTGCCAGCCCTCCGTCAATAGAGCAATCTACGCCTTCGAACAACGCGAGCATCGAAGTGTCGCCCTTGATGTCTACCAGATCAGTCAGGCGATAATAGCGCTCCGGTTGAGGATCGAAAGGGCAATAATCTATGTAGAAAGACGGAAAGGAAGTGGAGCTTTTCAATATCCCATTGTAGAACCGCACCGAATCGGCGATGCGATAGAAACGGTACCCCATCTGTTCAATGTCGTACAGGCGAGCTTCACCCGACCTGCTGTCTATCCATTGGCTTGTGCTCCATCCAGCGCGAATAGATGGAGGAGCCAAACTTGTAAAAATTATTACGATTACTATGCAGGCAATAGGTGCCATGCCGTATTGCCGCAACCAATGGTGTGCCTTGCCGGGTAGAACATTGCTTTTGGCTGCACGACGAGCTAATGCCGCCTTGCAGGAACAGTATTTTTCGCAATCTTTCATATTGGTAGAGTACATTGGAAAACAGATGAAGAATTTCGACCAACATAACAAGGAGGGTAACACGACGAAATCGCCATTGTCCAGACGGTTGGTATTACTGTTCGGACGGTAGGTAATCGCTGATGGATGGAGTTGGTGGGGATTGACAAAGGGAAACATCTGTGTGACAAAAGCGGGGCGCGTATGCCTGTAGCCGGGGAAGTGAATTTTCTGCGATTGAGGCCGAACGACCACGCGGCGGTTTTGCAGCGCGGTGCGAAGACCTACCGTAGAGACGCCCGGTTAGGGCGTCTCCTTCAAAGAGCGAAGTGCACCGAGATGGATCCGGTTCGCC
>DLHF01000065.1 GCA_002483085.1 Ignavibacteria bacterium UBA7675
AGCGCCAAGGGAAAAAGTATCTTCGTGCGGTCTATGGCCTCTGTTTTCAGATCATAAACCCAGAGGCTGAACACCGCTCTACTTGTTGATGGTGTAAGCTCGACAGAAGCGCCAAACCTTTCGCCTTGTATGGAAAAAATTATAGCCCCGCAAAAACACCGAACCCACAGCAAAAGAGTATTGTCTTTTTTCTGTGGGTTCTACACTTTGACCAGTTGCCGTGTTGTGTTTGCTTGGTATCAGTCGAACCATTCTTCGATAATTCCGCCGCCGACCACATCATCGCCTTCGTAGAGCACGATGGATTGGCCGGGTGTAATAGCCCGCCGTGCTTCTGTGAACTCCACACGCAGCCTGCCGTCGTCCATTGCTGTGCAGAGCGCTGGCGCGCCGTCGTCCTTGTAGCGGATTTTTACGGTGAGCTCTTTTGGCTCGCGCAGGGCGTCGTATTTCATCATGTTTACAGTGTGGGCGGTCAGGCCCCGGTGCGATAGCTTGTCGGCTGTACCTACTTCGATAGTATTCGTTTCCGATACCACATTCAGCACGAACAGCGGTTCGGGATGCGCTATGCCCAAGCCTTTGCGCTGGCCAATTGTATAGAAGGGAAAGCCATTGTGCTTGCCAATGACCTCGCCGTCGAGCACGATATTGCCGCCTGCCAGATTGTTTGCTTCGTCGGTGTTATCCCGCAGAAAGCGCGTGTAGTCGTTGTCGGGAATAAAGCAAATTTCATAGGATTCACCCTTTGCTGCAATGGGCAGATTATGGCGGCGTGCTTCCTCGCGCGAGCGTTCTTTTACGAATCCTGAAAGGGGGAACAGCGTGCGGGCAAGCGATTCCTGCGTGAGGCCCCACAGCGCATACGACTGGTCTTTTTTCGTGTCGGTGCCGCGCGTGATGTAGTAGCGCCCGCTGTCTTCGCTGCGATTTACAAAAGCGTAGTGTCCGGTGGCGATATACTCAGCCCCGAGCGCATCAGCTTTTTTCAGCATCTCCTGCCACTTTATCGTGCGATTGCACATCACACACGGGTTGGGTGTTTTGCCCGCCATATAGTCGTCGATAAAATAATCAATTACTTTTTCGCGAAATGGCTCGCTGAAGTCCACCACATAGTGCGGAATGCCGAGCTGCATACACACGCGGCGCGCGTCGTTGATGCCGTCCAATGAGCAACAGCTCGAATCATTGCCTACATTGCCGCCTACGTCTTCGTAGCGGTATGTCTTTATCGTAATGCCAATAACATCGTAGCCTTGCTCTACTAAAAGAGCGGCTGCAACAGAAGAATCGACCCCACCGGACATCCCGACGATCACGCGATTGGAATGGCGTTTCATGATATTTCCTTTACAAAAACGATACAGCCGAGCTCATGTGGAAAGCACTGGCTTCGGTTCCACGCCTGTGACGATCAACGCGGGGAAATATTCGCAGTGTTGTTGTGGCACGGGCGTCGCTGCGTCGTCCGCCGCGTCGCTGTCGCCGGTCGCACTGCTGCTACAGCTCTGGCCACAGGCTTTCCGCCAATGGTATTGCTATGCAGCATGTACATCTCCACAATACGCGGATAGCGGGCGGGCAGCACGCGGCGGATTGTGCTGCGCGGTGCAGAGGCGGAACGGCAGAGCGGAGGCCGAAGCGCACAGCGTATAAATACGCGCTATTGTTCGGAGACAGAATCAGGCGACCGATAGGAGAACTCCGCCAGAATTTTTCCAATGGCGTTTTCGGTCAGTTTGTAAGCTCCCACATTGCCGCCATTGAACATCAGGGAGAAAGCGAGCTGTTCGCCGTCGATAGTAGTTACATATCCGGCCAGAGCGCTCACATTGCGCAGCGTACCAGTTTTGCCTATAAGATTGCCTTCTGCGGGAGTGCCTTTCATGCGGCGGCGCAGCGTGCCATCGACGCCAGCAACAGGCAGCGAATTAATAAAATTCTGAGCAAATGGCTGTTCCCATGCCTGCATGAGCAGATTGGTAAGCGTTTGTGGCGTTACGAGGTTACGGCGCGACAAGCCGGAACCGTCGTTGATACAGCAGTTCTGGAAGGGAATAGCGCATTTGGTAAACGATGTTTTCATCACCGAGCGTGCAGCTACAGCCGTGTTGTTCTGGTCGCTCATTGTGCCGCCCACCATTTTGAAGATGTGTTCAGCGCAGTAGTTATCGCTGTGTTTGTTCACTTGGCTTACAATCGTGCCCAGCGGACGATAAAACGCCGTAAGCGAGCGGCTTGTAGCCAGAGGAGCAGCTTGCACGCCCGTTGTGCCTTCGATTGTCACTCCTACGGCTTCGAGCCGTCGGCGCAGTACTCCCGCAGCTACCAGCGCGGGATTTGTGACAACAAAGCTGTAGGAAGCAGTGCGGCGCGGGGGCAGTGAACCCGTAATTGTAAAGAGTTGTTTGCCGTCGGCGCCTTTGGAAGAGCGCATACCGATATTGGGCTTTGCGCGGCGTCCGCCCTTTACTGTAGCAGAAACCGAAAAGGTAAAGGCATCGGAGACAGGCACTGTTTGCACGCGCACGGGAGCGCCAGCGTTTCCGCCGGAGGTAACAAGGATAGTAATAGTGTTGCGGTTGAGGCTCAGCGCTGATATCGGCGGCAGAGGCTCCACGACATCGGCGTCGCCGCTGTAAGCAACACGGTCGGTGACACCATCAAAATAGGAAGCGTCGCCGTACACATGGCCGGTTATACGCTTAATACCGAGATTGTGTATTTGGTCGGCGAGCTGCTCAATATCAGCAGTTGACAGCAGTGGATCGCCGCTGCCCACAAGATAAATATTGCCTTTGAGCACGCCATTGTCGATTGCACCAACATCGGTGTACACCGATGTTGGCACATTATAATCGCCGCCGAGCGCGAGGAATGCTGTAAATGTTGAAAACAGTTTTGTTGTAGAAGCCGGGGTAAGCAGCTTTGTTTCGTTGTACGCATAAAGCGTTCTGTGTGCGTCCAGCGAGTGCACCATCAGCCCATAGGAAGCGCCTTTGAGAGCACTGTTGGTAAGAGCCTGCTCGATGCGGCCTTTGAGCAGTTGCAGCGCCTTCAGGCTGTCGCTTGGCGACAGAGCCGCCGCCGCAGTTGTAGCTGCTACTTTGTGGACATTCGGCTTTTGCTGCCCCGGAGCAAGGGGCGTCAGGAGAAAAAAAGCGCCTATGAAAGCCGGGAGCGAGTTGCGGAGCCACTGGCGTCCGGCACGGCCAATGGCGGTAATACCGCGAGTTATTGCTACTTGCGTTGTCATATTTCGATGATATTATTTATGCTGCTGCAAAAGGGGAAGGGGGATCGGCGGCAGAGCCGCTTTGCGAAATATATTCGTTTACTATCTTTTTTGCAATATTATCTGTCGAATCGCCGATGCGATAGATATTGTCGTAACGCCTAAACCACGTTAATTGTCGCTTTGCATAGCGGCGTGTATTTTGTTGTACAAGGCTTATTGCTTCCTGCCGTGTTATGCCGCCGTTCAGCAATGCAATACATTCCTTGTAGCCCACTGTATTGAGCGAATTCAGCGCCGGAGCATACCCCATCGCCAGCACTGCTTCTGTTTCTTCGACGATACCATCAGCAAACATGTGTTCGGTGCGACGGTTTATCCGCTCGTAGAGTGTTGTGCGTTCGATATCCTGCGTAAAGTACAGGGTGCGGAAGCTGCGCTGTTGGGCATGTGTTTCGTGCGCTTCTGCAAATGGCCGACCGGTGGAGTAATAGTATTCCAATGCTCGTATCAGTCTGCGCGGATTGCGGTCGCTATAGCGCTGTGCCGACGCCGGATCGACGCGTTCGAGTTCGCTGTATAAGGAGTCGATTCCTTCTTCGGCGAGCTGTTGTTCTATGCGGAGGCGGTAGGGCCGAACATCGGTGTTGCTGTCTTCGTCGAACAGCCCTTCGCACAGTGCGCGAATATATAAACCTGAGCCACCAACGATGAGCGGAACTCGACCGCGCGCGTGGACATCGAGAGCAACCTGCGCGGCTTCTGTACCAAATCGGCCAGCGCTGTACGCTTCGTCGGGGTTGACAATATCGACAAAATGATGGGGAACATCTCGCAGCAAGTCCGCAGGTGGTTTAGCCGTGCCAATCGTAAGATGTCGGTACACCTGGCGCGAATCCGCAGAAATAATTTCAACGGGCAAGAGCTGGGCAATCTGTTCGGAAAGGGCAGTTTTGCCGGATGCCGTCGGGCCTACCAGAGCAATGGCAATCATTGGAGAGCGAGTAGAAGTCATGGCATTATGAGGGTTGCCAGCCTTCTCGGCCAATGAGCGGTACGAAGCGAAAATCCTGTAGCTCGTCGACGGCGAACTGGTCCTCGCCGGTGCGGGTAATCACATAGAGCGTTTGCGACTCGCGATTTCCTACGGGAATAACAAGCCTGCCGCCTAATGCAAGCTGGCGCGTAAGAGTAGGGGGAACATCTGGCGAACCGGCTGTAACAATGATCCCATTGTACGGTGCAAATTCATTCCAGCCTATAGTGCCGTCGCCAAGGCGCATAGCAATATGAAGCCCCAGTGTATCGAATAGCTTGCGCGCTGCAAAGTGCAGTTCGGCATGGCGTTCAATCGTAAATACATGAGCTCCGAGCGCAGCCAGAACCGCCGCTTGGTAGCCGCTGCCCGTGCCGATTTCCAGCACTCTGTCGCCGGACTTTATTTGCAGCAGCGAGGTCATAAACGCCACAGTGTACGGCTGTGAAATTGTCTGCTGGCAGCCGATGGGCAGCGCCGAATTGCTATATGCCTGCGACTGAAAACCGGGGGGGACGAAATGTTCGCGTGGCACCGATGCGATTGCTTGGAGCACCCGTTGGTCGGTAATACCATTATCGCGTAATGTGGCTAAAAGAGCATTGCGCTGCTCTTCGAATGCCCGTCGTTCTTGCCGGCTCATTGTCATAATTTCTGTCGTATCCTGTCGATTTGCTGTGTTGGGATTATTTAGCAGCTTTGGCAAAGGGAAACAGCGGTTTATTCTCCTCTGTCGATGTTTCTATCGACAGCTTTTCCTTCAGCAGTTTTTCTAATTTGTCGATGGAAAGATGCATAAACAGCGTGCCTTCCTCGGCAAGAGTAATTTTCCCTGTTTCTTCCGAAACAACGAGAGCGAGGATATCGGCTTGCTCGGAGATGCCGAGAGCGGCGCGATGCCGTGTACCGAGCTTATAACGCTGGAATTTCGTTGTGTTGCTCAGAGGAAGAATACAGCCAGCAGCTTCTACCATGCCATTTTGTACAATAACAGCGCCGTCGTGCAATGGTGATTTGGTGTTGAATATTGACAGCAGGAGCTCGCGTGTGATGACGCCCTGTACTGGTATGCCCGTCTCAATAGTCATTTTGATATTTCTGCTTCGGGCAAACACAATAAGAGCGCCGATGTGTTTTTCCGACATTTCCTGCACTGCTTCTAACAGCTCGCCGATTGTTTCATTGAGGTTCGAACTCATAAACGAGCTGAACACAGGAGCGCGGACAATGACAAGCAGTAGGCGTCGGAGCTCGGGCTGAAACAGCACGATAAAGGCCAGCAGCCAGATATTCGAGAGGGTTTGCAGTATCCAGTGCAGCGAGCGGAAATTAATTACTTCCGTAAGGAAATAGATGGCCAGAATAGCAATAATGCCGAGGAATATCTGTACAGCAATAGTATTGCGCAGCACCTGGTGAATTTTGTACAGCAGCACGGCTACAATCACCACGTCGATGATGTCGATCAGGCTTACATCGATAAATCCTATACTGAACAGGCTGATCATATGCTGTACCGTGCTTTAGTTATTCGCCGGAATTCTGGCTATCAGTATCCGGTTGCGTTTTGCTATTGCCGGACTTCTCGCCGGAATTGGGATCAGCATGTGTGTTGAGCTGATCGTGGCGAGTCCTGCCGGGCTTACCAAGCCGTTCGTATTCGGGCTGATCGCGGAGCTCCGCTGTGCGGGCATACGCGTTGATAATATCTGTTACGAGGCGATGGCGCACGACGTCGTGCTTATCAAAGTGCATAAATGCGATTCCGTCGATATCGCGGAGCACCTGCTGCACATCAATAAGACCGGAGTGCCGTGGTATCGCGAGGTCTATCTGTGTGTCGTCGCCTGTCACAATTGCTTTAGAGTTGCGCCCGAGGCGGGTAAGGAACATCTTCATTTGCGTAGCGGTTGTGTTCTGCGCTTCGTCCAGAATAATAAACGAATTGTTGAACGTGCGACCGCGCATATACGCCAGCGGGATTATTTCCACGATGCGCTTTTCGCTCATGCTTTTGAGCTTTTCGGCGCTTACCATCTCGGTGAGAGCATCTAACAGAGGGCGGAGGTAGGGGTCTACCTTTTCGTGCAGATCGCCGGGTAGAAAGCCGAGGTTTTCGCCCGCTTCCACTGCTGGACGCGAGAGCACAATGCGGTTAACTTCGCGATTTCGCAAGGCTGCAAGAGCCATTGCTACCGCCAGAAATGTCTTGCCAGTACCAGCCGGGCCAACTGCAAAGACAATGTCGTTTTTCCGCACTTTGTCTACGTATTCGCGCTGGTGCGGATTGCGCGCCCGAATCGTATCGTTGTGTGTAACATAGATAGTGGAATCGGCATCAGCGGCAGGGGATAGGGCTGCATCGTTCGGTTGTGAAGAGCCGGGGCTCACCAAGTCGAGAATGGTTGTAACGTCGTTTGCCGTAAGCGTACCAGTGCGCTGCACAATGTACTGCATCTCTTGGATAATCCGCTCGATCATCTTCACTTCGGCAGGAGCGCCCCGGAGGATAATGGCGTCGCCGCGCACGGTAATTGTCGTTTCAAATCGGTTCTCAAGCAGCAGGAGATTGCTGTCATTATAGCCAAACAGGGAAAGTGTGTCGGTAGTGCCTAGAAGGATCTTCTTTTCCGTTATATCCATTGCCATAGAGTATATTCAGAATACTGAAGAAAATACGGATTTTTCACTAACCGCGAAACAGATTGGTGCTGTCATGGCAGGCCGTGAAAGAAAAAGTCCCGAACCGCAAGGGTACGGGACTACATCTTTCGCAGCATGACGAACAAAACGTCATTCCTGTGTACCAACCTGATCTGTAGCGCCAGTCTGGCGCATAGCGGCGCGCTTTTTGCGATAGTAGCTGCGCTCAGCTTTGAGTTCGTCCGATGTCATGGGGCCTGGCGGGGGGATAATAAGCACCCATCCCGGCTGGATGATATCAGGATTTTTGATAAGCGGGCGGTTTGCCTGCCAGATTCTGGGCCATTTGAAGGGATCATTGTAAATTGCTGGCTTAGCGGCAATATTCCACAAGCAGTCGCGGGTTTCGGCCCATGTACCCACTGTATAGCTGCTTACGTCGACTGGCTTTCTGTACAGACCGCGAATGTCGCGTGCCAGAGCAATAATGCGATCGTAGAATTCCGGAAGCATAGCCGGTTTTTCTTTTCGCATCATGTTGAGTTCGTTTTCCATTGCCTCAATTTCTGAGCGCTGCTCGGCCAGTACCTTATCGGAAAGGCGGCTTTTTTCGCGCACGCGCCCGTCGAGCACACCAAGGCGCTGGCGGAAGTTTTCGATGTCGGCGTTCGTAATTCCCAGCAGCGACAGGATTTCTTCTTCGCAGCGTTTGATCGCCGCCACAATGTCGCTCAGCTCCTGCTGGTAATTGCTGTTCTGCGTATTGAGGCTGTTCAGCTTTTGTTCGAGCTGTGCTACTTGGTCGCGAAGCTGCT
Source organism: Ignavibacteria bacterium UBA7675 (assembly GCA_002483085.1). GTDB lineage: Bacteria > Bacteroidota > Ignavibacteria > Kapaibacteriales > UB7675 > UBA7675. The sequence goes on from DLHF01000065.1 coordinate 7,733, forward strand.
GGATGCGGATCACGGCTTCGTCTTTTGTCAACTGCTCATCCGGCTTGCTGGGGTCCGGAGCCTGCTGGGCGAGCAGTGCATTAGCAGAGCAGAGAAAACACAATACTGCTGTAAGAGTAATAAAAAATTTCATAGGGTTGCTCTCATAGTTAATAGAAAATGGAAGAGTGCTACGGGCGCTGCGGACGGCGCGTCGTTGTCGTGTTTGTTGTGTCCTTGGTAACCGTAGGCTCGGTGTAATCCGGCCAGATATTGGGCCACCGCGAGAGCTTGTCCTGAACAAACGCTTTTTTGTCGTTGCACTTGTTCATGTCCGCTTTACGTGCATTTACTTCCGATTGCACGCGATTCACTTCCTGTTCCTTTTTCCTTATGTCTTCATTGAGAGACTGCTCGCGCTTTCTGAGCTCTTTGATCATAGCGAGTTGTTCCTCGGTAATCTTATTGCTGCAGCTTGCCAGCGCCGAGGCGGCGATCAAACCGCCGATGCACAACACGCGTATTGATAGACGCATGGGACCTCCTATTTTGATGAACATGAGTCCGTTGGAACTTCTCCAACAAAATGTATCTTACTTTCCTGCTATGTGTTCAGCCAATGTTTTGCCTGACCGATACAATTTATACGAAATTCTGCTATCTTTGCCAGAAATCGGCATTGCAGGGATGCCTCGGCGATGCCAGCTTCTACTGAAGCCTACTGGCGTGCCGTATTCCGGACTGGCCGCTTGCGAACTATATTTGTAGATGTGTGCATTCTTCGTTTGTGCGAAGAGGCGTCCTCATTAACACGCAGGGAAGGTTTATGCGCAAGATTATCAGCATTATTGACGACGACGCTGTTATGCTACAGTTTCTCGGCAAAATTCTTCAGTCAGATCACAATGAAATTCAGCTTTTTTCTTCGCCGAAACAGTTTGTAGATACTTTTCAGGATTGTACCCCTGATATCGTTATCTCCGACCTGCTTATGCCCGAGATGGACGGGCTCGATGTTCTCCGCCATGTAAAAGTTCTCGCTTCTGCCGTGCCCTTTATTATGCTGACAACCGAGGCAAAAGTGCAGTCCGCTATCCAGGCTATGAAAGAGGGAGTTGTCGACTATATTATCAAGCCAATCGACACCCAAGAATTTAGACTGCGTATTGAGCGTGCTTACGAATTTGGGAAATTGCGCCAAATCCTACAAACAAATATCGCTTCTCAACAAAAAATTTACACGGTTGCCGCGCTCGTGGGCGAGAGTAAAGCTGCGAAAAAAGCTCGCGAGTTGGCCCTCGCGGCGCAAGCCGCACACCTGCAACCACTGTGGTTTATTGGCGAGACTGGAGTGGGGAAAACATTCCTTGCGAAAACTATTCACTACAGTGGTTCTACGGCGTTTTACAATTATCTCGAAGCTGATTGCGATAAAATATCTGAAGAAGAACTGGAGCGTGTGCTGTTCGGTTCCACAGAGCGCAATGGGGCTTGCCTTGTGCGAAAGCGCGGTTTGTTCGAGCAGGCCGATGGCGGTACTTTAGTGCTGCGCAATCCCGAGAACCTTCCAGATCATATGCAGAAAAAAATCTGTACGTATGTAGGTACTGGGAAAATTACGCCGGTAGGAGCCAGTGCCGAAGTAGCTGTGCAGGTGCAGCTTATTTGTATATCGACATCTGAAGAGCGCTATCTTACGCACCTCGATAGCTTTGATAGCGATTTTCTCCAGTGCTTTGAAGGGCGCGCTCATATTATCCCTCCGCTGCGTAAACGCCGCGAAGATATTGTGCCTCTTGCCCGGTATTTGCTGCAACTCAAAGTCGATACCCTGTTCTGCTACGATCTCGCCGAAGACGCTGTTGCCAAGTTAGAGAAGTACAATTGGTATGGCAATGTGTCGGAGCTCGTGCTTACTGTGGAGCGAGCAATGCTGCTGTGCCAGGAGAGCGTTATCAGCGCTCGCGATATTATTACAGGCTACTCTACCTGGACGACATCAGAGAGCGATACGATGTTCCAGGTGCCGCAGGGGCTGCACATTAAGGACGTACAGGGCGAGTATGTTCGCCAGACATTAGAGTTCTTTGAGGGAAATCTCGAAAAATCTGCCCGCTCGCTCGGGGTAAGCCGCAAGACATTATGGGAAGTACGGAAAAAATTTAATCTGCCGTAGCCGAAGTTGTGGCTAGTGGAAGGATGACTCTGTCTGGTAGGTCTGTTCCTTTGATGCTTCTGCATCTGCAATGGCAAATGTTGTGTTGCGCGAAAGGAAATGTGATCGCAGGTACTCTTCGTACATGGCGGTGTTCTCAAAGCCTGTGTCGCGAAGAAAAGCCGATGCCATGATTCGGCCATCGACTACTGTTGCAGCAAAAGAGCGAACCGGGTAGCCATTGAGGTACTGGACGACGGTTGTATTGTACATGCAAAATCCCGATGTGGAAAAATTCTGAATCCCAAAAGTAGCCAGAACCTATACAACGGCCAAGCTGTAGTAGGTAGTGTACAGTACAAATGTTACGAAAATGACACGGCGTGTCGCAGACCCCGGAATGTACGTGTACCAGACAATGCTTTCTGCGTAGAGCTTTTGCTGATATAGACACCTATCGGCGCTTTTGTCTGTGGCCTGCCGCCTCTTCTTTACACTGCGCTGCGCGTCCGCTGCGTGCTGGAAGTTATCGTAAGAGCGATGTAGTTGTGTGGCTTGCGCGCGCCGCTCAACAGCGGTTATATATTTCTGCGGTATGGGTAGAAAAGCCACGAGGCGGATGTGCTGCGCGGTGCGGAGACTGCAAGGCAGGGCAAAGACGGCTGTGCCATTAATTGTAGCTTTGCTGTTTCGGAGCGCTACACTACAGGCAAATTCCCGAAAACAGCCTGTAGAGAACAAAGCAAAAGTGTGTATATTTACTAAATGCGTATAAAATGGCAGTGCGCGGAAGAGATTCTTGCGTGTGTTTGCACTTCGGCGATGGAAAATTGCCGAAAAAGGCGCAAATTTGCAGTTGGCTTGTCCCTGTTTCCCGGCTGGAAGTGCTCTATGCAAGGAGTGTTCCACTGGTATGTGCAATATCCTTATGAACAGGGCGGGCGGACCAAAAGACTGTAATTCATAATTCGTCCACACTCGGTTGAAACACGGATAATGCTGGCTCACGAAGATACTGGAACATCGCTACCCAAATCGTATGACCCCTCCACAGTGGAGAAAAAACTATACGATCGCTGGATTGCCAATGGACTATTTGCCGCTTCGGCGGATTCTGATAAACCCGCCTATGCGATACTTATGCCGCCGCCCAATGTGACGGGTATGCTTACGATGGGGCATGTGCTGAACAATACGATTCAGGATATTTACATCCGGTGGAATCGCATGCGCGGAGCGGAGTCGGTCTGGTTTCCCGGTATTGACCATGCAGGTATTGCCACTCAAACCCGTGTAGAGCAGGAGCTCGCCAAGAAAGAAAAGCTCACGCGCCACGATCTCGGTCGCGAAGCATTTCTTGAGCGTGTGTGGGAGTGGAAAGAGCAGTTTGGCGGTATTATCCTGAAGCAGTTGCGCTCGCTTGGTGTTTCTGCCGATTGGGACAGGACGCTATTCACCATGGACGAATCGGCTTCCAAGGCCGTGCGCGAAGTATTTGTGCGCTTGTTCGACGAGGGGCTGATCTACCGAGGCAAGCGTATTATTAACTGGTCGCCAGTGGCGCAGTCGGCGCTTTCCGACGAAGAAGTAAATTTCAAAGAGGTGAAAGAGCACATCTATACGATGCGTTATCACCTTGAGGACGGCAGCGGCACGCTGCTGGTAGCGACGGTACGACCCGAAACAATCTTTGGTGATGTGGCCGTTGCTGTGAATCCTGAAGACGAGCGATATAAAGGGCTGATCGGCAAAAATGTACGCGTGCCACTGGCAGGGCAGATTGTGCCGATTATCGCCGATAGCTATGCCGATCCGGAATTTGGTACGGGCGTTGTAAAGATCACTCCTGCCCACGACCCTAACGACTTTGAAGTGGGGTTGCGCCATTTGCTGGAAATGCCGAATACGATCAACCCCGATGGCACGCTGAACGAGCTGACAGGCGAATTCAACGGATTGGATCGTTTTGTAGCGCGCAAAAAAATAATGGAGAAGCTCCAAGAGCTCGACTTGATAGAAAAAATTGATGACTACACGCACAATGTGGGCTACAGCGAGCGCGGTGGCGAGCCTGTAGAGCCATATCTGAGCGATCAGTGGTTTGTGCGCATGAAGCCGCTGGCCGAAGAAGCGCTGAAAGTAGTACAAGAAGGGCATATCCGCTTTTTCCCGGAACACCACACAAAGGTGTATGAACACTGGATGACGAACATTCGCGACTGGTGTATTTCACGCCAGCTCTGGTGGGGACATCGCGTACCGGTGTACTATGCAGCAGACGGCAGCTTTACAGCCGCTAACTCCGAAGAAGAAGCTCGCAACAAGCTCAGCCTGCCCGCCGATGCTCCGTTGCGCCAGGATTCCGATGTGCTCGATACGTGGTTCTCGGCATGGCTGTGGCCTATGACAACAATGGGCTGGGAGGGTACTCCTGAAACCGACAACACTCCCGAGCTGCGTAAATTTTTGCCTACTAATCTGTTGGTGACAGGCCCGGATATTATTTTCTTCTGGGTAGCGCGCATGATTATGGCTACGCTGAAGTTCAAAAAAACGATACCGTTCCGCGATGTGTACTTCACCAGCATGATCCGCGACTCCAAAGGGCGGAAAATGTCGAAGTCGCTCGGCAATTCGCCCGATCCTTTGGCAATTATAGAACGGTATGGCGCCGATGCAGTGCGCTTTACCATGATACACGCTGCGCCCATCGGACTGGATATCCGCCTTTCAGTCAATGAAAAGACTCAGGACATCGAAACGATAGACCTCGGGCGGAATTTCTCGAACAAAATATGGAATGCCGGTCGGTTTCTGCTGATGAAGCGCGACGAAGCGCTGGCCGAGGCACGCGAGCACAATATCCCCGACGACGAGCTCTTGGCCGTGCTGGAACCATCGGCGTTCGAGCTTTCGGATATGTGGGTGACAGCGCGGTTTCACAAGGCTGCTCGGGATACCACACGCGCTTTGCAGAGCTACCGCCTTACGGATTATTCGCGTCGCCTGTACGAATTTGTATGGGGCGACTTCTGCGACTGGTATGTGGAGATTATCAAAATTCGCATGAATAATGCGGCGAATGTGCGCGGCAAAATTGCTCTTGTCAACTACGCACTTGGTATCTTTGATGGTATCCTTCGCTTGCTGCATCCGGTAATGCCTTTTATTACCGAAGAGCTGTGGCACGCAATTACTGCACGCGGCAGTGGCGAAAGCATTTCCACAACAAAAACGCCTGTGTTCGACGAGAACTTTGTCAATCTCAGCTACGATGAGCAGTTCAGCTTTGTACAAAGTGTGATTGAAGAAATGCGCATGCTTCGCGGTCTGATGAATATTCCGCCGCACGAAAAGCTGCCTGTAGCACTTGCTTGCCACAGCGATGAAGTCGCCGATCTCATGCTTTCGCAAGCCCAGCTTATTAAGTCGTTTGCTCGTGTGTCTGAGCTCACAGTAGCCAACGAGTTGGTAAAGCCCGCCGGTGCAGTTGCGTCTGTTGTTCAGGGAGTGGAAATTCACATCACTATGCGCGGTTTTATCGATTTCAAAGCAGAGCGCGAGCGGCTTGAGAAAGAGGTGGAGCGCCTGAAAGGGCTTCGCAAGTCGGTGGAAGCAAAGCTGAATAACGAGAAGTTCGTGGCGAATGCGCCTGCTGATGTCGTAGCCTATGAGCGCGAGAAACTGGCGAGTATCAGCGATACGATAACAAAACTACAGACCAATATTGCCTATCTTGCCGAAGAAGAATAAGCCGCTGTCGATTGCGGTGCCGCTTCTCGGAAGGATCTGCCTCATTCATACGTAACACTCTATGGCTACGCTTTCGGTTTGTTGCCTGGCAAAGAACGAAGAAAATCTGCTTCCCGGAATGATAAACAGCGTTCGGGAAGTAGCGTCGGAAATAATTGTGCTCGATACCGGTTCTACCGATCAAACACGTGAAGTAGCGCAGGCTATGGGCGCCAGAAGCGAGCGCGTACAGTGGACCGAAGATTTTGCTGTCGCTCGCAATAGGCTCGTGGAACTGGCGCGCGGTGATTGGATCCTGATGGTCGACGCCGATGAGCGAATTCACTACGAAAACTACCCTCTTATAGAGCAGGCAATCACTGTTAAGCAGACGGCATACACTTGCACTGTGCTCAATGTGCTGCCGCATCCGATGATCTCTATGCTGCTGCCTATGCCCTCGATACGGCTGTTCCGGCGCGACGAAAGAATACGCTTTCGCGGGCGTGTGCACGAGTCGGTCGATGCAGCACTGAGAAAGCTGACCATTCAGCCCGCGCCTTCCTCGATCAAAATCGAGCATATCGGCTTTACTGTGAAAAATGATATGCGCCGCCTTCGCAATAGGAGAGTGTTTGAGTCGGAACTTTCCAAAGACCCAACAGATGCGTGGATACGGTTCCATATGGGCCTGGCATTTTATCTCGAAGAAGACTACGCGCATACCGAAGAGTATCTCAATTTCATTTTCTCTTCGCAGTCGCAGGAAATCTCGGCGGAGTCGCGCTCCATGCTCGTGTCGATTATGGCTGATATATACCACAAGCAAGGTCGCAAAATGCAGTCGCGCTCTCACGCTTTGCGCTCCATACAAATGGGAGGCAACGCTTTTGGCGAGTATCTGCTGGCCGGGCTCGATATGGCCGAAGACGCCTACGAGAATGCCCTGCGCCGCCTGCTAGACCTCGATGCACAATCGCTTTCGCGAGAATATTATCGCGTGCACAAAGGCAATCTGTACGCCGATATCGCCAAGTGCTATATGAAGCTTGAGAAGTTCGACCGCGCTTTGCAGTACACTGAGCTCGCGCGCGAAGATGAACCGTCGTTTGATGCAATGCTGTTTGGCGGGCTTTTGTGCGAGCGCAAAAGAGAGTACGGACGGGCTTTGCAGTTCTACACTATCGCCCAGTCGCTGAAGCCTACGTCGATGGAAATACGCGACCGCATTGCTACATGCAGAGCGGCATTGGTGCGGTAGGAGATCGGATAGCCAGAATGCTATTGGGCATTCAGTCTTCGCCCGTGCTTTGGCCTCTGCACCGCGCTGCACATCCGCAGCGTGGTGTCCGACCCAAACCGCAAGGTGATCCGGCTACCACAGCGGTGCTCTGCTACGCGGTTTCTACACAATGATTTGATATAGTTCACCTTGAGGACATTGTGATATGGTACTATCGCTGCTAAAAAAACTACTTCTCTTCGAGAAACTTCGCGTGCATTCGCCACTGCTGCCCGATGAGGTGAAAATGCGCTTGCAGCAGGAGTTTGAGCACACACAAAAACAGACGGTTACGGACGCCATGTTCTCCGATTTTTCCGCCCGCCGCTATACCGGCACATGGCAGGGCGACGCGTTCAAGATGTATCGCAAACCTCCTGTGAGCTTTGGGTATGTTCCTGCCGTTGTCTCCAAGGGCTCTGTTCACCACGAGGATGGCGGAACATACATCGACGTGCTGGTACAGATGAACCCAAAACGCCTGCTGTCTGCGCTGGTGTTGTTCGCCTTTACCTCGCTTGTACTTATTGCCGCCGGAGTTGTGCTTCCCATATTTGTTCTCGGCTTTTTTCTTTCCCCTGTTATTGTTGTAGTCAGCTATATTTCGTGGCTGTTTGCTGTACACTTTGCCGTGCGCGATGTCGAGCAATTTTTCAGGCGCGTGCTCGCTCGAATGTGAACTGCTGCAAAGAGCGCCTCGGAGCTGTTGAAGTGCGGGGGAATGCAGGTGCAAGGGCCGTAAAGTAGTAAACAGGACTGCCGCGTTCCAAATACCGTGCCTTCCATTGTACAGGAGTGAGTATGTCTGTCTTTTCACCGAGAGAAGTGGGTTTTACGCTTGTTATGCAGTCTGCTCTCCAGCCCGAAACTGCGATAAGCACGCTGCGCGAAAACCTTGTGTCCAGGCAAATCATCAACAATGAACTGATGGATATGGAATCTGCCGAAAGTGCGTATTTGGACACTTCATGGGGCGGTGATGGCAGTTATGCCGGATGGGTGGAAAGGCTGGAATTTACACTATGGCCTACGACGCCAACAGGCAGGCTACAGTCTGTATTCTCCATTGCGGGAGTAATAGAGCCTCATGACGCTGGATCGCGTATTACAGCAAAATTTGAGTTTTCCATATCGCCTTTGATCCTGCTTCTTCTTGTTGTTCCCGCTATTGCCAGCCTGCTGCCGGAGTGGATTACCGGCGGTGTTTTTATTTTCACGATAGCTGCTACAATACTTGCTGGACTGCCGCTGCTGATGTACGGAATGGAATATTTCTCAATGATCAACGAATACAGTTCATTAAAAAAATTCTTTGAGAAACACCTCAATGCAAAAGAAGTAGAGTGGTAATTCGTCCCCGCGCAGGCGAATCCTGTGTAAATTGCGTGATTATGTATCAGTATTCTGAAGTGAGAGGGATATGAAAGAAGTGTATATCGTCGATCCGGTGCGCACGCCGGTGGGCAAATACGGAGGCGCGCTCTCGGCAGTACGCCCCGACGACATGGCGGCAGTAGTGATCCAAGCTCTTATGGAAAGAACCGGCGTACCGGGCGAAAGCGTGGAAGACGTGATTATGGGCTGTGCAAACCAGGCGGGCGAAGACAACCGCAACATAGCGCGCATGGCTGTGCTGCTGGCCGGGCTGCCCGACGGCGTGCCGGGCGTAACCGTGAACCGCCTTTGTGCTTCTTCGCTGGAAGCAGTGATTCAGGCAGCGCGAGCTGTAGGAAGCGGAGAAGTCGACTTGGTAATTGCCGGTGGTGTAGAGTCGATGACGCGTGCACCGTATTCGCTGCCGAAAAACGCTTCGGGTGCCGCCCAGTTTGGCAACCTGACGGCTTACGACACAGCACTTGGCTGGCGCTATCCCAACGAGCGGATGAAAAAGCGTTTCCCGCTGGAGACAATGGGAGAAACGGCAGAAAACGTGTACGAGAAATACGGTATTTCCCGCCAGGATCAGGATGCATTCTCGCTTCGCTCGCACCAACTCGCAATAGAAGCCCAGGCCAATGGTATCTTTACCGAAGAAATTGTGCCGGTGCTTATTCCGCAGCGCAAAGGCGACCCCATCGTTGTCGACCGCGACGAGCAGCCGCGTTCGGACACGTCGCTCGAACAGCTCGCAAAGCTCCGCCCGGCATTTCGCGAAGGTGGTGCGGTGACAGCGGGCAATTCGTCGTCGCTGAACGACGGTGCTGCGGCAATGCTCGTAGCCAGTGCCGAAGCTGTGCGGAAGCACAACCTCACGCCAATTGCTCGGTATGTGAGTTCGGCTGCTGTGGGACTCGACCCGCGCTACATGGGTATTGGCCCGGCGTATGCGATACCGCTGGCTTTGCGCCGTGCAGGGCTTTCGGTAGATGACCTCGGGCTAATCGAGCTCAATGAAGCATTTGCTGTGCAGACACTTGCTTGTATGCAGGAGCTCGGCGTCGGCCCCGAAAAAGTAAATATCCACGGTGGAGCAATTGCAATTGGCCATCCGTTGGGCATGAGTGGTGCGCGCATTACCGGAACACTTGTGCGCTCCATGCAGCGCGGAAACGTGCGCTATGGCGCTGCTTCGCTGTGCATTGGTGTGGGCCAAGGGCTTGCGGCGATCTTCGAAAAGGCGTAGTGCTCACATTGCTACAACATCAAGTAGAATAGCAGACAGGGCCCGGGGACTGAACCTCGTGCCCTGTCTATTTTTTGGGGGGCGGGTTATGCTTCTTCTAATTTCAGCGTGCCGTCGGCAAGAGCGCATTCGATGCGGCGATCGGGAATAAGCCAGACAATAGCCACAGCAATATACAACGCAACTGCGAGCCATACATTGACAAATGACAGGCCAATAGCCACAGCATACATCACAACCGAAAGCATACCTTTGTAATCTTTGCCTATCACAGTGGCGAGTGCCGAATCTTTACCGTGGTGTGCTATCAGAGAGCGAGAAAGAATGTAGTAGGCAATACCAGAATTCATCAGTACCACGCCGTACAAAGCTACAGGAATAGCCGCGAGGTGGTTTTCGCCCATCCAGCCTGTTGCAAACGGCGTGAGCGACAGCCAGAAGAGCAGATGCAGATTAGCCCAGAGAATACGGCCATTCACCTTCTGCACAACCTGTAACAGGTGGTGGTGGTTGTTCCAGTAAATACCTATATAGATGAAGCTCAGCACATAGCTCAGAAACACCGGCAACAGAGGGCCGACAGCCTCCATATCAGTGCCGTGAGGTACTTTTAGCTCTAATACCATGATCGTAATAATAATAGCGATGACGCCGTCGCTGAAAGCTTCAAGCCGTGTTTTTTTCATTCGAGTCTCCATGTGTATATGTGATTTTTAGCCTGCTATCGGGGCATATCTGCAAAAGTTAGTACGGCGTGCGGAAAGTACCAAATACGGACTGATTTTGCCAAATTGACCAGGTGGCTCTGTGAACAGTGTGTCCTAAAAAGTTGTGTGGGATATATTGGCTGAAATAGATTGATTCTGGGAGAGCGGGTTCTTCATTTGTGATTGCAACTTGATGATGCTCGTAGAAGATTAATGATGCAACGAGAAGTAGCTTTTTTGGTATTTGGCCACTGTGTGCTGTGCATCGCATTCAGCCGTGGCCGCCCAAGCCATGCTGGACGGCCATCGGCTTATGCTGTTGGCGCTTACTCGCGCTCAAGCACGATTGTTATGTCATCGGTTGTGCTGCCGGTTAGGATCGATGGCACGGGCTTGGTCTGATTACCCGGGAGATAGTAGACATCCAGCACAGGTATGCGGGAGAAAGGGGCGAGTTGAGCTGCCAGTTCGCTGTTCAGTGCTGGTATACCATCTAATCTGACCTTTTCCCAGAGAGCACTTTCTACGTTGTCGTGATAGAAACCCGACTGAACCCATACTTCAGCTCCAGCGACAAACGCCTTCAGTTGCTTTTTGGCATTGGTATAGAGAAAGATATAGAAGCCGATCCCAGCATCGTAATGGTATGTCACTGCTGGTCCCACATGGACGAGGACATCAAGTGCCTGAAAGACATGAAGATATGTCAGGTCTGAGTTCAGCCCTACAACAGACGGTGCTGGAAACATTTCCCAGGTCAGCAATGGATCACCGTGAGGGCTGGCGTCGGATCCCATAAGCTTATCCTCGATAAGGTCGTTCCACTTGTCGAGAAAGATATCGCGGAATGATAGCCGTGTCTCCGGGCCGCGATTGGAGCCGATCAAGAGCATCGATGTTGTCGCGTTATCGAACCCCTGAGCACCGAGATCGCTGTTGATAGTACGCGTTCCCGAGCCCATAGCCGAGAGCTGTAGGAATTGTCCGTTGTAGTCGCCGCCGAACAGTCCCGAGTTGACCATTACAAGCTCACAGCTATTCGCAGCAGAAAACAACGCTGCTGAGCTAATGCTGTAAAAAAGGTATTCATTTGCGAGATCCTTGCTGCTGATACGGCGATAGCGGGCCGACGAAGGAAGGTCGTAGAGCGCAGAGCGACCGGTCTGGTTGATCTGCTCGCTTACAGTGGCTAAAGCGGAAAGAGGCATATATGTCTCCTATTTTTTGATTTTTTTCAACTTGTTGACAGTGATCGACTCTACCACCGCTGCTGCGCTGTCCCGATTGCGCCCGAACTCGTTGAGTACAGCCTTCACTTCGATCAGCGAAGCGCGGTCGCCTCGTTCGAGTCCCCGTTTAATTGCCGCCTTAATAATTGCCGCTGGACTGGCATTTTTCTTTATGAGGTCGTGTACCCAACTGGGCATGGTACCACCGGACTGGCTCGGTTCTGCTGCAACTTTCTTCTTCTGTGCTGCCATCGCTTTGCTTACTGCTGTTGGAGGTATGATGCCCTCAATCCGTGCTTCCTTCATTGCGCGGCATAGCGTCTGTACGGTCAGCTCTGCCGGTTGACTGTTCTTCATGTACATACTCCTAGATGATTAGAGGTTGCGCGACTGTCTGCGAACTGGCTGAATCGTATCAGGCACTTCCCTTGAGCCTGTCTGGATTCTTGATTGCTGCTGCTGGACTCCCCTGAGCTAGCTGTACAGTCGCTTTCTCAAAGATACATTTGAACAAGAAATAAAGCTACTGCTTATAGCTTGTAGTAGTGATTCACATTGCCGACAATGGAGTTGCCCAGTGATAGTCTGCACTCTTTCTGCCAGGAGAGCGCCGCCGTCGTTGGCCGTACCACATACTTCATCATAATGACAAGATGTAGCCAGCGTGATGTGCCGGGTGGGGAAGTAGATGCAGAAGTCTACAGTGTGGGAAGTGTTTTTGTGGTGCCATACTTCTATGGGTGCTCTACCTAAAGGAACTCATCGAAGAAAATATTTATTTTTGCATTGCAATACTTGATCAATAGCAGACAATTCTCTACTTTGCTTCCTTATATACACAGGGGGCAGACTATGCATAAGCGCCCGGAAACTTCCGCAGTCATGTCTGGACAGTATATTGTTGATGGCTCGGGAATTATAAGGCAGTGCCAGGAATCTACAGGTAGAGAGAAGGGGAGCAGCATCGCAGGGCAGCATCTTTCCTCCGTGCTGATAGGTAGCCTATACGGCTTTATCGAACACGCACTTCAGCAATTTCGCTCCGACGAGCTCCCCACACAACTCGACTTTTCTCTTTCCTCGTCTGGCTGTACATATTGCGTTGGTATTACCAGTGCCGGGCAAGAAGAGGATGGCAGCAACCTCTATCGCATTACGATAAGCAGTTGTTCTCAAACTGACAGCACACCTTCGCTAAGCGCTAAATTATTTCAGCTCCTGTACGAGCATATCCCCGTTGGCATTGCGCTGATAGGTAGCAGCGGGCAGATATTGCGGGTAAATCCCTGGCTTGAACACCTGCTCGGCTACAGCGCCGACGAACTCGTATTGATGAATATTCAGGACCTTACTCACTCAGATAATGCTGATAGCGATGGCGCGGTGTTGCAAAGCCTGATGAATGCCGAAATTTCTTCTCACACCGCAGAACAGCGCTATGTTCGCAAGGACGGCAGCTCGATCCGGGTGCAGTTCGATGTTTTTTCCGTACCTAATAGCAATGGCATAGCAGAGTATGCTGTTGGAATGGTACAGAGTATCGACGAGCGAAAGCGAGCAGAGGACGATTTTAATAGTTTTTTCTCAATATCTCTCGATGCTTTGGTGATTGCCGGATTCGATGGGGGATTTCGCAAAGTGAGCCCGGCGTTCGAGCTGATGCTTGGCTATACGGAGGCCGAGCTGCTTGAAGTACAATATCTTTCGCTTGTCCATCCCGATGATGTCAACGACGTTATAGCACACCTTACGCGCCTGAGCAAAGGAGTGGTGGGCGCGTGTACAAATCGCTATTTGCAGAAGGACGGACAGTACATTTGGCTGGAGTGGACGGCTGTACCGGCGAACGAGCAGTTTTACTGCATTGTACGCAACATCACACTGCGCAAAGAAGATGAATTAGTACAGGCCGCAGCCTATGGACAGCTCGCAAAGCTCATTGATGCAGCCTCTCAAGTGTCTATTATCGCTACCGACACCAATGGCACTATTACGCTGTTCAATGTCGGTGCTGAACTGCTATCGGGCTATACGGCTGCGGAAGTTGTCGGCATTCACACCCCATTACTACTGCACCGGCCCGACGAACTACAGGAGCGCCGCAGTGGCGATGAAGGCGGGCAGCGCGGGGTTGATATTATTACCAGAAGTGCGCGGCTGGGGCAGAGCGATGTGAGCGAATGGACGTATGTGTGCAAAGACAAAACGGAAGTACCAGTTCAACTCGCTGTTACTCCTATTCGCAGCCACGACGGTCGGACAATAGGCTTTTTGCACATTGCCTCCGATATCTCTGCACTGAAATACATCCAGGCAGAGCTCACTGCAAGCGAAAAGCGCTGGCAGTTCGCGCTCGAAGGCTCGGGCGATGGGATATGGGACTGGGATGCGCGGACGGATATAGTCTTCTTCTCGCCACAGTGGAAGCGCATGCTCGGCTATGAAGTACACGAAATCGGCAGTACATTTGATGAATGGGACACCAGAGTACACCCCGACGACAAAGAGCAATGCTATGCCGATCTACAAAGGCATTTTCGCGGAGAAACTGATATTTATATCAATGAACACCGAATGCTTTGCAAGGACGGTAGCTACAAGTGGATTTTGGATCGCGGTAAAGTCATTGAGCAAGACGAGCAGGGCAATCCGCTGCGCGTGATTGGTACGCACACGGATATCACTGCACGCAAAGAACAGGAAGAACGCCTGAAAGGTATTGCTGCCAATGTTCCGGGGATGATTTACAGCTACCGCTTGCGCCCAGATGGTTCGTCGCATATTCCCTACACAAGCAGTGGAATATGGGATATTTATGAGCTGAACTCGCAGGATGTTGTCGATGATGCGACAGTAGTTGTCAATAGGCTGCATGCCGAAGACCGCGAGAAGGTCATGCAATCAGTCTATCAATCGGCGCAAGATCTGTCCCCTTGGTTCTGCGAATTTCGTATTGTGAAGCCATCAGGCCGTATAATCTGGGTAGAGGGCAATGCTACACCTACAAAGGAGGGCGACGGCTCAACTGTGTGGTATGGCTATATCTACGACATTACCGACAGGAAAAAAGTGCAGCACGAATTAGAGATCAGCGAAAGAAAATACAGAACGATCTTTGAAAATGTGCAGGATGTATTTTACCAGACTAATCGCGCAGGTATCGTAACAGAGATAAGCCCCTCGATTGTGAAATATTCTGGCTACACACGGGAAGAAATTATCGGGCATCATGTAGAGAAATTTTACTATTACGAAGAAGACCGTGTGCGGCTGATGGCCCAGCTTGTGCGCCGTGGTGCCGTGGTAGATGTAGAAGTGCGGCTGAAGAGCAAGTCTCACCAGCTTGTATTTGCTTCTGTTAATGCTCACTTGCTTTACGACGAGAATAAAGCTGTTGTTGGCACCGAAGGAACGATGCGGAATATCACCGAGCGAAAGCGCATCGAAGACGCATTGCGCGCCAGCCAGGAGCGGATGCAACTCTTTATCTCCCAAGCTCCTACTGCTATTGCAATGATGGATACGAAAATGCGATATATGGCTGCAAGCCAGAAGTGGCTAGATGATTACGGTATTGCAGGCCGCGATGTTGTTGGTATAAGCCACTACGATATTTTTCCAGAAATCGGCGAGGAATGGAAAGCTATCCACAGTCGTTGCTTAGCCGGTGCTGTGGAAAGTCGGGAAGAAGATAAGTTTGAACGCGGGGATGGCACTGTGCAATGGCTGAAATGGGTTGTACGACCTTGGTACGATATTCAGGGCGACATTGGCGGCTTACTGATGTTTACCGAGGACATCGCCGAGCAGAAGATGGTGCAGGAAGCGCTACGCGACGCCAAAGAGCAGGCCGAAGAAGCGAATCGCGCCAAAAGTGAATTCCTTGCTAATATGAGCCATGAGATTCGGACGCCGATGAACGCGATTCTCGGCTTTTCGGAAATTTTGCTCAATACCGCACAGGATGCTACTTCCAAAGAATACGTACAGACTATTATGTCCAGCGGGCGCACGCTGCTGAGCCTGATCAACGACTTGCTCGACCTCTCGAAAATTGAGGCGGGTAGGCTGGAGCTTGCGTCGGAGGCGGTATTCCTGCCGCGTCTGCTGGAAGACTTGCGGCTGATGTTCGTGCCATTAGTAAGCAAAAAATCGCTTGTGCTGTCGATGGAGATTCCGCAAGATATGCCGGAAAACCTCTTGCTCGACGAAGTGCGGCTGCGGCAAATACTTGTTAATCTTATTGGCAATGCCGTGAAGTTTACCAAGGAGGGCGAGATTGCTGTGGAGGTGGAGCTGTCTATGAGCGAGAACGCTGCACCACGCAGTCGGCTGAGCCTTGCGATTAGAGTTTGCGACACCGGGATAGGCATTGCCCCGGAAGATCGGGAAACGATATTTGATTCATTTAGCCAGGCGCGAAGCGGCAGCAGTAGGCAATACGGTGGTACAGGGTTGGGGCTTGCTATTACCCGACGGCTTGTAGAGCTGATGGGCGGGACAATTTCCCTGGAAAGCGAAGAGGGGCGTGGCAGCACGTTTACTGTGCTGCTTCCCGATGTAGCCGTTGCAGAAGGGCCTGCGCGCCCGGATACCTTCTTTCTATGGGATAAACGCAGGATATATTTTCGCAATGCCCGCTTGCTTATTGCCGATGATGTACCGGAGAACATCCGTCTTGTGCAGTCGTACCTCGCAGATAGCCAGCTACGCATGGTGACGGCATCCAATGGCCGGGAAGCTGTGATGCTTGCCGGGGAATACGTCCCTAATATTATTTTGATGGATTTGCGCATGCCTCAGATGGATGGAGTGGAAGCGACACGTATTATCAAATCTACTCCTGCTCTGGCACATATACCGATCATTGCGTTTACTGCGTCGGCTGGTGCAAGCCATCATATCCCGGCGTCGTTATTCGACGGCGTTCTGGGCAAGCCTGTGCGACGAGGGGAACTGCTCAACGAACTCATGCAGTTTCTGCCTTACGACAACGAGGTAGTTGCCGCGCCGACTCCCGACACGGCTGATGTTCCTGTCCTGGCGAATGCAGACACTGCTACGACCCGTAATGACGACCCGCTGGCTGTGTATCTGATAGAACACTATCGGGAGCGCTATAGCACGCTTGCCGATGTACTGGACCTTGAAGAAATTGACGATGTCATTGCCGAGATGAAGATGTGGCTTCACGGGCAGGGGTCTTCATGTATGGATGACTATATTGAGCAGGTACTCCTTGCACGCAAGCGCTTCGATCTTCGCAAGCTGGGAGCACTGCTGCGATCATTTTCCGCATATGTTCGCAGGTGACCGGGGCCAGACATGGAGCACCGCTGCATGCTGATCCGGGTTGATTTTTTCACCGATTTATGAACTGTTATGACTAATCACTTTTCTACAAAGGGAGTTGTACTTGTGGTAGACGACCAAGTGCAAAATCTTCAGTTGGTCGCTTCGATTATTGGCCCCTTGTACAGCTTGATGCTTACCGACAGTGCTGCAAAGGTACTGCCTTATACTCTGAAAAAAAGGCCGGATCTTATCCTGCTGGATGTCATGATGCCCGAAATGTCGGGCTTCGATGTATGCCGCCAGCTAAAAGAACATCCCGAAACACGCGATATACCAGTGATTTTTCTTACTGCGATGACTGGCGAAGACGATATTGCCGATGCCTATGAAGTAGGTGGTGTCGACTATATCACTAAGCCGTTTCGCACAAAAGAGCTGCTGGCACGCATTGCGGCTCATTTGACGATCAAGAAACAGCACGACTCTATTGCGGCTCTGAATACCGAACTGATGGAGGTGAACAAGCAGAAGGACAAGCTGCTCGGGGTCATTGCACATGATATGAGGGGCTCTATTGGCTCTATCGGCAATGTGATGGATGTGCTGATTCCCGAAGTTGAGAGTATGTCCCCAGCCGAAATCCGCGACTACTTACTCATGATCAAAAATAGTTCCGAGCGCTTGTATGCGATGTTCGACGAACTGCTGATGTGGGCAAAAAGCAAATTTCAGGATATTTCTTGCGATCTGAGCGTCGTCGAACTGAATGAGGTTATTTCCGAGGCTGTTGCCCAAGTGAGTACGCAAGCAGCAAACAAGCAGATAGAGATCAATGTTTCTATAGAACGCAACGTGCCGTTGTATGTGGACTATGTGATGCTGCTTACCATTTTGCGTAATTTGCTTACGAATGCTGTGAAGTTCTCACATCCGGGCAACAGCATAGAGGTAAAAACAGAGGCGAGCAGTGGGTGGGCAGAAATTGCAGTGGCCGATCACGGAGTTGGTATGCCATCAGATGTCGCAAAGCATCTGTTTGATACAGGTCGCTCGATGACTACTACTGGTACAAAAGGCGAAAAGGGAACGGGGCTCGGACTGGATTTGTGCAGTGATTTTGTAAAAAAACACGGTGGGATACTTACTGTAGAAAGTGAAGAAGGCAAGGGTAGTACATTTAAATTTACTATGCCGATGTGGACAAAAAGCGCGGTGGAAGCAGAGGGATGAGGCCAGATAGAGGATGTACTTCCATGAGATATAGGAAGAGTGCAGCATTTATCGTAAGCTCGTCCGCGCACCGTCCCTACGGTTAGGGGGGAGTAGCCACGCAGCGTTCGTCTGCACATCATGGCTGTAGGAATAGTGCGCGGACGAGTTGATGATAATTGCAGCGCGGTGCAGAGGCAAAAGCGAGGGCAAAGACTGAACTATAAGTAGAGCGGTATAGTCCGCTGCAAATTTGCAGCGAAGGTTCTCTCTTATGCTGGGATTGTTATCCCTTAGTTTATCTGGATTTTACTAAAGAATCGTATAGGCGATTGTTGAAAGCCCATATGCCATTGCCCCAGAGTACGCCGCCAAAAACAGCCAGGACAGCACCGAGGGCAATGTCGAACATCAGTGCTCCGGCTTGTAAGAACGGTTTGCCGGTTGCTATTTTTACCACTGCACTCAGGAGCAGGCCGAGTAGTGCGGTGGGAATGCCGAGGCCGAGAATGCCGGATCGCAGCACGAAATTTCTTTTCCCTTGGGACCGGACACGCGGCCACCATGCTACAAAACGGCGCAGATTGATGGAAAAGAATCTGCCAATAGTAAGGATAGTTTTCATCTGAAGCCCGTGTGAAATTTATGGAGTACCTACTGCCAGCTCCTGAGCCAGCCGGGGAAATACGTAGTACACTATGCCATTGCTGTCGAGCTCTGTATCGCCTCCGAGTTCTGCCGTTGTTCTATCCATGAGCTCGCGAGCAATCTGTTCGTCGCTCTTGTTGATACCTCCGAGCATTGTAATATCTGCAAAGGTAAATGAGCGTTTCGGCTGCGACGTTATCACACCGACGATCTTCTTGCGGATGTTATTGCGGTGCCGCTCACGTTCTTTTTTACGCACGATAGGCAAGCGCACGAGCGGTATCAGGAAAAACAGGAGAGAGAACAGAAATGGGAACCCACCCAGGGCGATAATCAGTAGGGGGTTGTCGATGGGCAAAAGGCCGCCGGAGAGGATGGCGATGGACATGGCAAGGTTAAAGACATTCATTAGGGCAATGACAGCGTTGCGCCCGCCTGTATTGCCCGTTTGCTCGTAAGGCGTTTCGGTTTCGTCTTGGTACAAAACGATTGCCCCGCCTTTGAGCGCAGCGTCTTCGCGCCGAGTCATTTCTACAAAATCGCCGATAACAATACCTTGTTCGGTAATGTCGGGATGGCCTTTGAAGCGCACCAGAGCATCTGTGAGCTTTTCCTCGGCCTTGTCGTATGTCCAGCCTGCGAGCATTACAAGGTGCCCGGCAGTCAGCTTGCCTCGATTTTTGCGTATGAATGCCGCAGCTTCGCGGGCGTCGTCCAGGGGGTCGTAAGGAGGCCGGTCGGGGCCAAAGACAAAGTCGTACACCGATCGTATAAAGTTCTTTTTCTTCTCGTCTGTCTCAAATCGCCGGTAGCGCATACCATCATTGTCGAACCCATAGCCTATAGCTCGGTTCCATGCGTAAAACTGCATTCCCTCGAAAATAGCGCGGAACACGCCGCCTATCAGATCGCCGATGTCGAAGCTGTCGTTGTCGCGGTCGCGCCCCTGGCTGGCTGCAAGAGCCAAGCCGATGACAATGACAATAAAGATGATAGTGTAGACAATGAGAATAACGCCAATGGCAGCTTTGTACACGATCACAAATGCTTTCCACAGTGCATCGCGCACGCGCAGAGCGATTTCCCTCAATGTCTTGGAGCCGCGTTTTCGCAGGGGCAAAGGGAAGACAAACAGCAGGTCGCCGGTTTCTTCACGCATTGTAATACGCGATTCGTACAGCTCCATCATCCGTTCGAGAGCGTCCTGGGCTTCCTGCATGGCAAGGCCCGTTGCAGCCGCCACATCCTGGGGGGAGAGCCTGCCACGCGACTTTTTAGCGAGGTCTTCTACAAGCGCAAGAGCGCGTTCGGGAGTTGATTGCAGCATATCAGTTTGCAGATAAATAGAAGGGGCACGGGCGTGTTGTACGGGCGTCGATCTCTGTCACCGGTCGCATCCTTGGCTTCGTCTCTTGCTCGCTTTCCCGCGAGCGGAGAGATTAGTTGAGCACTCGAATTTCAACCTCTACCACCCCGGCGCGTGTCATGTCGATGGATTCGGCAGCCGCTTTTGAGAGATCGATAATTCGCTCAGTTTTCTGCGGACCCCGGTCGTTGATGCGCACCATTACCGTGCGGTTGTTCCGAAGGTTTCGGACTTCCACCGTTGTGCCAAAGGGCAGAGAGCGATGCGCCGCCGTAAAATCATTCATATTATAGACTTCGCCGCTGGAAGTCGTTCGCCCGTGGAACTTGTCGGCATAGTACGAGGCCATCCCGCGAAAAGTTGCTCCGTTTTGAGCAGGAATGTCTGTGTTGGTTCTGCCGGGATACTGGTCTGCCGAATGTCCCCCGGAGGAAAACCGCACAGAGTTGGCGCACGAGCTCAGGGTCAACGCCGCTACAAGAGCCGCAGCCCACACAATGTATTTGTTCATTGTTGAATGCTTATGTTCTACAGATTCTCTTCTGTTGTAGCACAAGCAAACATTGTGCCGTATGCTATTTGCCCTTGGCGTCTGCTGATGTGCCGCAGCAATCGAGCTTGTGATACCACCCTTTGCGAAGGAGGCAGAACAACCACGCGGCGGAGGTGCAGCGCGGTGCGGAGGCCAAACGCCGGGTCGGAGACGGCTGCGCTCGTAGCACAGCCACGGCGTGAACGCGGGATAGTTCCTGCCGGGACACGCGAGACGCTACATCATAAAAAATGATTGATCTGCTTGCGACGCAAGAAGTTAATCAGTTCCCGTACATCCTGTGCAGAACCGCGCCTGCATATCACAATTGCTTCATCGGAGTCCACCACGATCAGGTCTTCCACGCCCACTAATCCAATCAGCTTGCCATCGGACTTTGCATAGCAGTTTGTGGAATTCACGGCAATCACATCGCCTTCGAGTGCATTATTATTTGTGTCTTTCAGCGAAAGGCGGTACACTTCGTCCCAGCTTCCTACATCACTCCAGCCAAAATTTCCTTCGATCACCAAAATATTGTCGGCCTTTTCCAAAATAGCGTAGTCCAACGAAATAGAGCGGAGCTGGCGATACACTGTATCGAGTATTTCGTTGTACGACGGCTTGCCGATGTGCTTATCAAGCAGCTTAAAGAACGGAGCGAAATCCGGCAGATAGCGGTCGAACGCCGTGCGGAATGTGGAGATTTTCCAGAAAAAGATACCTGTATTCCAGAGGAAATCACCGGATGTAAGAAACCGCCGAGCTGTGTCGGTATCGGGCTTTTCGGCAAACGTGGAGATACGGCGCAGGAAGCCATTGTCGTTGGTACACACGTGTTCGTTGTCGCGTATCTGAATATAGCCATATTCGGATTCGGGTCGTGTGGGTTCCACACCGAGCGTAATGATATCGCCTGTTTCGGCAGCGGCGCTACAGCCTGTGCGGATACAGCGTTGGAACTCGCTAACGCTTGTGATATAGTGGTCGGAAGGGAAGACTGCCAGCACGGTATCGCTATCATAGCGGGCGCAGATAAGCGTTGCTGCCAGAGCAATACAGGGAGCCGTATTGCGGCCAAAAGGCTCGGTAATAATATTTTGATAGGGAATATCGGGAAGCTGTTCGTGGACGAGCGGGAGCATCGACTCATTCGTCACCACAAAAATATCTTCCGAGGCAAACAGAGGCCGTAGCGCAGCCAGGGTATTTTGTATCATCGTACCTTCGCCGATGATATGGCTGAACTGTTTCGGGCGGCGTTCGCGGCTGCGGGGCCAGAGTTTAGCGCCGACGCCACCGGCCATGATAACAGCAACATACTTCATACGTTTTCCTCCGTGTTTATTCCAGACCTGTGCTCGTTCCCTCGTCGTGCACATAGATGCGCGGCACGCGTGCCGAGATCGCCGAAATCACTTCATAGGGAATTGTACCAAGTGTGGCGGCGATATCCACCGCCGAAATTACCTCATTATTCTGCCTGCCGATAAGCACTACTTCTTCGCCCGGCTCTACCGCTACGTCGCCCGTATCTACCATGCACTGGTCCATACAGATTGTACCTACAATAGGGAATCTCTGACCCCGGATGAGGCATTCTGCCCGGCCTGTGAGCAAGCGTGTAAAGCCGTCGCCATAGCCGATGGGGATAGTAGCTATCCACGATGTTTTGGCAGTGCGGTATTTCCTACCGTAGCTTACCGATGTATTCGCGGGAACGCGTCGTATGGAATTAATCCGCGTGTGCAGAGCCATTGCTGGCTGTAGAGCTTCTGGATGCTCTGATCGCTCCGATGGATCGTAGCCGTACAGCGTTAGCCCGGGGCGCACGACAGTAAAATGTGCATTCGGAAGGTTGATCACACCGCCGCTGTTGGCAGCGTGGATAAGCGGGAAGCGATAACCTGCCTGCGCGAGTTCGTCGGTTGTCTGGCGGAACAGCGCGAGCTGTTGCAAAGCAAAACTGCGGTCGGCTTCATCGGATGTAGCAAAGTGCGTACAGACGCCAGTAAAGCGGATGTTGCTCAGCTCGCTGCACGCATTCATAAACGCAACTGCCTCCGAAGGTTCAATTCCGTCGCGCCTCATCCCCGTATCAATGTACAAATGTGCGCGCAGAGTACAGCCCGCCTGCCGTGCAGCCTCCGAAAAAGCACGCATTGCCGGGAGCGAACACGCCACAACATCAAGATCGTAGCGGCAAAACAGCTCGGCTTCTTCTGGCAGGGGCGGGGACAGCACGACAATCGGACCGCTGTCGCCAGACAGACGCAGCTCGGCACCTTCATCGGCGAAAGCCACACCTAAATACTCTGAGCCTTCCTCCCGGAATATCTGCGCACACCGAAGCATACCATGGCCATAGGCATTGGCTTTTACAATTGCTATGATTGCGCGAGCCTCTGCTCGTTGTCGGATCTTTTGAAAATTGTGCCGCAATGCGGAGCAATTGATCTCTGCTATCGTTACTCTCATACGCCATGTTTACGTTTCTACGCGTTCTTCTTGTTGTCTGTAAGCGGGGTCTCATGCCGGAATGTCGACATCGACATACTGGCCAGAAAGCCAAAAAGTGTTGCGATTACAATGACAAGGTCAGGCAGAATTGTTACTGCCTGCACTGTTCCAAAATACTGCATTCCAAGAAAGTAGCCCGAAAGCCCCAAGGTAAGGGCAAAGAGAAATACTGCAAGCGCAAGCCCCGTGCGGCGTTCCTGCATAAGCAGGTAGGCGGCAGTGAGGTCGGCGAGCCCGAGAAACAGCCCCAGGAGCATAAGCCATCCTCTGCCATAGATAATCCGCAAGAACAGCGAATAGGCCACTGTAAGCACGCTTGTGAAACTGATATATAAGCCAAGAGTTCTCATAGGATTTGTTATATGTGCCATTCGAATGCAGAACGGATTCGCGCTATATCGTATCCAGCGCCCAGCGCAGCCATGAGCTTGATGCGGGCTTTCTGTCCATTGAAATAGTCGGCAAAGATAACACCTGCTTTGTAGAGTTGCTTGCCAGCTCCCTCGTAGGCGTAAATATGTTCTACCCGTCCGATAGGGCAGCGCGACACCAGCACCACAGGCACATCGCGCTCGCGTGCGCGAATGATTTGGCGGTACACCGGCGGGGGAACATTGCCAACGCCCATTGCCTCTACCACAATGCCATCGGCCTTGTTGTCCACAGCAAACTCCATCAGCAGCGCTTCGTCCGAAGAATAGCATTTTACTATGGGTACAAAGCACGGCAGGTCTTGTACTTCAAAGTAATCGCGATGGACAGGCTGCCTGTGGATGAACAGCGCTCCGTTAATCATCCGACCAACAGGGCCAAAGTTCAGACTTTCAAATGTATGGACATTGCTCGTATCCATTTTCGAGACCTCGGAAGCTGCGTGCAGGGTTTCCGCAAGGCTTACCAGCACGCCGATATCGCGCGCTTTGTGGCTGGAGGCGATAATGATGCCGTCGCGCAGATTGCGCGGGCCATCCCAGTCGGGCTCGCTGGAATTGCGCATAGAGCCGATAACGACAACAGGCTTTGGGGACTTGATCGTACAATCCAGAAAGTACGCA
This sequence comes from Ignavibacteria bacterium UBA7675, assembly GCA_002483085.1. GTDB lineage: Bacteria > Bacteroidota > Ignavibacteria > Kapaibacteriales > UB7675 > UBA7675. Next base: position 32,065 of record DLHF01000065.1, read on the forward strand.
GTTTCCTCCAGTGTATCGGTGCCATGTGTCACTACAACTCCGTCGATGTCTGGCCGCTCAAGATGCGAGGCAATACGGCGCGACAGATCGAGCATAATCGCGGGAGTCATGTGTGGGCCTGGATACCGTCCAAACTCCAATGCCTCGATGTTGGCAATATCGTGTATGGCAGGCGTCGTGCTCAGAATTTCGCTGGCAGAAAGCGCCGGGACAACTCCGCCGAAGGATTCATCCACTTTCATGGATATCGTTCCGCCGGTAAAGACGACGAGAATTGAAGGTTTGCTCATGGAAGTATATTGTACATGCAATGTATGCTGTCCGCGTTGCTGCGTAGTCGGAGAGGAATGCACAGATAGCTACTCTTTCTCTTTCAGAAGCAGAGATTCCGGCCCTGTTCATCTGGCTCGGTTGCGTCCTGTGCCCTGTGCTTCGCGTATTCCCAAAGGCACTGACATAAGGGAACAGCTCAGCGCGGCAAATTTACAGTAATTTTCCCGAACGCGGAATTTTTTCGATGAAAACATCTTCGACGTGGATGCAGTCGGCAAATTTTTGTAAATTCGGTGATGCACTCTTTGTTACGCTTCGGTCGACGCCTGATGTACGTGCTAACGCCCTGCGTGTTGCTGCTGGCGGAGGGGTGCGCGTCGGTAAAAGAATGCGCGGGCACATCTGCCGAAGGCAATCTCGGCAGCGCAGTCAATTCACCCTATGATGAATTTGCTCCTGTATTCTACGGAGCGAGACAACTCCTTTTTACTTCCAACCGCGAAGGTGGAACTTCGGCAGTGTACAAAGATTCGCTGGCGCAGTTTGGAGAGGACATCTATTCGAGCGATTTTTTGCGCGATGGCTTTGCTCCGCCCGAATTAGTGCACAACCCGCCGCTTAATACATTTGCCAACGATGGGTCGGCTTCCTTTTGCTACAATGCCTCGCGCAATGTGGTCGAGATGTTCTTTACGTCGTTTTCCGATGCTGATACCAAGACTGATGCCGACATCTACGTGTGCGAATTTGCCAATGGGCAGTGGGGCAATCCTGCTGCGCTGTCCGTGCTGAACTCAAGCAAATGGGACGCCCAGCCCGCTGTGTCGCCCGATGGAACAATGATTATCTTTGGATCCGATAGAGACGGAGGCGAGGGAGGCATTGATTTGTACGTAAGTACACGCACCGAGGAAGGACGTTGGAGCATGCCGGTCAATATGGGATCGAAGATTAATTCGCGGTTCGACGATATTACCCCTTTGCTTTCCGAAGACAATGCTTTGTACTACTCCACGCAGGTGCTCAGCGCATCGCGCACATTCGACATCGTGATGGCTACTCTTCGGGCAGGAGCTTGGACCGAACCTGTGGCTCTGCCTTTTCCTATCAATACGCAGTTCGATGAAATAAGCCCGGCGGCGTGGGGCGATTCGCTGTTGTTCGCCTCCAACCGCACTGGTGGCTGTGGTGGCTACGACCTGTACGCTATGCACCTTTGCAACGATGTGATTGTGCGGGGAGAGGTGCTCTCGCCTGCCCATATGGCGCCCAACGACTTTGTGGTGATCAGTCGGGAGGATGGCACACCGCTAAAGACAGTGCCAGTGCGCCATGGTGTATTTGAAACAACAGTGCCGTCGCGCAGCACGTTTGTACTTCGCTATGCGAATGAGTGCTACGACGGCGAGCCGATTGAGCAGACGATTGAGACACCCTGTGCCGTGGACCCGGTAGTCGTGCGCACGAGGTTTGAGATTCCAGATCGGCTTGTACGCCTGACATTCGACACCTACGAAATTCCTTTTTTTGTAACTGGCTATTATCTGCCTAATACAACTGAGAATTTAGAAGACCTTCGCCTTCGCTTTGCCTACAACCTCTTTGGCTCTAATGATTCCACCCGCTATATCGAATTTCCTGGCGATATGTACGATGGCTATGCCAGCGAAGTGGACAGGGCAATGAGCGAAGCTGTGGAAACTATACGCAATGAGTTCGTGCTGTTCGACAACCCCTGCGGCGAAGGCCCGAGTATGCTCGATATTACGATTGAAGGATTTGCCGATCCCCGTGGCTTTACGCCGGTGGCACGTTACGCCGGTGCCGAGATCGCCGATGCCGATCAAGGCGTCTTTGCCCGCCCTGGCTCGCCGATGGACAATCAGTTGCTTTCTACGCTGCGAGCCTACTATTCAATGCTTACTATTCGCTCGCTGTTGGAGCGCATGCCCGACTACAACCGCTATCGCGAGAAGCTGCGGTTTCGCGTTGTGGGAAGTGGTGTAAGCGACGAAGAAACGCCCTTTGAACTACAGCGCAAAATCGTCGTAACGGTGAAACCGTCGGCGTAAGAGAAGTAAAGAGTTTTTTCATCTGGCTGTTACCAAATCATTTTGTAAGTTTACGTACTTTTGTGGTTTTACGATGTAGCTCCCAAGTAAGCAGAACAACCCTACGAATGATCCAAGTACCCAAACACATAGAAACGCTTTCTCCGTACAAGCCCGGAAAGCCAATCGAAGAAGTGCAACGCGAACTCGGGCTCACGGAGATTATCAAGCTCGCTTCCAATGAAAACCCACTCGGTCCTTCGCCTCTGTCTGTGAAGCGCATGACCGAGCACGCTCATGAACTCCATTATTATCCCAACGGCGGTTTGTCGCTCCGCGAGGCGTTGGCTCATCGCCATCAGCTCAAAACCGAGAATGTGATTTGCGGTAATGGCTCGGAGTCTGTGCTGCAACTCGCTTTGCGTACATTTCTGGACGACGGCGATACAATGCTGTCGTGCGATGGTACGTTTGTGGGATTTCTGGTGCTGGCTCATGCGAGCGGCAGGAGCGTAACTTTGCTGCCACAGGCGGAAGGATATCGCTTTGATGTGCAGGCCATTGCCGCAGCTATCCGCCCCGACACAAAAATCGTGTACATTGCCAATGCGAACAACCCCACGGGCACACATATCACCCGCGAGGAATTCGAGTGGCTGATGCAGCGCGTACCGGAGCACGTGCTTGTGATTTTTGATGAGGCGTACTTCGAGTATAGTATCGCTGCCGATCCCGATACCTACCCCGACAGCCTGCACTATCGCTTCGACAATGTCCTTACCCTTCGCACTTTCTCGAAAATTTACGGTATCGCCGGTGTGCGCATTGGCTATGGTTTTGCTCACAGCGATATTATCCGCTCTATGCTGAAGATTAAACTGCCGTTCGAGCCCGGTACGATTGCTCAGTCGGCAGGATTAGGTGCGCTCGACGACGATGATTTTCTGCGTCGTTCGGTGCAGTGCAACAATGAAGGCCTCGCTTTTGTGTCGGCTTCGCTGGCAGAGTTGCACATCAATGTGCCGCGTTCAGTCGCCAATTTTGTGATGCTCGACTGCGGTACCGCTATCCGCGTAGCAGATCTGTACGATGCGCTTCTGCACAGAGGTATTATTACCAGACCGCTTCAGGGGTTCAACCTGCCGCATTGCCTGCGTATTAGCATCGGTACCATGGAGCAGAACAGGCGTTGCCTGGACGCACTTCGCGATATTCTGCACACACAGCCGCAGCTACACGAAGCGCTTACAGCCAGCAGCGGAGTGTAGAGCAGAGCCGCAATTATAAAATTTTGTGCTCTTATATATGTGATTTTCCACAGAGGTATTTAATAAGGAGATTAATTATGGAAACAGCAGAACAACTGCGCACCGATGTCGCTCATGATCTTTTTAAGATTCTCGGTACGCACCATGTGGAATTTTTTGTTGGCAATGCAAAGCAGGCCGCGTATTTCTACCGCCGCGCGTTTGGTTTTGAGCTGTTTGCTTACTGCGGCCCTGAAACTGGCGTTCGCGACTATGTAACGTATGCACTACGCCAAGATAAAATTGTGTTCTTGCTTACGACCCCGCTTGTATCGTCGCATCTGGCCAACGACTTCCTTGTAAAGCACGGCGATGGCGTTCGCGATATCGCTTTGCATGTGGAGGACGCTGCGCAGGCATATGCTATCACAACTGCACGCGGTGCACGTGGTGTAGCAGAGCCTCATACTATCGAAGATGAGAACGGCAAAGTCATCCTTGCAAGCGTGGCTACCTATGGCGATACTATCCATACCTTTGTTCAGCGCGAAGGTTTCAGCGGTGTATTCATGCCGCACTTCAAGCCTACAGCCCAAGATACTATGTTCGAACCGGTAGGTTTGAAATACGTCGACCATATCGTTGGCAATGTGGGCTGGGAGGAGATGGACAAAACAGTAGAATTCTACAAACAGGTGTTTGGCTTCTCTCGCTTTGTGTCGTTCGACGACAGCGATATTTCCACCGAGTACTCGGCGCTGCGCTCTACAGTAGTAGCTAACGAGAACAAGTGGATTAAATTCCCGATCAACGAGCCAGCCGAAGGAAAAAGAAAGTCGCAAATCGAAGAGTATATTACGTTCAACAACGGGCCTGGCGTACAGCACGTGGCAATGGAAACCGGCAATATTGTTGAAACAATCAAGAAAATGCGCGCAAATGGTGTTGAGTTCCTGTCTACTCCGGATTCGTACTACGACGCACTCCAAGAGCGCGTAGGCGCAATCACCGAAGACGTAGAAGTGCTTCGCGGGCTCAATATTCTGGTAGATCGTGACGATAAGGGATATATGCTTCAGTTGTTTACTAAGCCGGTTCAGGATCGCCCTACGCTGTTTTTTGAAATCATCCAGCGTCGCGGCGGCGAATCCTTCGGCAAGGGCAACTTTAAGGCGCTCTTTGAGTCGATTGAACGCGAGCAGGAAAAGCGCGGGAACCTCTAATCGAAAGCCCCCGGGAGGCTACAGGCTATGGTGCTCGTAGTTTCTGTGGTTGAGCAGCGCATAGAATGCGGTAGAGCGGCAGGCGTAAGTCTGCCGCTTCGCCTGTATGAGGCGGTAGGATCGGCTCCGATCACGTCTGATACACTGATAACAAGGTAATTAGTTCTGCCCGCGAAGGCGGAGTAACTTCCATTTTCACTTCATTCAATCCATTGTGTAGGGTAGTATGGCTACAACGTCAGCGGCGAAGGCGCCGAAAGCAAATGGTAAGGCCAATAAGGGACAGGCTGCACATACGCCGATCCCGTTCTTTAAATCTGTAAATGAGAACTTCGACAAAGCTGTTGCTGTAATGGAACTGCCCAAAGGTCTGGTAAACCAGATTAGGGTGTGCAACTCGGTGTACTTCTTTCAGTTTCCAGTGCGGATCAATGGTGAGATTCAGGTAATTGAGGCATGGCGTGTGGAGCATAGCCACCACAAGCTGCCGACCAAGGGCGGTATTCGATACAGCGACCTGGTCGATCAGGACGAAGTGATGGCACTCGCCGCGCTGATGACCTACAAATGCGCTATTGTTCACGTGCCGTTTGGTGGTGCAAAGGGTGGTATTAAAATCAACCCGCGCAATTATACTGAAGATCAGCTCGAACGCATTACGCGCCGCTATACCTCGGAGCTGCTCAAGAAGAACTTTATTGGTCCGGCGGTAGACGTTCCCGCTCCCGATTATGGTACGGGCGAGCGCGAAATGGCTTGGATCGCCGATACCTACATGGCATTTACAGGTGGCCAAGATATCAATGGCCTCGGTTGTGTTACCGGTAAGCCTATCGCTCAGGGTGGTGTACGCGGACGCCGCGAAGCTACAGGCCGTGGTCTGTACTTCGGTCTGCGCGAGTTTACAAACCAAGCTGACGAAATGAAAAAGCTGAAAATGACAACCGGCCTCAACGATAAAACCGTTATTGTACAGGGCTTTGGTAATGTGGGCTACCACGCTGCCAAGTTCATCCAAGAAGGCGGTGGTACTATTACAGCGATTATCGAGTGGGACGGCGCTGTGCACAATCCGCAAGGTATTGATGTGGAAGACCTCGCACGCCATTTCCGCGAGACTGGCTCGATTACAAAGTACCCGAAAGCCAAGACAATTAAAGATGGCAATAGCGTGCTCGAATACGAGTGCGATATCCTTGTGCCGTCGGCGTTGGAAAATCAAATCCACTCGCAAAATGCGCCGAATATCAAAGCGAAAATTATCGCCGAAGGTGCCAATGGGCCTATTACGTCCAATGGCGAAAAAACTCTGCTGCAAAAAGGCATACTGATTCTGCCCGATATGTTCCTGAATGCAGGCGGTGTTACTGTGTCGTACTTCGAGTGGCTGAAGAATATTTCGCACGTCCGCTTTGGTCGTATGGGCAAGCGATTCGACGAAGGTGTAAGCCATCGCCTCGTTTCTTCGATTGAAGAGCTTGTGGGCAAAAACTTTACCGAAACAGAGCGCACAATACTTACACGCGGTGCAGGCGAAGAAGACCTCGTGAATTCTGGTCTGGAAGACACGATGATCTTTGCTTATCACGAGATTATGAACTACTGGCGCGCAAACAAGAAAGTAAAAGATATGCGTACAGCAGCTTTTGTCTCGGCTATCGACAAGGTAGCAACCTCGTATATGCAGCTCGGTCTTTTCCCGTAAGAATAACGTTGTATTGTATTGCTTGGCAAGGCACTCCGCTCGGGGTGCCTTTTTTGTATGAAATTTGGCGTATGAGGCTTCTGTAGGTAGGTGGCACGGGCGTCGCTGCGGCGCACGGTGCGTCGCTGTCACCGGTCTATTAG
>DLHF01000046.1:0-161738 GCA_002483085.1 Ignavibacteria bacterium UBA7675
AAGTCGACATCGCCAACCACCAAGGCCGGAACGCTGCCATAAGCCGCAGTAAAAGCTGTTACGCTATTGCACAACACAAGATAGCCGCCAGCGGGGAGTACTGTCTCTGCCGGAAGACGAAACGCGTGATCATCGTCATCGTCCTTCAGCGTCCAGCCGCTTACATCCATAGCTTTGGCACTGCCATTAAACAGCTCTATCCAGTCCTTACTATCGCGATTATCCGAAGGCTTGTACATAATTTCGTTGATCACAACGCCAGCATCTTCCGGCTCGGTATCAGGTTTAAAGACTGCTGTGAGCACAAGATCGTCGTGCAGTACTATAGTGACAGTCGAGGTATTTTCCAGCCCCGGAGTATCCCAGCGAACAAACCGATAGCCCGGAGCGGGAATTGCCGTAGCAGTAATAGGAACATCTTTAAAGTACACACCCGACCACGGCAGGCTAGCGGGAACAATAGTAGAAAAGCGTATCGTCCCAGTGCTGGGTTGGGCTGTGGCAAGGGTGACATTGGTGGTTCCACCGAGCTGAAATTTCTCGACATAGTGAGCGCGCACGGCACGTTGGCGATGTGTCGTAAAATATTTCATCTTCTCCAACTCTGCCTGCCAGTTAGCCAGAGACGTATCCCATCGCTCTACATGATGCGGAACCTCGGAAGCAATACCAGCGGCAAGGCTATCGATAAAGTGAACGATGCGGTCGGCGTGCAGTGTCGTATTTAAAATATCGGCTGTGCGATTGATAAAATCGTCGCGAAAGCGCGAATTCTGTAGTAGTGTACGCAGCAGGAATGTGGAGTACGGCGGGTTAACAATGACGTCCTGCGTAGGCGACGTAGCAATAGCCAATGTATTTCTCTGATACGCTGTTGTATCGGCGTTAAACCCCAGCCCCATATCAATATCCGACATAATCCACCGCCAGCGCCCACCTGCGCGGCGTTCACGCCAAAACTTCTGGTTGTACTGCGGCCAATCGCCTGCTGAAGCAAAAATTTCGGCAATAGCGTAGTCTGCAAAACTGCCGAGATCAATTTCCGAATCTGCATAAGCGTATGCCGATGAATCTGTCATGGTTATCTTCACAAGAGAATCTGCCATTACATGATATGACAAACTGCTGCCAGTGCGGGGAAAAGCATTTTCTTCGAGCATATCAATACGCTCTTTATCAACGCCGCGATTCTGCTCCACAAATTTTTCGTCGATGCGCTCGCGTAGGTTGTGAATCCCCCAATACTGTCCGTTCAGAAACACCGTGACTGGGCGATAAGCCTGAATATCAAATTGCAATTCTGCCACTAAGGAGGAAAACAAAGCATCGCGAAGGAACGTCGAGTACCAGTCTTGTCCAGAATTGCGCAGCAGCAACCTATCGTATGCCTTAATAGATTTCGATGGGAATACAGGGTATTCAAAGTCTCCGGTTCCATATTTACTTCTGGCATAGAGGCGTAGCGATTTCTGCGGCTGGGTTCTCGTAATACGGCCATGTACCTTGGCACCGGCATCGAGTTCAAGAGCTTGACTACCATCCCCTTCCCACAGTTCTACATGCACAGGTATTTCGATGTTGAGCAATGGGTGATCGAAAACTCCTTCGCCGCCCCATAAATATTCAGGAGCAGTAGAGAGAGCCACAATCGGAAGCAGGGTTGATTCTTGTATAAGGTACGTGGCTGTTTTTATTGTCCCCGGCAGAGCATCGGCAGCAAAGATGCGCGCACGCAAAGTAGCCGTAGAGACTATCATCAGCGGTGTTCCGGTGTATTCCACCGAAAGCATATCGGGTTCACTGCCATCAAGAGTATAAAATACTCGATCGTCAGGATGTTCTGCCGCCAGCTCTATTTCCACGCTACTACTGTATCTCCCTCCAGGCTGTGCGAAATGCGGAGCAGCAGCGATACGCTGCCGACCATTAGTATCGTTGGCACGGAGAGGCGTTCCTTCAATAAAAAAAACGGGTCGCTCACTACCTGCGATGCGTCCACATGTGATATCAGTGCGCAGAGCTCCAAAGGCCAGCGAATCGAGCAAATTGCCTTCGTCATTCCAGAGATACAGCGTTTCGCCTTCGTCTTTCAGCTCAAAATCGGTGTGCAATTCATGCGAATACCATTGGATTCCCGGTCGTTCCGTAGCTATTTCCACAGGTGTCAGCAGATCGAAGGATAATGGTTTGCCGTCCAAAGCCAAGCTTGAAAGCGATGTATGAGTTAGGATTGTATCTTTATAGCTGGCTACAGCAATACCAATATATCCCGGCTCGCCAATCAGCGGACACTTTGCGGAATCGACCGGCTCCCAAGAATCGCCGAGAAGAGAAGCATACGCATAGACCGAGTCATCAGTACGACGCAGACGAACCCATGTACTGGGAAATTCAACGGGAAGTTCGAGATCTGTCACTTGTGTAGGCGGCTGAAGCGCAGTCGGGCGCAAGCTAAAGGTAAAGACATCGCGCGAGGTTGCAAATATCCCTGCATGGCGGTTCTCGGCAGTAGGGTTATCAACAAGCAGCAGGCCAACCTTTGCAAAAGTGCCGGTATTCTGAAGCGAATGGATGCGTAGCACCACATCAAAATCCCCCTGCACTGGCATATACAAATAGCGAAAAGCATCCCACGTATTCCAAGGATTAATTCCCGCACCCGCTCCCTCAATACACATCAGGCCAGAAGCCGATCTGTTCTTCCCAGAAGCGCGCACAATCAGAAAAGAACCGGGATACATAGTTGTATCGGGCAGCCGCCACGCCTTCGCATAATCGTTTTTGTCGCCGATCCGGTAATCTTTCAGGCTAACAGATGCGGTTCCCGCATTGTAAAGTTCAATCCAGTCGGATACGTCATTGTCCTCGTCCACCAGCGAGGCATTGGCGGGCGAAACTTCATTAATGCGAATGGACTGAGCCGACAAAAAAGCAGAGGGTATCGCCAGTGCGGCGATCAAAAATATACAAGAAATATACTGCATGAACAGCCGTAAACTGTTGAACAAGGAAGACTTCGACGGGTAGCGTTATGCCATGCTTGAGTACACTAAGTGAAGGAATTTAACAATCTAACAAATGTCATCGAATTTTCAAGAGACTTTTTCGTCTACACGCCTGCTGGCAATTTTACGGAGGTTCTCTCGGGCTGGTGTACAGCCTCTGAGCCTGAAGACGAACTTTTCTGTGGAATTTAACGAGTCGGTAATGTATATTCATTACTCGACTCTATTTCCCAATGAGCGAATTACCATGCTCCCCATCGAACGCAATATACATGGAAGGTTTAGCCGATCTGCATTTGCATACAACGTGCTCCGACGGCGCGCTCTCCCCTTATGAGCTAATTCGCAAGGCTCACAAGACCGGACTTCAGGCAATCAGTATCACGGACCACGATACTACGGCAGCATTGCCCGACGCTATAGAGATGGCACAGGAGTTCGATCTGGAGCTGATTCCCGGCATCGAAGTCAGCGCTTTTGAGAATAGCCGCGATATCCATGTGCTCGGTTATTTTATTGACTTCAACGACGAAGCACTTATACGCTATACCGACTTTTCCCGCCGTGAGCGTGAGAAACGTGCCGCACGCATTGTAAAAAAATTAAACGATCTGAATATTCCGCTGGGATTAGACAGCGTAATGGACCAAGCAGGTACAGGCACTGTGGGTAGGCTCCACGTAGCAAATGCTATGATTGCCAATGGATTTGGCGCTTCTATTAAAGAAGTTTTTGGGAAGTATCTGGGCAATGGCTGCCCAGCTTACGAAGAAAAATGGCACTTCCCTGTTGTTGATGCTATTAGGCTTATCAATAACAGCGGTGGGCTCGCGGTGATTGCCCATCCTTCGCGCTATATATCAGACTCGCAGTTGCGCGCGATGATCGCCAATGGACTGGACGGCATCGAAGTAGTACACCCGTGCCACGATCAATATATGCAGCGCCATTACCGATCAGTTGCTACAGAGTATTGCCTGCTGGAAACCGGAGGTTCCGATTACCACGGCAACCGCGACTACGACGAAGACAATTTCGGGCGTGTGGGCATTCCGTATGCGAAAATTAAAGCTATGATGTATTTCCGCAATAATGCGTAGATTTGCAGGGCGACAGAAGTCCATGTCCAGCAGAAATCAACGGACGCTGACCTGTATTTTTCCATAATAGATCCAAGTATATGCCTGCTATATTTGAAGGCCATTTGAGCGCTTCCGAAAAGTCGTTTGCAATTGTTGTATCCCGCTGGAATAGCTTTATTGTCGAACAATTGTTGAATGGCGCATTAGATGCAATCCGCCGCCACGGTGGTAGCACCGATGCTGTAGCAGTGGCCTATTGTCCCGGCAGTTTTGAAATCCCATTAGTCGTACAGCGCATGGCCGCTTCCAAAAAGTACGATGCAGTGATTGCTCTGGGCGCAGTTATTCGCGGCGATACTCCTCATTTTGATATGATTGCCTCTGAAGTTACCAAAGGCGTGGCACAGGTCGGCCTGCAGACAGGTGTTCCCTGTATTATGGGCGTGCTTACTACGAATACTATCGAGCAAGCTATCGAGCGCGCAGGTACAAAAGCCGGGAACAAGGGAGCAGAAGCTGCTGTTGCTGCTATCGAGATGGTTTCCCTTCTGGATTCGCTCGCCGCTACGATGAGCCCGGACAAGAAAGGCTCCACTATGGCATAACGCTACGACATCTATTCTTGTTCAACCAGTTAGCGACTATTATGATCGTTTCCTTTTGTCAGGCACGTCGTAGTATGCCCATGTTTGCCGCGCTTGCTCTGCTTTTCGCTTTGCTTGCTGTGCCGCTCACCGCTCAAATCCGCCTTGAGAATTGGCAAACCCACACCTCGCTGTACAATGCACGCTCCGCAGATACCGATAGCAAAGGCATAGTATGGGTGGGAACAACAGGCGGTATGTACAACTATGATCCAGCTACAAAAACTTCCGCGATTTTCCGCAATATTGATGCTCTGATGAGCCTTAATGTTTCGGTGCTGCGTATTCAGCCAGGTACCGATGCAGTGTATGTAGGCTGCTCCGATGGCGTTATCAATATTTATCGCAATGGTACATGGGAGTATGTCACGGCGATTCGGGCCAAAGCCGATGAGTTCGCAAGTGTGCAAATCAACGACTTCTTGTTCGATGGTGATCGGGTGTTTATCGCTGGCGACTTTGGCATCACGATCTATTACCCGGAAAGCCATACATTCGGCGCAACAATTACGAATTTCAACGGCACGCGCAATGTTCCAGTGGTCAATCTGCTGTCGTGGCAAGGGCGGCTGTGGACAGCAACAAACAGTGGCATCTTTTCGGCGCCGCTGGCCACACCGCAGTTCAACCTTCCATCGGTTTGGCAGCCCTACTCATTTACCGATCTGAGCGGTGCAGCTCTTGCACGCGGCCTCGCTGTGTACGAAGACACCCTGTTTACGGGCGTTGGCAAGTACCTCTGGAAGCTCGAAGGGAATGCGTTTGTACAGTCGACGGAACTCGATACAACAGTGACGGCTCTTCTCTCCTCACCCGAAGGATTGTTTGTAAGCGATATGTTCTCTGTAGTTCGCTATCCAGATGACGTGCTGTACAACAAGCGCCGTACAAATAATCTCATCAATAGTCTTGCCCGCCTTCCGGCATCAATAGGTTCCCCCGGTATCCTGTTTTCTAAGTTTGGCTTGTCGACAGCGGTAAACCGCGACAGCCTCGCCTTTCGCACGCCCAACTCGCCGCAGAGCAATCTCTTTATGGATATGACTACTACAGCCGATGGCTCCCTGTGGTCTGCCACAATCAAAGACGATGCCGGTAGCGGCTTCTCCCGACTGAAAAATGATACGTGGACAAACTTTACTGTCGACAACTACCCAGAATTGCTGACAGATTCGTATGTGCAGATCAATACAGGGATCAATGGAGAAATATGGGCCAGTAGCTGGGGCTTCGGCTTAGCTCATATAGTGCCAGACAATGACGGTTTCGATATTACTGTCTATGAAACATCCAACTCGCCGATCAATGGTATTTTTACCGGCGGCGATTTCGAGGTGCTCGGCGAAACAGCAACCGACCAGAACGGCGTTACGTGGATATTGGAACACGCCGGTGAAACACGCCCTAATCACAATATTATCGCGCGGGCTGCCGATGGTACATTCTACACGTTCAGCAGGCCAGAAGGCAAGCTTAGAAACTGGTACTTTAACTCTATTGTTATCGACCAAAGCGGAACAAAGTGGCTGGCTGCTCCCAACGACGAATCGGGCAATGTTATTCTCTATTTCAACGACCGAGGCACACTCGCCGATAAGACCGACGATATCTGGGGTACAATCGATGCGACAAGCACCTCCCTGCCCGGTGTTATCATCTTTGGTATGGCTGTAGACAACAATGGCGTGCTTTGGCTGGCTGGCGAAAAAGGATTGTACGCAATCGACAACCCCTTTGCTGTGGTCTCGAAAAGCAGACTGTTCACACGCTCTATCCCAGCACTATCAGGCCAGATTGTCAATTGTATCATGGTCGATGCTCTCAATCAAAAATGGGCCGGAACAAACTCCGGTGTGTGGGTGCTCAACGAAGACGGTACGGAAGTGCTCGCGCATTTTACAAAGGATAATACTCCAATCCTCGATAATATCGTGACATCGCTTGCCACCGACGAACAAAGCGGTCTGATCTACATCGGTACACGCAATGGGCTTTCCTCTGCATCCAGTTTGTCTATACGCGCAAATGTAGACTTCAACGAACTGCGCTGCTTCCCACAGCCCTTTGTTATTACAGAGGACGACGAACTGCGCGTAGAAGGACTGGCAGAAAATTCTGTGGTAAAAGTAGCAACTATCGACGGTGTGTTGGTTCGCACACTCAATAGCCAAGGCTCGCGTGCCGCTGTGTGGGACGGGCGCAACGATCGCGGCGAATTTGTGGCAAGCGGAGTGTACCTTATCTCCGGCTTCTCCGAGACATCAGGCGAAACTGCTGTTGTCAAAGCAATGGTGCTGCACAAAGAATAACAGAATAATTGCGAGAATTACGCCAAAATTTTCGAGTACTGACACTTTTTTCTTGGCAACGCGCCTTCTCTTGCTTATTTTTGTGTTCCCTCTGCGGAAGTGGCGAAATTGGCAGACGCACCATCTTGAGGGGGTGGCGCCGTAAGGCGTGCGGGTTCAAGTCCCGCCTTCCGCACAGAAAAAAGCCTTCGTACACTGTACGAAGGCTTTTTTATTGAACAGACGTTTTTGAACAGACGTTTTGTCGCTTCGGTCTTTGGCCGGAGCCGCCCTGCGGGACGGCTCTACGCTCGGCCTTCGCACCGCGCAGCACACCCGCCTCGTGGGGTTCATCCTCCATCGCAAAAAAAAGAAACTCGGCTTTGCGTACTCCAAACGCAATACTGTCTTCCCCCTGCCGAAGCACACCCGACCACAATACCACTACGCTCCCTTCTGGAGGCGGCTGTCAAGAGAATCGAATCAGCTTTTACATACCGGATTTCTGTGGTTTTGCAGGTAAGATAGCGGAGAAAGCACGCACGCCACGAAGCGGATGTGCGACCGGCGACAGCGACGTATCGTAAAGCCGCCTATATAGGCGGCTCGCCGCAACGACGCCCGTGCAACTAAACGTAGGAATAGAATAACAGTGCAAATCTGCAATATCTGGCTGCTCTGCGCTCCTTATGCTCAATCAGTCTTCAGCGTGAACGAGATCGTCGTCCCCTTGCCTTGCTCGCTTTTGAGATGCACTGTAGATTTATGCGCTTCGAGTATGTGCTTTACAATAGCGAGACCCAGCCCCGTGCCGCCCACCGAACGCGAGCGGTTTTTATCTACGCGGTAGAAGCGCTCAAAAATGCGTTTGTGGTGTTCGGGCGGGATACCAATACCGTTGTCATGTATCTGCACCAGCACTTCTGTTTCGCCCGGTTTCAGCCACACATCTACTTTTCCGCCTTCCACATTATACTTAATAGCATTCTCGATGAGGTTTGTAAGAACCTGAGCAAGCCTGTCGCGGTCGCCATAGACTTCGATATCCTCGTCGTCTTGCGGTTCATGGACAGTAATACTCACCTTCTTGGTCTGCGCCTGTGCTTCGAGATTGCGGGCGATTTCGCGCACGAGCGGAAGCAAAATAAAGTAGCGGAAGCTGAAGCGCATCTCGCCGGATTCAATACGCGAAATATTGATAAGATCGGTAAGCAGCGAATTGAGGCGAACGGTATTGGCGTGCGCCTTTTCTACGAACTGACGGCTTACTTCCTGATCCTCTAGCGCACCGTCGAGCAGCGTTTCTAAAAATCCCTGAATAGAGAAAATAGGTGTGCGAAGCTCGTGCGATACATTAGCGAGAAACTCGCTGCGAACGCGTTCTAACCGCTGCATGCCCTCGATGTCCTTGTTCGACTTGTCGGCGAGTTTATTTACAGCGGCATAAGCGCGCTGCGTCTCGGCGAAATCGGTGTTTTCATCGGCAGTAATACGCGAGTGTGTAGAGCCTTCGCTAATAGCACGCGACACAACGGCAATGCGCGACACCGAGGCCGCAATACGGTCGGAAGTGCGAGCAGAAAACCAGAATACCACTCCGAGGCTAGGAGCCAGAAGCAGGAGTGCTGCTATAATGCCAACCGTCGCAGAAGAATGAAAAAGCGCCGGAACTAACAGCGCAATTCCGGCGAAAACAACGAATGCGAAGATAAAAATCAGGGAAAAATTTCGCGCCTGATACGCACGCAGAGAGATCAACGTCTGCCAGCCTTTATTGGATGTTAATTGAATCGGTAGCCAACACCTTTTACCGTGTCGATGTAATGTCCGTACTTGCCAAGTTTGTCGCGGATTTTTGAAATATGAACATCCACAGTGCGGTCGATTACGTGAATGCTTTCGCCCCATATACGGCGCAGCAGCACTTCGCGGTCGAATACTTTGCCCCTGTTGGCAGCAAGAAACGCCAGCAGTTCAAATTCTTTTTTCGGGAAAAATGTCTCGACATTGTCGATCCGTACAGTGTAGTTCTGCCGGTTGATTTCCAGTGCTTCGACCTGTAAGATCTCGGGCGCTTTTATCGTTTCGGTCTTTATTTTTTGAGCAGCTCTCCGCAGATGGCTTTTTACACGCGCTACAAGCAGCCGTGGACTGATCGGCTTCTGGATGTAGTCGTCGGCTCCCAGCTCAAGCCCGAGAATCTCGTCAATCTCACCCGATTTCGCCGTGAGAAATATCACTGGCGTTGCTGCTGTGTCGGGGTCTGCTCGCAAAGTACGGCATACCTCGAATCCGTCCATCTCCGGCATCATAATGTCGAGCACAATAGCATCGGGACGGTATTGCCGTGTTTTGGCTACCCCCTGTGCACCGTCTGCAGCGGTAAGCACATTAAACCCTTCTTTTTTCAAGTTGTATCCTATCAGCTCGACAATATCTTCTTCATCATCGACAACCAGGATGGTTTTATTGTACATTTCATCAGGCATAGTAGTACGACATATAGTTGTACAAAAATACGAGTTACTGGTGCTACATTTCAGTGGAAGCCGAGTTAAAATAGGTAAAATTTTGGTAATACGCGAACCGGCAGATACGCCACAACAGCCCATCAGACGAATATAAGCTGTTTTGGTACAGAATTACGGTAATGGCGAGGTCAGGCAGAGACAAGAGACTGGTAGGTAAAATTTTGGTAATACACGAACCGGTAGGTACGCCACAACAGCCCATCAGACGAATATGAGCTGTTTTGGTACAGAATTGCAGCCGCGACGAGGTCAGGCAGAGACAAGAGGCAGGCGCACTGTAACAGTGGTTCCGGTATTAAGCGCACTTTCTATGGCAAAATGCCCGCTGAATATCTGGGTGAGGAGCTTTACGAGGATAAGTCCCAAGCCGGTTCCCTGCTGCTCGTGTAGATTGCGATGAAACTGGCTGTAAGCGCCGATGCTCTTAATCTGCCCGGCATCCATGCCGCGCCCTCTGTCGATCACTCTGATTTCGTACAAGTCGCTGCGTACAGCCGATTGCACAAGAATAGAGGTGCCCGCAACTGAGAACTTGAGGGCATTGTCGATAAGCTCGAAAACTACCTTGTTGAAGCTCTCGTAACTCATTCCTACAGCGGCGTTGTCGAGCTGAAGCTCAATATCAGCAGCTCGGCCTGCATTGCGCGCATTCAGCGCTACAAGGTCGTGGATTACTTCTGCGGCATCATTCACTACTTCCCGGCGCAGCCGTATCAGCTCGTCGGGCTGGGTCAGCACAGCCTGAATCTGGGTGTAAAACAAAAAATTCTCGGCGATCTTTTGCAGCCGCCTTCCCGACTGGCTTACCGAAGTGGTAAGGTCGCACAATTCCTCGCGCGCAATCGCGATGTTCAGGTCGGAGTCCGATAGCATGCCGTGCAGGATATCTGTTCCGCCGAGAATGCCGTTGAGAGCTGTGCGGAATTCGTGTGGCAAAGCACTGGAAATACTTTCGCGCAGATGGTCGAACATTTCTTCGTAGCGCTGCGCTATCCGGTCCTTCTTCATCATGTGGTTCCGCACACGAGCTACTAGCAGCCTCGGGCTGACAGGTTTCTGGATGTAATCGTCGGCGCCGAGTTCGAGCCCCCGAATCTCGTCCGATTCAAGTGCACACGCTGTCAGAAAAATAATAGGTAACGACGAAGTGACGGGGTCCTGGCGTAGGACACGGCATACTTCAAACCCGTTGAGCTCTGGCATCATGATATCGAGTATGACGGCATCGGGCTGATGCTGCCGGGCAAGCTCTATAGCCTGTACTCCGTCGAAAGCCGATAAGACATGGTATCCTTCTTTTTTGAGATTATAACTTATTAACTGCACTATGTCCTCTTCGTCATCTACAACGAGGACAGTCTGGTTAAGCATCATACACACGTTCCGTTTTTACCACCGTTCCGCAAAATTAGAAATAGCGGCAGGTTTACCTGTGTAAATTCTCGGTAACATACCCCTCATGTGTGGAAATACTCAACACGAAACACATCTACTACTTGTGCGCGGCAAAAAACCGCATCGGCAAGGCTATAATTTCTCTCTACCTTGCTCTCTGGGGCGTTCTGCCTCTGCTCCTGCGTTCCCTCTCCGCACCGCGCAGCACGCCCGCCGCGTGGCTATTCACCCCCCAATCGCATGCAAAATGCCCCTCGTCGGGCATGGACAGGTTCTCCTTCTTGCGTGGTAGAGATTCTGTGCATATCCTTTCCGGCGGCAGTCCTTTGGCCAGCAACCAACCGGCATTATCGTAAGCACGATGCGCGGACGAGGTCGACCGGCAACAGCGACCATACGGTAGAGCCGTCCCGCCAGGGCGACTCCGCTGCAACGACGCCCGTGCCACACATCGCCCCACAACAGAAACGGCAAAAAGCGTTGTGTTCTGCAACATTTGCAGCACACTGCGTTTGCAGAGGTCGAAAAACAGGGGTAACTTGCAGATATGGTACAAAAATTACAGACAGCGGTGGCCGAGGACTACCTTCGAACCATCTACAAATTGCAGCAGAACGAAGGCGATGTAACAACAAGCAGGCTGGCGTCTGCGATGAACGTCTCATCAGCTTCTGCTTCGGATATGCTCAAAAAGCTCGCTTATGATAAATTGGTGCGCTATCGGCCTTATTACGGCGCATCGCTTACCGATCAAGGGCTGGCGATTGCCTTGGCCGTAACACGCAAACACAGGCTCTGGGAAATGTTTTTGGTGGAAACTCTCGGCTTCAGTTGGGATGAAGTTCACGCTATTGCTGATAAATTAGAACACTACACGCCTGCGCTGTTAGAAAAGCGCATCGACGAAAAATTGGGCTTTCCGACTGTGGACCCACACGGCGACCCAATCCCCCGCTCCGATGGCGAAATCCACCATTCTAATGTCGCTCTGCTGGCCGACCTGGCGCTAAATACTCCCGCTGTGGTAAGCCGTGTCTCCGACGACAATCCCGAAATACTTCAGTATCTGGCTAAAATCGGTATGAAGCTCGGGCAGCGTATCGTTGTGCGCGAAAGTATTCCTTTCGACAATACGCTGCACATCGATCTGGAGGGCAAGGAGCTCTTCCTGAGCAACAAGCTCGCAAACAGCGTGTTCGTGTCGGCTGACGCTGTGGAAACTCCCTCCTAGCGTGTCTGGCTACAGGAGTGGCAGTACGAACTGGCTACAACAAGGCAGCAGCTTCGTTGCCTTCCTCTTCCATATCAGCAGCAGGAGTGGGCGGCAGACGGCGTTTGGCAAGCCAGTCGTTGAAAAACATCATGAGCACAGCGGTACTGGGAACGGCCAGCAGCAACCCGAGCAGACCAAAGAAGTAGCCAAAAATAAACAGCGAAGCAATCAGCATCAGCGGATGTAATCCTACCCGTTTCCCCACTATACGCGGTTGTAGAAAGTACGTATCGGCAAAGTGCAGCCCCGCTACAATGAGCATGATAAAGCCCAGCCCAGCTAAAAAGTGGTCATTACCGGTGAGCATCAGGATAATTACCCCTACAACCATGCTCGAAAACATCCCGATATATGGGATAGGATTGAGCAGCCCGCATACCAATCCGAGCAGCGCCGGGTACGGAATTCCCGCTACCGTGAACAAAAGCGACGCTGAAATGCCCACAAAAAACGCGGCTATAATTTGTCCGCCCACATATGCCTGCACGATAATATTGATGCGATGTAAATCGTGGAGCAGCTTGTCGTTTTTGCCTTCGAGCGCTACGCGGATAAACTGCTTCAATTTGTCGAAATCCTTCAGGAAATAGAACAGCAAAATCGGCACGAGAATCACGTTAATCACTTGAGTGGCAATGCCCGACAGGTTCGTAAGAAAAACAAGCAGCGCGCGGAAAACTGTCTCAAAAATGCCTTTCAGGCGCGGTATGATTTCCGTCTGCATAATCTCGCGCAGTGTAGAGCTTGGCAGCCCCAGTTTGGGAAGCTCGCGGAAAAATTTCCGGCTGCCCAGATATTCGTTGTAGTCTACAACTATCGACGACACTTGGCGGATGATATCATCGAGCTGTGTGTAGATAAGCGGGAACACAAACACTGATATCAGCGCTACAAGCCCCACGCCTACCGCCACAATAATAAACGCTATAAGCACACGCGACACATTCCTCCGCTGGAAAAACGTCACTGTCGGGTCGAGAATATAGGCGAGCACAAACGATACAATGAACGGCACTAGCAGAAAAGCTACTTCGCGCAGTATCCACACCATAAAAGTAATGCCTGCCAGTAGTATCATACGCCTGATAAGCGGCGACTCTTTACGCATCGGAAACAGAAGAAACATGAGAGCCCCAAACAGAACAAAGGGGCTCATAGCGAGCTGCGTAAAATAGAGAAAACCGATGTAGAGAATCAGTCCAGCCGCCAGAGCGACCCCCACGATAACCTTGCGGTTCTGGTTGTGATACATGCTCGTTTGCATTAAAAAGGAAGGGAATTAGGCTGCGCCCAAAATTAACAAGATCGGTGGTGAATCAAATGGATTTTTTATAAAAAAGGCGCTGTAGAAACAGCGCCTTCCAGTACATACTTCGTCAATTTTTCTTAATGTGAAGGCTCGGCTTTGCCGCAATGCTCGTCGAAAGCATACACAAGAGCCGAAGCAATCGTCTCGGGCATACGGCCTTCGATATGATGACGGTGGATAATGTGTATAAGCTGCCCGTCCTTCATCAAAGCCATTTGCGGCGACGACGGCGGCTGGTTGGTAAAATAGTCGCGTGCACGCTGTGTGGCCTCTAAGTCCTGCCCGGCAAACACAGTAACAATGTGGTCGGGAAGTACATCGTGCTTCATGGCAATCGCTACTCCGGGGCGCGCTCCGGCGGCGGCACAACCGCACACAGAATTTACCACAACAAGGGTTGTTCCCGGCTGCTTCATGGCTTCGTCGACATCAGCAGCATTGCGGAGTTCTTTTATTCCAAGCCGCGTGAGCTCTTCGCGCATCGGCTGCACAAGCATAGGATCATAAGGCATAGTAGTTCCTTTTCTCTTATTATTTCAGGGAATAACAAATTCAGGTGCATGGACGATTGTTATTGCGAATTATCGTACAAGCCCCCGATAGTTAATACATATTCGCTATGGTGGCAACTTACAAAAGTTGTGTGCCGTCGCGCAACAATCTGTGTCTCATCTTTTCCAGTTGGCACGTGCTCATAGATTTTGCAATGGCAGAAAGCAGCTCGTAGTATTTATCAGGCAAAACCTGCATATTGCAACATTCATATTCCATTACACGGAAACACAGTTTGTTCGTCTACAGCAAGCAAGATTTTATACGACAGCAACCGAACCAAATACGAGTCATGCGCTACTTCCTTTCCCTCCTCTGGGTTTCTTCTCTGCTGGCTACTATGCCAACTTCCGCTGCCCCGAAAAAGACTCCTTTGCGCCTCCCCGCTGAGAGCGTTTCGGTATTTACTCCTGCCAAGGCTCGCAGCCACTTGGAATACCTCGCTTCTGATGCGCTGCTGGGGCGCAATACGCCAAGTCCTATGCTCGACACGGCTGCCGAATACATCGCTGCGCGCTTCCGCAGCTACGGCCTGCAGCCAGTCAATGGCACGTACTTCCACACATACACGCTCGAACGCGCGCGCCTTGGCGACACCCTCGAACTAAATATTACTTCTGGTGGCACGACGACAAAGCTGGCGCTTAAGGGCGACTTCATTCCGTTTGTTCGCACTTCGGCAGCCGATATAGATAGCGCGGCAGTCGTATTTGTAGGCTATGGGATATCGGCCCCGCAGGAACGCTACGACGACTACGCAGGCATCGACGTGCGCGGTAAAATTGTCGTGGCGATTAAAGGCGAACCTCTTACATCCGATACAGCGCGGCTCAAAGGCCCGGCGGCCAGCCGCTATGCACAGACGTCTCACAAGATAAGTGCAGCATCCGACCACGGCGCAGCGGGTATTATTCTCGTGGGAGATGCTCTTCGCATGCGGCGCCTGCGTCCGGTGGGCTTTGCTTGGCCTTCTCTCTATCCGAAAATTCCCGCTGATGCTCTTCCGTTGGTTCTGCCTGATACTACACCTTCCATTCCCGCTGTAGACGCAGGAGAGAAAGCTATCACAGCGCTGTTTGGCAGTGTGGAAGCACTGCGCGCCATCCAGTCGGCCATCGACAGCACGTACAAGCCCAACTCGTTCGTGGTCAAGGCTACTACTGCCCGGCTGCGTATCATGCTGCTCAGCGAACGCTACACGATCAGAAATGTGATGGGAGTCCTTCCTGGATCAGAACGACCAGACGAATACGTGGTACTCGGTGCACACTACGACCACGTTGGCTATTTTTCTCCCGGTGCACACGCTACTGAAATGAATGAAATGGAAAATGGTGCCAGCACTCCGGTGGATTCGATTTACAATGGTGCCGACGACAATGCCTCGGGTACAACTGGGCTGCTGCTCGCTGCCGAAGCTATGCAACAAGCTCCCATACGGCCCCGCCGGAGTATCCTGTTCCTCGCCTTTAGCGGTGAAGAAAAAGGACTGCTCGGCTCCAAAGCTTTTGTGGACTCTTCCCCGATCCCGCTCTCTTCGATGGTCGCAATGCTCAATATGGACATGATTGGCCGCAATAGCAGCGATTCTTTGTCGATTGGAGGTAATACACGCTCGCCCGAGCTCGCTGCGTGGAACGAAGAAGCTAATAGCGCTCTTACCAAGCCGTTTACTCTCGCGTACAATATCGAAGAGTATTTTCTGCGAAGCGATCAAGCCAGTTTTGCGCTCAAGGGCATTCCTGTGCTGTTCTATCACAGCGGTGAGCACGCCGATTACCACCGCGTAGGCGACGAAGTATCAAAGATCAACTACGATAAGTTGGTCCGCTGTGCACAGCTCTGCGCCGGCACAGCATGGCACGCCGCTCAAGAGGCTATCAAACCTCGGTATGTACCAGACAACGAGAAGTAACAATGATTGCTGTGGCACGGGCGTCTCCGCAGCCCCGCCGCGTCGCTGTCACCGGTCGCACATCCGGTTCTTGGTTGCCAAAAGTCTGTCGCTTGTTCTCTCATTCGCCGCAGAACAATGGATTATCGCCTGTGTATCGCCTGGCCGCAAGAACAGCACAGACGAGCTCATGATAACTACAGCGCGGTGCAGAGGCCAGCACATGGCCGGAGACTGAAGCACCCACATTCATTGTGCAGTAAGCATAAAAACAAAGCCCGCCTGGAATCCAGACGGGCTTTGTTGCGTTCTGCAAAATCTGCGAGAAAGACTACTGCTTATACTGTGCGTCTTTGATTTCCCAGTAGATCGTGTTGCGAAGTTCTTTCACCCAGTCTTCGTACATTTTATTGCGTTTAAACATCGTAGCGTACTGCTCTACGCGCTTCAGATCATTTTCCAACGACATAATATGTTCGGGAACTTTCGCCTTGCGATACACAATGCGGAACCCCACTTTAGTCGGGCTTCCCGCATACGGTATCGGATCGCTTACACCGCCATCGGGCAAAGCTGTCACCGCGCTGCCAAGATCACCGAGCCGAGCTGCTTCCACAGGGCCAATAGCACCACCAAAGGCTTTTGTTTCTTCGTCTTCGGAATTCTCACGTGCCAGGTCCTCGAAATTCGCACCACCTTCAACCTGCTTTTTCAATTCTGCAAGAGCGGCCTTTGTTCTCTCTACATCATCGCCGGACTGGCCAATTTTAAAGAGAATGTGCCTTGTATTCACCGATCCCTCCCGCTTTTCTACGAGCTGGATGAGATGAAACCCGAAAGGAGTCTCTATCGGATCAGAAATCTCATTGGGCTTCAGCGAATACGCTATCTTCTCGTACTCAGGCACGAGCTTTCCTTTATTGACAAATCCGAGGTCGCCACCCGAAGCAGCCGAGCCAGCGTCGGCACTGTATCTTTTCGCAAAGGCAGCAAAATCACCACCTGCGAGAATTGAATCGCGCACACGCCGGGCGAGATTGCTCGCCTCATCTTTGGCGGCAGTTGTCGCATCAACGTATTTCACAATATGGTAGAGTTCGTATTGTTCTGGCACAAGCGGCAGCGAATCGCGGTAATCGCGGAAGAATGTCTCCACCTCGCGTTGCGAAGGCTTGATATCCATAAACTTCTGCTGCTTTTTGCGTTCGGTGAGCAACTGCTTGCGAATCTCGTCGCGAAAATCGCGGCGGATACGGGCAATGCTCATACCATAGACCTCTTCCACGCGCTTTTCGGAACCGAGCTGCTGCACAAGCGACTGGATCTGAAAATTGAGACGCTCGGTCACTTCATCATCAGTCACATTCACACTGTCCTCTATGGCCCTGACAAGAATGAGTTTTTCGTTGACAAGCGCATCGAGAATACGGTGCAGAATTTCCGGATTATTCGGATCTTTCATCACCGAGGGATCCTGCTGGGCGAGCAGCGCCATCTGTGTTTGGACATCCGACTGAAGAATTACTTCATTGCCCGCAACAGCCACAATTTTGTCTACCGACTGTCCTTCCTTCACCTGCGCCTGTGCCAGCGGCAGACAAAGGCAGAACGCCAGAGCAAACAACTGAGTACAACGCGCTACGGCTCTTTTTCTCGCGAGAATAGTCTTAACCACCATGACTCCAGATCGAATTAATGGTATCATTCTTAATTGCTACGGGATATTTCAAGCGAAGACGCTCGATCCACTGGCGAGTCAACTGCTTTTGCATCAAGTCCTGGAACGTAACAGCGAAATCGGGAATAGCTTCCTCAAACGTCTTGGTGCGCGGGGATTCGATAGCATTTACACGGGCAATTATATAGCCATTGTCCATTTTTACCGGCCCTATCACATCATTTAGTTTTGGCTGCTTTTCGGCTACAGCGGCTGCAGTTCTGTTTTCTTTTGCTGTCACCAAGCCGAGCCTGCCGTTTTTCTCACGCAGCCCTTTGCGCTGCGTGTGCTTTGCCGCCAGTTCCTCAAAGAGCTTGCCATCGGTCTGATAGACGCGTGTAGCCTCATCGTAAAGGCTTTTCGCCAGCGTGTCGGAAGTGACGAATATCTCCGTAAGATCGTATTTCGCCTCGGTCATATATTTGTTTTTTGTCGAGTCGTAATACACACGGGCACGGGTAGAATCAAACTTCAGTTTGCTCCATACTTCTTGGTCTTCGATACGGAAAGCCAGGAGAGCGTCGTGGTATTCTTTCATCAGCGCAGCAAATTCCGGGTATTGCCGTTCGAGGTTTTCAGTAGCGCGAGCAAGCACTTTTGCTTCGACCAACCTTTTAGCGGCGCGCTCAAAGCCATCGCGTGTAAGCGGCACCCCTCGCATATCCGGGCGTTTTTTCACAGAGTCCACAAATGCTTGTACTGTCATCATATCTTGGCGGTTGCCGTACAGGTTACTGCCAATCGTCGCTTTTGTAAGGCCAGCGCTCCATGCAGTGTCGAGTGTCGATTTTGTAGAATCTACATTTGCAAACACTTCGCGCAGCGTCGCTTCATTCCAAGCATAGCCATAAGCCGTGCGCAGCGAGTCGATAAACTGCTCGCGGTCGCGCTCAAAATACTGTCGTTTGTACAGCTTCTTCAGCGTTTCGTACTCATCTGCACGCGTAAAGAGCTTGGTAGAATCACGCCGGATAATATGGAACCCGTAGGTTGTCTGCACTACCGGCGACAATTCCCCATCACGCAGTTTATACAGAGCGTCTTCAAACTCAGGCACGAGTCTGCCCGGGCTGCTTTCAAAGCCGAGGGATCGTGTGTACAGGCTTGTCAGATCGCCGCCACGAGTAGCACTAGTGTGGTCGTCGGAATGCTCCTTTGCCATTGCTGTAAAATCAGCTTTACCCGTTGCAACTACACGGCGCAAGCTGTCGGCAACATGATACGCAGTTGCGCTGTCGCGCTCTGCTGTTGTGCTTATTAGAATATGGCTGCCGCGCACACGCTGGCGCGGTTCATCTTTTATCAGCTTGATGATAAAGTAGCCAAAGCGAGTGCGAACCGGCTGTTGGGTGTACTGTCCGGGCTTCAGGCTAAAAGCTGCGTCTTCTACTTCGCGGAGAATCATCCCGCCAGTAATGTAGGGAATTTCCCCACCACCAACGCGCGACTGCTCATCGTCGGAAGAATCGCGTGCGAGCTGTGCAAAATCGCCTCCCGCTTTTAGCTGGCGAAGTACGCCCATTGCCTTGTTGTACGCCTGCATTGTATCAGCATCGGACGCTTGAGTAACCCCCATAAGAATAACAGCTATTTTCAGCTCTCTTTTTCGGCGCTCTACTAAAGCATCTACATTCGGATCGGTCAGTTTTTTCTCCAGCAAAAACGCCGGAGCAAGAGCTGCACGGTTCTCCCGGATGTCGGCCAAGACGGCTGAGTCCTTTGCAAAACCGAGTCCAACAGCTTCCTGTACCTTGAGCCTATAGTTTACATACATGTCCAGAAAATCATAAACGCTGTCGCGCTGAATATCCAGCAGCGAAGAATCTTTCCGCGTCATAGTTTTGCGGTATGCATCCTGGAGCTGTCCATATGTAACATCTTCATTTCCCGCTTTGGCGAGAATAGCAGAAGACAGCTTAGAGACATACTTTTTCTCGTCTGTCACCTGATTTTTTGTGGGCTTTTTTTTCGACGACTGCGCCTGGGCTGATGTACCGGATAGTACAGTGGAGACGACAATCGCCAGGCCGCAAACGGTGTTAAGAAGCGACTTAAACGACATCATACCTTTGGGGCATTAGTGGAACAATTTGAAAAATGAACATACGTAGGAACCCGCAAATTTGCCAAACTCCCGTATGATATGCAAGTATAGTGCATTCTACGGCCTGTTCAGAAAGTCCGTACCAACTTTCCAAATGTCGCCTGCACCCAGTGTAAGCACGATATCTCCTTCCCGTACAAGCGATTCCAGCAAATCAGTAATTTCTTCCTTATGAGGCAAATAATGCACGTTGCGATGCCCAAACTGGCGGGCAGCATGCGCTACGAGCTCGCCAGTAACGCCCTCAATAGGCTGCTCGCGGGCGGGATAGACATCGGTGACAATGAGGACATCGGCATTGCCAAACGACTTGCCAAAGTCGGCGTAAAAATCGCGTGTCCGTGTAAATGTATGCGGCTGAAAAACACAGATAATGCGGTTGTTCCATCCGTCGCGGGTTGCCTGAAGAGTAGCTAATACCTCTGTGGGATGATGTGCATAGTCATCGATCACAAGTACACCTTGCCGCTCTCCTTTTACTTCAAAGCGCCTGTACACGCCCGAGAACTCTCGAAGCGCGTCGGCAATTATTTCAAACGGAATGCCTAATTTCAGCCCTACTGCCACCGATGCTAATGCGTTCTTGATGTTGTGCAGTCCGGGTATGTTGAGCTCCATCGTGCCCATTGGCTCGTCGTTGTACAGTACTGTGCTGCGCGAGGAACGCTGGCGAAAGGTAATGTCTACAGCGCGCACTTCGCATTGCGGCGTCAGCCCATATGTCACCTTCGGCTTGTTGATGGCAGGCAGCAATTCCATCGTATGGGGGTCGTCCAGGCATAATGCTACATAGCCGTAAAAGGGCACCTTGCCTGCAAATTCGGCAAAAGTCGTCCGCAAGTCGTCGAGGTCTTTGTAGATGTCGGTGTGGTCTTCTTCCACATTGGTGATCACGGCAATGGTAGGCAGCAGTTGCAAAAACGATCTGTCGTATTCATCGGCTTCCACCACCGTCCATTCGCCATGCCCCAGCCGCGCATTGGTTCCGCCCAAGCCCTTTAGCCTGCCACCGACGATCACCGTAGGGTCTAAACCGCCTTTCATCAGCACCAAGCCGCACATCGAGGTTGTCGTGGTCTTGCCGTGTGTGCCACCTATAGCGAGGCAATAGTTGAGCCGCGTCACTTCACCGAGCATTTCGGCTCGGCGAATAGTGGGAATATTGCGCAGCAAAGCTTCTGTTGTTTCAGGGTTTTCTGTAAGCCTGACTGCGCTCGAATACACAACGACATCTGCGTTATGCACATGCTCCGCACTGTGCCCTTCGTAGATCACTGCGCCAAGCGATGCCAAGTAGTCGGTGCTTTCCGACCGCTGGAGGTCTGAGCCGCTTACGCGAAATCCCTGGTCGATAAGAATCTCGGCGATACCGCTCATGCCAATACCACCAATGCCCACAAAATGAATATTCCTTACAGAAGCAAACATAGTCCTTCCTGCTTATAAAATACAAAAGCCCGTTTTTCCGGGCTTCCTCTCGCAATACAAAGTTTATTACTGGAACAGCACCGCCGCTCTCTTACCCGGCAATCGCAAAGATAAATCACAAAGATAGAAATGCGGTTGTGCGCTTCGGCCTTCGCTCATACGCTTTGTCTCCGCACCGCGCTGCACAGCCGCTGCGTGGATTGCCAGCATCCATCGCAAGGCAGTTCGCTGCCTGTAGCTTCAGTTGGCGCTACCCGTGCTTTGCGGCTCAAGTGTTTTACTCATCACAATACTGCGGTAGTTCGTAACGCTCCACTGCACATGGCCTACCGAACGATACCCACGGCTACTGTAGTAGTGTATAAGATGGTGTGCACCTTCGGCAGTGTCTAATGCGAGTTCCTCGGCACCATTGCGATACGCATACAGCTCAATAATATCCATGAGCTTGCTTCCTATTCCATAGCGCTGTAGCTGCGGGTCGACGGCAAACTGGCCAAACCGCCACACTCCCTGCTGCTTATACCACTGGCATGCTCCTTCCGGTTTTGCTGTATTGTACAAGCACACCGTAGCCACAGGCTCGCCTTTGTATTCACCCACCCAGCAGAAGGCATCCTGTACCCGTGAAGCGGTGTCCTCTTCGGTCTGGTGTGTGGCAAAAAAGCGAAAACCCATAGCTGCAAGCGAACCATAAGCGCGGTGCAAAAGCTCAGTAAGAGCAGCAAAGGAATCGCCGTCGGCTAAAGGCCGGATAGATATCTGCCCTCCTTCGGGCAGCAAAAAATACTCGGTTGCAGCGTTAAAGAGCACACAAAACTCCTTTTCTGCCGATCAATGAGCCACAGGAAGTACCACCGTAACTGTAGTCTGTACTCCTACTTCGCTGTCAATAGTAAATTGTCCATCGTGTAGCTCGGCAAGCATTTTAGAAATGACTAAGCCAAGCCCGACGCCCTGCTGTTCGTACACATCCCGGCGGAACTGATTGTAAGCACCTATGCTTTCAATCTGGTCGTGGGTCATCCCTCTACCACCGTCGTGGATGGAAATAACATACGAGCCATTTTCCAGCGCACAACGCACACGTACAGGCGTGCCTGCTTCCGAGAACTTAAAGGCATTGCTCAACAGCTCCTGTGCTATTTTGTACAGGTTCTCCGACGACATTCGCAGCTTTGCTTCGCAGATATCGAGCGACAGATCGCTTTCACGCCCATTATCGCGCGAGGCAATAGTAGCTATATCGGCAATAATCTCGCTGGCGTTTTCCACGGTGAAGCGCTTGAGCTCTTCCACCGCTTCGGGCTTGCCCGCAATCGAAGTAATCTGCGTGTACACCAGGAAGTTCTCGGTCATCTTGTGCAAACGACGGCCAGAATCCTTGATCGCTACAGCCATTTCCAACAGTTCATCAGCATCTATGACATAGCTAGTATTCGACATTTGCGACATTTTCGCCATATCGATGATAATGTCAGAATAGCCGAGAATACCGTTGAGAGCCGTGCGGAACTCATGCGGCAAAGCATAGGAAATATTGCCGCGCAGCACTTCGAGCTTTTCCTCGTAGTGCTGCGCCACTTTCTCCTGCTTGGCCAGTTGCGTTGTAACAGCCGCGATAAGTTCAGTAGCTGTAAACGGTTTTGTAAGGTAGTCGTCTGCCCCGAGTTCCATCCCGCGCCGCATATCAGCTTTTTCGGCCTTCGCAGTAAGGAAGATAAACGGCACCGTACCGAGCTCCTTGTTTTTGCGTAGTTCGCCCAGCACACCAAATCCATCCATGCGCGGCATCGAAACATCGCACAAGATCAAATCCGGCTTGCAGCTAGCAATAGCCTCAAGCCCTGCTACGCCGTCCTCGGCCACGCATGTGTCATATCCTTCAAACCGAAGGGTTGTTGCAATGGTTTCGCTGATAAAATCAGTGTCTTCGATAATCAGTATCGTTTTCATTGCCCTGATTGTTATGATGAAGTTTCTGCCGCCGATGTCGTCGTTGCCACAGGATACGTCGTATGGCATTTGGGGCATTTTTTGAATTCGCCCTCGTCTTTTTTCCAGTGCACTTCTAAATAATTGTTGCCGCAATTGGCGCAGGCTTCGTTCACAGGCTTGTAGTTGCTGATAAAGTCGCATTCCGGATAGCGCGAACAGCCCCAGAATGTACGCTTCATCTTGCCCCCCTTGCGCTCTACAATATGGCCGTCGTTGCACTTCGGACAGGTAATGCCCGATGGAATTTGTTTAATGCCCTTGCACTTCGGATACTGCGAACAGCCGTAAAACTTGCCGTAGCGGCCAGAGCGGACGTACATAGCCGAACCGCATAAATCGCAGGATACTCCTTCGGCAAGCACAGGCTCCGACGATTCTTCTGCGTCGCCACTGAGCTGCTTCAGCGTTTTGGTGTTGTCGCACTCCGGATAGCGTGTACAGCCAAAGAACGCGCCAAACCTGCCAATCTTCATGGCCATAGGCGAGCCGCACTTATCGCAGATGATCTCCGGTATATCGCCTTTTTCCTCGGCGTTTTTCATGGAGAGCTTAAAGGGAATATAGAAATCATCCATCACCTCTTTATAGGTGTGCATCCCTTCGGCAATAGTGTCGAGCTCCTCTTCCATCATCGCTGTAAATTTTACATTGAACAGCTCTGGAAAATTCTTTACAAGCACCTGGCTTACATCCATACCAAGGTTGGTAGGTGTAAAGCGTTTGTCTTTTATTTCTACGTACTTGCGGTCCTGAATTGTACTTACAATGGACGCGTATGTACTGGGCCTGCCTATGCCCTGCGCCTCCAATTCCTTTACAAGCGTTGCCTCGGTAAAGCGCGGCGGCGCTTTGGTAAACGACTGCTTCGGCGAAGCGTCCTTTAAGTCCACATCTTCGGCCACGTGAAGCCCGTCGGGGAGTGCCCGGGAAGCGTCTTCGTCGCTGCCATCTTCGTCGCGTACATCTTCGTAAGCAGCCAGAAAGCCTTTAAACTTTATTACCGAGCCATTGGCGCGGAATACGAAGTCTCCTCCGGTCATGGTCACGGCGGTCTGCTCTACAAGAGCGGCAGCCATTTGCGAAGCGAGAAAGCGGTTGTAGATAAGCTCGTACAAATCTGCCGTTTTTTTGTCGACATGCCTGCGCACCTGTTTCGGCGTGTATTCAAGCGTTGTCGGGCGGATGGCTTCGTGAGCGTCCTGCACATTCGAGGCTTTGGTCTTGTACTCCGGCGGAGCGTCGGGCAGATAGCTGTCGCCATACACGTTGGCAATAGTCTCGCGGGCAGCAAGCTGAGCCTCGCCGCTGATACGCACCGAGTCGGTACGCATATAGGTAATAAGCCCTACATCGCCGTCGGCACCCATCGATACGCCTTCGTACAGATTCTGAGCGATCTGCATCGTGCGCTTGGCATTCAGCCCTACGCGGCGCGATGCTTCCTGCTGAAGCGTACTAGTCGTAAATGGCGCCGGTGGCTTGCGCTTCATTTCCTTGCTCTGCACATCTGTAATCGAGTAGGCTTCGCGCTTGATACGCTCCAGCAGTGCTTGCGCCTGCTCTCCAGTGCGGATAAAGTGTGTCTTGTCGAGCTCTTTGTTTTTCTCGTCGTCGGCAGAACCCTCAGGATTGCGTATATCCCGGCCCTCAAAGCGTACAAGCCGCGCAGAAAACGCATTTTTTGCTCCGGCAGCCTTGTGCAGCGCAAATGTGCCGTAGATCGTCCAGTATTCAATAGGACGAAATCTGCGGATATCTTCCTCCCGCTCGCAGATAAGCCTGAGAGCTACCGATTGCACACGCCCCGCCGACAGCGGCGACGATGTCTTGGTAGCCATGGCTCGCCACAAAAACGGTGATACTTCAAAGCCGATGAGACGATCCACTACACGCCGAGCCTGCTGCGACATAAACAGCTCTTCGTCGATGTCGCGCGGGGCAGCAATGCCCTTTTCCACACCCGACTTTGTAATCTCGTTGAACAGCACGCGCTTGATATTCGTATTGTCCTTGCGCACTTCTTCGGCAATGTGCCACGCTATGGCCTCTCCTTCGCGGTCGGGGTCAGTCGCAATGAGCACTTTCTGAGCCTTGGAAGCCAAGTCCTTGAGTTTTTTTACAATATCACCTTTGCCCTTTATCGTTACATAGCGCGGCTTGTAGTCTTTCTCTACATCGACACCCATGTTAGACTTTACGAGGTCTTTGATATGACCAACCGATGCTTCCACGATATAGCTGCTGCCGAGATATTTATTGATCGTTTTTGCTTTTGCCGGAGATTCTACGACAACTAATGTTTTCTTGGCCATGCTCTCTGTATCTGCTCAAAAATGTAACAAGACTATATGTACCAGATATTCTCCTCTGCCGGTCAACGACAGGATGTAATCAGCGCCTGGCCGGTGGTTGTCCCTGTGGAGGTACATCTCCGTAACAGCCAGTACACTGCACAGCACAACCCTGCACTCTATAGGCCGCTGCCGCGCGTAGAGTTCCAATTTACAAGGATTTTGCACAATGTCAAATTTCAGTAGCAAGCATTATCTTTTCCTGATAGATGCCGGAGCTTCAGGCGTTTTCCCCGGCCCCGGGCTACAGGCTTTGCCTGATACCGCAGATTTCCGCTCTCGTAAAAGCCGGAAAATGCGTATTTTAAAGCAACATTTTTTCGGAGTACGCATGACTGTCATGATCCAGCCCTACAAGCCCCTGAACAAGATACGCATTGTTACGGCGGCTTCCCTGTTCGATGGCCACGACGCAGCAATTAATATTATGCGCCGTATTCTGCAATCTACCGGTGCGGAGGTGATCCACCTCGGACACAATCGATCAGTGCAGGAAATCGTGGACTGCGCTATCCAGGAAGATGTCCAGTCCATCGCCATTACAAGCTACCAGGGCGGCCACGTCGAGTATTTTAAGTATATGTACGACCTGCTGCACGAAAAAGGAGCTGGCCATATTAATATTTTTGGCGGCGGCGGCGGCACAATCCTGCCCTCGGAAATTGAAGAGCTGCACGCCTATGGTATCACTCGAATCTACTCCCCCGACGACGGACGCGCCCTTGGATTGCAGGGTATGATCAATGATGTGATGGAGAAATCTGATGTTGTTCCACCCGTCTCCTTCGGAGACGATTTTGTGGAAAATGTTCGGGGCAAAAATGCTCTTGCGCTGGCTCAGGCTATCACCCTTATAGAAAACGATCCCGCTCGTTCGGCTCAGTTGCTCGCAGCGCTCGGCACGCCCGCCAAAGTAATTCCCGTGCTCGGCATCACTGGTACTGGTGGCGCTGGGAAGTCGTCGCTTACCGATGAACTCGTGCGCCGCTTTCTCGAAGATTTCCCCGACAAAACTATTGCTGTGATGTCGGTGGACCCCTCCAAACGCAAAACCGGCGGAGCACTGCTCGGCGACCGTATTCGCATGAATGCCGTGGGCAATGAGCGCGTGTATATGCGTTCGTTCGCCACACGCGAAGCAAATGTAGCGCTGAACCGCAATGTGCGCACGTCTATCGATGTGCTGAAAGCCGCTGGCTTCGATCTCATTATCGTAGAAACTGCCGGTATCGGGCAAAGCGATTCGCAAATTACCGATGTAGCCGATGTATCACTCTATGTGATGACTCCCGAATACGGTGCTGCCAGCCAGCTCGAAAAAATAGATATGATCGACTATGCCGATATTATCGCGCTGAATAAATTCGACAAACGCGGGGCTCTCGACGCTCTGCGCGATGTAAAAAAACAATACCAGCGCAGCCGTGGCCTCTGGAACATAAAGCCCGATGAAATGCCCGTGTACGGCTCCATTGCCTCGCAGTTCAACGACCCCGGCACCAATGCGCTGTACAGAGCGATCATCGATAAAATTATGGAAAAAGTACCGCTCGGATGGCAATCGTCGTTCTACTCTACCGATGAAATGAGCGAAAAAATTTACATTATTCCGCCCGACCGCACCCGATACCTCGCCGAAATTGCAGAGGAATCGCAGCGCTACGATAAGCTCGTGGAAGAGCAATCAGATGTAGCTCGCAAGCTGTTTCAAATCAAAGGAACAATCGAAGTGCTGAAAGAGCGCGCAACCAAGTAATCCTTCTCTGCTGAAGTGCTAAAGCCAGGGCGTTGCTCTGGCTTTTTTGTTGTACAGCAGTGGGGTCCTATCGGTCATGGCGCTTCGGCCTCCGCCCTCGTGTTGCCTCTCCGCACCGCGCAGCACAGCCGCAGCATGGCTTTTCAACCGTCACCCGCAAGAAAAAGGCCACCCGCACATGCAACGACGGCTGGCGGAAAACTTCCGAACTACACGACAACGGGTGTGCGACCGGCGACAGCGGCTGAACGCCAGAGCGAAGAAGCCCGTGCCCATACATTACCTTCGCAGAAGAACTAAAGGCAGCTCCAGACTAAAAAAAACGGGACGAAAGAAGGAACTGTTTGCTGGTGAGTTTTTTTGTATGTTACGGAATCGCTCGAAGCAACAGGAAAGATTGTATCCTATGCGGGGAGAAACTATGAACATTGTACGCTCGCGCTGCCTTCTACTGATACTTTTGTACTGTCTTCTGGCCGCTGCATCTCTTCCGGCTGTAGCTCAGCCCGACACGCGCGGGCAGGAGTTTTACCTCACCTTTCCACCTAATTTTCACAATAACCTCGACAATCCACAGGCCAGCCTTATCGACAGCCTGTATATTTTTATTGCAGCAACCGAACCAACAACAGGCCAGATTGCCTACCGAGACATCGACAACAACGCATTTGTCGTCAATTATTCGATTACTGATCCCTCGCAGGTGTACACATTCGGCATACCGTGGATAGACTTTGAACTGCGTGGATTCAACGACAGCGGTACGCTTATCAGCTACCATCAAAGCGCGAGTATTGCTCCACAGTCCTTTCGCATTACCAGCAGCAAAGACGTAGCAGTCTACGCCCTGAATCGCGCCGAAACAACCAGCGATGCCATGCTCGTGCTGCCCACAGATGTGCTTGGTACAAAGTACCGCGTCATGGCGTACAATTCGGATTTTCGCGGCAATGAGGACATGGACACGCCTTCGCAACTGGCCGTTGTAGCCACGCGCGATAATACGGTGCTCACGATTCAGCCCACCGTGCCTGTGATGGGCTCCACACTGGGCACGATCACAGTACGCCTGAACGCAGGTAATTCCTACTTGCTACAGGCTGCTCCCGGCGGACAATTGCCCGACCTGACCGGCACACTTGTAGAGTCGACTCAACCAGTAGCTGTATTCGGCGGCCACCAGCGCACACGCCTGCCAGTGCAAGACCCCTCGATGAACTCTCGCGATTACCTCATCGAGCAGATTCCCCCGATAGATGTGTGGGGCAAAAGCTATATCCTCACGCCCTTTCCCCCACCCGATAACCAGCAGGAAGAAGTCGTCGATATCGTGCGTGTGCTCGCTGCCAACGACAATACACAAGTGTTCATCGCAGACGAGCTCAAAGCCACGCTTGCCGCAGGTGAAGTATATGAAGAACTGCTACAAACAGCGTCGTTGCTCACCGCTTCGGAGAATGTGCTTGTAGCACAGTACAAGCAGACCTCGCGGGATGGCGGCAACCTGCGCCTCGCCGACCCGTTTATGATCATTGTCCCGCCTCGAAAGCAGTTCCTTCAGTCGTACCTGTGTATCAATGCACAATCCTACGCAGATAAGCGCATTTATTTCCGGCAGTACATGACCCTGATATGCCACAAGAATTATGTTGCCTCGATGACAATCGACGGCGCGCAAGTCAACGCTGCCCTGTTCAAAGATATTCCCGGCACGTGCTACACATACGCTTGGGTTCCTACAAGCGACGGCTCGCATCATGTAGAAGGGCAAAATCCATTTGGCCTCTATGTGTATGGCTACGGCACATTGGATTCCTACGGCTATACCGGCGGAATGGCTTTCCACAAAGAAGATGAAGACTTCGTCCATGTTTCGTCGGATACCGTGCTCTGCACTGGCGACAGCCTACAGCTTTCCATCACAGGAGGCACTTCTTATTCGTGGTCGCCTGCCAACGGGCTGAGCTGTACCGACTGTGCAAACCCAGTAGCGAAGCCCCAAACAGCTACAACCTATAACGTGTCGTTCACCGATGCCTTTGGCTGCGAACACAAGCGCAGTATTGCGGTCGATGTACAGCCCTATCCAAAGCCGGTGGTAAGCAGCGATACAACAATGTGCAGTGGGCAATCGGTTGTGCTCAAAGCTTCGGGTGGGCGCTTCTATCAGTGGTCGCCATCCAGTGGGCTGAGCTGCACCGATTGTGCATCGCCTACAGCAAACCCGACTAAAACAACGACATACACCGTGGTAATAAGCAACGGCGGTACGTGCTTTGCTACAGACAGCGTCACGGTTGCCGTCCGCTTTGCTCCGATTGATGCTCTGCCATCCGATACACTGATGTGCACGAACGATTCCATAGCCTTTCATCTGCCGGCAGAAGGCTTTTCTTACAAGTGGACACCGGCTACAGGGCTGAGCTGTACCGATTGCCCTAATCCTATAGCTCGACCGACCAAAACGACAAAATACATTGTAGTAATGACCAACGACGCTGGCTGCAAAGTCGCCAAAGCTGTGACGGTGACTGTGGTAGCTCTGCCGATTGTCAATATTACACGCGACCTTACGCTGTGCAGCAACGATCCGCCGGTAAGGCTGCTCGCTAAAGGCGGTAATTATTACCAGTGGTCGCCCGCCGATGGGCTGAGCTGTACCGACTGCGCGAGCCCGCTCGCGAAACCGTCGGCAACAACAACCTACACTGTACATATTTCTATTACCAATACCTGTGCGGCAACAACAACTGTCACTATTACTGTACCGCCCACACCGGTGCCGGATATTTCTACCGATACAACAGTGTGCCTGAATACTGCTGTGCAACTGCACGCTTCGGGCGGAACAACATACGCGTGGTCGCCTGCCGATGGACTGAGCTGCACCACCTGCCCCGATCCGCTCGCGCTTCCGCAGAAAAGCACCTTGTATCGCGTAGCAATAGCCAACGACGAAGGCTGCTCTGTAGAAGACAGCGTGCAAGTTACGGTGATTAGTCCTGCCGACATATCCGTGAGCCCCGATGTGGAAGTATGCCGGGGTTCTTCGGCTTCGCTGAGCGCTAGCGGTGGAAGCGCCTACCAGTGGTCGCCCGCCGATGGGCTGAGCTGTACCGATTGCCCGGCTCCTGAGGCTACGCCGAACGAAACAACGATCTACACCGTTGTCATTACTGGCTCCGGCGGCTGTATGGTAGAGCGCTCCGTAGCTGTTACCGTCCTTCCTGCCCCTCAGCTTGTCGTCGGCCCGGATGCTTCTGTGTGCCGTGGACAAAGCACAGTTCTCCAGGCATCAGGAGGCGTAGATTATGAGTGGTGGCCTGCGACCAGCCTAAGCTGTAGTAATTGCTCCAACCCTACAGCTACTCCCACATCAACAACACAGTATTATGTGCGGGCGTCGAATGGAAGTTGTTCGCAGATCGACTCCGTGATGGTAACAGTAGCCCCCTGCAATCTGAAAGCAGAGTTCTCTACAGAAGAATTTCCTCCGCTGCTGCTGTGCAATTCTGCCGAAGGCCGATGCGTATTTCGCAATACCGGAGAAGACCCGATTATCGTAACAAGCTGGCAAATCAGCGAGGATAAAACATCTTCCTTTGTGCTGCGCGAGCTTGGCCTGACACCGCCGTACACCCTTGCCCCGAGCGATTCGTTAGTGTTTGGCATCGGATTCCAGCCTCAGCAAACTGGCTCGCTATCAGCCTTGCTCACGATTACAGTACAGGACGCTCCAGTATTTACGCAAAAACTGTCGGGAGAGGGCTACAAAAGAACACTTTCTCTTTCGCTGGGACCGGACATCTACACAACAATCGGCGATACAATTGCACTGCATATTGTTGCTGCTTGCGACAACTGGAGCGAAGCGCAGATTAGTAAGATATTGCTCGATATTACCTATCCTATCCAATGGCTAGCCTACAGTGGTACGGCAACCGCCATCGATCCATCGTGGCAAGTGTCGGCTGCCGAACTTCCCGGCGCAGACCGCGAAGAAAAGACTTTGCACATCTCTGTTGAGGGCAGCCAGCCTCTGACTGCTAATGGCACGGTGGCGACTGTTTACATTATTCCATTCCTTACAACACAGCAAGTGTACACGCCCCGAGTCTCGGCTTCTGCCCCGGACCGGGAAGTCTGCGTGGCAACTGTTGCCGAAGCAAATTCAATCGACTTAACACTGTGCGTACCGCATCTGCGCCCCATACGCTACAGCGGCTCGGCCTACAAGTTTGAAATCGCAGGCGGCACAGCAGCTTCGGGCGAACATGTGCATGTGTATTACGGAGTAGCTCTCCAAGCACATTCCACAATTGAGCTCTACGACTGCCTTGGGCAATTGCTCCGCACTATCGACCTCGGAACGCTGGATGCAGGGGACTACCGGCACGAGATAGAGATGCAGAACCTCTCACGTGGCATGTATATCATGCGCTATAAATCAGGGCCATACAGTCGCAGTATTCCTTTTCTCTTCGGCGCTGAATAGTGGGAAAACCAGCGTCGGTTTTGCGGGACACAATCATGCCGGGTATGTATTGGAGCTACCTACAGTTGATGACAAAAATAAAAAATGGTGGCACGGGCGTCGCTCGGGCGCTCGGCTCGTCGCTGTCACCGGTCGCAAAACCGCTGCGGTGGAGGTCGGCCAGCCACGCAACGGCAATGCTGCGCGGTGCGGAGACCCAAAGCAAGAGCGAAGACGGCGGCGCTCTTATTGCAAAAGCTAAAAAGCACGATGCTCAGCAGCACCAGGCTCTATTGGCAGTTCGCGTGCTGATCGTATTCTTGGCATTGGTATGTCTACCCGCTATGTGCAGCGCAGCGGGACAGCCCGACAACAGAGGCGTTGATTTTTACTTCACGTTCCTGCCCAATTATCACAGCAACGACAACTCCAATATACGCGATAGCCTGTACCTTGTCATTGCCGCCGAAGAAGCAGCAACAGGTGTGATCACACTGCGCGATATTAACGGCACGGAGACAACGATAAATTTTTCTATTCCCGATCCGGCTACCGTCTACCGCACTGGGCTTCCGTGGCGCCCGTATGAACTGCGAGGCTGCAATCGCAACGGCACTCTCAACTTCGGCGGAGCTGATAATCAGAATGGAAAAGTTGCTCCACAGTCCGTTCATATTACCTCGGATAAAGAGGTCGCTGTCTACGCGCTCAGCCAGGCTGCAAAAACCAGCGATGCAATGATGGTGCTTCCCACAGATGTTCTCGATAGCCTCTACTACGTGATGTCTTATTATTCCGATGCCCGCGTGGAAACTGATATATTCGGTACAAAACGGCTCACAGCACAAAGCACGCCTTCGCAATGCGCTATTACAGCAGTAGAGGACAACACAGTTGTCACGATCACGCCTTCGGTTCGCGTTCGCAATGGAATAACAACGCCTTTTTCGATTACACTACAGCGGGGCGACTCCTACCTGCTCCAAGCCGATATGTACACCAATATTCCCAACGCCGATCTTACAGGTACAGCAATAGAATCGACAAAGCCTGTTGCGGTATTTGGCGGGCATCAGCGCAGCCTGCTCCCGGTTTCCTCTACCACACTTGTTTCCCGCGATTTTCTAGCCGAGCAAATGCTCCCCGTTTCCTCCTGGGGTAAGCGCTATCTGCTCACGCCATTCCCTTCGCCGCCCAATCTGGCTGCCGGGTCCATGGATGTGTACAGGATATTAGCAGCGCACGACAACACAGAAATTCGCATCGGCGAAGCAGTAGTGGCTACCCTTCGCGCAGGCCAGTATTACCAAGCTCAGCTCAAGGAACCAGCCCTCGTAGAAGCATCGCAAGACGTGCTGGTAGCGCAGTACAAAGGCTCATCGCAGGAGAGCGACACGGACCGCCTCAGCGACCCATTTTTTATTCTCGTGCCACCTCTCAAACAATTCCTGAAGTCATATACTTTTGCTGCTACGCAGGTGACAGCAACGCCCGCTGTGTACCGCGAACAGTATATCACAATCTTCTGCCCATCGGCAGCCTGTAGCACGATTGCTCTCGACGGCATCCAAGTAGACCAATCGCTGTTCAAACCCGTACCGCTGTCGTGCTATTCGTATGCGTGGATTCGCGTGGGCGATGGAGCGCACAGAATTGAAGCCGAGAAAAACTTTGGGTTGTATGTGTATGGCTACGGTTTTGCAGACTCCTATGGCTATGTAGGCGGTATGGCTTTTACCGCAGAAAAAGAACCTGCTATTGTGGCTCTGGGCGACACGACTCTGTGCCGTGGCGATACGGCGCGGCTCTCGGCTTCTGGTGGTGTATTGTACGCGTGGACGGGCGACCATCTGTCGTGTACGGATTGCCCCAATCCTACAGCCGTACCCGAGGTAAGCACTCTGTACACTGTGGCGATTACCGACGAAAATGGCTGTGCTTACGAGCGCAAAATTTCTGTGCGGGTAAATCAACCACCAATTGCGGTGTGTAGTAGCGATACGGCAATCTGTACCGGCTCGCAGGTGACAATTTCGGCATCGGGAGGGTCGGGCGTGCAGTGGTCGCCCCCAGAAGGTTTGAGCTGTGTGGATTGCCCCGCGCCAATAGCTTCCCCCCGCCAGCCGACAATGTACGTGGCTACTGTTGTCAATACATTTGGCTGCACGGCAGTCGACAGCGTGTTTGTGGATGTTTCTCCTTTTCCCATTGCTGCTATCGCCAACGACACAACCGTATGCACCGATACACCTGTGCTGCTTCAGGCATCCGGCGGTACGCGGTACGTTTGGTTTCCATCCAATGGTTTGAGCTGTACAAACTGTTCCTCGCCAACCGCGATCACAAGCCAAACTCGCATGTACTATGTGCAGGTGTTCAACGATGCGGGATGCAGCGTACTTGATTCCGTACTTGTGACAATTAAACCATGCCAAAGTATTTCTTCGATCAA
Source organism: Ignavibacteria bacterium UBA7675 (assembly GCA_002483085.1). GTDB lineage: Bacteria > Bacteroidota > Ignavibacteria > Kapaibacteriales > UB7675 > UBA7675. The sequence goes on from DLHF01000046.1 coordinate 34,254, forward strand.
TAGCGCAGTGGTATTTGGGGAGTTTTCCCTGTGCGATTCCGTCGAACAATTATGCTCAGTGAGCAATGTGGGCAACGCACCATTGGATGTTTTTTCGTGGGCACTGCGCGGTAATAATGCGACGGCATTTTCCGCCTTCCCTGTGTTGCCCAATGGCAGCGACTTTCCTGTTACGCTCGCGCCCGGCGATTCGCTGCATTTTCGGATTGTGTTTCATCCCGAATACACGGGCTCTCTTACAGCACAGCTCGCCGTACAGACATCTGGTGCGCCAAGCGAGGCAGTGTGTGTATTGCAAGGTGGCGGCGTAAAAGGAACTGTCGCTTTTTCGCTTGTACCGCGCATCGCGGCAACGGAAGCTGGTGCTGTTGCAGGCTTCGATATTCGCGCCGACAACGGCGACTGGAACAACGCCGCACTCAACCAGCTCGTGCTTGAAGTCAACTATCAGACCGAATGGCTGGCGTATGCTGGCACAATTATTCCGGGGGCGGCTGTCGACAATACATGGCAGTTTACTGCGGAAGAACAACTGGAAGGCAATGGCACGTACACAACCGTTATCACAGCCGTGGGCGCGACGCCGCTGGCAGCATCTGGCACAATTGCGACAGTGCAAATGGATGTATTTTTAGACACCGACAGGCTGCTTACTCCTACTCTTCGCGTTGTGCCCATAGGACGCGAACGCTGCGTGGAAGTGCAGACAACGGCAGAGCCTCTTGATGTTTCTACATGCGCCCGGCAATTGCGCCCAATCCGGTACACCGGTCAGCCGCTGTTTGTCGAGATGCCGGGCGGCACAGTAGAAACAGATGGTATGATAGAACTCCGCTACGGCGTTCCTTTTGCCAGCGATGTACATATCGAAGTGTACACAGCTATGGGGCAGATCCTTTACAAGTACAGCACTTCGTACAGCGGAGCTACACAAGATCAGTATGTCGTCGACCTGCGGCACTGCGCTCAGCAAATGCTTATCGTGCGGTGCTGGATCGCAGGTCGATGGATGACAAAGCAGGTGTTGCTGGTGAGATAATGCATCTCGATGCACTCGCGATACATCTTGCTCAACTTACTAGTTTTCTATATCATCCTTAATTATAACATATGACGCTTCATTTGCATACTGGGCTTTCACCTGATTATACAACATCGGGTCATTCTCAACAGCATCGATCTGCACTTGGTGTTGCTGTTCGATGGTATTGATAGTGTGAGTGGTATAAACACCCGGGCTAAAAATCAGCGCGAGGTACAGCATGACGCACAAAAGAGCGAACATGGTGGTTCTCCAAAGTGGTATTGAAAAATATGAATAGGTGGTCCGCACCCGCGACGGGCGCATGGATAACAGTACAGGCGATTAAGTTTTGGTTATGGCCATGGGCTAACAGCCGTATGAGCCTGGTGTCGACTGCATACGTGAACATTTAGAGAAGGCACAGCCCTCCTTTCCGCATAGAGTGGAAAATGTTGTGTTAATCTATGATCAATGCGATTCTGACAAATACTGAATGGGAAAAATCAGATTGGTTAGAATGAAGCTAACGATTGATTAGAGTTTGAGAAGGTATGATTGGTTTGCATAGCGGCCTCCGGTGTAACGATTATTATTGCACTGACAGTTGATTAGGAGCTCAGAACGTTGTGGTTGGTTTCCACAAAGCCTTCATTGCGATTAATTGACGTTATCAGTTAGTTGAGAAACTCAGAAGGTATGGTTGGTTCCCATAGTCTTCACTGCGATGATTGTAAGTTATCAGTTAGTTAAAAGTTCAGAAGGTAATGGCTGGTTTCCATACAATCCTTCACTGCGATGATTAACATTAGTGTCTCTTTTTCTCGTGAACTTGGGGCAAATTTAATGTAATTTGACGGTATATACAAGAGATAAAATGGGTACCATGTTTTTTTTGTAGAATTTTAGTATGAATTTTCTAAAACAAGTTATTAACCTATTAGACAAATACGAACAGAAATTAGAGTTTTTCGACGAGGCTGATCTTGCGAATACAACCTTCCACAAGCTATATGACGGTGTAAAATCAGGCAAATACTCAACCGATGAAGAAGCCTGCGGCGACATCTACCAGCTTGAAGCACCGGATGCACGCTATCGCAATCTTAAATCGCGCCTAAAGAAAAAGTTAGCGGGAAATCTTTTCTTTCTAAGAATTGAACAGCCGGAACATTCGGAATACCTCTCCACAGTTCATGACATATTCCATCAAGTTTACATATTACATACCCTTGGTAGTTTAGGGGCATCCGTGGCAGCTAATGAGGTTGCCGAACAGATTTTTGCAAAGGCACAAAAGTTCCACCTAACCAATGCCGCTGTGGATAGCCTTCTGACACTTCGCAAGCGTGGAGCCTATCACGGTCAGTCAAAGGAATATCTACGCTACAGCGAATTACTCGACTACTATATTAGAGTACAAAGTGCCGAGATAAAAGCATCAAGCTATATAGAATCGATTAACATAATATTCACAAATACTAAATCTGATTCTCCCGGTATTATAGAACAATTAGAACATGCTGTCAGCGAAGTCTCTAATTTGTCAGATGAATACAAATCTCATTTCTTATTTCTCACTCATTACCGACTAAGCATTTACCTAAGCCAACTTAAAAAAGACAGTCTATTAGCACTGCAAGTATGTAATACTATAGATGAGTTCTATCACAAGTACCCTCATTTAGTAACTACGACCAGGATAGGTGAAATTGCTCTTGACAAAACCATGGCATATTTCTATTTACGCCGCTATCGAGAGGGCGTTGAATATGCAAGACCCTATCTGCCAATATTTCGGGAAGGCGGGAATACATGGTTCACATTTAGAGAAACATTCTGCTGGCTTCTAATCCATGGACAATGTTATACCGAGGCTCGCGAAGTTTACGAGGGGACAACTACTCACATCAGCTTCGACACTGGCATTGCCCATCGCAAAGAAACATGGCAAATCTTTGGCTTGTATCTCGCCTTTGTCGAAGGTGCAGAAACACCGGACATGGACAAGTTCATGAAAGACATGGAGGTGTACCGCGCCGACAAAAGTGGAGCCTATGTCACCGTGCTGGCTCTGAGCATTCTCGTTCTACTCCGCAAAGGCGACTACGACAGTATTATTACCCGCGATGAATACCTTAAAAAATACCTCACACGCTATCTGCGGGGTGAGGATCACGCACGTGGTGCTGCATTCTTCAAACTGCTGCGCCTTCTCGCAAAAAACGACTTTAGCTTGGATGCTGTAAAGAAGTACGGAGAGAAACACATTGCCGTGCTGTACGACGCTTCGCTCCCGCTCGACGACTACGAGGTAATGCCCTACGAACGCATGTGGGAATATGTCGTAGAGACGTTGACCGGCTCTGCGGGAACGGCTCTTCGCAGCATTAGCTAAACCGCCCCAACAACGGAAGTTTGCAGCATCCGCAGCACAGCAGAATATATGTTGCGGATTATTCGGTGTTCCTGTTTATTTTCCCTCTTGCTCCCAAGCACAGACTAATCGATGGAGGGAAACATGCTCACCAGCAACTTGTTTCGCAGTATCTACTGCATGGCGTTATGTACCATGCTGGCCGTATCTCTTCTGGCACAAACTGTCCCCGACAGCCGGGGGCGGGAATTTTACTTTACATTCCCCCCCAACTTCCACGAAAACAACAATCGGGACAGCTTGTTTATTTTCATTGCAGCAGCACAGCCTACAACTGGAAATATAGCCTATCGCAATAGCAGCGGTACACGAATAAACCGTGTATTTACCATCAGCGACGTATCCAAAGTTTATTCTTTCGCTGTATCCTATCGCAATATCGAACTCGGCAGTGCATTCAACAACACGGGCAGCAACCAGAACGGGAAAGTAGCGCCGCAGTCGTTCCATGTTACAGCCGATCAGGATATCGCCGTGTATGCGCTCAGCTACAGCAACAGAACAAGCGATGCCATGATGGTGCTACCTACCGATGTGCTCGGCACGGAATATATGGTACTCGCCTACAACAGCGATGGACTCGACAAAGAGCCAACACCCTCGCAGCTCGCTGTGGTTGCTCCAGAAGATAATACCGATGTTGTTATCACCCCTTCCACTCGCGTGCTCAATGGCTCTATGGCGCCGATCAGCATTCGCCTGAACAGCGGAGACTCCTACCTGCTACAAGCCGACGTATCGCAGGCAGCTCCCTACAATGATCTTACAGGATCAACAATCAGCACGACTAAACCTGTAGCGGTGTTCGCCGGGCATCAGCGCACTGTTGTGCCAGTACGCTCATCCGCGCTCATTTCCCGCGACTATCTTTTAGAGCAGCTCCCGCCTGTGCAAGCGTGGGGACGACGGCATATACTTACGCCCTTTCCCCTTCCCGCAGGAATCCCCGCCACTGAAAATGATCTGTACCGCGTGCTTGCAGCACACGACAATACAGCAGTAGCGGTAAATGGCACACAACTCGTTGTCCTACGCGCAGGCGAGATTTATGAAGCCCCTCTGCGAACCGCAGCCGTAGTAGAAGCAAATATGGAAGTACTCGTAGCACAGTATAAACGCTCTTCAAGCCAGCAGAGCACGGACCTCCGGATCAGCGATCCGTTTATGCTCGTCGTGCCGCCGGTGCGACAATACTTGTCGTCGTATCTCTGCATCAACGCACAGAACTACGACGGTGGGAAAGTGTATCAGCAGCAGTATCTCACCATCATCTGCCCCGCTTCGTTTGTACACACTGTCACACTCGATGGCCAAGCAGTCGATCCCAACCGTTTCCTGCCGGTGCCTACGTCCTGCTATTCCTATGCGATTATTCCAGTACAGGACGGAGTGCACAAAGTAGAGGCTGCTACTGAAATTGGTATTTATATCTATGGCTATGGGCAGGCTGATTCTTATGGCTATGTGGGTGGAATGGCTTTTAGAAAACACCTCGGTGAAGGTGGAAATATTGCTTTTACAATGGCTCCCAGCTTCGTACATGCGTCGCCGGGCGATACGATTGCACTCGATATTCACGCCAGCAGCCTTGAATGGCAGGATATGGCAGCAGTTTCATTTTCGATGGAACTCGCGTATAAATTTTCGTGGATGACCTACGCAGGAACGTTCACACGCGGGAATGTGCTCGACGATACGTGGTCGATAGAAGTACAGGAAACGGAAGGCGATGCGCCCGGAACGAAAAAAACTACCATTGTCGCCAGCGGCAGCACACCAGTAGCACAGGACGGAACCATTGCTACCATCCGCATGCTGCTTTTCATGAATACCGATACAGTGTACACGCCTTCGTTATCAGCATCGGTCAATGGCGATATTAACTGCGTAAAAACAACAGCAGCATCGCTACATATCGGCCTTTCGCAATGCGTTATCAATCTCAGCCCCATCCACTACTCCGGCAGTGGTTATGGGCTCGGGCAGGTGGCAAATGCCAGTGCATCCACAGGTGTACTTCGCCTGCGCTACAGCGTGGGCATTGAAGCCGAAACTCGCATCGAACTCTTCAACAGCCTCGGCGAGCGAATAAGCACACTTGTCGATACCGTAAAACCGCCGGGTGCATACGAGCAAGAAGCAGATGTCTCGCAATACGGAGCAGGTGCTTATTTTATCAGAATGGTATCGGGGCCCTACAGCCACACCCTGCCGATAGTATTGGGATCCAGATAATCGCAACAACACAACATCGTGGCTGTATGTTGCAAAGAGATAGGTGGCACGGGCGTCTTTGTGACGCCCGCCCAGTCGCTGTCACCGGTCGCACGAGCCGGTTAGCCGCTGGCCAAAAGCCATCCGCAACTTGTGATAACAGCAATAGCTATTTTACAAAATAGAGATCAGCATCGGTGTCTTTGTCTTCTTTGTAATCGTATAGTAACACACGAAATGTTAGCTTCTCGTCGGTAAGCGTGCGAACCTCGCATGAATCACCGTCTATGACCAGTGTCCTATCGCCATTGGTCAGTTGCCATACCGTAGTTCCAATCGTAGTCCCTTCTTTTTTGGACTCTGCCCTACCATCGCTGTGAAAAGTCACGGCGTCTATTCCAATAACGTCGCTCGCATCTTCCCCACTTACGGCTCGTAGTGCCCGCTGAAACGTCCACGAATGAGAAAGCAGAATATCCCGACGTGTTTTCTGGGTTGCAACAGGGTCGTCTGAGCAACTGGCAAACAGGAACGACACGGCCAACAGTACAATCAGGATAAGTGCCGGTTTGTTTTTCATAGCATACTGCCCGATAATGAGGAGATAATTGGATGATAGATTGTGGATGAGATTCCAAGTTAGAGAATTTCGCTATCTGATACAATACCACTACAGCTTCATAAGTGAAGTGCGGTTTAAAATGACAGCGGTGCGCCACAAGAGCACACCGCCATCGAATCTACTGCGCTACAAGGAGACTACTTGTACGTAAGGTCGACGGGATATGTCACCGTTTGATATTCGATGTTCGCCTTGCCCTTGAATTCACTTTCGCTCAGAGAAACGATAGTCACAACAAATTCATCGCTCGTCCCTTGGTCAAAGACAATCTGTGTATCGTTGGAAGCGAGTGCCCAAGTAGATTCGAACGAGCCTTCGCTGCCTTCTATCTGCGCAGTGCCGTCGCTGCTGAATTTAATCTTCTTCATATACGATTCTATAATCGTTTTTACATCCACACCCATCGAGGTCGCAGTTTTCAGCTCCCACGTTTTGAGCAGAAGAAGCTCTTTTCTCGATTTATTCCCCGAAGCGGGATTGTCGTCGTCTTTGGAGCAACCTACGAGCAGCGACAAGCTGGCTATAACAACAAGAACGAGTGGAAGTACATAGCGTCGATTCATACCTTTACACCATACAGAGGTTTTACAACACGATTGCCGCAAGATACAAACTGATTAGCAGTTTTCATATGGATGAAGCAATTGACAGTTTCCGGCGCAGAGGAGCAGAGTTAATGTGCTACTTCACAAAAAACAGGTCCCTATCACCTTCTTTGTCTGGTACGCGCAATGTCATCTTCTCGTCCGTAAGCGTGCGAATTCCGCACGAATCGCTTTGTATAATCACCGTTTTATCGCCATCGACCAGTTGCCAGCCAGTGGTTCTGACCTCATCACCTTCCTTTTGGGCTTCAACTATACCATTGGCATAGAATGTCAACACTTCTACTTCAATATCGTAAGTAACATCCTTTCCACCGGCAACTACCAGAGCTCGCTGAAACATCCAGGGGTGAGCAAGAAGCAACTCGCGACGCGTTTTCTCGGATGAGGCCGCGTCGTCGGAACAATTAGTGAACAGAAAGGATACTGCAAGCAGCACCAGCAGAACAAGAATAGGATTGCGTCTCATGGCAGATAGTATTATAGTTAGGAAAACCGGGTTGGAGCTAAAGTTAGTAAATTTCCCTATTTACAGCAATTGCCCTGAACTGTTATCGCATCTAAATTTTCCAGCGGCGTTTTTTCAAGAATTTCGCCACCGCGCTTTATATGCGTTTGCTCTGGCCGCTGTGCGTATGGCTATTAGTTGCAGAAGGCCATATCGTTGCGCCCACACACCGATGAGCACATCCTGCGGCTGAAGCTCTATGCTATTGAGTGCTTCTCTGCACAGGGCGAAGGAGGCCGGACTACCACGCGGCGGACGTGCTGCGCGGTGCAGAGAACGGAGTACGCACAGCGACCGAAGCGCTCCTATCGCCATTGCACTGCCGACAAGGCTCTACCCGCGAGGAAAAATTTTTACCACTGCACAATGCTTTGTAATTTGCAGGCCGTTTCCGCGCCGCAACACGGCACTGCTTTGTTCGTCTGCACGGAAACCGGTTTTTTCTGTTTTTAACAGCCTGGAACATCTATGCAGAACGCTTCTACAACCGACGTGACAACGCTCAACGGCCTTCGCAACGGCCATTCCAGTCCGGCTCTTACTGAATTGGAGCAGGTATATCAGGAACTTCTGGCGTATTTGCGCCCCGAAAGCCGGGAAATTCTCGACTCGTGGGAAGCAAAAAAGGCAAACTACGAGGGCGAACAGTTCACCTACAAGGTGCGCGGCAAGGACATACACGTGCGGAACTACACAGAATCGCTCTCGCATACCCAGGTACCTAAGATTGCCGTACCGAAGTTCCGCGACTGGGGCGAAATTCTGCGCTGGGCGATGCAGGAAAACTTCCCCGGCGAGTTTCCATATACCGCTGGAGTGTACCCATTTAAGCGGCAGGGCGAAGATCCTACGCGTATGTTTGCAGGCGAAGGTGGTCCGGAGCGCACAAATCGCCGCTTCCACTACCTGTCGCACGGGATGCCCGCAGCGCGGCTTTCCACGGCATTCGACTCGGTGACACTGTACGGCGAAGACCCGGACGAGCGGCCAGACATCTACGGAAAAATCGGCAACTCGGGCGTGAGCATTGCCACGCTCGACGACGCAAAAAAGCTGTACTCAGGCTTCGACCTCTGCGCTCCTTCTACCTCGGTGTCCATGACTATCAACGGTCCGGCTCCAATGCTTCTCGCGTTTTTTATGAATGCCGCTGTGGATCAGCAATGCGAGTTGTACATTCGCCAGCACGGCATGGAAGAAGAAATTTCGGCAAAGATCGACAGAATATACCAAGAGAAGAGTCTGCCCCGCCCCTCCTACTCCGGTGAACTTCCCGAAGGCAACAATGGGCTCGGCTTGCTTCTGCTGGGCGTAACAGGCGACCAAGTGCTGCCCGCCGATGTCTACCAAGAGTGCAAAGAACGCGCTCTTACCAGCGTGCGCGGCACAGTGCAAGCAGATATTCTCAAAGAAGACCAAGCGCAGAACACCTGCATCTTCTCCACAGAATTTGCCCTGCGCATGATGGGCGACATACAGCAGTATTTTATCGAAGAAAAGGTGCGTAACTTCTACTCTGTGTCGATCTCCGGCTATCATATTGCCGAAGCGGGCGCCAACCCGATTACACAGCTCGCACTTACGCTTGCCAATGGCTTTACCTATGTAGAATACTACCTTTCGCGCGGCATGGATATTAACGACTTTGCGCCGAACCTGTCGTTCTTTTTCTCTAATGGCATCGACCCCGAGTACTCGGTGATTGGCCGCGTGGCGCGCCGCATCTGGGCTAAAGCTATCAAGAATAAATACGGCGGCAACGAGCGCTCGCAAATGCTGAAGTACCACATCCAGACCTCGGGCAGATCGCTGCACGCGCAGGAAATCGACTTCAACGACATACGCACGACGCTGCAAGCGCTGTACGCTATTTACGACAACTGTAATTCGCTGCACACTAACGCCTACGACGAAGCGATAACAACGCCTACGGAGGAATCAGTGCGCCGCGCCGTTGCTATTCAGCTTATCATTAATCGCGAGCTCGGCCTTGCGAAAAACGAAAATCCACTCCAAGGTTCGTTTATTATCGAAGAGCTTACCGAACTCGTGGAAGACGCCGTGCTTACGGAGTTCAACCGCATAGCAGAGCGCGGAGGCGTGCTCGGCGCAATGGAACTCATGTACCAGCGCAACAAGATTCAGGAAGAATCGCTGTACTACGAAACACTGAAGCACACAGGCGAATACCCGATCATCGGCGTGAACACCTTCCTGAGCAGCAAGGGCTCGCCTACTGTGGTGCCCAGCGAAGTAATTCGCTCCACACAAGAAGAAAAGGAACTGCAAATATCCAATGTACGCGCCTTCCAGCAGCGCAACAGCACGACAGCCGACGCGCTCAAGCAGCTAAAAGTTGTGGCAGTACAAAACGACAATATTTTTGAAGGGTTGATGGAAGCTGCAAAAGTGTGTTCGCTCGGCCAGATGACGCGCTCGCTGTACTCGGTGGGCGGGCAGTATAGAAGGAATATGTGACCTCGCCCAGACTCCTCTACGACACATACATACTTCAATTCTCGATCCTGAAAAGCACTTATGAGCATATCAAACCTGACCATACAAAACTTCAAGAGCATCAACCGTGTAGAGATGCAGCTTGGAGATTTTAATGTGCTCATAGGTGCTAACGCGGCAGGAAAAACAAATATCGTGCAGGCTGTGAAGTTTTTGAAGGATTGTGCGGCGGAGGGATTTGAGAATGCTTTTTCTTTACAGGGCGCTTCTAACTATTTCTTCAACTCGCGTAACAAAGCAACTCACGGTATATTTAATCTTACATTTATTCCTCTTGCTGCATATAAACGGATGTTGGGGTTCACCATAAAAGACACATCAGTATTTGGCTTGCTCCAGAATATTACCTACCAACTTCGCGTTCTACCGCAGACGGAGTCTTTACCTTATTATGTAGATATTATAACATCAGATGCTGTTTGGGACGAGTTTCCACCTGTCAAGGAACAAGACAGCTATAGTTCCCAAATCGAGTGCCTAAAAGTATTAGAAAAACATAAACAGAATAAAGAAAAGATGGGCAAATTCCTTGCCTCTCATAATCCTAATACTGATAGACCTTTCTTTGCGGTTCAGAATCAGCAGGGAAAAACCATGCACCATATGGAGGAAATGGTAAATGAAGAATTAGGACGCAGTCTTCTCATACATAGTGACATATTTCATCTCGGTCTTTTAGGTAGACCCACAGTTGATCAATTATTAGATATTGGCATCTATAATTTTTCTATAAGCAAACTTGTGGAGGCAAACTCTCTTATTGGCCGCAAAGACCTCGAATCCGACGGCAGCAACCTCATCCTTGTCCTGAAAAATCTCATGGACAACGAGGAAAAACGCCACCAGTTCCTCCTACTGCTCGAATATGCTTTACCATTTATCAAGGATGTAAAGGTGGAGTCGATGCACGGCCAATCGCTTGTGGCTCTGCTCACTGAAAAATACGATGAGAATTTCTCGCTGCCATCTGTCTTCTTTTCCGAAGGAACGATAAGCGTGATTGCTCTTATTATCGCGCTATTTTTTGAGAATAAATCCGTCGTCGTCATCGAAGAACCGGAACGCTATATTCACCCTTCCCTGCTGGCAAAGCTCGTAGAACTGATGAAAGACGCCTCGCGCAACAAACAGGTAATTATCACTACACATAGCCCAGAACTCGTCAAGCACGCAGGCATAGAGAACCTCTTGCTTGTGCAGCGCGATAAGGAAGGATTTACAACAGTGTCGCGACCAAACGACAATGAAATAGTGAAAACATTTCTGCACAATGAGATAGGGCTGGACGACTTGTACATTGACAATTTGCTTGGAGTAGAATCATGAGCTACAGACCGCTTTTCCTGTTTGTAGAAGGCCTGCATGACAAGGATTTTTTCGAGCGCATTATCACCCAGAGGCTTTCCAGCTTTTATAGCCATATTACAGTCAAAACGACATCAACAGATATTCATCAAGTAAATAAACTTGTCAAAACACTTACGCATCAGGGCAGCGATTACTGGAAAATTAACGACATTGACGAGTCGCCCTGTGTAACTCAAAAGAAAGAATCCGTTCAGAGAAAACATCCCACTATTCCAACGAACAGAATATTAATTGTGCGGATCGAGATTGAAAGCTGGTACGCTGCCGGACTCGATGCCGAAGCTCGCACAAAGCTGAAAGTGACGTTCAGCAAACCACCCGATGAAATGACAAAAGAAGATTTTGCAGCCTGTATTCCGTCACGCTACAACAATTCCAAAATTGCTTTCATGCAGGACATCCTTCATCACTTCTCCTTCGATGAAGCCAGAACCAGAAGCACATCCTTCAACTATTGCATGAACAAACTTGGCCTCTAACCGCTCATATCAGACTTGCGATTTCCTCATCGCCGGTGGTGGGCTGGCGGGTTCGCTGCTGGCGTGGTGTCTGCGCGAGCGCGGCGCTACGGTGCTTCTGGCCGATTTGCCCAATCCCTCTGCCGCGTGGCGCACAGCGGGCGGCCTGCTCACACCTGTCACTGGGCGGCGCCTTGCAAAATCCTTTATGCTCGACACGCTCCTGACCTTTGCAAAAGAGTGGTATCGCTCGATGGAACAGCAGTTCGGTGCGACTCTACTCACGGAGCTGCCCATCTTGCGCGTGTTTCGCAGTGCCGATGAACGCTCTGTATGGGAGGAGCGCCGCGCCGAACCCGGCTACAGCCAGTATATGCAGCCAGCACAGGACGCAATACCGGCGGGCGTGTATGCACCGTTTGGTACAGGCATCATGACCGGCGGCGGGCGCGTGGACCTCGTGGCCCTACTCCACTGCCTGCACAGCGTACTTCCGCTGGCAGAAACAACAGGTGCGCCCGTGCGAGTGGAAGAACTCGACATCACCGAGAGCGGTGTGAAGTGGCGCACGATCCATGCCGAGAAACTTATATTCTGCGAAGGATGGCGCGGCGCTTACAACCCCCTGTTCAGCGCTGTCCCTATCCTGCCTTCGCATGGAGAAACACTCGTGATTCGCACGGCAGGCATCCCCGATACTTGCATCCTGAACGGCGGTGCACACGTCACTCCGCTCGGCAATGGCCTGTTCAAAGTGGGAGCTACCAATGGGTGGTCGACATTCGATGAAACGACGACACAGGACGGGCTCGCGGAGCTTCGGCACAATCTCGACAATCTGATAGGCGTGCCCTACGATATTGTCGAGCACACAGCCGGAATACGCCCGGCTATCAAGGACCGCCATCCAGTAGCGGGAATGCACCCCGTGCACAAGCGCGTGGGCATGCTCAATGGCCTCGGTAGCAAAGGCGCTCTGTACGGCCCGTGGTCGGCGTTCCACTTCGCAGATTTTCTCGTGAATGCCTCCCCCCTTCCGGCGTTCTCTATCGAACGGTTTTACTCATCCGATACCTGACCAGTATGCTCAAGGCTCTGCATTTTGCACGTACACTTATCGCAAATGCCCTTCAGCCCGGCGCTCTTGCTATAGATGCAACAGCGGGCAATGGACACGACACGGAGTTTCTCGCACGATTAGTTGGTACAAACGGTATGGTGTATGCGTTCGATATTCAGGAACAGGCAGTAATCGCTACGCGCAATCGCCTGCTCAATGCCGGATTAGAACGGCAAACAATGGTTGTGCACGATGGACACGAGCACATGCGGCATCATATAGCGCCAGAACACTGCGGGCTTATCAATGTCTGTATGTTCAACCTCGGCTATCTGCCTCGCGGCGACAAAAGCATCACCACAAAGCGGCAGACATCGCTCCAAGCGCTACAGGCTGCTACAGAACTACTCGCCCCAAATGGCATTATCACCGTTATGATCTACCCCGGCCATGCAGAAGGAACAGAAGAAGCGGCGCACATCTCGGCATGGGCACGCGAACTCCCGCAAACGCAGTACCACGTGCTGCACTACGAATTTATCAACCTGAGCAATGCCCCGCCAAGGCTTCTGGCCATCGAAAAGAATGACGTGCTTGAGTAGCACATTGTCCATCCTACAACGTCTTGATACGCATTCGCTCATGAGTCTTGCTGCTGCTATAGATTGTGGCACGGGCGTCGCTCGGGCGCCCGTCTGGTCGCTGTCACCGGTCGCACAAGCCGCTGCGTGATTTTTCTACCAGCAATCGCGCGGGCATACTGCCGCAGTACAACGCCGGAACAAAAGATAGCAGTAGGTAGAATGCTCCCTTCCAGCGACAGAAGCGAACATCACATCCAAAAACATTGTACAGAACAGCGTTCGCAACATCGTATCGACTGCGTAGAATGATGTTTTTTTTGCCTGTACTACTGGCGCACGATTTTCTATCTTGCATATTGAACGGAGTGCGATTTCGTTCATTTATTATCATAGGGTTCTTTATGCGTTGTTTTTCTATTCGCACGCACGCTTTGTCCCTGCTGTTTTGTCTGACGGGAACCGTGTTCGCACAAGCACAATGGCAGCCTCTCAACGAGCCATTTGGCACAAATATCCAAGGTCTGTTTGAAAGTAATGGTACTGCGCTTGCTTCTTCGCCTACTGGTATTTACCGCTCCGACAACCATGGTATGAACTGGAGCCATGCGTACACAGGTAATGCATCCCCTTCATTTGCACGCATTGGCAGTCGCTTGTATGCAAGCACATGGTCGGACATCATTGTCTCCGACAACGACGGGCAGAGCTGGGAACAGCTTCAGACCAACCTACCCGAAAGCAATGTATCTGCCCTCGCTTACGACGGTTCCACGCTCTATGCAGGTGGTTTTGGCCTCGGCATTTACTCCTCTACCGACAACGGCGCTACGTGGCAATCCAACAACGAAGGCCTACCCAACGACTACGTTGTGTCCATCGCTGTTATCGACACGAGCGTATTTATCAACATTATCAGCAGCTTTGGCGCAGAAGACGGTGGCATATACACCCGCGAAGCTGGCGGAAACTGGATAAGGATTTCGTCGACAACCATGCATCCGTCCTTACTAAAAGCCATTGGTTCAGTTCTGTTTATCGCAGGATGGAACGAAGCATACCGCTCCGAAGACCTGGGACACACATGGATACCACTGGCTTCCCCTACAAGCCAATCCTACATAAGCTGCGTTGAATCTTCAGGCTCTCTGCTGTTTGCTGGTACGAGTGATAATGGTGTGTTCAGTTCTACAGACAACGGAGCTACATGGTCGCCTGCCGGATTAGAATTTACAGGTATTACAAGCCTTACCGCAAGCAGTTCGATGCTTATAGCAGGAACCACAAAATACGGTGCGTATATCTCACACGACAACGGTGCACACTGGGAAGCAGTCAATACGGGCATTGCCAGTACAACAACTGTTCCTGTGCTGGCGGCGGACAACAGCGGTATCTATGCAGCAGTAGAAAACTCGACGAATATATATAAAAGCAGCGATAACGGTATTTCCTGGGTAGAGCTTCCGGCGCCACACACGACATCCTCCACCATAACGGCGCTTGCAGTGGCCAACTCTACACTGCTCGCAGGTACGTCGATGGAAGGAGTGTTCAATGCGGATGTCGATGGCACGCTGTGGCAAGCGTCCACGGGAATCCCAAAAAAAATATGGGTGACAAATTTTCTCCAATCTGGCTCTCTGCTGCTTGCAGGAACTATGTCGATGTCCTTTCCGGTTGCCCCCTACAGCGGAGCGTATATCTCGAATGATATCGGTATTACATGGACGGCAACCGACCTTCCAACTTCTGCGCTCTCTCTGGTACAGCACAATGGCGCGCTCTATGCCGGTACAACAACCGATGTGCGCGTTTCTACCGACGGCGGTACTCACTGGGTACGGAGTAGCCCAGCAAGTATTGCTGAAAGCGAAATATACTCTCTTGCCTCCAACGGTGCTACCTTGTTCGCAGGCTCCTACAACAATGGTATTTTTATTTCGCACAACAATGGCATAACGTGGACTCCATCTACAATGGGGCTGCCTGAGAACATACGCGTCACACGCTTTGCAGTGTATGAGCAGACAGTATTTGCAGGAACTGAAGACGGTGTTTTCAAAACTACCGACAACGGCACAACGTGGGAATCCGTAACCGATGGAATGGAACACATTCCTGTGCAGACCATTGTGATCCAAGGAGACTATCTGTACGCAGGGACAACCGGTGCAGCAACGTGGCGGCGACCGCTCTCAGAACTGGTGATAACATCGGTGAACGAGAGCACACCAGTGCAATCGGGCTACGAACTGTTTCCCAACCCCATGAAAACAGCAGCTACACTCCGGCTCTGCGCTTCCTGCGAACTCCATAACGCAACACTCTCTATTACTACAGTCGCTGGGCAGCACGTGCGCTCTACTCATGGGCTGTACGGCTCCTCCATTACTATCCAGCGCGGAGAGCTTGCACCCGGAGTGTACGCCTTCACGCTCGAAGAACATGGCACTCGTCTTACTTCCGGGACTTTTGTCGTAGAATAACAGCACCCACACATAGCAAAAACAGACGCTGGCGGTGAACTTCACCGCCTTCTTTTTTTACCACAACAACTGAACCAAAGCGAACGCCCCCCGGCCAACCGAAAAGCGGATGTGCGACCGGTGACAGCGACCAGGCGGTCGCCGCAAAGAAGCCCGTGCCATAACCTTTGCCCAACAGCCGATACTGCCCGCCAACCAACGATTTACTTTTTCCTCTGCTATGCGCGTTGTAAATTGCCAGATATTTTACAATGGAGAATGTATGACGCCCAACGATGTGCTCGCTCTCCTCGAAGAGAACAAAAATGAACGCGGCATCGCTGTATGGAACCGAACAGGTCTACAAGACATCGGGTCGTTTGGGCTCGGCGTGACCCAGCTCAAAGCAATCGCAAAAAAAATTGAGAAAAGCCACCAGCTCGCGCTGGAACTGTGGAATTTGCCGTATCTCGACACGAGAATTCTCGCTACGCTCGTGGACAATCCCAAGGAAGTGACACCCGAGCAAGCCGAACAACAAATAAGCGAGAAGCACGGCTGGATGCTGTCGAACGCCTATTGCAGCTATCTGCTTTCCAAAACATCCTTCGCAAAAGAAAAAGCTGTGGAGTGGATGGAAACCAGCGATAATCTGAAAAAGCGCTGCGGCTTCCTGCTGCTGTACAATCTTGCAAAAGACGACAAAAAACTTCCCGATTCGTTTTTTATGCCCTACCTCGATATGATCGAAGCAAAGCTACAGTCCGAAGAAAATTTTGTAAAGGACTCTATGAACACAGCTCTTCTCGCTATCGGGCAGCGCAATCGCACTCTGAACAGCCGGGCTATCGACGTGGCGCATGCTATTGGTGTAGTGGAAGTCGACTATGGCGATAACTCATGCCAGGCTATCGACTGCCTGAAACACCTTACCAGCGAGCGCATTCAAAGCAAATTCAAGCCGTAACCGCAGCCGAGAATACGGCGGCAATATCATACTATGTAATTGCAACACAGGATAAAATATGTCTATTTCCACACAACAAGAGCTCGACGGCATACGCGCAATCGGCTGGATTGTGGGCCATGTGCTCAAAGAAATGAAAACCAGCGTGCGGGCGGGAATGACAACTGCCGAGCTAGACGCTCTTGGCAACGAGATGATGCGCGACCTCGGTGCAAACCCAGCTCCCCGGCTTGTCTATAATTTCCCAGGCGCGACGTGTATCAGCATCAACAACGAAGCGGCGCACGGCATACCCGGCAAGCGCGTCATACGCGAAGGCGATTTAGTAAATATCGACGTATCGGCGGAAAAAGACGGATTTTTTGCTGATAATGGCGGTACGGTGGCTGTAGATGTCACCGATAAGCGCCTGCTCCGCCTGTGCGAAAGCTCCAAAGCAATTCTCGACAAGGCCATCGCCACCGCTAAAACAGGTGTACGTGTCAATCAAGTAGGCCGTGTTATCGAGCGCGAAGCGCGAAAAAATGGGTTTCAGGTTATCGAAAATCTGTGCGGGCATGGCGTGGGCAGAAGCCTGCACGAAGAGCCCTCGGAAATAGCAAATTACTACGACCCGGCGTACCGCAAAACCTTCACACGCGGTATGGTGGTAGCCATCGAAACATTCATTTCCACACGAGCTCACTATGTCGTGGAAAAAGGCGATGGCTGGACATATATCACGCCCGACGGCAGCTATGTAGCACAATACGAGCACACGGTGATTATTACCGACACCGAGCCTATTGTCGTTACAGCCGTATAGAAAAATAGTTTTGCGCTTCGGTCTGCGCTCTACCGTTTAGTCTGCGCACCGCGCTGCAAAACCGCCGCGTGGCATTGCAACCCGTCTGCGCGCATGTTCCCGTAACGGTGCGAGGCGATACGGCCATTCGCTGGGCGATACGACAGCACCAGAGCGAACAACCTCCGGCCAACCGAAAAGCGGATGTGCGACCGGTGACAGCGACCAGACGGGCGGTGCAAAGAAGCCCGTGCCACAAACTTTTCGCAATACTACACGGCAATACCTATGGCTCTGTACTCTGCACTATTTTTTACACTGATGCTCTTTGCGGGTGTGGGCAAAACAGCTCGCAGGACGGTCCAAAGAGCACACAAACCAAAAGCTCGCAGTTTGCGACAATGGAGGAAAAGACCTCATTTTTGCATCAGTACGTGGCATTCCAGCGCAGCTATACCACACTCGACTTCGATATAAGCTATAATAACAACGGCGTGGGAAGAGTACCCGGCCCATCCGACTGGGATATCCGCCTTGTGGCCACCGTGCCCGAGGCGGAGTTGCAGCAATGGATACCAACAGATATCTCCCCTTCGGAACAGACACAGCCACCATTGTGGGTAAAAACCGTGCCTACCTCACTCGATCTTTCCACCATTACAGAATGGTATGGCGAAGACCTCGGTATCGACCGGCAGCGGTGTATCGTGGTGTACCACAATTGGAGCAACTAACGGCACAGCGTTATTTATTCGATACAATGACTACCTTATCGCTTTTGGTTCTGGCTTTAAGCCATTCCTCTATTTTCTTCTTATCTGTCTGCTTCAGTCTTCCCTCAAACGAAATACATGCCACAATTGCAGTATCTACCGCGTTTTCTTTCGGCCTATAGACCAAGTTTCGATTGATAGTGAACTCTGTGATTTTCGGCTGAAGCGCTTTGAGCTCTGCAACAATATCATCGCTTGGCAAAGCCTGCGATTTATAGAGCAGAAGTTCATTTTCCAGATACTCAATTCGCTTGTCCTTGTTTTCCATTGCCTTCTCATTGCGCTTATATAAATCTTCGAGCAGCCCTGTTTTTACGGTGTTGATGTCGAGGCGCGTCTCGCTATCTACGCCTTGCCGCACCAGAAGCTGAACGTCCTCAAGCTGGTAGGCCGCCATCCGCGCTTTCAGATCATCAATCTTGCTTTTATCCAATGGCTTGCCAATCAGAAAAACTTCAACTACCTGTTTTCCCCCGCCAAAGCTCATTTTTGTATTGACGACCTGGCTGGTCTGGAAATTAAACTCGCGCTGCACAAACAGACGAGCATTTTCCTCATTGATAGTTCTCACAACAATTGTATAGGCAAGATAGAGGCTGGGCAGGACGGTGACAATCGTAACAATCATAATGATGCGCTTTACCCGGCTTTCCTTCTGGCTATCTACTAAATGCTTTTGCGGAAGCTTCAGGAATTTGACCATCAGCAGAGTAGACACACTGATAAACACGGTGTTGATACAATACAAGTAAAACGCGCCGAGAGCAAAGTACCAATTGCCATGAGCTAGGCCAAACCCGGTTGTACACAGCGGAGGCATGAGCGCCGTTGCGATTGCCACTCCGGGAATCACATTGCTCTTTTCTTTCCTTGTAGCGGCGATAATACCGGCGATTCCCCCAAACAGAGCGATTAGCACATCCCAGATTGTAGGAGTAGTTCTGGCCAGCAGCTCCGACTGAGCAGCATCGAGTGGGCTTATCGCAAAATAGATAGTAGAGGTAAGGATGCTGATACCAGTAGCAATTGCGAGATTCTTCACAGCTTTCTTAATCAGCTCGAAATCATTCGTTCCCACTCCCAAACCAATGCCCATGATAGGCCCCATGAGCGGCGAAATAAGCATGGCTCCAATGACAACAGCCGTAGAATTGACATTGAGCCCAATAGAAGCAATAAAGATGGCAAAAATGAGCACCCAAAGGTTCGTTCCCTTGAACTCAACACCTCTTGTAATGGCCTCAATAATATCTTCGGTACTCGCCTTGTCATCAGAGAGATTAAATCGATCCTGAAGAAATCGCAGTACCTGTTGATATGCCGAGCTTGCGCGTCGCTGCTCGGCTGCGCCTTTCTCTGTCATCTATGTTCCTGTCTCATTGTTTGACATCTTACACGGTGGTTCCAGTTTCCCACTATACTTCCTACGGGAATACACCGCCGCGAAGATACTCCACAAGCACACAACAGCCAATACCGGGCACTTGCTTATCAGTAATAAGACGAGGACAGAAGCGGCCTTATATGCCACCAGGCCCGCACGTTCACAGCACGGACCTGGCAGGATACTCTGTGCAGTCATCAATCGAGAATGATCATTTTCCGCTGGAGTTCAAATGTCTGGCCGGTGCGCACCAGTACCGCTTTGAGCCTATAGATATACGCACCTGCGGGAACAGATACACCTCCCCGCTTCCACTCTACTTCGTGTGTACCTTCTGCAAGATTGCGTGCGAGCACCGAAGCAATACGCTCACCTGCAAGATTGTATATTTCCAGCTCCACCCGCGACTCGGCAAACAGATCGAACTTAAACATCGTGCGCTGGTCGAACGGGTTCGGATAGTTCTGGTACAATCTAAACGGCAGGTCGGCCACAGGTTTATAGCCGACTGATGATACAGGCAGCAGGCTTGTCGCTTCTTCGCTGATAATATTCAGCTCGTTCAGCCCTATCACATACGCTCCCACTTCTGTCACCGATAGGAGATCATCCATCCTATTGCCGTTATCTGTGATACGCAGTTCATCGCCTCCTACAGAAGCACCGTTGGCGAGCGAAAAGCTCACTGCACCGGGCCACAGCAGCCGGAAACTCGGATCATCAGTATTATCATCAACAGCATGTCCACCGCCATTTGGCCAGTTGTTCACTCTACCAATGAACGAGGTCAGCCCTCCTGTTCCGTACACAAAATTCCCATTGTTATACACTTCTACTCTGTAGTCCTGCACACCAAGCCGCGAGAGATCGGCAAAAATATCGGCGTCGCTGGTAGTGCGCTGCAACCAGACCGAACCCGTTTCCCCCGGACCCGATATAAAATTGCCATGTGCAGACACAGCCAGATGCGTACCATACGGTACATCGCTGATATCTGTCGCTGTCCAAGTGAGATCATAGCCTTTGAGCTCAGGAACTTCGGCCCGCACACCCACAGCCGAACGATCTGTAAAAGCACGTGCGGTCAGCGTCTGCCCGTCGTCTTTCCACTCTAAAACAGGATTTCCCATAGCTCTGAACGGGCGTTCAAATACGCCACCAGCTTCGCCTGTCAGAGCAAATTCTGTGGGTCCGTCGGCCAGTATTTCCACGTTTTCTATATAGTCGGCCAGTGTAGCCTGTGTGCCAGCTCGCACTACGATTCTGTCGCCTGCTACCATCGTAGCGGCTGTGGAGCTCAGTATTTCAATATCGGTCTTATCGGCAAAGCTCACCTCGGCATACACATCGCCGTCGGCCTGCCTGTACGGTGTTACTCGAATACCTTTGAGCGGCGGCCACGCATTGGCAAAGGTGACAGAAGCTGTTGCAGTTGTAAGCACAATACTGTCGACGCCCATAAGCACGCCATCGTTGTACACTTCCACTGTAAGAGTTGTTGTTGTGGTGTGCTGAAAAGCTACAGACAATCGCGCGTGATCGCTTTCATCTTCAATACGCAGCGTGGCTATTGTCACTGGTGCAGTACCGCCCACACTTCCCTGTGCAGTAAACGAAATGCTCTGGCCGTCCAGCAGGTCGTCCGGAAGAAATTCTTCCAGTGTTCCGCGCCAGAAGTCAGCCCTGCCAAGCCATGCCATGATACCATCGTCGCCTCCACCGTCGATATGCGACACAGCAAGTCGCGTAGGTGTAGAGCGCAGGTGCACATATCCTAACCCTGTGTGTGCTATACCATCGAATACAGCATGAACAGGCGGGCGAGCCTTACCGCGACCATCTATGGCAATAATGCGTACACCGCCAAGCTCTTGGTATTCGCTCTGCCCTTCGCGACCACGCACATACACATTAACAGCCATGGTATCGGGCGCATTGGGCGCCATAGGCTCAAGCGACACCACAACAGTTTTCGGGCATTCGTTCGCCCTCATTACAAAATCCTTTTCGGTTATAGTAAGCTCCCAGCCCTGTGCGGCTATCTGTGCGGCTGTTGGATCGGTGACAATCTCCATATTGAGGTTTTTGCCCGTGGGGTTGACCACTGTCATGGGAAAAGGCGCAGGCGAATTCGATTGTTTGATATTGACATTATGCTGTGCACAGTTATTGCCGTGGTTGGTATCGTTCGGGTAAATAATAAAAGCTTTAAGGCATGCGTGCACTACCGGCGGCGTATCGAACTCAGCCTGCGGTGTCCACGGAACCGTGAACTCATAGGTATCGCCAGCGTTAATTTGGGGGATATTCTCCAAAGCAATATCGTACTCGGCATTCGAGTTGCTAAAGTTGTAAATCCCTACACGCACTTTTACATTATAAGCCGTAGAAGTACCGGAGTTATGAACTTTTACTTTGATATTGTTTGCAGTTCCTTCCACAATGACAGGGTCTACCGGTTCGAGGCTCGCTGATGTCCACCAATCAGGATTGCCCGGCTGGTTGCAGTATTCGTCGAACTGCACATCGGTTTGCACAGAGCCAAGCAGGGTGTCTATTGCGTGATAGGCATCGATAATCCCATGCCCAAAAGTATCATCCCAGCCGGCGGTGCCTTTATCTTCGGCAGTAAGCTGAATAAGCTCGCCTACCGACAGCGGATCCATATTCGGCTTAGCCTGCAAAATCAGGGCTGCGAGCCCGGCTACCTGTGGCGCTGCCAACGATGTACCGCTTACGCTGAGATAGCCATTGGTTGTATTAGATTCGGCTGCATAAATGTTCGTGCCGTATGCCGTTACTTCCGGTTTGTCCTCATCAACAGTAATAGCATCGCCGTCGCTCAGGCGAGGACCCCGGCGCGAAGCAGAGTTGATAATATCATTGGTGCGGTCTACATCCCCTAAGTCGTTGGCGGCGGCGACTGTCAGTACAAGGTCGCCAGCTCCCGGCCCGTTGATCTCGTGCAAAGGGTCGCCAGAGCTCCGTCGATTGCCCATCACACCTACGACTACAATACCTTCGCGCACCATACGGTTGGCCATTTGCGAAAGGCCATCGGTGCCATTGGAGTTGCCGTCGTTCCGGTAGCCGAAGCTCATATTGGCAACGTGGATATTCCAGTCGTGCTTCTTCTGAATGACTTTTTCTATGCCAAAGTACATAGATTCCCAATAGTCTATAGAGAAAGCACCGCTCCACACCTTGATGTCTATCAGCCCGGCCTGCGGCGCTACTCCGCGAAATGTTCCATCGCTTTTTGCTATTCCAAGAGCAATAGAGGCTACGCCTGTGCCGTGCTCATCGTCGTCGTCTGGGTCGGTTTCTGTTCTGAAGACGGCATCATAACCATGCTTGAACTTCCAGCCCGGCAGGCTTTCGTGTCCGCCCGGGCTACCATCTGCCGGACCATTATCCACACCTGAGTCGATAATAGCGATATTGATACCCGTACCATCAATGCCCGGGTACATATCTTCCAGATTGGCTCCTGCATAGGTAGCACTCGTTGTAATTTTAGCAGCGGCTTGGCTGGTGTGAATCTCTGGCACAATGGGGCGCGCCATTTCCACCATAGCAACGCGTTCGTCGCTCCCAAGTGCAAGAGCAGTTTCCACACGTACATTGCGGAAGGTCATCAGCGAAAGGTACGCGCTGCGAAAGCTCGGTTCGCCCATGCCCATCTTCTGAAAGCGTGCAAAGTCTTCGTTGTCGCCACAGGAGTTCAGGCACAGAATAATATCAACGCGCTCATCGGGCTTCATCTTCTCGATGGCGTCGTCCACAAAATTTTTATTGCGATCAAAATTAGACACGTAGTTTTTAGGTATCCATTCCAAGGGCGTATAGCACTCCTGAGCTGCTGCATACGGCACCGAGGCTATCAGCGCTATGACTGCCAATGAGAGAGCGCGTTTTACAACACTGTGTATCATAGGATGTTTTATATGTGTAAGTGAAAAATGTAGCAGGTACGGCCTGCATATTCCGGTAAGGATAGGCACGGTCGCGGGCGCCGAGCGCATCGCCTATGTAGTTGTACCACAAGAGCGATGTGCAGACAATCTTGCGATCCCCCTACTACTGCGATGAAGCCTGCACGGCCACGCGGCGGTTATGCAGCGCGGTGCGGAGGCGCAACGCTGGAGCGGAGACCGAAGCGCAATCAGGCAAAACGATGTATCATGTTGGATCGAGCGCCATACTATCATCAGCAGCCATTAGCTGCCCGTTGTTGGCAACAATTGGTACGGCACACTCCGAGTCGAGATTGATGTTTTCGCTACTACTACTACCCGTGGCAGTTGCAGGTATTTCTGCCCCGAGCGCAAAGGCACTCATGGTAGCGGCTATGAGCAATGGCCGCGACCACGAAACGCCAAAAGAGCAATACTTCCTTGTAGGAACTATGTTGTCCATACATTCTCCCTGAAATTGCAGGCAATGCACAGCCTTCCCATCCCGGCACACAGGATGAGCGCAGAGCAATCGCCCCAAAGTAAAAAATGGTTATACTATCGCATACGAATAAGGGAAGCTGTACCCCGCGTAGCCTTCTCCAATCCAGAACCATGCGCACTGCGAAACTACCTTGTAGACGGCAGGCAATCAATCGGTGTTTGTCTGATTTTGTCCTACGCAATCACCTGAGAGCAGGGCTTTTGGCCATATACTCTGTGCCCTGTGCCAGCTATTCGCAATAAAAAAGGCATGGTGGCTTCCCCTTACAATGCCACCATACCTTATATGTACTCCCCTTATATGTTCCGTCAGCGAACATTTTTCTACAGGCAGATCATTCCTGCCTAAAAACCTTTTATGCACCTAAAAAACTTCTTATGCACCTGCTTTCCCCTTGCATTTACTGCAAAGAAGTCGAAAGAGCATACTGGATACAAGGATGAATGAGTATCTGGCGGCTTTCAGTGAGTATCTGGCGGCTTTCAGTGAGTATCTGGCGGCTTCTATGTGCACTTCTGCCAGTGCAATTCCTGTCGCTATGCGCGTTTGCCCCGGTAGAGAAGGGCATATCGGAAACTGTTTGCAGACCGAAACAGCATACAACGCAGCCGGAACTATGGAGGAAATCTCCATATCTCTACTGGCACTGATAATTTCCCTGTGTTTTCTCTAAAGTAAAAGTTCTCCCGTTCGATACTATGCAAACCGGTGTCAAAATTATGTTTCTGCGCAGAACTTTATACAATGGCTCTTCAAGGGATTGAAAAGAGCTCCACAAAAGCAGAAAACTGATAGTAGCTTAATCAGTCAGCAAACAGCAATCATAGAACTACGGACAAGTACCATACAACAGATTTATGATTGGGTGCGATTGTACACGATCTGTACAGACAATCTCTTGTATGTGTAGCTCTTGCCCTTCTCATCCGCATCTACGGCCATACTCTTCAATATTGGTGGCAACAGCTATGCGTATTCTCCATTATCCTTCTAAAGATTTTCCCAAAGGTACATTGTTATGAAGCAGTGGTTTCTGAACCTGAACATTGGCAAGCGTCTCACTGTGGCATTCAGTGGCATCCTTGTCCTGCTATTGATTACCGGCGTTACAGGCTTTATCAGTATGAGGGCGGTCGACCCTCTGTTGCAGGCGACCTACGATAAGTGTATTATTCCCCTGCTTGAGCTCGACGATATAGCGCGCAACTGGTACCGCATACGCGTTGATATTCTCAAGGCTATTACAACGTCGGACCCCGCTGAACAGCAGGCCATGTTCGCGAAAGCCTCCCCCCTATTAGACTCGATCAACGCGAATTTTGCACGCTACGAACCAACAATCCTGACTGAAACTGAGCGAAAAGCAGCAAATAGCTACAAGGAACATCAGGCTCTCTACCTCGCTACACGAGCAAAGGTCGTTTCGTTGCTAAGCGAAGATCGGAGAGACGAAGCAAGAGAAGTAGCCGAAACCGAAGGCCGCGACAACTTTTACCTCGTGATTAACAGCCTGGACGAGCTTCTGAAAATTCAGGCTCTAAACGCTGCAGAGCTGCATCGCGAGTCGGAAGCGACAGTAGACACCGCATCGATACTCATAGGCAGTCTGCTTGTATTCTCCATGCTCTTTGGGATGTGGCTGGCGCGCTTTATTGGGAGGTCTATCAGCCGCCCGGTGGTGCAATTGGAACAGGCAGCGCAGGCAATTGCTGCGGGAGATCTCGATACTTCTGTATCAATAGAAAATAAGGACGAATTAGGCAACCTCGCCTCGTCGTTCAATAGTATGGTAGGCTCTATTCGCAGCGGTGTAGAAGACGTGCGGCGCAAAAGCGAAGAGGCAGAAGCAGCTTCGCAGGAAGCACAATCCGCACTTGAAACTATTACTCACCTGTCTGCTGAAGTCCGGCAAGTAGCCGAACAAGTAGCGCTCCACACTACAGGCATTAGCTCCAGTGTCGAGCAGATGGCTGCGAGTGTACAGGAACAGGCGTCGCAAACAAGCGAAGTCGCGGCAGCAAGCGAGGAAATGGCGTACACTATCGCCGAAACAACAAAAAGTATCACCACGACAGCTCACTCCTCCAACCAAGCCAGCAGTGCGGCAAAAGAAGGAATACACGCGGTGCAAACTACGCAGCAGAGCATGGCGAAAATTGTGAGTGTCACAAAAGTAAGCAGTGAAAAAATCGAGATGCTGAGCAATAAGGTAGAAGAAGTTGGCAATATTACCCAAGTGATCAACGAGATTGCCGACCAAACCAACCTCCTGGCTCTGAATGCAGCTATCGAAGCAGCGCGAGCGGGAGAACACGGGCGCGGCTTTGCAGTGGTAGCCGACGAAGTAAGGAAACTGGCAGAGCGCACTGCACGCGCTACCAAAGAAATAGCCAGCGTACTTAGGTCGATACAAGATGAAACCATCGGAGCTCGGGAGTCCATGGACGAAGCAGCCGAAGTGGTAAGCCACGAGCTCGTCATTACAGAAACATTGGCGTCGACATTCGACCGCATTTCTGCGGAAACTATCAATGTAACAACGCTTATCAATCAGATTGCCGCTGCCAGCGAAGAACAGTCCACAACAATGAGCGAGGTAAGTAGGACAATCGAGGGCATGCACACAGTATCAGAGCAAACGGCCATAGGAATACAGCAAATCGCAGGCGCAACATCGCAGCTCAACGAGCTGACGTTTGCGCTACAGCAGCTTGTGGAGCAGTTCGCACAGGGTGATTCGCAGGAACAAGCCAGCACTTCGCAGCACGGCTCCCGCCAGCTCCAGCACCAGAGAGCGCCTCATCATGCTACACAGCCCAAGCACCAGCCGAGACGAACGGTATAGCTCCAACAAGCAAATAGCTCACAGAGAAAAATACAACACTCCGTATCAAAAAAGCCGAGTCTTCATATGAAGGCTCGGCTTTTGCGTGCATAGCTTTTACAGCGAGGAAATACCGCAACAACAACGACAGTGCGCTTTCCAGGCTCCTCGCTCCTATTCTTTTGCGTACAGCTTGTGCTCATAGATATACTGCTCGATCTTCCACGGCACCACAAATTTAATCGACCTGCCGCCTGCCACCCGGCTGCGGATATCCGTAGAAGAAAATGCCATCAGCGGAGCGTCAATCCAGAGCGGTGCGCCCTTTTCATCCGAAAGCGTAAAGGAAATCACATGCTCTACTTCGTGCGGAATCGTATGCGGGCGCCGCGCAATGCACAACTGTACCTGTGCTATAATTTCTTGCCAATCCTTCCACTTCGTAAATGCCGTTGCCTGATCGCTGCCTATAAGCAGAAATAAGTCGGCATCTGGAAACATATTGCGGAAATAGCGAATGGTATCAATCGTGTACGACACGCCACCGCGCTCGATCTCCACAGTATCCACCTGAAACTGCGGGTAGTATTCTAATGCCAGCCGCAGCATTGTGGTGCGATGCTCTGCCGAGGCAACATCGGTGCCGTCTTCTTCGAGCTTGAACGGCGACCGAAACGCCGGTATCAGGAATGTCTTATCTAATTGCATTTGCTCTGCAAACCTGTCGGCAATGATCAAGTGTGCAATATGAACGGGATTATAGCTACCGCCGATAATGCCTATACGCTGTTTCATATGTCGTTTTGTAGGTTATGGGAGCATGGGCACGGGCGTCGTTGCCCGCCCTTCTGTCGCTGTCGCCGGTCGCACAACTGCTCGTGTTTTTCGCCCACCTGCCGCCTGTTTCAGCTTGTAATAAAAAAGCCGTGCGGTGAAACCGACACGGCTATACCATACACGCAGAATGCGCGTGGTTAATTGTTCTGGACTTCTAATGTAGGAGCCTGGTTACGCATACCGTGCACAACATTCAGCGGGATAAAGTTGCGGCGCGGCTTTACGCGCTTCTCAAACTCATCGCGGAACTGCACAATAAAGCCGCGCACCGGCCATGCAGCCGCATCGCCAAGAGCGCAAATAGTATTGCCCTCGATCTGCGAAGCCACATTCACAAGCAAGTCGAGGTCTTCGGTCGTACCATCACCGCGATGGATGCGCTTCAGGATTTTTTCCATCCATCCACATCCTTCGCGGCAGGGCGTACACTGCCCACAGGATTCGTGGTGGTAGAAGTGTGCAATACGCAAGAGCACTTTTACTAAATCGGTATCCTCGTCCATCACCATAATACCTGCGGTGCCAATATGCGTACCGATCTTCTTCAGCGATTCTTCGTCCATCGGCACATCGAGCTGGTCGCCGCGCAGTGGCGGCATCGAGCTTCCGCCCGGGATCACCGCTTTTACTTTTTTATTGCCGGGGACGCCACCGCAGATGTCGTAAATAATTTCGCGCAGCGTAAGGCCCGTAGGCAATTCGTACACACCCGGCTTATTCACATGGCCGCTTACGCCATAGAGCAACGTACCGGGATGCCCCTGTGCGCCAATTTTACTGTACGCCTCGCCGCCCATACGGATAATAGCAGGCACAGTAGCGAGCGTTTCCACATTGTTGATAGTGGTAGGCATGCTCCACAATCCCTTCTGAGCCGGGAACGGAGGCTTCACACGCGGATAGCCCCGGTTGCCTTCGAGCGAGCTCATCAGCGATGTCTCTTCGCCGCACACATAAGCGCCTGCGCCCTTGTGCACGTAAATATCCATGCTGAAATCGGTGCCGAATGTTTCCTTCATTTTCGGGCCGATCAAGCCACGAGCATACGCTTGGTCGATGGCATCCTGCTGAAGACGTACCCACTTGTGGTACTCGCCGCGAATGTAAATATAAGCGGCCTTTACTCCCATCGCATAGCCTGCAATCAAAATGCCTTCGATATGCTGATGCGGGTTGTATTCAAAAATTTGCCGGTCTTTGAACGAACCGGGCTCAGACTCATCGCCGTTGACAGCCAAGTATTTCGGCTTGTCGGTTCCCTTAGGCATGAAGCTCCACTTCAGTCCCGTCGGAAAACACGCGCCGCCCCGCCCGCGAAGATTGGATTTTTTTACTTCATCGATCACCTGGTCAGGCGTCATCTTCAGCACTTTGCGTATCGACTCATATCCCTGGTTGGCTATGTAGACGTCGATGTCGTGAAGATTCGGAATATCGGGAAGGACTATGCGCGGGAAGGACTGTGCCATAAATCAGAATTCCTGTTTGATTTACACTCTCTACAGGCCCGGCTGCTCATGCGGCAGAGCCCAAATGCGTATGCCGGGATAATCAGCGCTTAAAATACGTTTTTTTCATTGAACGGGCAATATCTGAACACCTAAAAAACACAGGCCCAACACGATGAACCCCGCCGGGTATCTATTGCCCCAATTGCGACTGCTATGACAGCTCGCAGTTGTGGCGCTTCGGCCTCTGCTCCTACCTCTGCTCTCTGCACCGCGCAGCACATCCGCTGCGTGTGTTTCGACCCGTCCCCCGCGCATTTGCTACCGTAAAACGGTGCGCCTGTGGTAGCCCACACTGGCAAAGAACAGCTAGTTCCAGCCTTCCGGGCACAGTTCCTACACCGAGACGATTTCCATCCGGTGAGCCTCGTGTGCGTAGGCCAAATACATCTTGCAGAGAATGACTCATCAGCTTACCAAGGCGATATGATAAAAATAGTGATAGTAGTGTCGACCTAACGAGAGAGGCATATGGTTTTGCTCTATACATCGGCCAGCAGAATTTCTATTAGTGAAGCTTTGAGCGCACAGGAAAACACACTGGTTTTAGTACACCGTGTGCCGTATATTGCGCCCTGTTGTTCGCAATTTTAGTCGTCTTTCTTTATTCGTTGTACGGGAGATTCTTATGCGTGTACTGGCTCGCTTGGTCTGTACGTTGCTCCCTTTGGTTGTTTTCCTTCCATCGTGCTCGCCGCCTGCATCATCGCCTGTAGCCGATGTACCACAGACATCTACTAACAGCGATACAGCCATCTCCATTCACTTGGAGCTCGGCTATCCGCACGACGCAGATACAACCGACGACTTTTTGGTGGTACGCCCCCAGTATGTGGCATCGTTCAGCTACAAGCGCAACACACCCAACTGGGTGAGCTGGAATTTGAACAGCGACTGGTTTGGCGATGTACCGCGCTACGAAGGCAACTTCATAGTCGACCCGATGCTACCTGAGTCCTTCTACCATCCAGATCACAACGACTATACCAACAGTGGTTATGACCGGGGGCACATGGTGCGCTCCGAGGAACGCACAAAAACACCGGAAGATAATCGCTCGACGTTTTACATGACCAATATCATACCACAGCGCCCCGACCTGAACCGAGGGGTGTGGTTAGATTTTGAACGCTATTGCGAATCGCTGTGCAAAGACTCTCTCAAGCAATTATTTATTGTAGCCGGCCCAGTGTTTTCTACTCCCCAGCCTACAATTATCGGCCAGCATATTGCTGTGCCGGATTCTTGCTTTAAAATTGTGGTTGTGCTCGACCGGGGACAAAAGCGCAGCAGTGTTACGGCAACCACGCCTGTTATTGCTGTGATGATGCCCAATCGCGACGGCGTGCGAAAAGACGACTGGACGCTGTATCGCAGTACCATCGACGACATCGAAGCGAGAACAGGCTATGATTTTCTCAACGACATAGCTCCTTCCATCCAAGCGCTTATCGAAGCAAAGTAATTATCTGACGACTGTAAATACGCCCGTCTGCACGCGCTGCCCGGCTTGTAGCCTGTACATATAGGTTCCCGCCGTAAGCTCTGCGGTGCTCACTGTGGCCGTGTGCTCTCCCGCCGCCATTTTGCTATCGAATGCAGTAAACTTCCTGCGGCCAAACGTGTCGTACACATCTATTACTACACGCTGTGCCGACACTAATCCAAACTGTACATATACATATGAAGAAGTAGGGTTTGGATAAGCAGTGGTCTGCACACCGTTATCCAGCACAGAAGCACTTGCGGCAAGGTTAGTCATAGCCGCAAAAATATCGAGCTTGCCGTATCCCCACGTGTTGTTTGGAAGCGAGCCATGCGATGCGGTAAAGCTGTCCTCTGCGGCTGTGCCTGTCAGAACATTATACACCTCGCTGAACGAGGACAAAGGATGTTTCTCCATGTAAAGAGCAACTGCGCCAGCAACCGCAGGAGCAGACATACTCGTACCACTTCGCACCATGTAGCGCCCATCTCCTACAATAGTAGAAGGAACATCTTTGCGCTCGACCACGCGGGCTGATACGACGCGCTCGCCCGGCGCTGCAATGTCGGGCTTCAGACGGCCATCAGATGTTGGCCCGGAACTGGAAAACACGCTGAGCTCGCCTACAGGACGCCCCGACCCCAAACGTTCGATACCACTTGTATCAGTATAAGAATATCTGTTTATATAGCATCCTACGGTGATGGCTCCGCGCGACACACCGGGCACACCCACCTGCATGAGGTTGTCTGTAGGTCTGTAGCGCGAGTTGAATGGCAAACCGCCACTTGTGTGCTCCGGGTCGTCTACATATCGCCCCCAGGAGTGGAAAGTACCGCTACCCCGCACTTTGATGCGGTAAATACTCAATTTACTCTGAAAACGCCGCATTGAAAGCATCAAGTCAACGCGTCCTGATGGGGCTTTCGAAGCGGTGAATGTAATGACTGCCGACGTGTCGTGTGGCACTCCTGATGTCGTGCAAAGCCATGTGAGAGTACTACTGCCGATATCGGCAAGGCTGGCGGGCGTCCACCACGGAGTAGCTCCTACCGGCACGAAAAACAGCTTGCCATTACTGCTGCCGAGGGAATCGCATTCCACGGCAATTTCTAATGTTTCGGTATCAGAAGCTGGTACTTCAAAATACAATCCGTCCTGGCGGAAGCTGTAAATCCACAGTGAATCTTGCTCTACAGGAAAACCGCCCCAGTGTGTTTTGAGCTCGCCGTCGTTGCCCGCCGAAGCACAGAATATTCGCCCGGGTTTTGCATGCACCAACTGGTCGATTGCCTGCGATGCTGCGTCGTCGCCACTGTGCGTTACACCAAGCCGCTGCCCAAGGCTGGCATTGATTACACATGGCATGCCTAGCTCGTCAGCTTTGGCGTAGATGTACGCTACAGCATCAACAAAAGAAGTAAGCACGACATTTTCCTGTTCAAAATCCAACTGCACAACAACGATAGAAGCCTCGGGAGCAACACCGTTGTTTCCGGCGGCAGTAGCAGCTACATGAGTGCCGTGCCCGATCTGGTTGTCGTTTTGCAATACAAAGCCCGCAGGCGAGCCATCGAGCTCGTCTTCAATCTGCGCTTGTGTGTACTCCACGCCATAGTCGAAGCCTTTTGGGGCTGCGCCCTGTGTCTGCATATGGCTCCAGATAGCGAGAATACGCGAGCGCGTAGAATCGGCGGGATCGCGAAATTCGGCATGGGTAAAATCAATACCGCTGTCGATAATTCCCACCAGCACCCCCTTACCAGTATAGCTCCGGTCTAAAGGCATAGTGCCTCGATGTACCCTGTCGGCGCCGATATCTGCCACTAACGAATCGTTGTGCAATTCCATCGGCGACGCTGCTTCTATATATTCCACACTGGATAGAGCTGCTACCCCCTCAATACGCGAAGCTGGAATGCGAGCCGTCACCAGCAATGGCAATACAGTACCTACAACTCCGCCATGCTGCTCTATCTCCTGCCTGAGCGCCGAACCGTCGCCGCGCACAAATACGTGGAGCATATCGTCCGCTGGTACAACTGCCGCGCGCAAAGCTGCCAATTGCCGCTGGTGCAGCATCATGCGAAGACGGGCATCGTATTTGGACAGAGCAGTCTTCTCCACACCATCTGCATGTGCGGCAGAAGAAAGAAGAAACACAAAAGCAGCGATGGCAAAAGCAAAACGGATGGCTCGGTGCATATGCAGATTCCAACAAAAATTAAGATGAAGCGGAAGATACAACAGAACTCTATTATATCCTCGTGTGCGCTTTTTGGCAGCGATACGATAATAGTTGCTGACCACGAACTCTTGGCAAGGATGCAGCACAGCAAAAAAATCCCGTATCTAAAAAACCCCGTATCTGTATCTATTGTAGAAGTTATCCAACATTGTGCTCTCTACCCCATAGGCTGTGGCACGGGCGTGGTTCGGCGCACGGCTCGGCGCTGTCACCGGTCGCACAAACTGTTCTGTAGCTGCCCCGACGCCTGGCGCACAGGCACGCAAAAGTGGACTACGCGCAGCGCTCGTCCGCACATCCTCACTGCAAAAGCAGTGCACAGACGAGCTTATAATAACTGCCAAACAGGCCACAGACAAAACACCCGAGCGAAGGTATCTGCACACACAACAGAACTTCAACCAACTCCGCAATAACTATTTTTTCGTCCATTCAAAAAAAACTTTGCATTCGACAAATTGGTTAATATATTTGCACCCTGTTTTTCGATTTTTCCACCTTCTTTCATTAAAGGTGAGACAATGCTGCTACATCTACTCTTCTAACTCCCGCAGGTAGCCCTGCGCCGCACACAGGCCGGGCGGCTTTTGTACCGTGTCGTCTTCCCATCACGGTGGCAGCCGTCATACGCATTCATATCATATCAACTACACTTTTCGACCGGTGATAAACCGGACGCAGTTGGTGCATTGTACCATCGTGCGCATTTCATGCACTGCATAGCACGCAGCGCACGGATAGTTCTATCGCCGTATTTACGTCATCGCCAGTTGCTGCAAGCGCCTTCACAGGTGCTCGCAGGTGGCTGCTCGATGCCTTTGATGGAGGACACCGTCGTGACGGACGACCCAGAATTGGAATCAGAGCCCAGAACAAAGATCAGTATATCCACCTTTCGGCGTATGCTCCCGTTCTTCAGCGGCTACCAGCACACGGTGGCTGCCGCAGTAGCAATGGTGCTTGCGCGCACAGGTATTCTCGCCTGCTTGCCGCTCGTATTTCGCGAACTGGTAGATAGCTCTATCCCCTCGCAGCAATACAGCCGTATTGCAATTGCAGCAAGCATCTACTTGCTGATGCTCGTAGCACAGGGTACACTAGAATACTACCAATCGTTGATTGTTGGTTTCATGGGCATTCGCATTGTCAACACGATTAAACAACAACTGCTCGCGCACATCTTTACGCTCTCGATCCGCTTTTTCGACCATCACAAAGTCGGCAAGCTGATCAGTCGTGTAGAGTCCGATTCGCAACGCCTGTATATGGCGTTTTCCAGTGTGGGCCTGCAACTACTCGGCGCCTTGCTGATGCTGGGCATATCGCTTATAATTATGATCTCGACAAGCGTACAGCTAACGCTGTACGCACTGGCTGCCGCGCCTCTGTTTCTCGGTGGATTATACGCCATCTTTTTCAAAATGCGACCGCTGTTCCGGCAGGATCGCGAGCTCTATGCAAACATTACCGGATTTCTTACAGAGCATATTCCCGCTGTAGTGCTGCTGCGTAATCTGAACAACACGGCGTGGTCGCGCAAGAAAATGGCCGACCTCAACCGCGAAAAAACACGCTTTTCGATTAGAGTGGAAAGCCTCGAAGTAGTGCTGTGGTTCTTCATGCTGCTGGCGCCTGTGCTGGCAATTACGGGTATTCTGTACCGCAGCGTTTCGTGGATTCCATCGGGCGATATTTCCATTGGTACGGTGTGGATGTTTATTCAGTACATCCAGCTCGCTACCATGCCGCTTATTATGATTTCCGAACAGATTAGCGAGTTGCAAAAAGCAATGGGCGCCGCCGAACGGATATTCGACCTGTTCGATACACAACCGGAAATAAGCAATCCGGTGCGCCCTGTAGCCGATAAGCCGTTTACAAATGAACTGCGCTTTGAGCGCGTGAGCTTTCACTATGAATCCGACAAGCCCGTGCTCGCCGATCTTTCATTCTCTATTGCAAAGGGTTCGCGCGTGGCAGTAGTCGGCCCAACCGGTGCCGGAAAGTCCACAGTGATCTCGCTGCTTACAAGGCTCTACGACCCGACATCTGGTTGCATTACGCTCGACGGCACCGACTTGCGCGCTTTCAAGCAGGACGACTTACGCAAGAAAGTGAGCTTGGTAATGCAGGACATTTTTCTGTTCCCCGGTACAGTGCTGGACAACCTGCGCGCCCTGCGGTCGGATATTCCCGCCGAACGCGTGTACGAAGCAGTGCAAGCCCTCGGAATAGAGCACATCATCAACGGCCTGCCCGCTGGCTACGATACAGTACTCGCCGAGCAAGGAGCTAACCTTTCGTTTGGCCAGCGCCAACTGCTGTCGTTTGCTAGAGCGCTTACATTCAACCCCGATATTTTGATTATCGACGAAGCGACAAGCGCAGTAGACCCGTACACGGAAAAGCATATCCAGCGCAGCCTCGACAAACTTCTGGAAGGCCGCACTGCCGTGATGATAGCACACAGATTGTCCACAATTATCAACGCCGATAAAATCATCGTGCTCGATCGCGGGCACTTGGTAGAAGAAGGTTCGCACGCCGAGCTCCTTCGCAGCAATGGCATGTATGCAGCATTGTATCGCTTACAGGAATCGACAACATCGCACAAACCCTCAACGACGACAGCAGTATAACACACGACGAGCTTCCATACGACAAGCACAACTGTTTGGCGCGCTTCAGTCGCTGTCCACATCTTCGGTCGCTGCACCGCGCTGCATAACCGCCGCGTGGCTGTTCGGCCTTTACCGCCGATCAGATGCAGAGCAGGCGACTGTCCTTTGGCCAAACGAAAAGCGGATGTGCGACCGGCGACAGCGACTGGGCGTGCGCCGCAGCGACGCCCGTGCCACACATGTTTTCGCAGAACCTACAGCCGACAACAATGTGCAAAGCCGATTTTTCAACGCTGCTTTTTTCCTATTGCGGCAGAACATCGGTGACAACAAGACAACGGAGAATACGCTTAATCGGAGATACACTTATGATCCTTTATTTCCGCTGGTTCCTCGGGTTCTGGCGAGAACAACGCACGGCTATGACCGGCGTTGCACTGCTTACCATTGTAACAACCGCAGCAAAGACAGCGCTGCCTATTGTTCTGGTGCTGGCAATCGATGCACTGGCAGGCTCGGTAAAAGCAAATAGCAACGATGTGTTTACGCAGTTTTTGTACAGTGTCATCGGGCCAAATACTGGCCTGAGCTACGAGCAGACTGCGCTGCGGCTTATCGCCGTGTACCTTGTGTTTGCAGTTGCTACCGAGCTCCTTACAAGAGCATTACCCCTGATGCGCGCAATGATGAACCTCAGCTATGCCGCCCGCATACGCGACCGCTATTACGATGTATTTACAAAGCGCAATACGATGTTCTTCCGGGCATTCCGCACAGGCGATCTCACATCGCGCCTTACCGACGACGTGGACTCGCAGGCCGACAGGCTTGCATGGTATGCCTGCTCGGGCATCATGCGCCCACTCGAAGCAGGGCTCATCCTGCTGCTTACTATTAGCGCCATGCTTATGTACTCTTGGGAACTCACGCTGTGGAGCTTTCTGCCGCTGCCATTCCTTGTGTATTTGCTGGCAAAAACCGAAGATAAAATGGTGCAGTACACCGATGCCAAACAACAGTCGGTGTCCGAGTGCTACGATGCTCTCGAATCGTGCTTCTCGGGCATACGAGTTGTAAAAAGCACAATGAGCGAAGAAGACCAGTTGCGTAAATACGATGCAGTGCTCCAACGCCGTGTGCAGCGCGAGAAGGATTTTCTGAGAATCAACCAGTTGCTGACTTTTATTTCGATGCTTGTGAACCACTCCGGCACAATCATCGTGATTTTTGTGGGCAGCTATCTCACACTGAAAAACCGCCTTACGCTCGGGCAATTCCTGCTGTTCATCATGTATCTGCAACGCCTCGTAGAGCCGCTCTGGACTCTGAGCTGGTTCTACGCTTCGTCCAAACAGGTATTTCGCTATGTAGACCGCCTGCGCGAGACGGAGTCGGATGCTTATGCTGCAACCGATACCAATAGCGGTACAACAGGCGAAATGTTCGCATCGCTGGAATTGCGCGATGTCCATTTCCGTTATACACCGGAAAGTACATCGGCAACACTGCACGATATTTCGTTCTCAGTGCAGCCGGGTGAACTGGTTGCAATTACCGGGCCGGTGGGCTCGGGCAAAACAACCCTATTAGAACTGATCGTAAACAACCTACAGCCAATCGGAGGCAGCATACTATTTAACGGAGTAGAAGACCGCGCGTTTTCGGTTGGATATATCCGGCAGGAAGCGGTCTTGTTCAGCGAAACAGTTGCTGCAAACCTGCGCCTCGGCGAAGAGTTCAGCGACGACGAATTGCTTTCGGCAATTGAAACATCAATGCTCGCCCGCGACATCGAACGCTTTCCGCTAGGCACTGCTACACTGCTCGGCCAGCGCGGCATTTCGCTCTCGGGCGGGCAGCGCCAACGGCTGTCGATAGCACGCACGCTGCTGCGGCGCCCTGCCCTTTTGCTTATGGACGACTGCACTGCCGCAATGGATGCTGAAACAGAAGCGCGTTTCTGGCAGGCATTCAAACGCGAAATGCCCAACACAGCGTGTATCATCGTTACACACCGCATGGCAACAGCAGCACAGGCAGATCGTATTGTCGTGCTCGACAATGGCCGTATCGTCGAGCAAGGTACTCACAGCGATCTTTCAGCGCAACACGGCTTCTACAACAGGTTTATGCATCATTATGCAGTAGAAGAACAATTAGGAGCGTAATAACCGAAGACGGAAGCCGGAGAAAAACATCTCGCACAAAGACGAACTTTGCAGAACACAATCCGCACACATCTGTCGGATCGCTCGCTGCCCTTTGTGCACTGCGTTTTCTGCCAACCGGCTCTCTGTCTCCTATCCTGAAAGGATTATATGCACAATATATCTCTCGACAATGTTCATTTTCATTACGACACCCCATACGCACAGGTGTTCAGCGGGCTTTCGCTGTCTATTAATACGTCGTGGCGAACAGCACTGACCGGGCTAAACGGGCGCGGCAAAACAACATTACTGCGTCTGATCGCGGGGCAAGTGCAGCCAGCGCAAGGCATCGTATCTACACCAATTGCCACGTCGTCGTTTCCCTACGATATCGGCAACCCACACAGGCCCGCGATGAACGTCGCGATGGACTGCATAGCGCCATTCCGCCAGTGGGAGCAAGACATGGAACGCTTGCTTGCCGAGGGCACCGAAGCGAGCATCGCATCGTATGGCGATGTGCTCGAACGCTACGAAAAGTTGGGCGGCTACGATATCGAAGCGCGATGCGAGCAGGAATGTGCGCGCATGGGCATGAATAGCAATCTGCTCCAACGCGAATTTGCTTCGCTGAGCGCCGGGCAGCAAACCCGCATGCTCATCATGGCAATGTTCCTGAAAAACGACGCGTACCCGCTCATCGACGAGCCGACAAATCATCTCGACATGGAAGGCCGGGCGATGCTGGGCGACTACCTGGCGCATAAGCAGGGTTTTCTGCTCGTATCACACGACCGCGCATTTCTGGACTCCTGTGCCGACCATATCGTGTCGATTAATCGCAACGATGTGCGCGTCATGCAAGGCTCGTTTTCGCAGTGGCACGAACAGATGGAAGCAGAAGAAGAACACGAACGGCGGCGCACAAACAACCTACGGCGCGAAATTCGCTCGTTGGAAGAGGCTGCACAAAAACGCCGCTCGTGGTCGTACAGCAAAGAAAAGGAAAAGCGCGGAGCTTACGATAAAGGATTTATAGGGCATCGCGCCGCAAAGCAAATGAAACGTGCTCTGGCCGTAGAGCGGAGAATCGACGAAAAACTCGATGAAAAGCAAGCGCTGCTCGGCAATGTGGAAACTCAGCGCAAGCTGCTTATCGGGCGGGTGACAACTGCACCCGATATCGTGCTCACGGCAGATAATGTGGGTGTAGACATCGGCGGTAAGCCTGTGTTTGGCGGGGTGTCGTTTACACTGCACCGGGGCGAACGCCTTGCAGTACTCGGCGCTAATGGCTCGGGCAAAACAACGCTGCTGCGAACAGTATGCCGCGAGTTTGTACCCGACCACGGCACGGCCTATCTTCCGTCGTGGTTGGTAGTAGCGCGCTCCTACCAGCAGCCAATCTGGAACAACGGCTACTTGCGCGAGCATCTGTACAGGCACAATATCGACGAAACGAAATTCCGCACAATCATGGGCAGCTTCGGCGTGGCAGGTGATTTGTTCGACCGCCCGCTCGAAACCTTCAGCTTCGGCCAGCGCAAAAAAGTGGACTTGTGCCGCTCGTTTTTGCAGCCCGCTCACCTATTAGTGTGGGACGAGCCCATGAACTACATCGACTTGCTTACGCGAGAGCAAATCGAAGAAGCGATTATCGAGGCACAACCTACAATGCTGTTTGTAGAACACGACCGCGCGTTTGTGGAAAGCATAGCAACAGCAGTAATAGAGCTGTAGTAAACGCAGAGAAATGGTGTATGGTACGGGCGTCGCTCGGGCGCCCGTACCGTCGCTGTCACCGGTCGCAAGGCCGCTGCGATGAAGGCCGGGCGGGCACGCGGCTTAAGAGCTTTACGTATCTGCTCACTTGTGCCTGATCGCTTCTCTGACTACAGCTATACAGCGGTTGCTACTGGTGTCGGGAGCGCCGTCTATCCCATCGCCATCCTGATGGAATAATGTACTGTAGCTTATAAATACTGGCGAACGACCGGGCAATAACAACAGCATAGAGGGAGAAATAGTAATACCGTACTGTCCAAAAAGTCCATCGTCATATCCCCCTACTCTATAGGTCTTCTGTAATGTAGCGTCGAAGTAAAATGTGCGCGACTGCACAAGCCGTTCCATCCTCTTTATTTCTTCCTTTCGCGACACAACAGAACTGCCGGAAACGCGCAATAGAATGGCAATTTGTATCGTCGAGTCAACCTGCTGGATAGCGCGCTCAAGCTCTCCATAACAGGCACTGCAGGCATATCCCCCTGCAAAAATAAGAGCAAGAGGCTTTTGATTGTCGAGAACAACAGTATCGGATAGAATGGTGAGCACGCGCACCGGTGTCTGTGCGCTGTCCACCTGCTGTGCGGTTGATCCCACAGATGAGATATGGAACACACAGAGCAAGTGCATAATCACCAAGGAAATTCTCATGGGGCAAATCCTCTTGTAGTTACGATATATTGCAGTGGATGTGTTCCATAGTAGCTGTCAAGCTCCTTTTGATAATCGGCATATGTCGCCCAGACAGTACGAGTATCGCGGTTCAGAGGATAGGAAAGAACATCGAGGAAAACGCCACTGCTGTACACATAGCCGATAGAAATAGGTGCTTCAGGCAAAGCAAAGGGCAGCGTATCGGCTGGAGAATGAGCAGGTACATCATGCGCTATCAAACTCCATGTGTCTACCTCTTTTCGCCATACATCTGCTAGGTAAATGTTATGTCTGTTTTCTCCTTGAACAGGCTTGCTCCAGACAACCAGTAATGTCGTGTCGTTGATCAGCGTAATTCTACTGATAAGGCTTGCGCTCTTCGATAGCTCTGCGAGTTTGGGAAAATACCGCTGCGGTGCCTTTATATCTCTCGGCATGTCGACGCTATCTGCGTAATATATCCACTGCTCCGGTTTTCTTGTTATGGTATCTACTCTTGCGGTATCGGCGCTGTAGACCCTTATAGTATAGTCCGTGATATCTGCAAGGGCAATAGTCTTTGTGGTTCTGTCCAGCACATTCCGAGGCTGCACATACATGAGCTTCGCTCCGGCAGGTTCCGGGAACTCTACTATCAGCCCCTCTCTTTGCTTTTGCACATCAAACGACCAGCAGTAGAACCTGCTTTTCTTTCCCGAGTAGCTGCTCGGTATGTCATTCCACAGATAAATAATATCTCCTTCCTTTCTCGCATGAAGAGCAGTGTAGGAAAGAGCAAATCTATGAGCAAGGCTCCACTGCTCTCCTCTGCCTGCTCTAAACACGAGTACACTCACCAGATCGACGAGAATAATCTGGTGTTCCTCTACAAAAAACTCTACGATGTAGTTCTTACTATCATTGCTATCAGGCAGCACTAATCGCCGGTACTCTTGAGTGTGTGCATTGTACAGAGCATAGTAGCTATTGGCAGAATCTTGCTTCCGTACCTCATTCGACAACACCCACAAGGTGGTGTCTACGAGGCGCGGCAGCAATATCCTTTTGTTGTCGAGTGCGCTGTCCAACACAGCAACATCGTGTAAAATAAACTGATGCTGAGCAGATGATGCAAAAGCATTGGCGAAGAAAAATCCTATGGCGATAAGAATAGTATGGAGCATAGGAACCTTAAAGAGACATCACGGCTGAAATTTCCTAGTAGTAACTATGTATTGAAGGGGGTGCTCTGCAAAATAACTGTCGGAAGCCTTTTTATACTCGTCTTCGTTTTTCCATGGATGTACAAAATCGTGGTTGAGAGGATATGTGGAAACATCCAGAAACAGCCCATTGCTATACACATAATTCACTGATAGCGACGACTCCGGTAGAGAACGCTCATATGACTCGCCATAACCGTTCGTTGCCATATCCTGTTTGTCGGCGCTCCACTTCCCATTTTCCTTTACCCATATATCCACATAAAACTCTATCTTTTCTTCATCCTCTCCCATCTTCCGAGGAAGGCTCCACATAGCAAGTATAGTTGTATCATTTATCAATGTAATACGCGTCATAAGGCTGACCGACCTCCGTAAACTGTCAATCTTTGGAAAATGGCGCTGAGGTGAGTTTTTGGGAGTTGCTATCCATTCCTTTGAGTCTATCCAAGCTCTGGGTTGCCGAGTTAATGTGTCACATTTGGATAGATCGGCACTGTACACCCTGATGGAATACGAGGTTATGTCAGATATAGCAATACTATTTACAGTCCTGTCGAGAATATTCCTGGGTTGCATATACATAAACGCCGCTCCTAATGGCTCCGGCATCTCCCTTTCCCAGACTTCCCGTTCCGTTTTCAGATCGAATGTTAGACAATAGAAATTACCTTTTTCTCCTCTTAAAGCTGTAATCATATCCATCCACATATAAATAACATCCTGATCTTTCATTGCATGAAATACAATGGAGCTCAGCCGGTATTCCTTCTCCATTTCCCATGTGAATTCATCCCTTCGCTTAAATGTCAATACACCCTGTCCATCCACGAGAATGATCCTGTCTTCTTCTATAAAGTACTCTACAATATGCTGTTTATATGTACTTGCAGCAGGTAGCACTAACCGGCACGACACGCTGTCGTGTATGCGGTAGAGCATATAATAACCGGATGCAGAGTCAAGCTCCTTCGCCTCGTTGACGAGCACCCACAGATCATCGCCGAACATACGCGGAAGGATCAACCGCTTCTTTGACGCAATGGTATCGAGAACAGTAGTTCTTTCCAACTCGAATACGGCATCTCTATCAGAGATACATACGCTATAGCTACATGTAGGAATAAAAAGAAACAATAGTAGAAGGGCAGAGTACATAGTAGTGTAATATTAGGGACAGCCCTTACAGGGCTATCCCAATTCTATAATCAAATTTAGTGGTACGTCCCTATTAGGGTGTCACTTCGGTAACCGTAGCGGTATAATCCCTTTGACCATTAGTTGAATTATACGACCATGTCACTGTACGATAATACGTCATTGAATTTTTGACAAAATTCGCATAATGTGTACCACTATAATTACTAGTGGCAATCTGATCTTCCGCATAGTCAAAAAGATCCTGGACTTCCCCCAACTCGAATAATGACCCCGGGCTTGAGATATAATCAAAACACCCTATACAATTTTCTAAGCCCACTGACCAACTGCATTCCTGATTACCCGGCGAATTGCAGAGTAGTTCACAGTAATTAGGAGTGCAACCAATATAAACAACACCGTAACGAGAGCCAAGCATACCTTCGTGAGTTGTGCTACCGGGTTTGCCAGAAAAAATGTAGTCATGAGAACGCGTCGCCGCCGTGAGTGTCAATACACCGGTTAAAGCAAAAGCAGCGGCTACATAAAAAAGTTTACGCATAAAAACTCCTGAAAAGTGAGAGTGAGAGTGAGAGTGAGAGTGAGAGTGAGAGTGAGAGTGAGAGTGAGAGTGAGAGTGAGAGTGATTAGCCACAAG
This sequence comes from Ignavibacteria bacterium UBA7675, assembly GCA_002483085.1. Taxonomy (GTDB): domain Bacteria; phylum Bacteroidota; class Ignavibacteria; order Kapaibacteriales; family UB7675; genus UBA7675. Next base: position 77,595 of record DLHF01000046.1, read on the forward strand.
GATTTTCCTTGAAACTACGCGGCGAATATACGCTCACATGTTTTGCGAAGCAAATAGAAAAACAGTGATAAATGCGTGCTACCGCTGTCGCCGGTCGCATTCCCGCTGCGATGAAGGCCGGGCGGGCACGCGGCGGCTGTGCAACGCGGTGCGGAGCCGAAGCACGAGGCCGAAGACCGAAGCGCACAACTCTCTGGCAAAGAGCTAAAGGAAAGGCATCGGCACGTGGAGTAGTGTAGTACTGTAAGAATTTGCATTTCCATTTTCTACTGTTCTCCACACGCCATATTTCCGTATATTTCCGCCGAAATTTCTCTGCAAATAAGGATACCGTGTGAAGCGTTTTCTCATAATTTTCGCGATAGTACCGCTGGCCATAGCAGTGGTAATTACAGCCTGCACCTGGTACATCGACGCCTATGCCGACCCGTATTTGTACAGCACCGTGCAGACAGTGCCTCGCAACCGCGTGGGCTTGCTGTTGGGCACCAGCAAATGGCTTAGCGACGGCAACAGAAACATGTATTTCTACAACCGCATGAAGGCCGCTGCCGATCTGTATCACTCCGGGCGAGTACAATACCTCCTAGTAAGTGGCGACAACGAAACAATCTACTACAACGAGCCCAGAGAAATGAAAAAGGAACTGATGCGCCTGCTGGTGCCCGACACCGCGATTGTGCTCGACCACGCTGGCTTTAGCACATTTGACTCCATCATCCGCAGCAAAAAGATTTTTGGCCAGACATCAATTACCGTGATTTCGCAGCAGTTCCACAACGAGCGGGCAGTGTTCATTGCACGCGAAAATGGCATTGTAGCAGTGGGCTACAACGCCCAAGACGTCGACGCTTACAACGGATTTAAAACCCGTGTTCGCGAACTTCTGGCACGTGTAAAAGTATTTCTCGACCTGTATATTATCCACCAGCAACCGCGCCATCTTGGCAAGCAAATCCCCATTCCACCGCCCCGCGACACACATCCGTAAAAATACGTATTTCCTCTTCCCCGATAGAAATCGGTAGAGCATCTCCCGCAAATCCAGTAATTTTCGCAATAGGCAGTTGTCGAAATCGCTTTCCGGCTGAGACAACTGTGTTGCTCGTCGGTACTTATTCGGCTCTTGCCCGAGGCCGAAGCAGATATTTAATCATTGTATCCCGCGCACATGCCCGTCTTTGCTCTATACTACTTTCGACTGTTGCTCTGTACACTCTGTATCTGTGCAATTTCCTCAGCCTCGGTAGCAGCCCAATCCACCGATACGACCTCCCCGCACGACAATACCGTCGATGTATCGCAGCTCGACAACCTGAGCGATCTACGGCTTATTATCGACAATGTCGACCTTACGAACCCCGACACAGTGCATCTTCTCTGCTCGGTAATCGACCGCGCTGGCAGGCATGTAACAGGGCTCAATCCGTCGTCGCATATGGTGTGGAATAATGTCGTGGAGCGCATTGGCGACGACAGTGTTGCAATTACCGGATTTAAAGTACAGGAAGTGCGCGAGCAGGAAGCACCGCCCTTTTCTTCGGTGTTTGTGATTGACTACAGCGCTTCGATGGACAAAGATATTACCAATGTTCTGATCGCCCTCGACCGCGCTACAGGCATGCTGCGGCCCGGCAAAGACGACTTCTCCGTGGTGCAGTTCGACGAGCATATCCGCACACCGCTTACACATGCTACGAACAGTTCGGCATTAGATAGCCTTATCCCCTTTTTCGATATGGGCGGCATGACCGCGTTCTACGGTGCTTCGCAGCGCGGCCTACGCGATGTGGCGACATCCAACAAAAATCGCGTGGCAGTTCTTATCTCCGACGGTGTGGACAACGCCTCGCTGCTTTCGGCCAACGACATTGTACGCGAAGCGCGTGCTGCTCATGCGCGTTTGTATATTATCGGCCTGGCAAATGCCGACCACTCGGTGCTGGAACGCATCGCCGAGCAAACAGGCGCCAGAGTATTTTTTCCGAAAAAATCTATAGAACTCCGGTCTATTTTTGAAAATATTTACCAGCTCAATAATACGTACTACAGCATAAGTTATGCCCGCCCCAAAGGTGCCAATCAGCGCACTGCTGGCGTTGCGCTTACGCTGCCCGACGGCCAGAAGATTGCTGATTCCCGCATGTATTTTGCCGACCCCGAGCTCATCCACGAAGGACGCTCCATCGTGCTGGCGCGCTTTATCGAAAGCAAAATGTCTATCGACGAAGCGTTTGAAGCTGAAACACGCCAAATTGTGGACTATCTGCGTGAACACCCCGACCAGTACATCACTGTACAAGCTCACACCGATACCAAAGGCAGCTTTGCGGTAAACGAACGCTTGTCGCGGGAACGCGCGCGCGTGCTTGCCGAATACCTCGTGCAGCGAGGAGTAAATCGCATGCAAATATCTTCTGTACAGGGCATGGGCGAACGCCAGCCGCTGTATCCCAACGATCAAAACGACCCGCGCTTGCAGCAGGAAAATCGCCGTGGCGAAGTAGTGTTCCTCGAACGAACAACTACTCTCCGCGATGAAATCAACAACGGGCGCCAGTAGCCCTCTCTCCCTTCTCTTGCGAAAATCCCCGGTGCGAGCAGCATGTTGTAATAAGCCTTGCTGTTCCGCCTTTGTCGCTGGCCTTGTGCAAGCGTCTCCGCACCGCGCCGCACACGTCCGCGCATCGTTCTTACGATAACTTCCCGCCGCGTGCAGTTCGGCCTTCATCGCTTTTGTCGGCTTCTGCCCCTCCCCACCCAGCGATAAGCCTTCGGCCAGCCGAGAAGCGGCACGTGCAACCGGTGACAGCGACCCAACGCGTGCCGAGCGACGCCCGTGCCACAGCACCGTCCGCTGCAAGCACCCAACTATGCGACAGGAGTAAAGCAGAGACAGATTGCACAGCAGAACCATGAGATAATTCCGACTTCTTCGGCATAGGACACACGACTGTAATTTTGTATTTTGGCGCTTTACTTTTATGCCTATGCCAGACACACTTCATCTTTCCGCATCAGCGGCACGCGCCGTAGCAATAGCTGCACAAGGGCTTGATAAGCGTCCGAAAAAAGCAACGCGAAGCGCTGTGCTCGACGCTATTCGGCGCATGAACGCCTTGCAGATCGATACAATTTCCGTTGTAAACCGCAGCCCGTACTTTGTGCTCTGGAGCCGATTGGGGCACTACAAACCACAATGGATAGACGAACTGCTCGCCGAAGGCCAACTGTTTGAATACTGGTCGCACGAAGCATGCTTTTTGCCTATTGAAGACTTTGCCCTGTACCGGCACCGCATGCTCGGCGCCGAAGACATGGGCTGGCGCTACAACCGTGCATGGGCAAAAAAGCACAGCGACATCATGGAAAAAACGCTTGCGTTTGTGCGCGACAACGGCCCGGTGCGTTCGGCTGATTTCCGCCGTACCGGCGGCCAAAAGGGTGGATGGTGGGAATGGAAGCCGGAGAAAAGAGCCTTGGAAACCCTGTTTTCCGCAGGCGAGCTTATGATAGCCCGGCGCCATAACTTCCACCGCGTGTACGATATACGGGAACGTGTACTTCCCAGTTGGAGCGACGACCAGCTCCCCTCTCCCGACCAAGTGTACAGGCAGCTCGTGCTCAAAGCCGTGCGAGCACTTGGCATAGCCCCGGCGCGCTGGATACCCGACTATTTTCGCACAAAGAAAGCCGATACTCTGCCCCATATTACAGCCCTCGTTGGCGAAGGCCAGTTAGTGTCGGCACGCGTGGAAGGCTGGACAGAGGAAGTGTATGTTCATCCCGATAACCTACCGGCAGTCCACAAAGCTATAGCGGGCAAACTCCGTCCTTCGCTCACAACATTGCTCTCCCCATTCGACCCATTAGTGTGGCATCGCGAGCGCGCACTGCATATGTTTGGCTTCGACTACAGAATTGAATGCTACACGCCAGCGCCCAAACGACGCTATGGCTACTTTGTGCTCCCCGTACTACACCACAACAATCTTGTGGGCAGGCTCGACGCCAAAGCCCACCGCAGCACCGGTATTTTTGAAGTAAAAGCGTTGTACACCGAGCCGGGAGTGGTTTTCGACGAAGAATGTGCCCGCGCTGTAGCAGAAGCCATCTATTATTGTGCACAGTGGCACGGCACTCCTCAGGTGGTTTTGGGTCTGGCAGAACCTGCCGAAGCAGGAACCATGATCAGCAGCTATTGCAACGCATTAAGGGAGCAGCAACAAAAGCACAATACATGAGCGTTGTTGCATTTCTCCCATTTTTTTTTTGTATGTTCGTACACGAAAGTTTTTCGGGCTCAATTGTCAATGCATATGAAAGCGACCTCCAGACTTACTGATGATTGCCGGAATTGCCCCAGCCGGCAATCGACTGTCTTTTCTGAACTACATGGGGAACGTCTGGACACACTTTCCGACCATAAACAATGTGGTTTCTATAAAAAAGGGCAGATTATTTTCCATGAGGATAGTTTCCCCAGCGGCCTATTTTGCATCCGCACAGGCGCCGTAAAGCTGTATAAAGTAGCAGCAAACGGCAGAGAACAGATTGTGCGCCTTGCAGGCGGAGGTAATATTCTGGGATATCGCGCCTTAATAGGCGGCGAGTCGTATGCGTCCACAGCAGTAGCAATGGAAGACTCCACGCTTTGCCTGGTACCCCGCGACACATTTTTCCAGTTAGTCACTACCGACGCACAGCTTTCAGCGCGCATCATGCGCCTGCTGTCGTCCGAATTAAAGGTAGCTGAAACCCGTATCGTCGATATTGCCCATAAATCCGTAAAAGAGCGCCTTGCCGAAACACTCCTGCTATTGGCAGAGAAATTTGGCACCCGCGACGACGGACAGACAATCGACATACGCCTCACGCGTGAGGAGCTTGCCAACATGATTGGAACTGCCACCGAAAGCGTAATCAGATTTCTTTCTGAGCTCAACAAACAGCACATTCTCGAACTGGAAGGCAAAGCGATTAAAATCCTCGACCGGAAAGCGCTGCTCCGGATTGCTGGTGTACACGACTGATCGCTCTCATATGTGTCGCTTTTATCAGGTCTATACCTGACGCTTATCATTGTTTTCCGCTCTCCGTCTTCCGTAAATTGCTTACATCTCACGATGTGTTCCGCTTTATGGGCATTCATGGCTACAACACACCGTACAAGGTGTATTCAGCAGCCTGCTTTGCCTGAATACACATCAATGTCGTCTTCTACGGAACAGATATTCGACACGACAGAGAACAATCTATTACCTAGCTGTACACCAGCTCGATGCCAAAGCGCGGCGGTGTGGATATTCTGTAAGTTGCTATGATTATGGATAACTATCTATCGAGTACAGCGTTCAGGGAAAGAGCGCATCCCCATGCAAGCAACGGCTTTCCCGAAATCGAGGGCGCCCGAGCTGCAAGCTGGAAAAAAAATATCGTTATCATGCGCGAGAACGGGGCTCCGGCAGCCTGCTATGTCCTTACAACAGGTAAGGTGAAGTTGGTCAAAAAGGACAGAAATGGGAAAAATTTTCTTCTGGCCTTGTTGCACCCCGGCGATACCTTTGGCCTACCTGCGGTATTGAATGGCGAGCCATATTCATCGACGGCCATTACCATCGAGAACACGACGGGATTTCGGTTAGACGCAGTACACTTTCACCGCTGGTATCAGCAGCACCCATCGAATTTCCAACAAGTAATGCGCCTACTGTGTGCCGAGCTTGGCCGCGCCGAAGAGCGGGTAAATTCGATGATGCGGGTTTCGGCTTCGTCGCGCCTGGCCGAAGTGCTGCTCATCATCGAGTCGGTATATGGCACCAACAGCGACGGCACCCTAGCAGTTGTCCTGCGCCCTAAAGAATACGCCGACCTTACCAATGTGGCTCGTGGTACGATCTACCGCCTGCTCAGGCAGTTTGCCGATGAACGCCTTATTAACTTCAGCAGCACAACAATCCGCATACTTAACCGCAGCGGCCTGCAATCCATTGCAGGTATATAGCCCGGCAGCAGTTCATCAGCGCCAATAGAATCACCGCGCGCACAGAGAGCGCCTGTTTTACCCTGACTTGTACGATGCTCCAACCTGTTTCGACTGAAATGGGCTCGGTGTGCTATATACTACCCGTTTTGTTCATCTTTTCAAAACATGACACAGATCATTGTTTAGGGATAGTGTTCATACCGATTTTTGTACAGTAACAGTAAATACATACAATGAACGTTTACTCTCTCTTTTTCTCTTCTCAATACGCAGGTGATATCATGAACAGATTCAGGATGGCATTCGGAGCAGCGCTTGTATCAACGGTTGTAGCAGGCACGTTCCTTCTATCAGCCTTTACTGTAGCGGCACCCGACCAAGCTGTGATGGCCAAAGGCGAAAAAGTGTACAAAGGATATTGCATGACCTGCCATCAGGCGACTGGCAAGGGTATGAGCACAATTTACCCGCCGCTGGCAAAGTCGGACTACCTCACAAAGAAAAGCAAGTCCGATGTGATCCGTACAGTTGTCTTCGGGCTAAGCGGAAAAATTCAGGTAAATGGCAAGAACTTCAATGGTGTAATGACGCCTATCCCCGGCAGCTACAAGAACGAAGATATAGCAGCAGTCCTGACCTATGTGTACAACAGTTGGGGCAATGCAGGTGGAGCCATCACAGTAAAAGATGTGGAAGCTGCTAGAAAGCTGGGTAAGCTGAAGTAATAAGTGAGGGCAAAGCGTTCCATGCCCTTGCCAATGCGGTGCAGCAGAAGCTGCACCGCCCTCTCAACCAACTGCTACAGAAACAATAATCTCCCTGGAGGGTACATGGCACTTTCTTCATCCGAACACATGGCGAACAACAGATCTGGATACGGCATCGCCGGTGATACATCAGCAGCCGATTCGGACGAGCACGGCACATTTTCGCCCAAAGGCGCAATCGCTTTTTTTGCGCTGCTGATCCTCATGTACACACTTATGTGGTTCTCTATTTACTACGAGTTAATCAACAGGATCTGATCATGGACTCAAAAGAAAAAATTGCCATCGGTGGCTCATTCCTGCTCATGACAGTGTTTTTTGGCGCTGTTGTTTTTGCAATGACAGGATTCGGAGTCGAAGTTCCCGACTGCGTTACGGATGTCAAGCCGTTTACTGAATCGTCAGTTACCTCTACCGGCCCCCATCGCTACGAAGTACATAGTATAGCCCGGATGTGGGCCTTCGATCCCTACGAAATCGAAGTGCCACCGGGAAGCGAAGTAGACCTCTACTTGACTTCAGCAGACGTTGTGCACGGCTTCAATATCGAAGGCAAAAATGTCAATCTGATGGCCATTCCCGGCCAAGTGAACTACACCCGTGTAAAATTCAATGAACCAGGCGAATACAAAATTGTGTGCCACGAGTATTGCGGCATCAACCATCATGCGATGTCGGGTGTTGTAAAAGTGGCATACACGCCTACTACTAATGAGGAAGGCGGTAACTAATGGAACTCATGAGTATGAAAGTGGACAAAAGCCTGAAGAGGCTTACTCTGATCGAGCTGGCAGTGCCGGTAACACTGCTCATTGTGGGCATTCTTGCCGGGCTAATGCAGGTGCTTTTCCGCGCCGGTATGATCCAAGCCAATGATCTTGGCGGTATTGAGTATTACCAAGCTCTTACATTGCACGGCGTTGTTAATGCAATTGTCTTTACGACATTTTTTGCCATCGCTTTTGGCAATACTCTGGTGTCGTATGCTCTGAATATGAAGCTGAATATGAAGTACGCATGGCTTTCCGCTATCGTCATGCTCATCGGTACTGTTACTGCTGCTATAGCTATCCTTGCAGGCAAAGCCTCGGTTCTCTATACATTTTATCCGCCGCTACAGGCGCACCCTTCGTTTTATATCGGCGTTGTGCTACTAGTAGTAGGAAGCTGGATAGGCTTCTGGAACTGGATACCGATGTATGTGCGCTGGCGCAAAGCAAATCCCGGCACCAAAACACCGATGGCAGTTGTCGGTATTTTCACAACTTTTATTGTGTGGCAGATCGCTACGCTACCAGTGGCGTATGAAGTGCTTGTACTTCTGCTTCCCTGGTCGTTGGGCTGGACAGATACCGTCAATATCATGCTGGCGCGCACGCTGTTTTGGTTTTTTGGGCACCCGCTTGTGTACTTCTGGCTGCTGCCTGCCTATGTTATGTACTACACAATGTTGCCGCGCCTTGCAGGAGGCAAATTGTTCTCCGACATGGCTGGGCGAATGGTGTTCATGATGTTTATTGTCTTCTCTATTCCGGTGGGAACACACCACCAGTTTATGGAGCCGGGCATAGGATCCCAATGGAAATTAGTACACGCGTTCTTCACTTTTGCAGTGGCGATTCCCAGCCTTGTAACAGCATTTACAATGGCTGCGTCGCTCGAATACGCTGGCCGCAAGAACGGCGCTACAGGTCTGTTTGGCTGGGTAAAGAAGCTCCCCTACTTCGACGAAAAACGCTGGCTGTTTCCATACCTGCTCGTGGGGCTGGTCATCTTTATATTTGGCGGTATCTCGGGTATAATAAACTCGTCCTACAACCTGAATATTATCGTCCATAACACCTCATGGATGCCGGGACACTTCCATATGACCGTGGCTGGCCCTGTGTTTCTCGCCTTTATTGGTATGAGCCTATTCCTCGTGGAAAAGGTAGGAGGCAAGGAACTCCAGATGAAAAAATTAGCAATGCTTGTCCCCTATATCTGGATGGTCGGCCTGTTCCTCTTCTCATCAGGTCTGATGCGCGGTGGGCTGCACGGCGAACCACGCCGCACAAATATGGGTCTTACCTATCTCAATCCAGATAGCCCCATGTTCCGCCCTGAGTGGAAGATATATGTGCTTCTTACGGCTATAGGCGGCATTATCATGACAATTGCCATGCTCGTGTACTTCGTTGTGTTCTTCCGCACGCTGCTCTCGCGCCAAGTGCGGGAAGAAGTGCTCGAATTTCCTCTTTCGGAAGCATACCACAATGAGCCTGCTGGTGTATTTGCCAACTTCAAACCCTGGATTGTAGCTGCTTCCGTGCTGATTATCGCTACCTATATCCCCGTGTTCTATGATGTAGCTCGCACAACAGCCTTTGGCGCTCCCGCCTACGATCCGGCAATTCCAATGTCGCTGAAAGAGCTCAAAGCAGCGGAAGAAGCGGCAGACGAACCTGCCGAAGAACAATCCTCCGAAGAAGCTCAAGGCGAAGCAACAGATACAGAAGTAGAGCAGCAAACAGAAGCGGGCTCTACAACGGACTCTACAGGCAACTAATGGTACTCTTGCATTCCTGCAAATGGCGGCGACCGGGGTTTTATCTCTCTCCCCGGTCGCCCTTTTTTCTGGCAGTTATTTTTTCTCTGCTGCTTATCTCCTGTTCAGATACTCCTGTAATAGACGACCTCTCCTCCGGTGATTATCCGTTCTCTACCGAGGCTGGTGATTCCGTTGTCTTCCCGCGCAGCTTTGCAGGCAAAATTCTGGTCGTGAGCTATATCTATACTCATTGCCCCGATATCTGCATTGTTACAACCTCTAATCTCGATAGCCTGCGCCGCCTGATTGGCAACCGACGCGATGTAATGTTTCTTTCTATTTCGCTCGACCCCCGGCGCGATACACCTGCGATCCTTCGCGAATACGCCGATGTGCACGAAATCGACACCGCGAACTGGCACCTGCTTTCAGGGCCGGAAGCAACGACGGATTCGCTGCTGGCACGCATTGGATTTATTCACCGCAAATCGTTTACTTCCCACGCCGATACAGGCGAAGAAGTGTACTTTATCAATCACAGCGATTTTATTACGATATTTGACCAGCACGGAAAGCTCCGCAGTAAATTTAGCGGTACTGAACCTGAAATGGATGATATCGCAACAGTGATTTCTACACTTGGTGGGAAACTCAAATGAAACTCTTTGCAATGCCGACCGCCGTCCTTCTCTCTCTCTCTCTTTGCGCTTCATGCTCGCAGGACAAAAGCGAGCCCACGCTGCAACAAGAACAAATAGCACAAGAGAAAACACCCGACTACAGCATGGACTCTTTCCGGTTTTACGACCTTCGTGTAACAGGTGGTATTCGCAACGGCAGCGCAGCAGCGTATGTAACGATTACCAACACAGGCTCTACGCCCGATACGCTTACCGGAGCTTCCTCGCCCGCGTGTGGTATAACAGAAATTCACGAAATGGTAGATGTCGATGGTGTGAAAACAATGCGCTCTACTGGACACCTGCCAGTTCCTCCATCGGGCAGCGCAGTGCTCAAGCCCGGCGGCACGCATATCATGCTGATGAACCTCAAGGAAAGTCTGCACAAAAATGATTCAGTTGACGTAGTCCTGCACTTTGCTCAAAAAGGCAACGTGACGCTGCGTGCACTCGTGCGCTAATGCTCGGTATTCGCAACACCTACTCCCTACAATTGGTCGATCAAAGCAAAATTTCTGTAGCACGGGCGGCGCTGCGGTAAACCCCGGCACTACACGCGGTGGATGTGCAGCGCGGTGCAGAGACTGAACACCCGCACAAAGACCGAAGCGCAAAAAACACACCTCGCCATAGCCATTCCAATCGTGTATCGCCCGCACTTGTACTCAATTCCTGCTCTGCTTCGTAAAGCAGTCTTCACATGTTTTTCACATTACCTTCGAGGCTGCCATGAGAAGCAACTACCCTCTGTTTTTGCTGCTATCTTTTGCAATTGCCTTTCTCGCTACTTCGTGTAGAACTGTACCGCCGCCATCTGTATTTAAGCTATCCCCCGCTTCTGATACCGATGATCTGCGCTGGCGCTTTGGTACGCCGAGTATCGTAAAGGAAGCGTCAGGCATAGAAGTGGAAGTATCGACGGCAGGAGAATTCACCTCGTCTATCACTTGTCCAATACGCATTACCAATCGTTCGACCGATACACTCACGCTCGACCCGCGAAATTTTTATTGCATCATGTCGTACAGAACCGACACGATAACGCCCGGCACTATCATTACCGCACGCAATCCCGAAATAATGATCGAGAACTATAGGCTGGCAACAACCGAAGAAAACGAAAGCTACAGAAGACAGCAGGATACAAAGGGCTTCTTTACACTGCTCGGGCTGGCACTCGACGTAGCAGTTGCACTGTCGGACACCCACAAAGACAAGGACAAATGCGGATGTTGTTCGGACAACAGCCAGACGACAACTACAGAGGACAGCGACGAGCGCGAACATTACGACAAGATCGCCAGTATTCGCAACGCTCAGCGCTATTGGGAAACAAAGACTCTTCGCCGCACTACGCTTTATCCCGGGGAATCAGTGTCGGGTCATATTCTTTTTCCCATGCAGCCCGGCACTCAGTTCATCGACCTGTGCTGCCCGGTGCACAACGACACGCTGCACTTTGCTCTCCTGATACATCAGTTGCAATAGAAGATTATGCGCGTGAAGCTGGCGGCAGTTCAACAGGTAATCCTTCCATTGCCATGATCTTCAAAGCATTGGTTGTGGGGCATGGCCCTGGATGGAGTTTGTAGTCGAAAATCATTATTCCATCTATAACTTCCTCACGAAAGTGATAATTGACGATGTTCTCGTTTTCATCGGCGAGTTGCACTAATTCCAAATCGTGTGTCGACACCAGGCCAAAGGCATCGGTACGAGCAAGAGCGCGGATATACGACCGACCGCCGATCAGCCGTTCTCGATTGTTAGTTCCTCTGAAAATTTCGTCGATGAGAAACAGCAACGGCAGTTCATCGCGGCTTTGTGCTTCTGTGAGCAGAGCTTTCAGGCGCTGTACTTCGGCGTAAAAGAACGACACACCATCGACGACAGAATCGCTTACGGCCATGCTTGAAAACAGCCGCAGCGGTACAAGTTGTAGTGATGTAGCTGTTACTGTCGAGCCCACCAGAGCCAGTACAGTATTGACGCCAAGAGTGCGTAGAAATGTACTTTTCCCGGACATGTTCGACCCGCTCAGCAGCGCCACCATTCCCGTGTAGCCAATAGTGAAATCATTACTTACGCGGTGCTCTGGCGCAAGGAATGGGTGGCCGAGATTGCGTGCAGCAATTATGCGTGAGCTACCTCCGGCGTTAATTTCTGGAAATGATGTGTCGGGATTCAGCGCCGCAAATTCGGCGAGTGCACACAGAGCTTCTAATTCGTACACTTTGTCCAACCACACGGGCAATACTTCGCGCAGATGTGCGCGATAGCGATTCAGCCTGTCGTAAAAGAAAAAATTCCACGGCATCAAGATGTTCAGCAGCATCCACGCGATGAGGTTATTCTGAAGCGCTGCACCACGCGCAATCCGCGTGAGCGACCGCACAGCATCGGAAGGACGCGAGCCTTTGCGGTGAAATACGTCGAGCTCACACGCCAGAGCACCGCGCTTTGAATGCGGACTTTCTTCGACGAACAGCAGTACATGCTGCATGCGTTCGAGCGCGTATTGTAGATTGGCAGCACCGGCGGCAAAGCCGTGTAGCTTGGTAAAAAATACTGTGTAGGCAATACCGTGCAGCGCAATGTACAGCGGCAGGGTTGTTGTCCAGACTGGCGGAAACCCCATTGTTACAGACAGCAAAAAAGAACCGATACTCACAGCAGCGAGCAGTGCCAGCGGCACAATAATCGCGAGCAGTGGCGTGCGTGGTGCCGACTCATTGAGCCATGTAAAAAGAGCTCCGGCATCCCAGCGCTTCCGGGCGATCAGTAGGCCATTCAACGCAAGCCGCTTGCGAAACAGCGTAAGCGGTATCAGTTCCCGCACAAGCTCCTGACGCGCTTTTACTTCTTGTGGGTGGCTCAAAGGATGCAACAACCACTCGCGGAGCCGTGTGCTGCCGCCTATCGACGTTGTCGTGTCGATAAGGTGTTGTAGCGAGCGTTGTCCGGCAATTCCCAAGTCGGCGGCAAAGGGATGCCTGTAGTCCACAGTGTCGTCGTGCGGCAGCGGCAGTGCTTCCCAGTTGCGCCGTATCCTCGCCGACTGTAGCGATGTAAGATATTTCCATACATCGTGCCTACGGGCGCTTTTCTCCACATTGTCGTGCAGAAAAGCAAGAGCCAGAAAAAGCGCTACAACTACTGCCCCCATCGCCCATGCAAAAGCAACGCCCACCAGCGAAGCGAGATACACAAAAGGAATACCTACGGCAATGACAGCAAGCCGTGCAAGCGAGTAGCGCCTGCTGCGCTGCTGCAAGCGCTGTATAGCGCGCTGAAGCCTATCGTGCTGCCGCAATAGCACGCGCTCGGATAGATGTTGTTCCATGAAGATTTTGTATCAAGGTTGTCTAATTGTTCGGCAATAATACAACAATAAGTCTGCATAGCACAAGCACAGAAAAACACGACAGATTGTTGTAACCAAAGTTTTTATTCCTGTTTCTATTACCATGAATGCGTGCTTCATACAGATACGGAGGTCTTATGCGAATGCGTTGTTGTACTCCTACTTCCACCCCGTTCCTTCTTACTATCGTATCAATGTCCGCTGCTGGCAGCAGCACAATAAGCGGAAAAGCCTGCAAGGAAACTATGAGGCGTGTGCTTCTTCTGTAATATGCACCCTCTCGGCTGGCAACCCAACAGGCCGACAATCCAACCGATATAATTTTATTCCCACGACATATCACGGAGGCTTTATGCGAACGCTATTTTTTACGCTCGTACCACTACTGCTATTCTTTTTTTGCTTTGAGGCGCAAGCTAGCACCTGCGGTACATTATCAGGCCGTGTCACCGACGACGCAGGAAATCCGCTTGTCGGAGCTACAGTGCTGATAGAAGGCACCACAAGAGGCGGATATACAAAATCTGATGGCAGCTTTACCATTCTGAAAATTAATGCGGGAAGTTATTCGGTTCGGGTGAAATCGCTCGGCTTTAAAGACCACACACAAAGCGTAAGTATCGTCCCCGATCAGATCATGCACATCGACATAACGCTGGCTCCCGACAGCCGACGAACTGAGGGGATTGTAGTAGCAGCAGAAAGGTTAGCAAATCCCAACCAGATTGGCTCAGTTCGCAGTATCTCCACGCCCACAAATATTCCTGTGAACTCCGTGCAACCTGTCATAGCCAGACAGCCCGGAGTAGTAGCAAGCAGCAACATGAACATTCGCGGAGGCCGCACGGCACAGACGGTATATCGCATTAACGGTCTTGATGTAAGCGATCAGTTTGCTGGAGGTACGGGTTCCACACCCCAAAATTACTACCCTTCCAAAGACAACACCAACACAGCGAACACAAAATATATTCTTGGAGGACCTTCGGCGGAATACGGCAATGCTATTAGCGGTACAACTCGACAGGATCAGACAGACGTTGCTACACTCACGCGTGCAGCAATAAAAATGACCGAGACTGACAACGATAAATTCTCGACGTTCGGCATGGATGTAGACAACGCATCGTACACTATAGCGCGCACATTTCTCCGCGAAAAGATAATGCCGCCGCAAAACAGTATTCGCCCGGAAGAATTTCTCAACTACTTCGATTACGGCTATGCAGCTCCGTGCGAAGACGAGTTCGCCGTGTATATGGAATGCGCTCCGTCGATGTTTGCTTCCAACGGTACTCACCTGCTGAAAATTGGAATCAAAGCGCGAGAGCTCTACAACGACGAACGCAGTGCAGCCGTGCTCACATTTGTGATCGACATCTCGGGCTCGATGGCGGATGATCTGCCCATGATCAAGAACACGCTCACAGGCCTTGTGAAAAAATTACGCACTGATGATCTCGTGAGCATTGTTACGTTTGGCTCGACGGCGGAAGTTCATCTCAAGCCCACAAGCGTTGAACAACGAAACGCAATTCTGAATAGCATCAACGAGCTGCGTATTACAGGCTCTACCAATGTAGGCGCAGGTATAAAACTCGGCTACGATATGGCAGCAGCCGGATTCGACGCGCAAAAAATTAATCGCGTTGTTTTCCTCGGCGATGGCGTAGCAAACAACGGCCTTACCAAAGGTGATGCTATTCTCCAGACTATTTCGGAAAGTGCAAAACAAGGTATTGCTCTTACGATGATCGGCATGGGTATGGGCACGTACAACGACGCACTGATGGAAGAACTCGCCAATCGGGGCGATGGAAAATATTTTTATATCGACAGTAATCGAGAGCTCGATGCAATTCTGAACAATAACTTCGTAGGGCTGCTCGACGACGTAGCACGCGATGCAAAAATACAAGTTGAGTTCGATCCGCTTGTTGTTCAATCCTACAGATTAATCGGCTACAAAGATCGCGCTATTGCCGATAGTCTGTTCCGCGACGATACACAAGACGCAGGCGAAGTGGGCGCGGGCCATACAGTAACAGCACTGTATGAAGTAAAACTGCGTCCAAACAGCGAAGGCATGCTTGCACGAATTGCTATTCGATATGCCGTCGGCAGAAGCACAGCAGTACGCGAGATACAGGAAGAAATTTCTACGGAGCAGATAAGAAGTTCTTACAACGATGCCGGATATTCGTTCAGGCTTGCAACAGTCGCAGCAAAGTTTGCAGAGTTTCTCGGCGGTACATCCAGCACAGGTGAATCCGTCGATCAGCTAGCTTCATACGCTAACGACATTGCAGAGCTCTCGGGTGGCTTACCCGAAGTAGTAGAGCTACGCGACATCATTACGAATGCGGTTTCGGCTGGAAGCGCAGCATCAGTAGCAGGCAAGCCATAAATAACAAGTAACGGTTTGGAGGTCGCTGGGGTTCTTGCACAATGAAACTTTTGCACAGCAAAAAAACACATGCCAAGATACGTCCTCTGCTTGCCGCAATACAGAGGGAATGCACGCCGACCGTTTTTTGAAACAGCATGTAGTTGTACGCGTACAATGCTTCAATTACAACGATATGAACACTATATGAATATGCACGAACACAGTAAATGTGTAATCAACAACGATAGGAAAAGAACTAGCGTGGCGCCGCGCAACAAGATAAATATCAAGATATCCCCTATCTCACTTTTCACTGCCATGCGTTAACGCCAAATTAATTACCGGAGTGTCGTAAACAGTCGGAATATTAGGGAGTGTGAATGCCGCCTTTCACGGCGCACCAAGCTCCGGTAGTTTTTATGTGCCGCTCATCATTGGGCGCAAAGTCTGTAGCTATGAAGCCCCATCTAATAGCTGTAGACTTTGCGCCCGGCGCGTTGTACATCGTTGTAACTTATTCGCTGTTTGCAGCATCTGAAGTACAAATCAATTTCCAACACGCAATGCAATAGAAAGTCTGTAGCGCTTCGGTCTTCGCCCTGGCGTTCCATCTTCGCACCGCGCTGCACTGCCGTCGCGTGTTGTACAACCTACACCGCTTTTTTCTTCCAGCGCATAGCAATCGAGCAACCGATGAACGGAGTTTGCGACCGGCGACAGCGACCGAACGTATGAGCACAGACGCCCGTGCCACATCATCGAACAACGCTGGCAGTACCAGCACATCTATATTTTTATTTTACAATCCTATGAACTTCTTTATTCTATTCTTTCTGCTTGCTATGAGCACAGCTACTTGTGCCACGGCTTCCGATTCCACTGTTGTCCATCAACCAGTTAGAACCGATTCAGTGAGGCCGCACTGCGGCACTATTACTGCACTGTCACCGACTCCGCAGGCAATGTACTTGTTGGCGCAACTGTGCTTGTAGAAGGCACGACCAGAGGCGCCTATACAAAACCAGATGGCACCTATAGAATTCTCAAAGTTCCGATTGGCGTGTACCAGCTCCGCGTAAAACAACTCGGCTTTGAGGATGCGGTCAGTACGATCAATGTGCCACGACAGGACACTGTCACCGTAGATTTTTTACTCCCATACCACACAAGAGAAATATTATACCCCGATTGGTGCTGCGGCCTTGACATGGGTCTCACTAATCTCCATCTCATCGGCACCATGCGAGTGATATCCACAAAGGAACTGGAACACACGCCACCATAACATTCACAAATGCAAAGGGCATGACTACCGCCATGCCCTTTGTGAACAGATAGATATGCAACACCTACACCACAACCACATCCGAGTGTTCGGCTTGCGACGAGGTGACAAAGCGCGTCACCACATTGGCAATGCCTTCGGCATCGAGTTCCAGATCGCTAAAAAGTTCTTCCTGCGTTCCGTGGTCTACAAATATATCGGGAATACCGTGCAGCAGTATTTCGGCGCGGCGTCCCTGCTTTGTGCCGAGATATTCGAGCACTGCACTGCCAAAACCACCTTCAATTTGCCCGTCTTCTACAGTCACAATTTTGTCGAATCGCTCGTTGAGGTCATTGAGCAATTCAGTATCAAGGGGTTTTGCAAAGCGCGCATTTACTACTTCGGCGGAAATGCCGTGCTGTTCGAGCAGCTCAGCGCTTTCCACTGCTATCGACACCATTTTACCAATGGCCACAATAGCTACATCAGCGCCATGCCGCAGAGTTTCGCCCTTGCCAATAGCAATTTCTTTCATCGGCTCTTTGGGCACACCGAGCGCATTACCACGGGGATAGCGCACAGCAACAGGACCGCCAGTATAGCAGTTGATAGCCGTATAGAGCATATCACGCAGTTCCTGTTCATCCTTCGGAGCCATTACGACCATACCCTGAATAATGCGGAGATAAGCCAGATCGAGCACGCCGTGGTGTGTCGGACCATCAGCTCCCACAAGCCCAGCGCGGTCGAGAGCAAACACCACATGCAGATGCTGCAAAGCGCAGTCGTGTGCGATATGATCAAATGCCCGTTGCAGGAACGATGAATAAATAGCACACACAGGAATCACTCCTTCGGCTGCCATACCTGCGGCGCAGGTGACAGCATGGCCTTCGGCTATACCCACATCAATCACGCGGTCGGGAAATACTTCCTGCACCATATCCAGACTCGTACCATCGGGCATTGCCGCAGTAATAGCAGCGACTCTCGCATTGTCCTGCATGATCTCGATCATTGCTTCGCCAAACACTTTCTGATACACAGGCGGCGTTGGTTTTGCAGGAACAGGCGCGGGCACCGCTTTGCCAGTAATTTTATCAATCTTTCCAATATGATGCAGAAACTGCTTGTCTTTTTCGGCGGGCTTGTAGCCTTTGCCTTTCTGCGTCGTTACGTGCAGCAGTACCGGTCCGTCGAGCGATTTAATAAACTGCAATGTTTTTACAAGCTGCTGTACATTGTGCCCATTGATCGGGCCATAGTATTTAAAGCCCAGAGCTTCAAACAGCATTCCCGGTGTAAGAATGGCCTTTACGCCACCTTCTACGCGGGATACGAGCTTGCGAATGCGGTCGCCAAGCTCCTCCATCCTGCCTGTGAGTTCCCAGACATTTGAACGGATTTTATGCACGGTACTGGTTGTCGCAATCTCTGTAAAGTAATTGGAGATGGCCCATACATTGGGCGCAATCGACATATTATTGTCGTTGAGCACAACGATCATTTTGCGCTTCTGCACACCGCAATTATTCATTGCTTCGTAGGCGAGACCGCCTGTCATAGCGCCATCGCCGATCACAGCAACAACGTTGTTGTCCTCGCCTTTAAGATCGCGCGCGGTAGCCAAGCCAAGCGCCGCTGATATACTCGTAGATGCGTGGCCCGCGCCAAACACATCATACTCGCTCTCGGCGCGCTTCAGAAAGCCCGACAACCCACCTTTTTTCTTGATTGTGTGCAGCAGGTGCTTGCGCCCGGTAAGGATTTTATGCGGATATCCCTGGTGCCCAGTGTCAATCACAATTTTGTCTTTGGGTGTATTGAACACATAGTGCAAAGCTACTGTAAGCTCCACGGCACCGAGCCCGGCACCAAAATGTCCGCCCACCTTTGTGATCGTATCGACGAGATACTCCCGTACCTCGGCGCAGACCTCCCCCAGAGCACTCTGGGGGAGTTTACGCAAATCGGACGGATCATCGATGCGCGAAAGATATTTGTACTCAAACGATGAGTCGTCGTTCATGTATAGATCCTCTCACTGATAAAACTGCTCCCGGCATCCAGACAAGAACGCCGGTAGGAAGCATTTATTTGGTCGGTGTTTCGATAAAGACCTGCACTGTACGCGAGAGCTGGCGGCCCGCAGGCATATCGTTTTCGAAGAGCAACAGGTCTTCGCCTACTCCGGCAGTCTCGTAACGCGCAGCCTTTACTTTGCCTTCGAGATAGCTGCGCACGGCATCAGCACGCTGCATCGAAAGCTTTTTGTTGTAGTCGGGTTCTCCTGTTCTGTCGGTATAACCGTACACTTTCACTATTGAGTTGAACTTAATAGCAGGAAGCACCACTTTATCGAGAATGCGACTGTTGTCGGAAGTGATTTCCGATTTGTCGAAATCGAACAGAATAAGGCTGAATTTCTCTACCATGCGATCGGGAAGCTGCTCCACCGATTTGCGCGTGCTGGAGATATAATCAACTGCAATAGTGCCCGACACTTCTTTTGTCGAACCCGATTGGTCGGTTGCTGTAAAGGTGTACTCAATGGGAAGCTGCGACGCCGAGAGCTCATTGGGGCGAATAATCCAGCGCTGCGGCGATACCTCGCCATTGCGGCTAAACTCGCGCAACGATTTGCCCGCTTGCGATATGCTGAGTTTCCACTCGGTAATCGGCGAGCTGGATGTCACCTTCGGACGGAATTCCACCATGCTCGGGGTTGTAATCCGCTGTTTGTCTTTCTGAATAATAATTGGGTCGAGTACTTCGGGCGTATTGGAGCGCAGCTCTACACGGCGATTTTCTTCCATACCATCGGGAATCGTGTTGTTCGACGCTTTTTCGGGCAGATCGCGAGCTTCTGTCGTAATCCGCGATGCGTCGACACCTACCGAGCCCACTAAATAATTTTTTACGGCTTCAGCGCGCTGCTGCGACACTTGGCGGTTCTCGCTTTTGTCCTTGCCGCTGTTCGTACCGATAATGGTAAGCGAAGCCTGCGGATAGTTTTTCATGCGGGTACCGACAATATTCAGCGCATTGTTGTTGATCTCAATAGCGTCCTGCGGCAGATTGTCGATGGAGAAATCGCCCGACTCGCGCGCCATCGTCGCTTGCGATTTCATCGTAGCTGTGCCTTTATCGAAAAATACATAGGGCACCAGCGGATACATTTCTGAATACTGAAGGTCTTCCACTTTCAGCACGCGAAGAGTGTTGGCATTGCCTGTTTCGTCGTAGTACACAACTTCGGGCATGCTCACCGTCAGGTCGTCGGTAGCTGTTGTTTCGGGCTTCTTCTGTTCGTCGGAGCCAGAAATATCGAAGCGCAGAGCTACCGAAGCACGGAGCTGCGGTACAGTCCACTTGTCGAATATTGCACTGCTGGACACTTTTGTGAACGGGAAGGAAAATTTCACTTCGGGAGCAAGCCAGATGCTGTTGCTGAGCTGGATGTTGTAGCCCACACCGAGGTCAGCGGCAAGGCGCAGAGCGGCGTCGGGAACATCAATCTTGCGCGGATCACCTGTGGGAATTTCACTGGATTTATTTGTAAAGAAGTAGTCATTCGGGCTCGGGTCTGTCAGTCTGATCCTGTGGCCATACTGCGGTGTACCTGCGGGAATACCAATACCCGGCCCAAGCGTTACGTATAGATTATCTACAAAGACATCGTGAAACATCACATATGGAGCAATCTCGATGTAATTCAGCGTAGATGTAATCTCACGCTCTGTAACAGCAGCTTTTACATCTATATTGGACTCGTCGCGCGGGTACACGTCAATAGTGCGGCTGGTGTCGTTGCCTGTAAGCACAGCTTCGCCAAAGCCATTATAGCCAAGGCGGAGCCCCAAGCCAAACCAGTTGTTCAGCCTGTGCTCCAGGAGAAGTCCCGCATGGAAACCAACGCTTGTATTCCCTGTGTTAATAGAGCCGAGCGGCGTGTCGGAATCGGTCAACAGGCCAATAGAAGACGGAATTGCAAAATCCGGCGAATGAAACTGGAACCCAGGTCCGAGATAAATACCGACCATTGTCGTCGGCTTTTTGTCCTGTGCTCCGGCGGGAACCACAGCACCCACCATCGTTGCGCTGAAAAGAAGTGCCAGCACTTTCTTCATGAATACCTCCATAAGTGAGCAGTTATAGAGAGACTGTCAGGCGACCCGAAAAATCTCTCCGTATATATTTCAATCAGTTATAAGTCGTTCGTTTTCTACTACCACACTCAACAACAGTATCTGCAAAAATAGCAAATTACCATGAAGAATTACCGTGAAGAATTGTATAAGAACGACTTTTCAAGGAGCGTGGGCTCGCAGCCGACAACAGACACTCCACATTAGTAATTAGTAACTGCTGCACTTGAAATATTGTTTCTGCCTCGCGGCGCTATTCTGGCTTTGGCAACATCGCGCAAATTCGCATAGTTCCTTGTGCTGTCAGAATCAGAACTACCTGCCACACTCGTACCTGAAGGCCGCTTTTGCTCGGCTTCAAAGCGAAAAGCTGTAGGAAGCTATAGGGAAAATGACAAATAATTCGTACTTTTGCCGAATTGCAATGTTCATTTTCTTACTTGTGAGCAGGTACGAGCCATGCAGGTAACTTTTCGCATTCTGCGTTATAATCCCGAAAAAGATTCAGAGCCGCATTTTCAGGACTACACGCTTTCTGATGTAAGCCCGACTGATCGCGTGCTGGATGTTCTCCACCGTATCAAGTGGGAGATGGATGGTACACTTACCTTCCGCCGCTCCTGCGCCCACGGCATGTGCGGTTCCGATGGTATGAAAGTCAACGGGCAGAACGCACTTGCTTGTGCTATGCTGCTGAAGAACCTCAACCTGAAGCGCCCAATTGTGATCGAGCCGCTTCCGTTCCTGCCGATTATCAAGGACTTGGTAGTGGACATGACCAGCTTTTTCAGAAAATACGAACTCGTGAAGCCCTACCTCATGCCCAAGGAAGCACCTCCGAGCGATGGCACCGAGTACCGTGTATCGCAGGAATCTGTAGAGCTCATCATGGAATCGACCAAGTGCATTATGTGCGCTTGCTGCTCTACCTCCTGCCCTTCGCTGTGGTCCGACGAAAATTTCCTCGGCCCTGCGGCTCTCCTGAAAGCCTATCGCTTCGTATTTGACCCGCGCGACGGCGCCCAGCAAGAACGCCTTGCAGTAGCAAATACAACCGATGGAATCTGGCGCTGCCGCACGATTTTCAATTGTACAGAGGTGTGCCCGAAAGAAATCCCGATTACACGCCACCTGTCCGATCTGAAACGCGTGCTCGTCTCCAGCTAATGCCCATCTTTGCATGTTTTTCGGCAGGCTCGGGTGTATCTACCCGGGCCTGTTGCGTTCTGTACACAACTGTATAGGCAAGGTTCAGATTCTATGTGCTTCCACAACGCAACAAAGTTTCGCGCGCAACTGCGGATAGCTCTGTGGCACGGGCATCTTCGATCACACGTTTAGTCGCTGTCACCGGTCGCATGTCCGCTTGCTGGTTGCCCGACCGATAACCGCTCTTGATAAGCGAAGAAGGGCGAACGACCACGCGGCGGCTCGTGCAGCGCAGTGCGCTCGTCCGCGCATTATGACTGTAGGAATAGGACGAGCTTATGATAACTCAGACTATACGCAAGGGCAGAAAATAAGGCGCGCTGTGGCATAGACGACCTCATATTCCAGCAGAAACAACGGCGAAACTATCGAGTGCCGCAGCAGCGACGGATGTGAGCATAACCTCATATTCCAACAGAAACAACGGCGAAACGGGGTTCGTAGGTTTTGCGGTACAACAAGAAGCTGCCAACCAGATATGTACATGGCGCAACAAGCAGCAGATACGGTGAGAGTTGGGTTTCCAAGTATTTATCTGTACAGCATTTTGCAATAACGGATATAAAAAGATTTTCTATACATATCAAAATGTAGCCGTAGGTTGC
Source organism: Ignavibacteria bacterium UBA7675 (assembly GCA_002483085.1). GTDB lineage: Bacteria > Bacteroidota > Ignavibacteria > Kapaibacteriales > UB7675 > UBA7675. The sequence continues at coordinate 100,540 of DLHF01000046.1, forward strand.
CCGAACTGATACAGTTTTTTTCCCCGCACATACGTAGCAAGTATGCGCGGCGAGCTGTACATCAGCCGGGCAATTGCTTCGCCGGGCGTGTCGGTATCAGCGCTGTAGTACGGCTTTTCCACTGCAATAAAATCAGCTTCTTTGCCGGGTAGAAAATTACCTGCCGTGCTGCCCATGTCCAACACTTCGGCACCCGCGAGAGTGGCCAACCACAGCGCCTCTTCGGGCGTAAGAGCTGCTTCCGGTTCGCTGCGGTGGATGATATTCCACGATTTTGATGTCTCTATGGCTTCCTTTGCTTCGTGAAGCACCGACAGCGAATAGCCTGCACCAACGTCCGTTCCCAAAGCTATTGTTGTACCCGCATTCATGTAGCGCCGCAGCGCCATTACACCACTTTGCAGGAAGCGATTCGACGTCGGGCAGTGGGAAACAGCGCAGTTGTTATCGCGCAAAGCCTGCTGCTCGTGCGCTGTAAGATGAATACAATGAGCAAACACCGATCTGTGTGTGAGCAGTCCAAAATGGTCGTACACTTCGGTATAGGAGGCATGCTCTGGAAACGCCTGAGCAACTGCTGCAAGTTCAAAAAGATTCTCAGACAGATGGGTCTGGATAACAAGGTGTTCGGCGCGGGCAAATTCTCCGCAGCGGCGCAGTAGATCGGGCGTACAGGACAGAGCAAAGCGCGGTGTAACAGCATATCGGAGCCGCCCCTCATCGTATAAATGCCAGTTATTTGCAAGCTGTATGCTTTCTGCAATATTCTGTTCAGCCGAAGCGAGCAGTACAGGCGGCGCTCCTGTATCCATAAGCGTGCGCCCCATCACCGCGCGAATACCGCTTTCAGCAGCAGCGCGAAATGCCTCGTGCGTAGCTGTATAAAAAGGGCTGCAATACACTGCCATTGCCGTTGTGCCACACGCAAGTGCATCGCGAAAGAACTGTGCAGAACGAAGCCGGGCAATATCGGGATTGGCGTATTGGGCTTCCGATGGAAAGACTCGTGTTTGTAGCCATTCGAGCAGCTCGCCGCCGCCCAAACCAATAATAGGCCACTGCGGCAAGTGTACATGTGTATCGATGAAGCCCGGAAGGAGAATAGCTGATGAGTAGTCGACAACAACTGCAAAAGGATAAAGACGAAGAGCTTCTTCGCGCTCGCCCGCAAAGAGCACAGTCGTGCTGCGTACAACAAGACCGCCATTGGGAATATACTGGCATTTCTGTGGAGATAAGGCGTGCAGGATTGCCCCGCAATACAGCGTTATATCGGTCTGCATGCAACGTGTACCCGGAATATTACGATATCAGATCGCTGCCAACGCTTACCTGCCCCGTATTGGGATCAATCGCAATAGTAATCTGGTTGGGCTTGTCGCAGGCATAACATTCCTCTACAAATGACTGGCTATAGCCCTCGGCTATATCGACAAATATATCGTTTGTTTCGCCGCACGCGGCACACTGGTACTGCTGCTCTGCTTCAAAATAAGAGCGGCTTTCCTTAGGCTCTGAGCTATTCTCGTTATCCAAGTCGTCCAAGTTATCTGTAATCATGGTCTCTGCCCTGCAATTAAGTGTAGACGGAAGAGGATTCCCGGCAAAACTATTATTTTCCACAGGAAAAACAACTATGTCTTTTGCTTGAAAATATTCGTGTAGAGCAGGAGCAACTATCACGCCCCCATTTTTGTTTCGTCCCTATTGTCGTGCTCTCTTGCCCCGGACAGCTAAAAAAAAAGAAACCCGGCTTGTAGTATAGCCGGGTCGAACCACCCCTTCTCGTTGTGTTGTTTTTTCTGATAAATCTATCGCGTGGTAGCGGTCAAAGCAAAGCACCTATATACAGCCAGAGTTGGGTATTATCTGGCAAGCCGCAATACTATCGAAAGTCGGCCTAAAAAACCAGAAACCACGGGGAGAAAAAAGGTAGAAACGTTGCTATAGGAGGAAACTGAAACAAAAACAGCTCTCTACAGACCTGTAAAACGGGCTCGCGCGGCTCACTCGCAGAGGTGCAACTCATTCGCGTGGATAGTATCTGCGGTAGAAAAACTCATTATGATCATAAGAACAATACGCGAACGAGCTTGCGCGGCAACCACGCAACGGCTCGTGCACGCGGTGCAGAGACGCGGCGGCAAGCCAACGACCGAAGCGCACGACCTATGGCACCGGAGGTATCACCTATTCCGCTCACGAGCTTGCGGTATGATTTCAGAATTTTCCTTCTTCTTCTAACCGCCGCATGAGTGCATCAATGACATCCCAAGCAAACCCCTGGCGCTGAAGGTACTGCACCAATGTCGGCTTACGCTTTTCTACTGGCTTCGACTCAAGGCTGCGCATTTTTTTTTCCGCAGCGCGAAGTGCGAGTTCCGCTATTTCATCGTGCGGGAATACTTCTGTGAGTACATCCTCAACATCAAACTTCTGCACACCGCGCTTAGCGAGTTCTTCGGCGAGTTTCCTGCGTCCTACGGCTTTACGCGCAAGCAGATCGCGCACAAACATGCGGGCATACTGCCGGTCGTCCACATAGCCGAACTCTTCAAGAAAAGCCACAGCAAACGCAGCTTCTTCGGGTGCGTATCCTTTTTCGATCATCTTGCGGCGCACCTGCTCTGCGGTACGCGGCTTGTAGGTAGCATAGTCCAGCGCACGGCGTTTCAGCTTCATCATTTCCTCGCGCTCCAGCAATTCCTGCCGCAGCGCCGGGCTGACTACTTTACCCTTGTGCAAATTGTACTGCAACACAAGGTCCATAGAGCAGCCAAAAGCAAACACGCCATTCAAAAACACCGAGCACCTCGCCGGATTGTTTTTCTGCACTGCCACCGATGTTATAATAAACGTATTCTGTTCGGCCATATCTATCGGAAAAGAAAAAAGCGGTATTGATATCAATACCGCTTGTTAAAACATCACAGACTTACAAAGACAGCAGGAACACATCCGAAGCCCTGCACCGGGTGCACGACTGTTATAGCCGAAGCCAATACCGATCCTGCTCTCACTGTAGTCTTACTTTGCCTTTGCCGCCTTTGTATCTAATGGTGCGCTGTTCTCTTCTGCTTCCACATCATGTTCGGCAGGAACAGGAACATTAGGCGCCTTCCACTTCACCTTGATTTCATTTTCGAGCTTGCCAAACAGCGCGGCGTTATCGCGAAGCAGCAGGCGCAAGCCATCGCGGCCTTGCACACGCTCTTCACCAAAAGTAAACCACGACCCGCTGCGATTAATAATCCCCAGTTCGATACCCAGATCGAGCATATCGCCAATCTTGGAAATACCTTCGTTGTACATGATATCGAACTCCACCTCTTTGAACGGCGGCGACACCTTGTTTTTGACAATTTTCACACGCACGCGGTTGCCGACGATTTCAGGCCCTTCCTTTATCACCTCTTTTTTGCGGATATCCATGCGCAGCGACGCATAGAATTTCAGGGCATTGCCACCAGTTGTTGTTTCAGGGTTTCCATAGATGACACCAATTTTACTGCGGAGTTGGTTGGTGAAAATCACGACGGTTTTAGAGCGGCCAATCGCCGCATTGAGTTTACGCATAGCCTGCGACATAAGCCGCGCCTGCGATCCCATCTGCGCATCGCCCATTTCGCCCTCTATCTCCACGCGGGGCGTGAGAGCCGCCACCGAGTCGATAATCACAACGTCGAGAGCATTGCTGCGCACGAGTGTTTCTACAATCTCAAGTGCCTGCTCGCCAAACTCGGGCTGCGACAAAAGCAAATTGTTCAAGTCTACACCAAGCCGCTGTGCATAGTTTATATCTAAAGCGTGCTCAGTATCAACAAACGCGGCATAACCGCCGTTTTTCTGTGCTTCGGCAATTACGTGCAAGCACACGGTGGTCTTACCAGAGGATTCCGGACCAAATATCTCGATAATCCTGCCGCGCGGTACACCGCCGATACCAATAGCACCATCGAGCGACATACAGCCTGTGGATATAGCCTCTACCGGCACCACAACCTTGTCGCTCAGGCGCATGATCGACCCCTTGCCATGCTGTTTTTCGATCTGGTCAATCGCTGCGCTCAAAGCGCGAAGTTTTACGTCATTGCCGGGTTTTCCATCAGCTTTCCCGTCATTTTTTTGCGTTTTGACATCTACTGCCATACAGAATACAACCTTTTGAAGATAAGGAAAAAATACTGGTTTGAACCCCTGCCTGGACGAGCGTGGGATGTTGGTTCAGGTTCTCAATAGCTTCGGTAGTATGACGTCCGTTGGGCGGTTCTATTTGCACAAAATAGCGAAAATCTGCACACCTGCCAGAGAAAATTTTAGGGTGGTTTAAGGACGCAATTCACGATGATCCAGCGAGATGAGCTGCACTATAGGAACTGGCTTTTACAGCCAAAAAAGCAAGTTTTTAGGGTACTCGCAGCTTATTCCAGCGGCTTGCCCGAGGCGTTGGGAACACGCTGTGGACTGTACAGATAGAGCGGATAGGAGTTCGATCTGGCTCGCCTACATGCTACTCTGGCGCGCACTGCAATTTTTTTTGCGGATTTTCCCGCAGTTCCGGCTATTTTTACCCTGCCTGCAAGCGCAGTTCCCGGCGCTCCTTTCTGCACGCAAGGCTCGTTGTCCACGCCCGTTTTTCAGAATCTACAATGGCCAATACCCTGAGCTTTACAGCAACGCCTTTGCCCGACGGCACAATCAAGCCTCCTGTAGATATAGCGCGGCGTATGGCCGGTGCGCTAATCGTCGACGTAGAGCTCTCCGTGCGCCACAGCGATTCCCGGCTGGCACTGCTCGGCGTTGATGCTGCCGAACTCGCAGCTATCGGTGCAGCACAGCGATTAGAGCCCGATACAGCAGCTTATGCGCTAAGCGGTGAAGGTTCTGTCCTTCCTGATTCCACCCTTTTTTCTTCACTGCTCCGCTTGCTTCCTCCGTTGTAATCGTATGGCGCATCAAGGCGTACTCATAGAAACAGATATTCTCATCGATTTTCTCACAGCTCCGGCAGGCGCGCCTTCGCTGCTACGCCTTCTGCTGGCCGAACTCCCCTGCTATACTACATTTATCCAAGCTGCTGAGCTCTACTCCTGCGCCCACAACAGCGAAGAAAAGCACAAAATAGAGCCCGCTCTGTTCGGACTACGAGTGCTGGGAGCAAGTGCCCGCTATGCAGCGACAATGGGAGAGCTTATGCGCCAAACAGCAGAGCCACAGCCGCTACCATTGCGCGAAATTTGCACCGCCGCAATAGCCATCGAAGCGCATTTACCCGTGATCACAAAAAAATTTCTGGAAAATTATAGGAGGATACTTCATCTTCCCATAATAGAAGCCGATATAGTTCGTCAACTCATCCGGCATAGCACGCTCCGCAGCCATGTGGAAGCACTGTGTGCCGACAAAGCTCGCAGCAGGATTTCATAACTACGTTCGTGGTCTATGTTCCAACTTTAACTAATTGTAGAGACACCGTATGCGTATAACGAAACAGTACACAAACCGCGAAAGCCAGTCGCTCGACAAGTACCTGCAGGAAATTGGCAGAGTCGAACTGCTCTCCCCGCAGGACGAGATCGACCTCGCCCGCCTGATAAAGCAGGGCGGTGATCCCGGCGAACGGGCGCTTGAGCGGCTTACAAAAGCCAACCTCCGCTTCGTTGTAAGCGTGGCCAAGCAGTATCAGAACCAGGGCCTTTCCCTCGGCGACCTGATCAACGAAGGGAACCTCGGTCTGATCAAAGCTGCTAAACGCTTCGATGAAACCCGTGGCTTTAAGTTTATTTCTTATGCCGTCTGGTGGATTCGCCAGTCTATACTCCAAGCTCTGGCTGAGCAATCGCGTATCGTGCGTCTCCCCCTCAATCGCGTAGGGGCTCTTAATAAAATCGGTAAAAAATTCAGCGAACTCGAACAGGCTTTCGAGCGCGAACCTACTTCGGCAGAGCTTGCAGAACAGCTCGATATGTCGATGATGGAAATCGCCGATACTATCAAAATCTCCGGTCGCCACCTTTCGGTCGATGCTCCGTTCTCCGATGGCGAAGACAATCGCCTGCTGGACGTTCTTCCCAATGAGCAACAACCGCCGCCCGATTCCGGCCTGATTACCGAATCGCTGCGCATCGAGGTACGCCGCGCACTCTCTACGCTCTCCGAGCGCGAAGCAGAAGTGATACGCCTGTACTTCGGCCTGGACAATGAGCACTCGCTTACTCTCGAAGAAATTGGCGAACGCTTTAATCTCACTCGTGAACGCGTGCGCCAAATCAAGGAAAAAGCCATTCGCAGACTGCGCCATGCATCGCGCTCTAAAGCGCTGCGCGCATACCTCGGCTAATACGCCTATCGAATATAATCATGCCCGCCGGACAGTGTTCGACGGGCATTTTTTTTGCGGGTGCCGCAATTTGGGCACGGGCGTCTCGCCCATAAGTTTAGTCGCTGTCACCGGTCGCATATCCCGCTTGGCGGCTGGCCAAAAGCTACTCGCTAGGCAGATTAGCAGCCATACAGCGGCGACGAAGGTAGAATACCACGCGGTGCAAAGACAGAACGGAATGCCGAAGACCAAAGGCGCACCTCCGATCTCCGGCATTCATCCGCTTTCCTATGGCACCTGGCTTACGAGAAATTGGTTGTTCTCGGTAAGCACACGGTCGAGCGCCGTAACAACACCACTCAGCGATACATCTTCCTGCGTGTATCCCACTCCGCCCATTGCATTCACCACGCGCACGCGGTCGTCGGCATTAATAATATCGTCGTGCTGAACCTCGCCAGCCGACAATGCGAACACGCCCGGATCGACCTGCTTCATCGTTGGCATGAATACTTGGTAAGCCTGGCTCTGGCTCGTAGTAAAGTTGTACTGCGCGCTCGACCCTGTAGCTAAATACACTGGCGTTGCGCTCATCACCTCCAAGTGATTGCGATGTGCAATCGCGATATAGTACATACCCGGCGGTATCGACAGAAGCACTTCCGGATACCCGCTTTCGTCTATCAGCACACCATCGGACCGCAGCAGCGCGGCAGTACGCGCCACACTTACAGCGGGATTCATCGCACTGCGGATATCTACCAGCACCCAGTCGACAAGAGGATCAGCAATAGACGGGCTGCGCATCTCTGCTCCGTAGTAGTTGAACGGACTCGCCGCATAGGGCTGAGTAAACGGCAGATGTCCAAGCGTTTGCAGATCGGTGCTCATGGTGCCCATTCCCACATACGCCCCTTCGAGGAACAGCCGCACATTCACAGCCGTTTCGTAGCCTGAGCGTATCTCAAAGGGCCCGTCGCTAACATCGAAGACGGTGCCCGACAGGTTGCGTATCCGCATCCGTCCGTATGCCGTTGCCGGATAGGGTACTGTCCACACATAGCTCATACCGCCATATAGCGTTGCAACCGGCGACCAGATGAAGCCATTATCACTGCTATACTCTATCACGGCTGTGTCCTGAGGCGACGACGGTTTCCAGTTCACCGGCACTTGCGTACCGGCTATAAACACTTCACCACCATTAGGCGAGAATAGCATCAGTGTAGAGCCCACCGGCACAGCACTGACAACAGCCGACAACGCGGATTCACCCGAGCCATCAATGGCCGCAACTGTATAGTAGTACCGCGTACCATTCACCACCGAGCCGTCGCTCACCAATCTTGTTGCCGCTCCTACAGTTGCAAGCAGGCTGAAACTGCCGCTGTACTCAGGCCGCACATACACATTGTAACCACTAACGCCCGGCGAGGGCGACGGACTCCACGAAAGCAGCACTATGCTGTCGCTCGCTGTTGCCACAAGGCTATCCGGCGGCTGTAGCACATAGATGATAATTGTGAATGGCCCGCCAGTGTCGCCGGTAGTTGGATTGCCAATGTCGGTAATACGCACAAGTGCAGTTGTTGTGGCTATAGCTGGTGGAATCCACGAGTACAAGTTCGTGCCGTAGTACGACGGCGTTGCAGCCGTAATAAATGACCACGTAGCCCCCCCATCGGTCGAGAGCTGTATCGAAACCGTAGATGTTGTTGCTGTGTACGACTGCGACCACATAATTGAAGACATCATACCGCTTACAACCGTATCGCTACTGTCGGGATGCACAACAATAATTGGCGGTGGTAGAATAGCGACAGACATCGTGGAGTACGAGCCACAACTGTACTCGCCCTGCGTAGAAACGCTCAACATACCATAGGGGCCGTCATCCCATTCCACAGTAACACAGCGCGTACTTTGCCCACTTGTAATTGCACCGCCAAAAATACTCCATGTGTACGAATCGCATGCAGATTCCGGCACACAATACACATGGCCACCCGTGTTGGCATCGACGGTGTCGGGTCCGGAAATTGGTGGCGACGGCAGCGAGGCGTAGGCGCGCCATGCCCCTGATATTACCCCGTCGTTGTACCCGGCAATATCATGCGCTATAGAGCTCCACCAATACGTATCTTCGTCGAATTTCCAGTAGCCCACCATCCCCGCTTGTGCAGCAGTAAAGCGGCAGTACATAGCCTTGCGGATATCGCTTTGGGAACGAGCCGAATTCCACACGCGCACTTCGTCCATCATTCCCCAGAACGTACCTTCGCCGCTGCCGATATAGCCTATCGGCGCAGGGAATGGCGTAAGCCCCGTCAAAGCCGATGTAGAGTGCCGCTCTTCGCCATTGATATAGACTTTGAGCGTACTGCCATCGAAGGTGGCAGCAACGTGTTGCCACGTACCGGAGGTCAGCGCAGAATCAACAGTTGTAGAATGCCATGTAGTGCCATCTCCAAAGCCAACAAGAATATCATTGCCTTGCATTGCCAGCACGGGAGGGCGCTCTGCGGCGTGAAGCTGTCGCGAGCCGAGAATACTTCGCAGAGTGCTATCGCCCGTCGACGATGGGTTCACCCAGGCTTCCAGCGTGAAGTTCTGTCCCAATACAAGCCGGGAATCAATCAGCTCTACTTCATTGTACCAGCCGCCGAAGGAAAGTGCGTAGTTTGCACAACCCGCAAACTCGACGGTAAGCTCTGCATAGGTGGCACAGGCCAGTAGCGGTGTGATAGTAAGTGCCACATGGCCTAGTGATGTACTATCAGTATTCCATTGCACTGCAATCTGATTTGTGCCCTGCCCATTAGTAATTGCACCGTTCTGCACACTCCACATATAGCCTGTACCGGACACTGCTGGCACGCTGTAGACACCAGCTATAGTAGGAGCAACAATGAGCCCCGGTCCTTCTACATGCCATGTAAAGTGGGATCCGCTATCGGGAAGAGAACCGACTATCACACCATTGTACAGCGCCGCAGCGTGGCCATTGCCACTTGCATCTGGAGCGGTTGTAGTCGTGGCATCGTCAAAATGCCAGTAGCCCACCAGAGAAGCTACCGGCGCCAAACGCCGCTGGTACATCGCCCCGTAGATATCGCTTTCAGAGCGCACAGTATTCCAAAAACGCACTTCGTCGATAACACCAGCAAAATAGCCGTCGTTGGTCGAATCGCCTGTGCGCCCAAAGGATAATGTGGCGTCGCCGTAATCAATCGCATACCCAGTATTTTTTCTGCCCTGCAAACGACCGTTCAAATACAGCGAAAGCTCGGAGCCATTCACCGTAAGGGCGAGATGCGAGGTAGTGTACAGGTCGGCACTTCCCACAGGCGAGGATACAACCGTGCGCGTTCCTCCTGCCGATGTAGCAACGGCTTTGAACAGACGATTGTCCTCATCCAAGACAAGAGCGACTGCTTCGTTCCCCGCTCCCGACCGGCTGTTGCGCCTGAAAAGTATGTACTGCTCTGATGTATCAGCACCGAACTTAGCAGAATACAGACCGCGAGGAATTACCCACGCTTCTAATGTAATAGCCGACGGCGAAGCAACACTATAAGCGTCGAGGAAATCATTGGCGCCGTCGAGTTCCATTGCCATGTTAGCACAATTTGCTGTTGTAGAAATGGTAAATGTGTTGTCGCTTGTGTCCGTCCAGCTCGCATTAGTCGTACAGGTAATTCTTACCAATGCCTCTGTTGTCGGAGTATTTGGGACAGTCCAAGCGTAGCTCTTTAGCGCAGCCGATGTCGCCATTACTAGTGTAGTCCACGCAGCTCCTGCATTTGTAGAATACTCAATCTTTACCTGCGTAACACCCACATTTGCATTGGTAGCAATATCCCACAAAATCGTCGTCGCCGTACCTGCGGGAAATGTCTGCCCACCGTTAGGAAAAACAAGAGCAAGCATCTTCACCAGTGAGAAATCATTATCGCTCATATCTTCCACCGTCGCCGTTGTCGTTGCCACTGTCGTTGAAGAGCTGGTGACATACGTTCCGGTTGTTACATAAAGGACACGCACCCTTGCCTGAGCCGTTGCTGTTGTCGGCGTTGTCCAGGGCTGTGTACCGGTAGTCACACCGGGCATCACAGGAACTGTTGCAATAGTTACCCACTCGGCTGCGGGATTGAGACGGTACTGGAATGTAAGAGATGTCACTGTGGCCTGCGTATGCAATTCCCAGCGTATACCAGTTGCCGACGTCGTACCAATTCGCTCGCCGCCATTGGGCGCCACCACTCGCAGAGGATTAACAAGAGAAAATACAGAATCGCTCACATCGGAAATCAGCGCTGTTGTAACACCGGCTGATGTTGTCGTAGCTGTGGTAATAAAGAAGATACGCACGGCTGCCTGCGTGCTTGTCTGCACAGGCGTTCGCCACACATATGTCCCCGTTGTGCCGTTTACAGGTACTGTGGCAATAGTCGTCCATGCGGCAGTTGTGCTCAGCCTGCACTGGATCGTAAGCGATGTCACTGTTATTTGAGGATGCACAGCCCATCGGATGGCCGTCGTTGATGCAATGGGAATTTTTTCACCGCCGTTGGGTGCAACTACTCTGATAGCAGGCAGAATAGTAAACAGGCTATCGCTCTGGTCGGAAAACATCGGTGTAGCCGTCGTAATGCGGATAAGCGCACGTGTGGACCATATATCAGGCGTCAACCAAGTATAGGTACCAGTTGTAGCCGAGGTCGAAGCAGCTATCGTCGTCCAGGAGGCACCGCTTGTCAACGAGTATTCGATTTTTACATTGCCAACAGTAGACTGCGCGAACCAGCGAATAGTATTAGTTGTGCCGTTCACCCACACTTCTCCGCCATTGGGCTTTAGCAAGATCAACGGCGGGAGATCGGCGAGCCCAGACTGCCAGATACCGCGTCCGTAAGTAGCCGCACGCAGCTTTTGTGCACTTGGCTGAATCTCTAATTCCGTCACGATTACTTCCGGCAATCCTGTCTTGTAGGGCTGCCATTGGTTCATAGTTGCATGCCTGTAGTACACTCCAAGATCAGTACCTGCATAGACCAGATCGGGCGATCTTTTTTGATAGGTAATACAATTCACTGGTAAATTGGGAAGCCCTCCTGAGTAGTTTTGCCACGTAGCACCACCGTCCTCGGAGTAAAATATTTTTCGGTTTGCAGTATAGCCCGACAGCGTTACCCACACTTTATCGGGGTCCTTGTCTGCTACTGCAATAGATGTAATCGATGGCAAAGGCCCTCCTGCCGCTGCGGCCAGAGCGCCGGTAATATCTACCCAATTAGAACCTCCTGCCGTAATATTGCACGTATTGGTGCGGCGAATACTGGTAGCGGAAGCAGCGTACATGATATCTGGATGCGAAGGCGATTGCGCCAAGCTGATGAGCACGCCCGGAAATAGACCGGGTACGGGGGTAAATGCGTCGCCGTGATTAGTGCTACGGAGCACCTGCTGGGCAAGACCAAGAAATACCACTTGTGCAGTAGTAGCGTGCAGAACATATGGTGTCACCCACGCAGACGTAGTGTTATCGCCTATTTTCTGGATAAATGTACGACCTCCGTCGTTGGAACGATAGAGCGCACCATGCTCCCTACAACCATACACGATGCTCGCATTTGTCTGGTCAACGGCACACTCCATACCGTCGCCTCCTATGCCGTGTATCCAGTGGCGCAGCGTGCCATTGGTACAGATATTAGTGCCGTTGTCCTGTGCCCCCCCTACAATCAGATTCGCAGAGGTAGCAGAGCAGCCAAGCCGATAGAACTGCATAATAGAAAGGCCGTTGTTGATATTATCTTCCCATCGAACATTGGCATAGTTGTGAGTCGTCGTCGCATTAGTAGATCGCAGCAAACCACCATCGCTTCCTACGTAGATTGTACTGCCGTCGCCCGGTGGAAAAACTATGTCGTGGTGGTCTCCATGTGCATACGGTACACCGCCTGCTCCTGCCCAGTGCGACTTTATCACCCAGCTTGTGCCCGCAGTTGTAGAGTGCCATATATTAACTCCTCCAAGCACAACACAATTCGGGTTGGTAGACGACACAGCGAGCGCGAGATCATAAAAGCCTTGCCCAGTAATGGCAGTCGTTACAATATGAGCAGAGAGAATATTCGTGGTCATCGCGCTTATAAAAGACTGGGTACTCCACGTAATTCCGGCGTTTGTAGAGCGATACAACCCGAGAAATCCCTGCACATTGTTGGTATAAAGTGCAAATACATTCCCTGATGTAGCTGGTGTTACGGCAAGCGCAATGCGGCCTGTATAAGCTGCTCCAGCTCCCGGCAGCGCCAAGTCTGTCGCAGCAGTCCATGTTTGCCCTGCGTCGTTGGAGATATAAATCTGTGCTGCAAAGGGATTGCTGGCAAAGCTGGACGCATACACGGTGTTGGGATTATCGGGCTTGAACTCCAGATCGGTAAACCGCCTGCCCGCAGGCCCAACCGGGCTCCACGTTGCTCCGTGGTCTTTTGTTCGCCACAGGCCGTTGGATGTAGCAGCTATCAGAATCGCCGTCGTTACCGGATGAATCAGCAGCCGGTGAATCAGCACATTGTTGGCAATATTCTGCAATAGTCCTGTCGTCGACCAGGTCGTACCTCCGTCGATAGACTTCATAACGCCCACAGTGTACACAGGAAAGGAAAGCCACGGGGCTGTCATACCATCAGCATCGCCAGTAGCGATATAGACATTTGCATTGGTAATAGGATCAATCGCAATATCGCTCACACCCAGCACTGGAAGATTGGCTGTCTTGTTTTGCCAGCTCGCTCCGGCATCTGGACTTCTCCAGACGCCACCGCCGCCAGTTCCAATCCATATAACATTGGGGTTTCCGGGCTGGAAGCGCACACAATTGATACGCCCTACTCCGCTGTTGAATTGCCGTGCCGCCGGATTGTCTAATGGGATTGTGTCGGGGCCTATAAGCGTCCACGCCGCAGCATGAGGCTTCTCCCTGCCGCGCTTCTTCCCGGCTCCCTGTTGCTCGATCTGCTGCTGCTCTAATCGCCGCTGTTCCTTCTGCCATTCTTCGTACAGCAGTGTCGACGGCGGAAGTGTATCGGTAGGAGCAATCCGCTGCTCCCAGAACCATTGCCAACGCTTGTATGGCTTCCAGCCAACCCCCTTTTGTGTGCTGTCCCGGTCTTGCCAGTATTCGTGAAAATACTTTTGGATATCGCCAAATGTGGTGGAATGAGAATAAGATCGCGCCGTGTCTCTGTTGTTCTGCACAACCTGGGCTCGGCCATAGGCCGAGGTGCATAGGAGAACAACCGGAAGTAGCAACCATCCCGTAAGCAAACGCTTCATAATGCCTCCATTGAGCATGAAGATATGATGCCGTAAGGCAAATGAGAGCGCAGTATAGAACAGCGGCGTTGATTAGGACGGTTCGGCTGCCGCTTTGGCGCTTCCCTTGGCGCCAGTGGGGAAAAACTTAAAGAAGAAGCTTTTCAATTGCAACCAAAATTTTACCTTGCATTCATTTCTTTTGCAGCACAGCGTTACCGAACACGGCAGAAGTATTCTCTGCTCTACAGGCGCGCTTCGCTCTCTGCCCTCGCGCCGCGTCTTTGCACCGCGCTGCACCGCCGCCGCGTGGTGTTCGCCCGCCATTCGCGTATTGCTACCGCAAGCTCATCCGCGTGCAGCTCTTGCAGTACAAATACACGAACCAGCCTACAACATCTCGCAGTTGCAAACGCCCGCAGAAATACTCCCAAAGATGTTCGGTCTCTTCTATGCGGCTTGCCCCCGGCCAACCGACAACGGCCTTGCAGCGCGGTGCAAAGACGCGGCGCGAGGGCAACAACAGAAGCGCAAAACTCTCCCCCACTGCTGTTTTTGCAGACAACACAAAGCAATAGCAACTTGTAGATTCCAACTCGCCGCGATCTTGCCATTCAATACAACTTTGAGACTTGCAGAATTTTCCATAGGTTGTAGTCTGCTATATCTGCCGCTACTGTGCAAACAAACCTTGCCTTGCTGCTGTACAGGTTCATACTTCGCTTCCTGTTCGTCATCGTCATCGTACCAGAAAACAAGATCGATTTGGTAACGATACGGCATGCAGCAGGCAGACTACCAGTTTTCACGTCTATAGCAATTTTTGTAAGTTTGTGTTCGTCGTATCGGTGATCCGATTTTTTTACAGTTTACAGGCAGGCAGCAGATGAGTACGACCGACTCCTCCGTTCTTTTCCCTCTTCCCGTTATCCAGCAGCCATCCCCGGCAGCACGCCGTCCTGAATGGCTTAAAGTGCGCGCTCCCGGCGGCGAAACATACGCCCAGCTCAAGACAATGATGCGCTCTAAATCGCTGCACACAGTGTGCGAAGAGGCCCGATGCCCCAATATTGCTGAATGCTGGAATGCAGGTACAGCTACATTTATGATCCTCGGCGATACTTGCACGCGCTCTTGTGGCTTTTGTGCAGTCAAGACCGGGCGACCCACAGAGTTGGACACCAACGAGCCCCACCGCGTAGCCGAAGCTATACAGCAGATGAACCTCGTGCACGCTGTGATTACATCGGTAAATCGCGATGAACTGGCCGACGGCGGTGCCGACGTATTTGCCCGCACAATTATAGAAACTCGCGTTAAGAACCCAAACACGACAATTGAAGTGCTGATCCCCGACTTTAAGGGCAAAATTGCAGCGCTTCAGCTCATTATCGACGCACACCCCGATGTGCTCAATCACAACACGGAAACTGTGCCCCGGCTGTACCGGCGCGTGCGCCCGCAAGCCAAGTACGACCGCTCGCTCTGGGTACTCGAAGAGTGTAAGAAGCAAGGCCTTCGCACCAAAACCGGTGTAATGCTCGGCCTCGGCGAAACACAGGAAGAAGTGTTGGAAGTAATGCGCGATCTGCGCGCTGTCAATGTCGATGTCTTTACGCTCGGGCAGTACCTGCAACCCACGAAGAACCACCTGCCGGTGGACAGATTCGTGCATCCCGACGAGTTTGCAGAGTACGCACGCATTGGCAAAGAAATGGGCTTCGGTATCGTAGAATCCGGTCCACTCGTCCGCAGTTCCTATCACGCGGAGCGGCATGTGTGAGAACGGTGACAGTGCTCGGCAGCGGAACGTCGTCGGGCGTACCGACCATAGGATGTAGGTGCGCCACGTGCCTTTCAGACGACCCGCGCGATAAACGCCTGCGCCCGTCGCTGTTGGTGCAATCGGATACGACAACAGTGGTCATTGATACGTCGTCGGATTTCCGGCAGCAAATGCTCTGCTGTGATGTTCGCTCGCTCGATGCAGTAGTCTATACCCATCACCACTTCGACCACATCGGTGGTTTCGACGATATCCGCGCCTACAACTTCTTTCTCAACCGCCCGATGAGCGTGTACCTGATGGAAGAGACTTTTGCCGCACTACGCCGCACATTTATTTACGCCTTTGAATTTTCAGGGCAGATAGGCGGCGGAGTTCCCGTTGTAGATACGTATATCATCGATGAAAAACCGTTTTCTATCGGCGATCTTACGTTTGCACCCATCCCTCTGCTGCACGGCTCTATGCGCGTAAACGGCTACAGGATTGGCAACTTCGCCTACTGCACCGATACAAACAGCATCCCCGACGCTTCGATTGCCCTGCTGGAAGGCGTGGAAATTCTTATCCTCGACGCTCTGCGCTACCACGAGCACCCTACGCATTTTACTGTGGATGAGGCCATCAAAATAGCACAGCGCATCGGCGCACGCACAACGTATTTCACGCATATCGCGCACAATATCCGCCATGCAGAATTAGAAGATACACTTCCCGAAGGAATAGCTCTCAGCTACGATGGGTTGGTAATCGACATAGATATATGATGCACAATCGCTTCGGCCTCTGACCTCGCCCTCTGCACCGCGCAGCAGCATCGCTGTATCTCTTGGCTCCACTGTAATGGGATATCGCGACTTACGCTCCTGTTCTTCTGGTAATAATGTACAGATAAGACACTGAGCCCCTACTTACCGGCGATAGATTCCTTACGCCAATCTACCACACAAGAGAAATTTTGTTTGCCATACTCTACTTCGGTTCGTATCTTTTGCGAAGCACTCCACACCGTTTGACCCTTTTCATTAACAATCATTTATTTCTACTTTATGAACTACCGGTTCACTCTTATCGCCGTATTCTTTATCTGTCTCGGCATCGCTCCCCTCCACAGCCAGCAATCCGAATGGATAGAGTACCCCACTATAGGCAATATCCGGGCCATTGCCGAGGAAGGGAATGCCCTTTGGTTTGCTACCTGGACGGGACTTGTAAAATTCGACAAAAAGACATTTACAACCGAGCAGTACACGCTCATGAACACAGGCTTGCAATCGCTCAACATTCCCTCTATAGCTGTGGATGGCAATGGAGTAAAATGGATGGGCACCTCCTTTGGGCTAGTGCGATTCGACGGCACAGACTGGACGATCTACAATACAACAAATTCCCCTCTTACATCGCAGGCTATTAGTGCGATTTCTACCGACCCCGACAACACAATATGGGTGGCAACATGGAACGAGCTGGCATCGCTCAAAGACGGTATCTGGACGCTGTATGACTCAAAACAATACCCGTGTTTCGCAGGTCTTACTACTCTGCACGCTACAGCCGACGGCACCTTATGGGCTACCTCCGAGTCGTGCCTTAACGCCTATCGCCTAGACCTCAACGACGGAGTGCTGAAGCCTGTGTACGAAGAGCTTCTCGGCAGACGTGTCACAGGCATAACAAGCAGCGGTGGAACAACTGTATTTGCCACCTACGGGAAACCTGATTTCTCCGACAATTATGGCAACCTCATATCCTTCAAGACTACAGAGATGCAAATACACACGTGGAAGTCGATGGGCTTTACAGGGCGTCTGATGAATGCCTGCATCGACAGTGCCGGTGGTATATGGGCTGTGTTCCACCCCGGCAACGAAAACCTCCCCGGCGGAGTATCGCATTTCGATGGCACTTCGTGGACAATATTCGACGCGGGTGAGGAACTTCCCATTGCGCCGAATACTCAGCTTCAAATAATTATGACCGATAGCGACGGTATAGTCTGGAGCGCTCTCCCCAACAATGGCGGCCTATTGCGATACGATGGCAATACGTGGAAACACATACCAGTTGTGGGTATGTGCCCGGCTGCCGTCAGCAGCATCATCGTAGATACGGACATGAGCGTGTGGACGGCACACGAGAACCAGCCGTATCTGACGCGCTTTAACGGCAGTAATATCCGAACGATTGAAACACCTTCGGAAGTGCGCCAGCTCGCGATTGATGGCAATGGCACAAAATGGGTAGTAGCAATGAACGGTGAACTGTTCCGGTCGTCTGCCGCTGGCTGGGAAAAGGCAGATACAGCGTTCGTTTCTGCAATCTTATACATCGACCGCTCCAATACCCTTTGGGGACTCACTCTCAACTGGAAAAATTCCGTCCAACCTCTTCTACAGCGCTTTGATGGTACACACTGGAAGGATATCGAAGGTTTGCCTAATAGAAGTACATTCGGTTCCTGCTCGGCAGCAACGCAGGATCGCAATGGAATATGGTGGTTCGGCACGACTAACGGTTTGTGGAAATATAATGGTACTGAATGGACACTCTATCCGCGCGATTGGCAACCATTAGATAATTTTGACCACGACGGATTAGTAATGACCTGCGACAGCGCCAACAATATTTGGGTGGGCGTCGGTAATAACAACACGATAGATAATGGACTCAGTAGGTTTAATGGGAACGCATGGGAACGTTTTACAGGTGCGTATGCAGATGCTCCATTTGTCTATATCAATTCACTGGCAACCGACAAAACTGGAAATGTGTGGGTAGGTGGTTTGTACCTCCAGAAATTTGACGGTACAGCTTGGACAGTCTTCAACCCCGAGAACTCGCCGGTAGCTTCCAGCCCATACAGCATGGCCGTAGCTCCTGACAACACTCTCTGGATGAGCAATGCCGGCCTTTTAGGGTATCGCGAAGGTGGTATTCTCGTGTCTGCACCCAATGCAATAACTATCGGAACCACGCCCGCTATAGCGAACTACCCCAACCCCACTTCCTCCCTCACAACAATCAGATATTCCGTAACCGGCACCTCTGCACACCATGTGCTGGTCAAAATCTACAATGCCCTCGGCGATGAGGTAGCAACCATAACCAATCGGGTACACACGCCGGGCGAGTACGCTGTAGAATTCGATGTGTCTGCTCTGCCCGCAGGCACCTACTACTACCAAGTGACAACAGCCGGAACAACCGCCAGCAAGCACATGGTTGTTGTGAAGTAAAGTTCTCTCATATATATGATGTGGCACGGGCGTCGCTCGGGCGCCCGGCTCGTCGCTGTCACCGGTCGCAAAGCCTGTAGCCGTTGTCCCACCGCTGCTCGCCAGGCTCTTCAGCACATCTGCCCTGTAAGCACTTGCATACCTGCGATGGAAGGCCGCACCCCACGAGGCAGTCGTGCTGCGCGGTGCGGAGCTGGAAGCGAGGGCAAAGACAGAAGGCCACAACATCCCCGGAGAAGCCGCATTCTACGCATACTGCCCTGCGGCATAGCCCGATGCCCATGCCCATTGAAAATTGTAGCCACCGAGCCAGCCGGTAACATCCACTACTTCGCCGATAAGAAAAAGGCCGGGCGCTTTTCTGGCTTCCATTGTTTTGGAGGAGAGTTCATCGGTGGAGACACCGCCCAGCGTTACCTCTGCTTTGGCATAGCCCTCAGTTCCAGTAGGCAGCAATTCCCAGCGAGCAAGCCGTACAGCGAGCTGCTCTGCCTCGCGTGCGGTAAGTTGATTCAGCGGTTTATCAAAACCATAGAGTGCCGACCACGCCTGCGCGAAACTCTTTGGAAACCACGTAGCGAGCAGCGTCGCCACCTCTTTTTTCGATGTTCGATGCTCTTCGAGAACTTCCCCGATCCGCACATCTGGCAGAAGATTGAGAGCGAGCACATCGCCCGGGTCCCAGTACGACGAAATTTGCAAAATAGCTGGACCGCTCACACCACGATGAGTAAACAGCACATTTTCGCGGAACTGCGTGCCATTGGCAGATGCAGTAACATCGAGCGATACGCCGCTCAGCGCGCGAAATGTATCGGCGTCGCGCCCGTTCATGACAAGCGGTACAAGAGCTGGTTTGAGCGGTGTTCTCGCCAGCCCGAACTGCTTGGCAATGCGGTAGCCTACATCCGTTGCGCCGATGTTTGGTATCGACAAACCACCCGTAGCAACCACAAGTGACTGAGCCGACATCTCGCCCAGCGTTGTTTGCAAGGCAAAGCCGCCGCTTTGCTGCACAGCGTCCACGCGGCAATTCAGCAGCAGCTCCACGCCTGCATCTTCGCATTCGCTTACGAGCATGTCGATAATGCCCTGCGCGCTGTCATCGCAAAAGAGCTGGCCGAGTTTTTTCTCATGCCAGGCGATACCATACCGCTCCACAAGCGCGAGAAAATCGGCTGGTGTATAGCGCGCCAATGCCGACTTACAGAAGTGTGGGTTCTGCGAAATGTAGTTGCGCGGCGCGGCATTCACATTAGTGAAATTGCAGCGTCCGCCGCCTGAAATGCGGATTTTTTTGCCCGGTTTGTCGTTGTGCTCTACCAATGCCACACGGCGTCCACGCTTGCCCGCTTCGGCAGCACACATCAGCCCTGCGGCACCTGCACCGATCACAATCACATCGTAGTTCATTATCACCCATTGTATAAAACAGCGCCAACAAGAGTAGTGCCAGTCCCTGCGGAAAAGCAAGAGAGAGCTTTTCTGCATAAGCTGGCACTGCCCCAAATATAATCAATCGCTTTCTTCTTTTTCTTTATTGCTGGAAAGAGCCCTATCTGTATTTTGGCATTCTATGAATACCCTTATCATCTACGCACATCCAGAACCGCAGTCGTTCAACGCTGCAATGAAGCAACGCGCTGTCGATACACTCGCTGCACGCGGACACGAGGTTGTCGTCTCCGACCTGTACGCAATGAAGTTCAATCCCGTTGCAGGCCCGGGCGACACAACGCAACCAGTAGACAACTCGTACTTCCACTTACAAATCGAACAAGCTGCGGCTCTGCTCAACAGCACAAGCAGCAGCGATATTCGCACCGAGCAGGAAAAAGTTCGGCGGGCAGAACTCCTCATTTTTCAGTTCCCGATGTGGTGGTACTCTGTTCCGGCAATCATGAAGGGGTGGATCGACCGCGTGTTGTCCTATGGCTTTGCCTATGGCGGCGGCGCTTCTCTCCAAGGTAAACGCGCATTGATTGCGACTACTACCGGAGGGCCTGAACACTCCTACCAGCCTGATATACGCGGCTCTGTCGACTTGCTGTTGAAACATCTGACCGACGGTGTATTTGGGTTGTGTGGCATGGAAGCATTATCGCCATTTATTGTGTATGCCGCAGCGCGAAGCAGCGATGTGCAGCGAAAAGCCGCGCTGGATGAGTATGAGAAAGTGCTGCTCAAATTGATAGAAGAATAATGTATAGGCTTACACCAGCGATTTGTACTCTTGTGTCATCAGTTATTGTTTTTCTATTGAATGAGATATGACAACACATACAGTCATTACAGGCGACTCTCGAAACATGGAAGAGCTACAGGACGAGTCTGTCCACCTAGTTGTAACGTCTCCACCATACTGGCAGCTCAAAGACTATGGCTCCGATCAGCAAATTGGCTTTCACGATGATTACGAAACATATATTAACAATCTGAATCTTATATGGCAGGAATGCCATCGCGTATTGCACAAGGGTTGCCGGTTGTGTATCAACATTGGCGACCAATTTGCTCGCTCTGTGTACTATGGTCGATATAAAGTCATTCCCATACGCACAGAAATCATCAAATTTTGCGAGACAATTGGCTTCGACTATATGGGAGCTGTGATATGGCAGAAAGTCACGACATCTAATACGACTGGCGGCGGGGCTATCATGGGCTCGTTTCCCTATCCGCGCAATGGTATTCTGAAGTTAGACTACGAGTTCATCCTGCTCTTCAAAAAACAGGGAACTGCGCCCGCAGTCAGCAAGGAACAAAAAGAGCGCTCGATCTTAACAAAAGAAGAATGGAATACTTACTTTCAGGGACACTGGAACTTTTCTGGTGCTAAACAGGAAGGGCACCTCGCAGCCTTTCCAGAAGAGCTGCCCAAACGCCTGATCAAGATGTTCTCATTTGTTGACGAAACTGTTTTGGATCCTTTTCTGGGTAGCGGAACAACATCATTAGCAGCAAAGAACCTGCTCCGCAATTCGGTGGGATATGAAATCAACAAAGATTACCTGCCAATTATCAAAGAGAAAACAGGTGCGAACGACAATCAATTGTTCGGCGACACGCAGTATACATTGCTCGACAGAAAAAGTACATCTGATAGCTTTGGCACCCGCATAGCAAAACTTCCTTATGTCTTTCAGGATCCTCACAAGCTCAATAAAAAGATCGATCCCCGGCAGCTACAGTTTGGCTCTCGTATCAACCAGGATAGTACCGAACGCGAAGAATACTTTACGGTGAAAGAAGTACTGAGCGCAGAAAAGTTAGTAATCAGCAACAATCTCACAATTCGGCTGCTTGGTATTGAACAGGACAAAGAACGCTCTGATGAAGCGATAAATTTTTTGATCACCAAAACAAAAAATCAGCGCGTGTTTATACGCTTCGACTCCGACAAATACGATGAACAGGGCAATCTGCTTTGTTATCTCTACCTTAAGAATAAGACATTTATCAATGCACATCTTCTGAAGAACGGTTTTGCTCGGGTAGACAACAACCGCCAATTCCGCTTTCGCCAGAAGTTCAACACCTATATGGAGCAGTATGCACAATGACAACCAACGCCACTCAAGAGCATTCGGAAAGAAAGAAAAAGTGCTTACAGAAGCTGGAAAATAGCAATCTCTCCTACTTCCTTTTTGCTCCAGGTTTCTTCCCGTAGCCAGTCATTTCTATATAGCCACGACCATCCACCTGTGCGCCCTGCCACGTACCGCGCACACCTGTTGCACCTTCCCAGTACTGTACTGATACCTGGAGTTCCTGATCGCTTATAAGCGGCTCGGCCTGAATATCGATATTTTGTTTGGCAATGCGCAGCCGCCAGCGAGCGGGATAATCGGCACCCGACCACGGACTTTTCCAGTGTTGAGCTACGCTGATGTCGACATCGCCAGCTCCAAGCGTGGTACTGCGTCCATCTGCGGCAACAAGCACCCCAGTGCTGGCTGGGTCAACACCTCCATCGCGCGTTCTCATCTGATAATACATCAGATCGGCGCCATTAGAAAGCTGAAGCGCAAACCAATCCCATCCCTCTTGATTCGGCTCTAATGCGCTGGTACTCCACTCGCGGTCGAGCCATGCAGAGCCATCTACAGCGTATCGCTCACCATCGACGGTAATCTCTCCTTTGGCGGCCAAGCGCGTGTAGGAGTAATAATACGAGGCATTGCCTTCGCCACGCCCTTTGCGGCTCAGTCCTCGCTCGCCCTGTAGTACCAACGGTTTCAGGCTATCGAGCACGAGGCTGATTGCCACAGTGCTGTCCCGCGCTTCGATACGCAGTGGAAAGAATGTATTTTTTGTACTGTGCGCCTGCCAGTCGTACAGCCACACGCGAAATGGTTGGGCTTGTGCGCCAGCTAAGCCAGCGGCGCCACGCGAAAATTGTTCGAACGAGTAGAAGCGGTCGCGTGCAATATCGGAGAGGGCAAAATGCCCCATATACACCTGATTCGCAGCCCAGTTCGATGTACTGTAGATGCTGTCGGACGATACTGCCGACCTGAAAAATGTGAGTTGGAATCCAAATTGACGCCCGTTCTTGTCGGTGAGATTGCCGGTGAAATACCACCACTCTGTTTTGAAATTGGGGTGAGCGCCATGATCCTGTGGGAAGACAAATTCCCTCGGCTCAATAGCACGAGTATAGCCTGCTGTATCGCCGCCACTCATAGCAGAAACAACTTCGATGGAGCCTGCTTGGGGATTGCGAACAGGTTCCGGACTGAACTGCATCCACGCCAGTACAATCAGTGCAACAAGAACTGCTACACCAATAATCGCGATGGTCAATTTCATTGCTGCCTCATAGAATTAACTCCCGAACGATGCCACATTTCCGATTCTATGTACGCGCTATCACGCTTCTATACACAGAGCAGCGGCGCTGCGGAAATACTTCTTTTGCTCAACTGGATGGCTGGCGCTGTGCGGGATCATCCGCCGCATCGTCTGCACGTCGTTCCCTACGATAAACCTTGCGGATGGAGCTGAACACCACGCGGCGGCTGTGCTGCGCGGTGCAGAGACAAAGCGCTGGACCGAAGACCGAACGCCACCAATGTGCCTTTACAATGCAAGCAGCAAAAAAAAATCGGCGGACTGTTTGCAGTGTACTACTCACTCCGCAGCGCAATGGCAGACGATGTTCGCGCCATTTTCCACGCGGGATACGCACCAGCAAGAAGCGCTGCCACCACTGCCAGCACAACGGCTTGCAGCGGAATACCAAGCGTAGGCACAAACTCAAGCGTCCAGCCAAACGACCGGCGATTGATAACATAGATAAGCACAACCGAGAGAATAAAGCCTACAGGCAGAGCGAACACCCCTGCCATCAGCCCCATCAGACCCGTTTGTGTTGTGACAAGTTGCCACACCTGAAAAGGCGTCATACCTGTGGCCCGCAATACACCGATCTCGCGCGCACGCTCAAGCTGCAATGCCATCAGGCTGCTGAGCACGCCCACGAACGCCACAACAATAGTGAGCAAGCGCAGCACTGATGTAATAGCAAAGGTGCGGTCGAACACTTCGAGCGAGGTTTCCCGCAGCACGCGGTTAGAGCGAATGAGCAGTGAGTTGTCGGCTCCGGCAGCCATGCGCAGAGCGGCGATGAGCTCGTCTACATTCACACCGCTTTCGGCAAATAAGCTCATGCCAGTAACATCGGTGTTATTCCAGTAGCGGCTATGCAATTCGGAGCTAAACAGCACAGCGCCGATATCGGTAGAAAAATCCTTGTACACGGCTGCTACAAGGAACGCCGAGTTACCGCGATCGGTGTGCAGCCGCAATGTATCGCCTGCTCCTATGCCAAAACGCCAAGCGAATGGTTCGGAGACAAATATTGCCTGCCCGCTGTGGAATCGCTGCCACGGTTCCGACAATTGTTCTTTGAGCCTGTACCCCTGTTCTACGCGCTTGCCCACACGCGCTGCTACCAGCCTATACGGGCGATCCCCATAGTGCGAAAGCGACACTTTGATAGAATTCACCTCTGCAATACCGGGCACTGAAACGAGCCTCTGCACAAGCGCAGGCGAAAGAGTAATACTGTTGGAATAAACAGCAAGACTCGGCTGCGAAATATAGACATCGGCTGCGAGCTGCATCTCTAACCAGTGAGCTACAGTATAGCGAAAGCTATCGACCATGAGTCCGATGCCAATTGTAGCGCTAATGGCAATCATCAGAGCTGCCACAGCAACAGAAGTACGACCGAGCGACGCAGAAATACCACGCGCTGCCATGCGGCCAATACTACCGAGTACAGCTCCACAAGGCTTTGCCAAAACAACCGAGCCCCATATCGTAAGCAAGGGAACATTCAGCGTACAGCCGAGCAAAATGAACAGCAAGCCGGTATAGCTTATGACCATGACTCCGCCAACAAAGAGGAGTAATGTGCCAATGGCCAGCAAACCGCAGCCCACCACTGCGAGCATAGGAGCGCGGCTTCGCAATGCTGTTTCCATCGCCGACCGGCTAAACACCGAGCGGGGCGATGAGCGCGTAGCTTCGCGTGCAGGAGCGAGTGCGGCGAGTATCGAAGCCCCAATGCCGAGGAGAATGCCCTTGCCAAGCACCAATGGATCGAGTGCGATGTCGCGTACTGAAACTACATAGTACAAATCGTTGATCGTCCGGGTGACAAGCACAAGCAGCACACGCCCAAGTGCTACTCCAAGCACACAGCCTATCAGCGTTCCCACGCCTCCAATGGCTGTAGCTTCGCCGAGCACAAGACGGAAAATTTCGCTACGCGTAACGCCCACAGCCCGCAGCCTGCCAATGTAAGGCCGCCGCTGTACAACCGAGAACGTCATCGTGTTGTAAATCAGAAACATACCCACAATAAGCGCAAGCAGACTGAGCGCTGCTAGGTTGACACTAAACGCACTTGTCATTCCTGCTATACCAGCCGAGCGCGTTGCCGGGCGCACAATTTCCATACCTGCTGGCAATGCTTTGCGAAGGCGGTCGAGTGCAGCAGTGTCTGCATCGGAAAAAAAAAGATCAATCCCGCTGAGCATATCGGGCTTGCCGAGAACATCCTGTACGCCGGATATATCCATGACGATAAGGCTTTCCATCGCGCGAGCAATGCGCTCGTCGGCAGGCTCCACAAGCTGAGCTATCACAACTGATGCGCGACGACCACCAAGAGTAAGCACCAAGGAATCGCCAATGCCCAAACCAAGGGAACGCGCCAAAGGCGCCGAGAGAATGGCAGCGCGACGCTGTGCCAGAAGCATAGTCGGCGGCCCAGATGTACTGCGGGCATTTTGCAAAAAGGATCGGAAAGGCGCTTCGGCAAAAGGGTCGATGCCGAGCAGGCGAAAGGAACGCCCCGGAGCGCGGGAAACATCGACAAATTCTTCGAGCACTGGCGCGCTTCGGCTAATGCCTTCCTGCACGCGCACAATCCGATACACACTGTCGCTGAATAGCGGCGAACTTCCCTGAATGCGATGTGTGGCTCGGCCTGTAAGAGTCTCTGCTGATAGGTCGAAGGCCTTGCGCGCACTGCTCGCGGCTATATCAATCGATACTACCACAGCCACACCGAGCGCAACACCGAGAATAGCGAGCCCGAGCTGCCAAGGATGGCGTAGCATATAGCGCAAGCTGGAACGCAGCAGCAACTGGCTCATGGCATTTCCTCACGCCTCACTTCCACAAGCTGCCCGTCGCGCATAGTTACTACCCGGTCGGCGATATCGAGAACATCGCGGCTGTGCGTGGCTATGACCATTGTGCGCCCGCGCTGCCGCACAAGCCTGTCGAGCAGAGCTAATACCTGGCGCCCGGTGTCGTAGTCGAGATTCCCAGTCGGTTCGTCGGCGAGAATAAGCCAAGGGTCGTGAACAAGTGCACGGGCAAGAGCTACGCGCTGTTGCTCTCCCCCCGATAAGCGGTCGGGAAAGCTATTGGCACGCTCGCGCAGGCCAATGTCGTCCAGCAATGTCAGCACACGGTCGCGCTCGCCACCGCGCTCATTGAGCTCAAGCGGCAGAAGAACATTCTCTTCTACTGTAAGCGTGGGAATAAGATTGAAAAACTGGAAGACAAAACCGATGTGCTTGCGGCGAAATAATGTGCGGTCGCGCTCCTGCATCCCCGCAATATCTTCGCTCTGTACAAGCACTTGGCCGGATGTAGGGGCATCAATACCGCCTACAATATTGAGAAAGGTAGATTTTCCAGAGCCGCTTCTGCCTATAAGCGCCACAGTCTGCCCCGGAAAAATAGAGATAGTTGCCCTGTCCATTATCGTGCGCTCGCGCTCACCTTCTCGATAACTCTTTGTCACGTTCAGTAGCTGAATCAAGGGCTGTTCCATTCGCGCTCCAGCGTAGTTGGCATAGTTGCACCATGCCAAATTACGAATATGGCAGGAACTGTGTGCCAGAGTTTTTATAGCAATGATAAAATAGCAGAAGTGGTAGAAGAGCTGAAGAATATCCCGCGTATAATGTGAGATTCGGTCGCTGGCCGGAGCCGCCCTGCGGGACGGTTCTTCAGCAGGTCTCCGCACCGCGCAGCACTCGCGCCACGTAGCTGTACAACCCGCCTTCGCGCATTCTTACTGAACTGCGATCTCGTCTTTTTATATGAGGAATGATGTGCAGGCGAGGTAGTCGGCAAGCGCCACAAGATGAGCATTGATTCGGTCTCTGCTCGCGCTTTCACTCCCACCACACATACAAAAAAATGCGGTTGCCAACCCACTATTACTATTGAGGCAACCGCATATATGGTCTGTACAGCGTGAAGGGACAACGCGACACCGAGGTCAGCGGACTGTGGGACAGTGTGATGTGCCGGTAGGAGCCGCATTGCCGTAAACTTCACTTGGGGAGTACACAAGTAACACTTCATCGGGCCCAGAGTTACATGTACGTGCGTACTCCCCGCGTTTACAACAAGAAAAACATTACCAGCCGAATGCATAGCGTGCTTGTAAACCCGCTTGAAGAGTCGATATTTTCCAACCCGATTCATCGCGCATCGGCGTAAGCGGGTAGCCGAACAACACATAGGGAACAATCAGCCATTTGCGGATAGACATTTCGTAATGCAGCCCGGCGCGAAGCGCAAACTGCAAGCGATTGAGCCCATCGATATCGCGCTCTGCATACATAGCTGTGCGAAGATCATCACTGAATGTTATCCCCTGCTGCGCTGCACCTTCGCTGTTGGCAAAGAGCAGTGGAGCATCGGCAGCAAGCGTTAACGTCTGGCGTTCGGTGCCGCTGAGCACGAGTCCCATCGACGGCCCCACAACCACGCCAAGGTGCGTTCGGCCTATCATGTGCTTATACCAAACATCAAGCGAAAGCATCGAAAGCGATACGTCCTTCTCGTACACAGCGCTGGCCAACTCGGATGTGGTGCTACCGAAGTCTATAGGCGCTATCACCTGTTTAGTGAACATCACTGGAAGCGAAGTAAACGACACGCCGAGAAGCACCGATGAGCGCGAATCTTTAGGTCTACCCAACAAATATTCGAGCTGTAGTCCTGCCGCTACTCCCGTTTTCGACACAGCTTCGAGGTCGCGCACTTCAAGCGATCCCAAAGCAGCCGCTTCATCCGCACCCCGCACATACGTGAACACCGCCGATACAACTGGCCCTGCGTACAGGTGCGGAGGCTTGCTCGCAGGCTCAAGCGGGTTGCCTAAATCCATGCCATCCCCCCCGCCATAAGTAGACGGCGAGCTCAAAAACGAACCACTTCCTACTGCCCCATTCGCCATACCCTTCGGCAATGCCAACGGCTGGGAAATACGAACAGCATCACCCGAGGCATTCACGGCTTCGTCGTCAACACCGACAAACGATGTATAGGAAGTGAGAAGATTGTAGTGCAAACCGAGTTCAGTAATCTCTTTTTTTGCATCCCGCCCTACAGAAGTATAATCGCCGAGCACAGCGATTTGCTCACGTGCCCACAAATACTTCAGCGCTGCGTTGCGGCTATCGGGCTGTACAGCGCCTACATCCTGCACAAGCGTGTATGCTCCCGAACCCGACTGCCCCTCTACTGTGATAGCACCTGCTTTTGAGCCTTTCCATTTTCCAAATACAACAACCGGGCGCTCTGCAAACACATCAGGGCAAGCAGAGGGCACAACCTCGTACACATCAAACTTATCGAAGTCGATTTTAATATCCGTAAGCACCGGAGAAGCGATATACTTCCGCAGCCGCTGGGCTGTAATATGCGCCTCCTTTTCGTTCATCGCGACAAAAGCCTCACCTCTTCCTGCCCGCGCCATTCCTTCGATGAGAAACCTGTTGACACTCTTGCCAATCCCAAAGGAAAATACATTGGCATTATTGAGATGATTGCGAATCAAGTCAAACGCCTCGGCTTCTACGGTAATGTAGCCATCGGTAGCTATCACAACAGTACGCGAGCAGCCTTCGGCGCGCGGTAAACCAACAACCCGCTGCAGAGCAGGCAAGAGCTCGGTTCCGCCACTACCCTCGTAGCTCATCAACCAGGCTTTAGCATAGGTGATATTTTCCTTGGTGGCTGGTAGTGATCGCTCTGCAAGCACAGAAGTTGCACCAGCAAAATAGACGACATTGAACTGATCGGTCGGGCGCAAGCCGTCGAGCACGTCGCAAATGAGTGCCTTCGATACATCGAGCGGAAACCCATACATAGAGCCCGATACATCGATAATAAACACATACTCGCGTGGTGGAATTTGCTGCGGCTTTATGTAGTGGGGTGGTTGCGCCATGTAGAGAAAATACTTTTCGTTGCCTTCTTCGTACAGCAGTAGGCCGTTGGCAATAGTATCACCGCTCAGGCGATAGGAAATCACAACGTCGCGGTTGGTGTCGTACTGCTGGGATTGGTCGAGCACAAGATCAGCTTCCGATGGTGTCGGACGCGAAATGGTAAAGTGGTGGGTGGAACTAGAAACATCGTGCAGCGCAATGCCTGCGGCAATATGAACCGAAAGCGAGAATGTGGCAGTGGGAAGCACTCCGGCTTCAAGATGAGTAGAGGACGCCCAGGACGATGAGGATGACAACTCGTTGTTAGCACCTGACTGATAGCGCGGCCCGACAACTGTGGGATACACAAACCGATACACAGCTTCGGTGGGAATGATTAATTCCGTATAGCGCAGTTCAACCTCAACAGTATCACCGGGCATAATATTAGCAACATACATCTGAAAAACATTCGGTCGCTGCTGTTCTAAAAGCGAGGCTCTCTTCCCTTCGCTGCGTGCCTTCTCATAGGTTTCTTGCGCCTGTACGCGCTCCTGAACAACAGCTTTGATGAGCTTTCGGCCAACCTTCATTGTCATGCCGTAGACCGCTGCCCGCGTAGAAGCGGGGAATACATAGTCTGCTTCGATGGGCGTCTGTCCTTCGTTTGTGTACACCTGCACCACAACCACATCTGCGATAACACCAGCGATATGGACGTCCGTCTTTGTCGCCTTGAGCGGAAACCGCTCCGTACCATTACCATACACATTAAAGTAGGGAGACAGCGTCTTGTCGTCCTCTGCGGCTTTTAGTGGAGCAACCGCCAAACCAATCATCAATGCACAAAGCCAAAAGGTAGGTGTGTACATGGGGAAACCTCCGGCACTAGACTGAGACACTCGTGGATATGCAATGAACAACACAACTTTTCCAACATCGTTGCACAAGTGATCGTTTTTTGCCCTACATCGCCTTTGCCCGATATTTGTGCGCTTCGGTCTTCGACTAGAGGCGCCCTAACGGGGCGCCTCTACGGTGCTTCTCCGCACCGCGCTGACGTCCGCGCATCATTCCGATGATAACTTCCATCCGCCTCGTGGTTGCTCGCCCTCCTTCGCTTCTCTCGTTCCGCAAAAAAATTGTTCAGTGACGCCGCTTGAGGCGTTACAGGCTGAAAACCGAAACGCAAAAAATTCCCGGCGTTTTGTTTGCTGCACTGCACACTCTATTTTTGCAGAGTTGTGAAGCAGCTACGCGCCATTATTTCGACTCTATGGATACATTATTTTCAGCCGACGAGCCAGCAGGTTCGTCGATCCTTCCTCCGCTTGCCGACCGCATACGCCCATCGTCGCTGGGCGACGTTGTGGGGCAAGAGCACCTGCTCGGCGAGGGCGGGCCGCTTCGCAGTTTTTTTGATTCAGGAATTTTTCCTTCGATTATTCTCTGGGGTCCGCCGGGCGTTGGCAAAACAACGATAGCGCTGCTTATTGCGCGGCGTGCGGGCTACCACTTTGTGCGCATATCGGCAGTAGAAGCGGGCGTAAAAGAAGTGCGGTCAATTATCGAAGAAGCAAAGCGCCTGCAACAGCGCAGCAAGCGCACACTGCTGTTCATCGACGAGATACACCGGTTCAACAAATCGCAGCAGGATGCGCTGCTGCACGCCGTAGAAACAGGCATTATCACGCTGATCGGCGCTACAACCGAGAACCCGTCGTTCGAGGTCAACGCCGCTCTTCTGAGCCGCTGTCGGGTGTACCATCTTCAATCGCTGAGCGACGAGCACATCCGGGCGATTATCGAACACACAATGAGCACCGACGACGCACTCCAAAAGCAGCATCTTGTCGTTGCCGATTGGGATGTGCTGCTTACTATTGCCGGAGGTGATGCGCGCACGGCTCTGAACGCCCTCGAACTCGCAGCTTCTACGGCACTGCCCGACCCACAGGGCAGGCGCATTATTACACGCGATGTATTAGAGCGAGCGCTTCAGCAGAAAACTGTGCAGTACGACAAAAAGGGAGAATCGCACTACGACACAATTTCGGCTTTCATCAAGTCCATGCGCGGTTCCGACCCCGATGCTGCTTTGCTCTGGCTTGCTAAAATGGTAGAGGCTGGCGAAGATGCGAGATTTATAGCGCGGCGCATGGTGATCTTTGCAAGCGAAGATATCGGCAATGCCGATCCATTTGCGCTCGCGCTTGCAGTGTCGGTGTTCCAGGCAGTAGACATGATTGGCATGCCTGAAGCAGGGATTAATCTCGCACAGGGTGTCACCTACCTGGCTTCAGCGCCAAAGTCCAATGCATCGTATGTGGGGCTCAACAACGCACGAGCTGAGTTCGGCAAACGTTCCAGCGCAGTGGTTCCCCTCCATCTGCGTAATGCGCCGACAAAACTGATGAAAAAAGAGGGTTATGGTGCGGAATACAAATACCCACACGACTTCGATCAGCACTTTGTGCGCGAGCATTATTTTCCCGAGGACATGGCACCTAAAAAATTCTACAATCCCGGCAACTTCGGTCGCGAAAAGTCGTTTCAGGAGCGGCTGCGCGTGCTGTGGCCTGGTAGGTACGACGACAGCGAACCTGTTCAATAGGACAACATCACAATATTTTCCAACAGCACAATAGTACAGTGAGGATTTATGAAAGATGATAGGAAACAGCCACGCGACCCGCGTGCGGAAATCATTCCGACGATTTGGGGTATCACCGTAGGTATTGTCGCAGTGAGCAGTGTGTTCTCTGGCACGACGGACGCCGGGCCTGCCGTGTCCGTTCTCGCCATTATAGGCGCTACTGTTAGCTCATGTGTAGTGTGGCTTACCGGGCATAAACCCACGCAGCAAAACAATCCAGAACTGGAGCAGGCAGTCGTCCAGCTCAGCCAGCGCGTAGCACAATTAGAGATAGACACCCGCGACATGGAGTTGCGGCATGCGATACAGCAGTCGACCCGGACGACTGCACAGCCAACAACACAGCAGCCGGAATAGGGGCCGCGCTGTGCTATCTGCTTGTGGTAAAGGGCTGCACAGCGGGGCACTCATCTGCCCGAAGGCGGCACTCATATACTCCCTGCTCCAGCGACCGAATCGGGATCTGTCGCTCTCGCTTGCTGGTGCAGAACTTTAGGTATTTTGTCGAAATTCGAGTAGGCAATGTTCCTACTGTCCATCTGGGTACTTCTTCGGGTACTCGAACAAGCGCAGACGACCTATAGCATCCCGGACATCGCTCCAGCGCTGTATATCAAGATCAATAAACGCAATACCCGCCGTCGGCACATTGTCGAGCCTAGCACCCGTAAGCAGGTTCACAAGGTGCGTAAGCCCTGGATTATGGCCCACAAGCAGTACTGTATCAGGATAGTCGC
This sequence comes from Ignavibacteria bacterium UBA7675, assembly GCA_002483085.1. Taxonomy (GTDB): domain Bacteria; phylum Bacteroidota; class Ignavibacteria; order Kapaibacteriales; family UB7675; genus UBA7675. The sequence continues at coordinate 133,354 of DLHF01000046.1, forward strand.
TCCATTCCCCCACAACATCAGCGATTTGCCGCGCCGACGCATCATAGAGCCGTCTGTCGGTTGTAACACGAGCAGCCGGATAGCCTATAGCTTCAGCCACGACCAAAGCCGTGGAAAGAGCACGCACCGCCGGGCTGCTCACAATCATCCCGGGCTCCACAGCATTGTGCTTTAGAAAAGCACCCATAAACGGAGCGTTGCGCCTGCCACGATCATTGAGCGGCCTGTCGAAATCATCGAGAGCAGTATCTTCCCAGCTCGATTTTGCGTGCCGCATGAGCAGAAGAGTTTTCATCGTATTCTCCATTGTCCAAATCATCTACATACTGGCTCTGCCAGCTTGTTGTTCAGCAGCCAGCGCAAAGCACAAGATGCTCCCCTGTGCTCTGCGATGTGCCTACCAAGTACCATTTGTGCAGCACAAAATACCACATACTACTGGCTGCATGGAACAAAAATCGCCGTGGTGCGTTTATACGCCAAATTCTCCATTCACACCGGAGAATTGGCAATCTACGGCAGCCAATTTAGAAGCATCTGCCCCACCCGTATATCGAGATCGGAACAGGTGTTATGAATTGCTAATTTCGGCGGCGAAAAAAAAAACTTCTGTCTACGAAAATTTGTCGTATATTGCCATACGATGCCGCCGGCACGGGCGGCACGTGGTGGGTCTTCTGTAGTAAATGAGTGATAGTGCAAGATCCCACTTTCCAACGTGCCTGTTATGAGGTTTCTATGAATATCTACGTTGGGAATCTTCCCTACAACTGCAACGAGGACCAACTGCGTTCTCTGTTCGAGGAATACGGCAATGTAACGTCCGTATCCGTCATTGCAGACAAATTCACCGGTAAATCACGTGGCTTTGGCTTCGTTGAAATGGCTGACAGCGGTTCAGCTCGCGAAGCTATCGAAGCTCTGAATGGCGCCGACTTTGGAGGACGTACGCTCGTTGCAAGTGAAGCGCGACCCCGTGAAGAACGCCCCCGGGGCGGGTTCGGTGGTGGCCGTAATGGCGGCGACCGCGATGGTGGTTATCGCGATGGAGGTTTCCGCGGCAAACCGCGTTACTGATATCGGCAATAATTTTCAGGTGACAATAGCAATGTTGCAATCGAAGGCATCCACAAGGATGCCTTCTCTCGTTTTAGCCCGGACTTCTCTGGTTCTGCTCGGCGCTTCCCAAGCACAGTTCCACACGAAATAGCTACAAAGCGCAATTCCAGCAGCTTCAGTACTCCACCAGCAGCATATAGCCGAATAACGATATCGTAATAATTTCACTATGTGGGGAAAATATTTTTTTGCCAAACGCGCTTTTCGCATTATCTTGAGCACGGGTTGAACTGAACACTCACGGCAGAATCAGTACATAATCATCATTTTACTTACTCACCCGAAAGGTAATCGTATGCCAACTGGTTTCATCGTACATACTGCGAATTCTAAAACGCTGTGGCGAAAGGACGATTTCCCTCATTTTCTCAAGACCGGTCCTATTCCACCCCGTTTTCGCTACTTCCACAGTATTCTCTCGAATACTTCGTTTTCCCACGCCCCATCCGTGCTGGATGTAGGGTGTGGCAATGGATTTATGGCCGAGCATTTTGCAGCGGCAGGATACTCCATAACAGGTGTAGATCCCTCGGTGGAGGCGATTGAAACAGCCCGGGAGCATACCGACCGCATTGGCCTTTCTATTCCCTACTCGATAGCTCCCTCCGACATGCTCCCCTTCGGCGATGCGTCGTTTGATGCTGTTGTATGCTGCGATGTATTGGAGCACACATCGGGCGCAGGCGCTATACTTGCAGAGATTGCCCGTGTCTTGCGCCCCGGCGGCCTACTGCTGTACTCTACAATCAACCGCACGCTAAAAAGCAAGATAGCCGCGGGCAGTGTGCAGGACTGGCTCTGGACGCGAATTGCGGATATGCCGCTGTACGACTGGAAACTATTTATCACACCTGCGGAACTCGCAGTACATATCAGAAAAGCGGGTCTGGAACTTCGCGGCAGCGTAGGGCTTCAGCCACGCATTTCTTCTCTGTCGTTGTTGCGGCTGATGAATAAGCTCCACCGAAGAGCTATGACATACGCGGAATTTGGTAAACGATGCCGTTTAGGTACGACCGACAATCTGGCAGTGTCGTATATGGGGTACGCAGTAAAAGCATAGGCGCAACCAGAGCGACTTTTGTTGCCCAGGAAGGAAAAAACTCAGATAGACACCAGTGTCGCCGATAGGACAGGTACACACTCGTCTGGCGATGTACCTTCTCGTGATACCAACTTTATCGCGCATAAAAAACGCCGACGGAATATCCCGACGGCGCCTGTTCTTCTGTAGCTCGACTTCTGGCTATTTTACAATCACACCCGGCCCTACAGGCCCGGTGAGCTGGCACTGCATGGCCACTACTGTCGACCCGTTCGCTGTTTGCAAGCAGTACTCAGTACCTTGGATATTGCATTGATTGAACAGAAGGTTGCTTCCCGACCCGGGATTACCGCAACCGCCTACCGCTACGTAGTTGCTCGTAGCAGTGAGTGTAGACAGAACGACTTGATAGGTGCCGCCCGCTACCGACCACAATGCAATGGCAAATGAGCGCGGATTCTGCGCTTGTGCAATAAAAGTACAGTCGAATAGCGCAACAGTACACGAAGTACCCGGATCGACATTTCCCCTATTGTTGACAACCGGCAGTATGGTACAAGCCGTCGAAGCACTGTCGTAGGCAATAGCTTTAACACCATAGCACGAAAAATCTGTAGCGCCTGTACAGTCGATGCACGCGTTCATCGTGTTGCCCGATGCGTAGGTCGACTCCACAGTAATAGCCGACAGACCAGAATTACTCGCAGCATGGACAGTAGCCGACGAGTCGGAATTGCCCCCCGGTGCAGAAATAATTGTGTAGTTATTTCCATGTTCGTCCTGTCCCGCTCCGTCCAGAGACACCCATGGCTTCATAGTAATAACTTCGTTGTATGTGCCCGGCCCAATAAAAAGCACATACTGCTTCTGCTGGCTCGCATCGCTGATACTATTAATGGCGGCCTGGATAGAAGTAAAAACAGCCCCGCCCGGGCTAACCACAATTTGATTGGCAGCGGCTGGCCCCTCAGCTTGCTGGCTCATAGATGTCAGAAAATCTCTTGAGGCTGGCGATACCATATCCAAAAAGGCTTCAGGAAATTGTGTCATAGATCAAAGGGATGAGCGTGAATAAATAGTTGATGGCGAAAATATACGCTTTTCGGCTCAATTTCCCCATATATAGATGTCCCGTTCTATACACACTATCCATTAACATTCGGCAATATCACGCCGAGTAGGCTTCCCCTGTGGCGAAAGGCAGCGGGGCAACCTGCAAACGGACTTGCGACCGGCAACAACGACGCGCCGTGCGTTCAAAAGAAGCCCGTGCTACACATTTCCCGGCATCAACATTTGTGAAAGACATCAGAACGGCAGGATATCCCGAACGCCTGCGGTACCGACGAGCACTGTACCGAGCGATTCGATGGAAGCCAATACAATGACACCCTGCGCATCAACGGTGGGCTGTAAATTGACAACAGGCATGGCGCCCAGCGATACAACATCGATGAAGGTGCCGTCGCGCATGATAAAATACAAACCTGTACTCGACCCCTTCGTACCCATAAATGCGAGATTCTCACCGCTGATAAGCACTGGCGATGGAATGGCGAACTCATAATTCTTTTTCCAGAGCTCAGCACCCTGCGGGCTAATAGCAATCACCGAGCTCAGCGGAATGCCGAGAGCTGCGCGAAACCCCGCTACATAGATTGTCCCATCGCGCGCAATAGAAACACCACGTGGTGTAATCTTTACTTCTCTCGACCACTGAATACGCCCCATCCTATCAATTTTGTGCAGAACCGATACGCGAATGTTGTCGGCCTGGCGTATCCCCGTCACAATAACTGCATTGTCGGCCACTACAGGTGTTTTAATCAGGCGCGTTCCCTCAAAAGCGAGAGCCCACAACTGTTTGCCCTGAGCTGTAAGCGCGAGAAGCGAGTCGGTACCGTCAAATTCATTGTGCGAAAGCGCGATATAGATATTGCCATCGCCATCGGCAGCAAAGGTCTTTGTAGGCGACAGCGTGGAGGAACGACGCCACAACACCTTGCCATCGAACGAAACTTTGGCAACATTGCCATCGCTTGAAGCTGCTACTACACCGTCGCTCACAGCCAGAAGATCGGAGTAAGTAATCATCGAACCCGCACGGAAAACAGAGAGGCGCCAGCGCTGCTTGCCTTTGGAATCGAACGAGGTAAGAGCGCCGTCGTTGCCGACGACATACACATTATCCGAGGCATCACCACACATTGCAGCAGCCGGAAGAGCCTTTCCTGCCAGCGTACTTTTCCATAGAAGCAAGTATTCAACAACACGCGCTACGGCGCCGTCGTTGGTGCCTATGCACACGTCGCCTTCAGCCATCACAAGCGGCGGCGTAATAGCGCCGGGCAATGTAGAATCATTGTCGAGCTCTACTATTTTTTTCACTGGCGAAGTTTTGGAGAATGCCTCAACAAACTCAAAAGAGCCGCAACGGGCTCTGCCCCCGTACAGGTTGATCTTCTCCGGTTCGAGTTTTACACCGTCGGAACACGCAGCGCACAAAGTGAGTACGGCTACTGCACATATACCCGTTATCTTCCGTAGTATTTCCACTGCTGCTCTCCCTTGCTGCCTGAATACATGGTTAGTCATTGTGGTTTTGTCCGTCCCCGCCGAGCCATTCTTCTTTGTGCTCTATCATGTACGCACGCGCAGCCTCGTATTCATTGGGAATAATCCCCTCCAATATTGCTTCTTCGATAGCGTGCTTGATAATCCCCACCGTGCGCGACGGCTTCAGGCCAAATACTTCCATGATTTCCTCCCCGCGTACAGGCGACTGGAAAGCTCGCAGCCTGTCCTTTTCCTGTACGTCGAGCACTTTGCTGAACACAACGTCGTAGTTCCGCAAGTACCGCTGAACCGACTGCGGATTCTTACTGGTAATATCAGCCCGGCACATAGTAAACAAATCTACAAGTGCATCATCGGCATGGGCGGCTAAGCGGCGAACAGCCGACTCAGTCACCCCCTCGCTTACCAACACCATCGGACGCTGGTGCAGGCGCACAATGCGCTGCACATAGGCCAAGTGGTGTAGCGGCAGCTTCATACGCCGGAAAATACGATCCTGCCAGCGCGCTCCGATCTCCTCGTGCCCGTGAAACGTCCATCCCACACCCGGAACAAATCGCTTTGTCTTTGGCTTGGCAATGTCGTGCATCAACGCCGCAAAACGCAGCCACAAATTGTCGCTCATCGCAGCCACATTGTCTACTACCTGAAGCGTGTGTAGGAACACATCTTTGTGCCCGTACTCCTGGCGGCCTACCTGCACGAGCTCGATACCACCGAGCTGGTGCACTTCCGGGAAGACGTATTTCATCAGCCCGGTGTCGTACAAAATTTTCAGGCCCGTGCTCGGTTTCGGCGAAGCCAGTATTTTCAAAAATTCATCAGTAATCCGCTCCTGCGAAACAATCGTAATGCGCTGCGCCATGCCCGTCATCGCTTCAAGTGCTGCCGGATCAACGCGGTATTGCAACTGCGAGGCAAAGCGGGCTGCGCGCATCATACGCAGCGGGTCGTCGCTGAAAGTAACTACGGGGTCTAACGGCGTGCAAAGAAGGCCGCGCTCCATATCTTCGCGCCCTTCAAACAGGTCCACAAGTTCTCCATAGGTAGAGGCGTTTACCGATATGGCCAGAGCATTAACAGTAAAATCGCGACGGCGCAAGTCGTCTTCCAATGTACCTTCGCTTACAATCGGCTTGCGCGACTCGGGAGTGTACTCTTCTTTTCTGGTGCCGACAAACTCGCATTGATAGTCCCCAATGGGCACTAAGGCCGTGCGAAAGCGCTCGTACACCACAATTTTTGTGGAGAAGTGCTCGGCAACACAGCGCGCAAAAGCGAGCGCATCGCCAATCACGGTAAAATCAAGGTCTTTGCGCGCAGCCGAGCGCATGAAGTCGCGCACGTAACCACCCACGATGTACAAGCGCACTCCGGCGGCGTCGGCAAGCTCACCGATAGATCGGAGAAAATCGTCGCGTAGTTCTACTGTACCGGCAACCGGCAATGATGGCAGTTCCGCCACTGTTTTGTTCTTGTGTTGAGGCATATTCCTGTGTGCAGAGAGAGCCGCGCGCAGTGCGCCCGGAAAATGTCCGCTATCGCTTTCCGCTGCGGCCTATAAATTTTTTCAACATACCAACAATGGTACTGGGCTGCTGGCGCCCGGTCTCGCGCAATGCCTGAAGTTTTCGCTGCACTTCATCGCTGCGCTCGCTTTCCTGCTTTTGTACAGTCTTCGCAGGTAGTTGCGGCTGAGGTTGTTGCAGTTGCTTTGGCTTTTCGGCCTGTGCACCGCCACGCCGCGCAGGAGGCAGTTCAAGATCCGGCCTTGCCTTGCGAAATGCTTCGCGCATTTCTTCCAAGAGCTTTAGTCGTTGTTCATCGGTCATGTTATTCTCCGTGGGAAATACCGTTGCGGAAAAAACCGTGAATTTGCTGCATGTGTACGCCCGATGCTGCGATAATCAACACCGAACCCGGTTCGACAACTGTTTGCGGCCCGGGCGGAAATTCTATCTCCTGGTTCGGATGTTTTACAGCGAGTATCAGACAGTTAAACCGCCCTGCAATGTCGAAGTCTCCAAGCCTACACCCGGCCAGCGTATGGCCAGCATTCAGCGTAAACTCTGCGATGGAAATATCGATAGCCAGCTTCTGCGTTACTAAGTCGAACGAATCGATAAGGCTCTGCTGCAACAGCATGTGCGTAAGCCGTACAGCCCCTATTTCGTAGGGCGATAAAATCGCATTGGCTCCTGCGCGCTTCAGCTTTGGCTCGGTAGTCATGTTGTCGGCACGCGCTACAATGTGCAATTTCTCGTTGAGCCCACGCGCTGTAAGCACCACAAACACATTCGATGCGTCATCGTCCAGTGCTGTTACTAATCCAATAGCATTCTTTATCCCGGCGCGAAGGAGCACTACTTCATCGGCGGCATCGCCCGGCACCACCGGAATACCCTCCTTTTGCAGTTCCATCAAGCGCTTGCGGTCGATGTCGATAACCACATAAGGCTTTTTGAGCTGCCGCAGTTCGACCACAATACGCCGTCCCGTTCGGCCATAGCCACAAACGATATAATGCCTGTTCATGGTGCGAAGTTGAGCGTTGATAATTTTCTGGGTCAGCACTTCCGATAGCAGTACCTTCTCAGCGAGAATGGTAAGCGAGTAAAACGCTGTGCCCACTCCAAAGAACAGATAACCCATCGTAAAAATACGTCCCGCAGTCGTAAGCGGCTGCACTTCAAGGTAGCCTACTGTCGTAAGCGTTATCACCGACATGTACAACGCATCCAACCACGGCCAGTCTTCAATAATCATATAGCCCGCTGTTCCGATGACTGGCAGAAACAGGAGCACAATGAAAATAAAGGCTATTCTGCTGTGATAAAGCCGTGCCAGCAGACGGGCAGCATGATGCATTATAGCCACGTGATGTCTCTAAAAAGCTCACAAACTGCCAGCAATATACCTATTTCCCGGAAGTTGTCTAATCTTCAACCCACACTCTACCGCTCTGGTGCGCTACGGCCTCTGCCCTCGCTGTTGGTCTCTGCACCGCGCTGCACATCCGCCGCATGGCTTTGCGACCTCTACCGCAGACATTGGGGACTCAGTCGGCACCACACGCGCAGCACCATCGCGTAGACCAGCGGAAGCGCTTTCTTCCGGCGGCTGCCGCGTGGCCAACCACGCAACGGATGTGCGACCGGTGACAGCGACGCGGCGCACCATCAGCGACGCCCGTGCCCATACCATTGGCTACACAGAACACTGCTCCACCAGGAAGCGACAAGCGCACCACAGCGCGAGATACAGCACAGAACCAATCGCAAAAAAAGAGGACTGTACCGCCGGGCGGACAATCCTCTTTTTTCATACTACGTACAGCCTGTGCTTATAGCGGCACAGCGCAGCGTTGGTACAGCCGTAGCGGTTACTGCTGCTCGATTGTCTCTTCTTCGTAAACGGCAACATCGGTAGCACGGCGCACCGAACCGAGGAATCCTTTATCGCGTCGCTCCATGGCAACAAGCGCTGAAGCGTAGATTTCGCGCCACGTAAGACCAAACTTCACCATCAGTTCTTCCGGCTCGCCACTGCCGCCAAACGTGTCTTTTACGCCCACGAATTCTACGGGCACCGGATAGTTCTTAGCCAGAACTTCGGCCACTGCTCCACCGAGTGCGCCATACACCTGATGTTCTTCGGCAGTGACAACAGCACCGCATTCCTGCGCTGCCTGCACCACTGTCTGCACATCAAACGGCTTGATCGACGGGCTGTTGATCACACGCGCAGAGATACCGCGCTTTGCCAGCTCTTGTGCAGCGAGCATAGCTTCCCACACCAATGCACCACAAGCGATAAGCGCCACATCGTTGCCCTCGCGCATTACCAATGCTTTACCGAGCTCAAACGGCGTGTCCTCGATAGTAAACTGCGGCACCGGAGAGCGGCCAAAGCGGATATACGCCGGGCCGACTTTTTCGCCGATTGCAATCGTAGCTTTGCGGGCTTCTTCGTAGTCGCATGGCACTACAAGCGTCATGTGCGGCAGGGCGCGAAGGAACGACACTTCCTCCAACACCTGGTGTGTAGCACCATCGGGGCCGACACTAATACCAGCGTGGCCACCGCCGATTTTCACATTTGCTTCGTTGTAGCACACCGATATACGAAGCTGGTCGGCATTGCGAAACGCGCAAAAGGCGCCATAGCTGGCAAAGAAAGGGATTTTACCGGACAGCGCAAGACCGGCTGCAATAGTCGTAGCGTTCTGCTCTGCAATACCAATAGAGAAAAACCGATCCGGGAATTTCTCTTTAAAAAAGGAGGTCATCACCGAGCCGGTAATGTCGCCGCCAAGAACAACTACATTATCGTAGCGTTCGCCGAGAGTGACAAGAGCATGCCCGAACCCGTGGCGTGTAGGCTTCTGACCGAGAAGTTTATATTCCTGCATAACCGTACTCATTCAGTAATTAAAGAATCGAATTTGTTTTCCGTTGCGGGTATCAGTTGCTCGCCATCAATTCTTTCAGGGCGAGTTCTGCTTCGGCTGCCGAAGGTGGCTTGCCGTGCCATTCGAACTTGTCGTGCATAAACGACACGCCCTTGCCCATGTAGGTTTTAGCAATAATAGCAGTAGGCTTACCAGTACCGTTGCGATGGTTCTCGATAAAGCGATCAAAAGCGCCATAGAGCTCGTCGAAATTATGGCCATCGACAGTAATGGTGTCAAATCCAAAGCTTTCGCACTTGGCGTCAATTGGATACACACTCATTACCTCATCGATACGCCCGTCGATCTGGCAGTCGTTGTTGTCGATAATCCAGCAGAAATTGTCGAGTTTATAGTGCGATGCAGCCATAACAGCTTCCCACACAGAGCCTTCCTGCAATTCGCCATCGCCAGTCAACGAAAACACACGGCGGTCGCTTTTGTCTAACAATTTATCGCTCATAGCCATACCCACAGCAATCGAGATACCCTGTCCGAGCGAGCCGGACGACGTTTCGATACCGGGCAACCCTGTATCGCGGCCCGGATGCCCTTGCAGGCGGGTGTTGTATTTTCGCAAAGTGAGCAGTTCTTCTTTTGAAAAATATCCTGCATTGGCAAGAGTTGCGTACAAAACGGGCGCCATGTGCCCAGCGCTCAGTACATAGCGGTCGCGGCCTGCCCAATTTGGTTCTTCGGGACGGTGCCGCAGAATGCCACCGAGGTATAACACGGCGTAAATATCCGTAGTACCAAGCGGACCACCGCTGTGCCCGGAGCCAGCCTCAACGAGCATTTTAATGATATCGCGCCGGATCTCCGCCGCTACCTCGGCAAGTTCCTCCGGTGTACGACGCCTGTTGTCAAAAGCCATATCGTCAGCCTACTCAAATATGAAGAATGTAATAGATTCGGGATGCGGAACGGAATATCAAAGTTACGAAAAAATTTACACGCTAAAAAGGAAGCAAATCGAGAATTTTTACCGCCCAAGACTCGTGTTGTCCCACCTACTTTTTTGCAGAACTTTTTGTAGATTCCAGCTATATTAGCTCTACGGCATGAATTTTGCGGGCAATACGGTATGAAAATCAAGAAATATATAGCATCAACCATGAAGGAAGCGCTGGAGGACATGCGGAACGATCTCGGCGAGGATGCTGTGATCCTTTCCACTCGCACCGTACCGCGCTCGCCTGCCAATGGCCGAGAAGCTGTAGAAATCACCGCAGCATCCGACCCCGCAGGAGAACCGCAGCCAAAACGGACTCTTGTGGCGGCGGCACACCCTGCTCCCTATGCACTTGATATTCTTCAGTTTGCAGAAAATTTTGCGCGAGAATCCGCGCCCGCGCCGCGCCAGTCTGGGCAGCAAACACGCAGGGCGGAGGCAGCAGCAGCTCTAGCAGCCGAGGAGCAGAACACACAGCACACGCTTCAGCACACAACAGCTTTTATCCGCCTACAAGAAGAGCTTTCTTCTATCCGCGATACACTGCACACCGTAGCTGGCGACGTGCGCTATAAGCACAGCGGTTCGCTTACACCCGCCTGTCGCCGCATTTACGAAGCATTGCTCGACAGTGGTCTGCGCGAGAATATCGCTTTGGAAACTATTGGCAGTATTACAGCGCGCGGCTTGGCGGGCGACTTTACAGGTGCGCTTACGGCGGCGCGCAAGCATCTCTTGGGCGGCATTACAATCGCCGAGCCAATCAGCGTGATTCCGGGAAAACGCAGGGTATTTGCTTTTGCAGGCTCTACGGGCATGGGCAAGACGACCACAATCGCCAAGCTCGCAACGGCGATGCACATGGTAGGCGCAGCCAAAGTACTACTGATCTCCGCTGATACCTATCGCGTAGGAGGAGCCGAGCAGCTCGAAACAATAGCAACCATAGCGGGCATTCCATTCCGCAGCGTGTACAGCTCCCAAGAGCTGCGCCAAACGCTGATGAGAGCCACGGATGTAGACTGCGTGTTTATCGACACAGTAGGGCGCAACCCGAAAAACGAGGGGCATATTCAGGAAATACGAGCGTTCATGGAAGCAGCAGATCCCGACCGCATCTTTTTAGTGCAGAGTGCAACTGCTTCGGAAGCGGCCACGGTGCAGGCGCTGAGCCGGTTTGCGACAATAGGAGCAACGGACCTCATCCTAACAAAGCTCGACGAAGCGCCGTCGATAGGCCCAATTATCAGCGCTTTATACACAAGAGCATTGCCAATGGCCTATATTACAACCGGCCAGTCCATTCCCGACGATATAGAGCAGGCAGGCAGGCGCATTCTGGCAGACCTGCTTATCCCCCCTTCTCTCGAAAGCGAAGAACAGGAGGTAACCATTGAGTGAACAAGCTGTTTCCGCAGCCAGAGCGCAGCCAATTGCCGGTGGGCAGCGTCCGTTTGTCATCGCAGTGTGCAGTGGCAAAGGTGGTGTTGGCAAAAGCATTCTCACGGCAAATATTGCTCTGGGCCTCGGCGAGGAAGGACTATCTGTACTTGTGTGGGACGCCGATATCGCATTCCCCAACCAGCATATTCTCTTTGGAGTAGAACCTCCGCTGCGCTCCAACGACATCTTCCAAGGAAAAACAGACACCTTTACAGCTCTGTTCCCTGCTGCCGCCAATGTGCGTATTCTGGCGGGAAAAACAGGAGCCGGGCCAGCAGATGTACAACCCGAGGAACTCCATAGGGTAGCTTTGATGTTACACGGCGAATCATCTGCAGTGCTGATCATCGACACAGCGGCAGGTTCGTCCGATGATGTTCTTCAATGCTGTGCAGAAGCCGATCTTGTGCTCGTAGTAGTAACCGACGAGCCACCGTCCATTGTGGACGCCTACGGCCTTATCAAAATTTTGCAAACAAATATGCCAGCAACCGCTGTGGCGTTGGTAGTAAACAACACCATCGACGCAGAAGATGCCGATGAAGTAGTAAAGAAAATGAATATGGCAACCGAGCGATTCCTCAAGCGCAGAATTGGGTCTATAGGATTTGTGCCTTACGACCGCTCGGTGCGCACGTCCATTGTGGAGCAGAAACCGCTTCTGCATTTACAGCCGTCGTCGGATGCCGCGCTTGCAATACGCTCGCTTGCACGCGCCCTTGCTACGGCATTGGCCAGCCGTTTTGCAGGCAGCAGGCGATGAGCCAACGACAAAAAGGACAAGGATGGAGAGGAGCACAATTGGCAAGAATACGACAATACTTTGCATGAACGCAGCAACGCTCTATCTTTGTACCGGATGAACCGGGATTTCCCAATTGGAGTTCTGCACGATGGCAAAAGCAACAAAAAAAGAAAAAGATAAAAAGGCAAAAGAAGGCGAAAAACGGCAGTACAGCGATTATCCAATCAGCACGCTATTCCAGATCAGCCTGCTTGTAGCATCACTGGCCTTTATCCTAATGTATATTGCTAACCCGGCTGAAGTAATACCGGCAATATATCGCGCTTTTATCGTTTTTGCAGTATGTGCCGTGTTTGGCGGCCTTGTCATGCTCACCATTATTTCGATCATGGGGCGAATACGCGAACGCGAAGCAGAAGAGACGCGAATGCGTATCGAACAGGAACAACGCGAGTTCCTTGAATCTCAGCTCAGGCTACAAGAAGAAATCAACAGGCTCAATAGCGAAAATTTTCATAAAGAGTCGTAGAAAATTATCGTTTTTTTCTTATAATAGACAGAGTCGCAGTGACCGGCCACTTGAGTGAAGGAATGATATATGGATACAGCTACTGCGAGTGCAAGGAAAATGTCTCTGAAAGCACGCGAAGGTGTGCTCACGGAAGAGGAGGTCGCTGCACTCTGGAAACAGTACGCCGACGACCCCACTCCGGTAAGTAAACACCGGCTGATGCTTCAGTACATTGGGTTAATCCGCTATGTACTGAACAACCTCAATCTTGCTCCCAACGCCGTTCTTACTGAGGACGACTACATCCAATTTGGTATCATCGGGCTCAACGAAGCCCTGGATCGCTACGATGTATCGCGCGGGATCAAGTTCGAGACTTATGCAATTCCCCGCATCCGTGGCATCATTATCGATGAAGTGCGGAGAGTAGACTGGCTATCGCGGACAGCGCGCAAGCGCTCACAGGAATTTATGCAAGCTGCCGACAAGTTGCGTGTGGAGCACGGTCGCGAAGTGAGTTCCGAAGAAATACGCCAGAAGCTCAATCTCACACACGAGGAATACAAAGTGTATCTGCGCGCTGCTGCCGATGCAACATCATCCTTTTCGCTCAATGACACCCAGAGCCATGATGATGGCGAAGACGCAACGAGTAAAATAGAATCTATCCCCGACGAATCAGCAGAAAATGCCCTGGAGCGCATGTCCGAAGATGAGCGAGCAGCCTATATCTCGCGCTATCTCGAACAATTGCCTGAACGCCAGCGCCTTGTGATGACGCTCTACTACTACGAGTCGCTTACATTTAAGGAAATCGGTCTGCTCATGAAAATTACCGAGAGCCGTGTTTGCCAGATTCACACAGCAATTGTGAACGATTTGCGCAAAAAGCTGAAGGACTATTGATGCTCAATCGCCTGCTGCTTGTCAAGCTTGAGTCTCTTAAACAGCTTCCCATGCTTCCCTCTACAGCAGCGGAAGCTCTTCATCTTATCGATAATCCCCGCACCAGCGCAGGAGCTCTCGGCAAAATTATCGAGCGCGACCAAGCACTCGTAGCTCGCGTGTTGAAGATTGCAAACTCCCCCTTTTATGGATTCCCGCGCGAAATTTCTACGATTGACCTGGCTATCGTGGTGCTCGGCTTCGATGCTATTAAAGAAACTATCCTCAGCCTTGTTATCCAAGGTGTGTTCGCCCATACACGCAGTGCTCAGCTCAATATTCAGGAGTTCTGGAAATACTCCATATTCTGCGGTGCTGCTGCCCGCTACCTTGCGCGCAGGCTTGGCTACAGGCTTGCAGGCGAGGCATTTGTAGCGGGGCTGATGCACGACATCGGTGTGCTCATCATTGCCCAGTCGTTCCCGCGTGAGCTCGATAGCATTCGCGACGAACAGCGCACGCGCGGCTTTACGCTTACCGAAGCGGAACATCATGTGTTGGCCGCTACTCATTGCGAAATAGGTGCGTGGCTGGCTGAACGGTGGAACCTGCCCAAACAGCTTATCAATGCTATTGCCTATCATCATGTAACGCCGCTGAATACAGCTTTTCTCGAAAAGCCCGAGACAGCCGATGCGACCGACGAAACAGCCGACCACCCGCTGACATCCATAGTAGCGCTTACTGAGTGGTTTGCCGATCATCTCGGCTTTAAGCAGTGGGCACAGGAACAGCGTGGCTCGGAGCTCAACATTCCACAGCACGTTATGGAGAAGATTGGAGCACATGATGTACTCGACCCCGGCTCGGCCATCGAAGCGCTGAAGCCAGCTCTGCTCGAAGAATACGAAAAAGCGTCGATCCTGCGCGATGCTGTCTGAATTCCTCCCAATCATGTGGTACCGGTGTTGCTCGGATGCTCGCGGATAAGATTGTATGCACACTGTGCACACGGCAGTACTGCAAGAACAGGGCTACTGTAGCAGGTACCACCCCAGAGAAGCGGTTGGGGTCGGCACCCACGAAGCGGATGTGCTGCGCGGTGCAGAGACCAAAGCGCGAGCAGCGACAGAAGCGCTCTACCCTTCCCTTGGCCACTGTAGTATTCGGAGCTTTGGACGATATATCTATGGCTCTATCCAGCTCCTTGTTTACCCGGCAAAACATCAGCGATACAGAGATCTGCGAATCTGGCACAATTAGTGCACGTGTGCGCGTATGGAACAGATAAAAAAGCACAGCGCCTACCCCGAAGACCTCGGAACAATCCTGCCGCAGGGCGAGCAGCTCGCTATGAGCCAGGACGAATACATCCGCACGCTCGAAGCATGGAATCAGCTTCTGCAACGCGAAATTGAAAATCTGCGCCATCAGCCCCGCCCCCATGTAGGAGTATCGAGCGACCCTGATACGGAATCGCTTGAGCACACCTCGCGGCTTATTCAGTCGTTCTCCTCTGCCGAACAAGTAATCGTAGCGCTTCAGGAATACACGGCTCGGCGTTTTCCAGTAATCGACGGCAGCGTCTTTATGGTCGACCCTGCAACCAACAAGCTCGCTCCTGCTGTCGAACACTCGCTTATGGACTTGCGGATAATCAAGATACATCTTGAAGAAGAAGGTATTATCGACTGGGTGATACGGCGAAAAAAGACTGTTGTCATCCCCAACTTCCACTCGCCCGACGGGGAGTACAGAACGAGCTATATCATTGTGCCGCTGTTTTTGCGGGGCACGGCTGTAGGTGTTTTTATCGCCCAGACACCGGCATCGGCATCAGAGTTCAAGCGCGAGGACATCGCATCGCTTACTATTCTGGCGGAATCGGCTGCTATAGCATTGGACAACATCCGCAGCGCTACAGAAATTTCGCGCATGAACAAGCGGTTAAATTCCCTCAACAAACAGATGATGCAATCGGCCAAACTCGCTTCTATTGGCGAACTTGCGGGAAGCGTAGCCCACGAGATCAACAATCCGCTGCAAATTTTGCTCGGCCATATTCAGCTTTTAGAGACGGGCGTGGGCGACGTACCGCGCCGCCTGTCGATTGTCCGGGAGCAGGTGTATCGCATTAGCGATATTACGCGTCGCCTCTTGGACTTTGCTCGCTCAACCCCTTACGATCTAACACCGGAGCCGGTGGATCTGCTTGCAGTAGTCGACGAAGTGCTGCTGTTTGTGGGGTCGCAGTTGCGCCGCGACGGCATTGAAGTAGAAAAAATAGCCGACGATCCCCCGCCATATGCGCGAGGCAATCGTTCGCAGATCGAGCAAGTGCTTTTGAATCTAACCATCAATGCACGCGATGCAATGCCCGATGGCGGGCGGCTGATAGTAGCCGTGTTCAGCGACGACAGCCATGCCTGTATCACCGTAGCCGACACCGGCATGGGTATTCAGGCAGACCACATCGAACACATTTTCGAGCCTTTTTTCTCAACAAAGCCGCGCGGCAAAGGCACAGGGCTTGGCTTGTCCATTGCCCGGGAAATTATCCGCCAGCTCAACGGCACGCTCAACGTCGTATCTGAGCCCGACAAAGGCACAACATTTAAAATCGAGCTTCCGCTTGCAACAAAGGGCGAGTTGTTGGTGATCGGCTAACCGCCGACCAATGTAAGACATAGACATCCGTCGAAGGTGTCGAAGGTAAGATTCCGGTACCCGTTCACAATCGGTAGCATGCCAGTGAAGAATCTCAGCCACAATGTATGGATAATATTCCGCACTGTTGTGTATATAGCCTTGTTTCCAACAGTGCTCTGGGCTCGTGTGGAGCTGCGCTCTATCTCTACATCCGGCGGCACTGTGGTGTTTTCCTTTTCGGAATTGCCCCAAACGGCTATACCCGAGCTCTCAGCGGACAAAACTCGCATTATCCTGCATATTCCCGACGCATTTGCCTCGGAAAAAGCACGAGAGGGAATAAAGCCTACTGAAAGCATAGAGCTTATTTCCATGCAGCAGAAAGGCAGCGAGCTCACGGTGTATGTCGTACTCCGCAAAAAAGCGGGATGCACACAGGCATTACTTCCTTACTCGCGTACATTGCGCCTGCATATCGTCGATTGGGAAAAGCTTACAGCACGCGACAATTTGTACCACTCTGGTTTGCTGTCGCTCGACAGCGGTGTTCCGGCAACGGCACGCACGGGATTCAAGCGAGCAGCAAACGCCGGTTCGGGCGATGCTGCGGCGATGCTGGGCATTATGCTCGCAGCCGAAGGCAATGTGGCCGAAGCCGAGCGCGAACTGAGGCGTGCCACAGACCTCGGCACCTCAATACCCGATGTGTACGCAGCTCTTGCCGATATCGCCGCCTATCGCGACGATACTACGCATGTGCGGCAATACGCCGACCAGTTCAGGCGCAAAGCAGGTGTGGAAAGCTTCCCTTCGCTTCTCGGCCATCTTCCCAAAGAGATAACAACCTCTATCGAGCCCGCAACATTTGCCCAAACGCTGCTCGTAGACGAACAACCAGATACAAACACATCGGCAGCTACAAAAAGCGCAGACACAGCGCGCACTGATTCCTCGCTCAATGACGAAGTGAGCCAAAAGGCTCGCGCACTTGTTTCTGATACAACGTCGTCCAGATCGCTCTATAATGGCGAATCGCTCGTCCCTTCGTGGATGAAATGGACAGTGTTTGGCTTCCTGTTCTTTGTGGCTGCGGGCGTAGTGGGAATTGTGTATCTCTATATGCGCTGGCGCAAAAAACAGTTGCAGAAGCCGATCTCGGTGTCTGCCCCAGATAAGGCCTCATTTGAAAGCGAAGTCAACAACGCCTTGCAGTCGACAAGTGCACGCCGAGCAACAGATGTGTACAATCGATCTTCGGGTGAGGAACCTACACAGCCGGAACCGGACAGGGAACCTGCTCCCCCAGAACTCCAGCCGCAAAACGAAGTTGCACAGCGCCACTGGATGGACGACATCAACGAAGAAACAGTCGAAACACTGGATGCCGCTCAGCACGCGCCGGAATCGCTACAGCCCCCCGACGACGTCGACGCTCTTGCCCAGAAGCTGCGCCGTGGCAGAGGCGAACTCGAACTCGCGGTTAAGCTCCTGGCACGCAAAAAACAGGATAATAAAGACAAAGCGGGCTCCATCAACCCCGAAGAGATTCCCGGTAAACCAGCCCAGCTTTCGCGGCTGGCTGGAACTCTTGGTGTTGGCAGCGGAGAGCTGGAAATACGACGCAATCTCGGCTCTGCGGAAGAAGGCGACCGGGCGGAGAAAATGCGGTCGCTGTTCGGCTCCGGTCCAAAGGCAAATAATTGAAATATTTTCGTAACTTACATTTTAACGTGATTTGTGCGATTGATACAACAAACTTGATGAACTATTCATACACTTCTCTGTCCAGGCATATTTCCAGGTGGCTGTTGGTAGCAGTGCTCTTTTGGGCACTTGTCCTGCCGCAGGACATGCCTGCCCAGTGGGTGCTTAAGTCAGCTCCTGAATTCGGCGGTGGCGCTGTACGCGCTTTTGCCGAAGCAAGCTGCGCTTCATCGCCAATGATTCTGGCTGGAACCACAGAGGGCATGTACCTCGACATCATTGGTGGGGCTGTCTACGGCGAATGGATACCTGTGAACACTGGTTTTCCAACTAATTTTCGCGAGATTCGCTCTATTGCAGTCCGCGACTCGCTTGTCATTGTTGGACTTTACGGCGACGGCGCGTATGCCACTATTATCAGCCCGGGCAATATCCCGTCCTGCCGACCCCGGCCTTGGATAAAATTCGGCACAGGTCTTTTAGTACCTTTTATCAACGATTTAGAAATGCGCGACAGCTTGCTGCTCGCGGCAACCGACGACGGAGTCTGGTTCATGCAGCCAGTGCTTGATACAGCACTTACGTTTGAGCAAAATGCCGCTGCCCTGCAATGGCGCAGGCTCGACAACTCCTTCAGCAATCGCGTTAATGCTATTGATGGAGAGCAAAACTACCTCTATGCAGGTACGTTTCTGGACGGCGCAGCCTACTATGACCGCACGTGCATGAACTCGACAACAGCTTCGTGCATTTGGCTGGATGCTACGTCGGATCAGCAATTCGATCATGTGTCGGTGTATGATATCAAATCGGCTTTTCTCGACACTACGTTTCAGCATTCGTCTGCAGATTTCCCCAAGCCGTGCAGTGGAGTATTTATAGCCACAGCAGGCAGCGAAAATTTGTTTTTTGCCCCGTATTTCAACGACTCGCTTCCGGCACCGCCCGACAAATGGGTGAACGTGAGCCCTTCGCGCAGCAATCCACAGTGGAATTGGAAGATTAACACTATTCTGGCTGGAGATTTTCCCGGCGCCCCCCATTCAGTGCTCGTAGGAGCAGAGTACGGCGGTGTGTATATCTCCGAAGACTGTGGCACAACGTGGCGCGAAGTGAATACAGCTACCAATAATTCATCTGGACTGCACGGTACGGATGTCCGCACGCTGGCACTTGTGCGCGATTCCATTATTCTCGCTGGTGTAGACGGCGCTGGTGTATTTCAGGGCAATACATTTGCACAGGCATTGATTGGCTCTCTCGCTCGGCAGGTTGCTACAGGGGTGAATCTGGTGACAACAGCCGATACCAACAAACCCGAAATGAAGTTCCGGGTTGTAGCCAACAACGGCGATGTAGCCAAAGTGATTATCGAGTTTCCCGAGGATAAGGAATCTGTTGTTATCGAAGTTTATAATCTTCTGGCCAAGAAGATACTCGACGTCTACAAGGGCCCAATACGAGCTCCCAGCGACGAAAAGCAGTTTGATATAACCTCGCTCCCCCGTGGTATGTATATCTGTGTAGTCCAAGGCAGAGATTTCCGCCTGGCGCAGAAATTCGTCGTACCGCGATAATGGCAACAGATCCCGGGTGAACTCCTGTATGAAAATTCTCTTCCGCTTAGTTATACTTGTCCTGTTGTCGGGCCCAGCGTCGCTGCTGTGGGCTCAGCAGCCAGATGGAGGCTATCCGGAATCTTACCTCTTGCGCCACACAGGAGCCCGAGCTGTAGCTCTCGGCGGCGCTTATACCGCTGTTGTCAACGAGCCAGCCGCTCTGTTCTACAATCCCGCAGGCCTCGCCTTTATGTCGGAACGCGCCCAAGTCTCTACCATGTTCACATTGCTTGAATTTGGCAGACAACACAATATGATTGCCTACGGTCAGACCTTTGGCGAGTTCATTGGCATTGGTGCGGGAGTAAACAACTTTACAGCCGGTACATTTACAGCGCGTAATGGCGCAGGCGATCCGCTGGGCGAATATTCCAACCAACAGCTTGCTGTACAGGGCGGCTTTGGCATTCGCATCGCCGAGGCTTCTGCATCCATTGGCGTGGCTGGCAAGTATTTGTTGAATACTCTAAAAGGCCCGAATATCCGGGGAGATGGCTGGGCAATTGACATCGGGACAAAAATTCAAGTAGCCAAGCTGCTGTCGGTGGGTATTGCAGTGGATAATATCGCTGGTGAAATGAAGTGGAACAACGAAGCAGCGCTGGTCGAAAAAATACCATTTACTCTGCGCGCAGGCGTGGCTGCGGAATTTGGCTTCGATGAACGCGTTTACACCGCTCGTACCACTGTGCTCGGCAGCGAAAAAGTTGTGCGCGAGCAGGCCAACGCCTATGCCCTTGTATCGTTGGAAGGCTCTATACGCCGTTTCGACCGTGCTCCGAGCTTTGCACTTGGCGTGGAGATAGCTCCGGCAAAAGTGCTGGCCTTTCGCGGCGGTACAGCATTTTACGCAGATAATACCGATGGCAGCAGCCGGTGGTTCAACTTCGATAGCTACGGCGTGGGTATTGCTATTAAGCCCGACATCAAGGAACTACCGTTTCAGTTTTCACTCGAATACGCACTTGCCAGCGACGTACTTGCCAACAAATCCATTAGCCATCACCTGGCTCTCCTGCTAAAATTTTAACGTTCTATCTGCTCAGATTTTCCCGCTGTGGCCAGCCAAAACTGGCCTGATATAGCTTGTGGCACGGGCGTCTCTCGGAGCGACGCCGCGTCGCTGTCGCCGGTCGCATAACCGCTGCGAAGAAGTCCGAACTGCCACGCGGCGGTAATGCTGCGCGGTGCGGAGACCAACAGCATGGGCGAAGACCGAAGCGCAAAAAGCATGCTCGGCCTACACGCACGCATACAGAAACACCAGCACGACAACAAAAAAGACGACCCGGAATCCGAATCGCCTTAATATTTCTACGCAGCCGTCTACGCAGCCGGGACTTATGGAGATGTGTCAATCCTCGGTATCCGACTCTAAAGCGAGGCGTGCAAGAGCAATCGCGCCATCTAAAGGTGTACCGCGCAGAGGTGCTTTATACAACCGCTCATGCGCTTCCAAGCGCGTAGCGATAAGCCCGGCGAGTTCGGTATCGGACTCCATTATACCGCCCACACAGGCAACTGGCACACGCTCGTCGCCCGGATAATGCTTTGTGCAAAGCACATCGAGCATAAGCATCAAATGATCGGCAGCGCGGTTAATAATACTTTTGCAGACTGCATCGCCCTGGGCAGCACACTCGAACACCATAGGAACAACCGATGGATAGTCGAACATACGCTCGTTATAAGCAGCTACAAAGGTACGAGGTTGCGCCGGGTTAATTGTGGGAAACAAGCTCATCAGCATATCGGCAAAGGAAGTCTGCTCGCCGCGCCCGTCGAAAGCATGGGCTACCGCAGTAAGAGCTTCGCGGCCTATCCACGCACCGCTACCTTCATCGCTGAGCTCAATACCCCAGCCACCGCAGCGCACAATGTCGCCGCCCGCTGTTTTGCCTACGGCAATTGTTCCAGTACCAACAATCAAAACGATACCGGTACCGCCGCCAAAGGCACCTTCTAAAGCGATAGCTGCATCGCTGGTCACCGTAAGGTAATCGAATTCGATCTTGCGCTCGCGGGCAAAAAGCTGAAGAAGCTGCTGCGACCGAATCTGCTCTTCACGAAGCCACACACCTGCCAGGCCGAGCGCCACAGCGTCGATATCCTGGGTCGAGATGCCTGCATTGATACACAGTTCACTAATGAGATTGAGCAACCGCTCGCACGATTCAACAATACCAACCGAACCGACACGCGCGGTGCCTGTTTCTGCCTGCGCCAATTCCTTGTCGTCGCGATACAAAACGCCTCGGGTACGGGAACCACCGCCGTCTATACCAATGTAGACCGGGGAATACACTTTGCCCATGAATCACCAGAAGGATAGGATGAAAGTCTGTAGTTGGATCGGAGGCTTCACCAGCGCTTGCGATACGGATTGTCGGTCCTTCTCAACAGAGCCCCGGCTGCAAAGATACAAAAAAGCAAAGCCGCACGCATGCCGCTTTGCGGAAAATCTCTGAAAATAAAAAAGGCGGTTAAAAACCGCCTCTCTTTTCTGCTTATTTTTTTTCTCGTGGGGGAACCCAGTCGCCGCGCTTCCATTTTACGAGCTCGATGTCTACATTGCCCACATACACTTTCATCTTGGCGCTGATCGGAATACAGGCTTCGTCGTCGCTGAACCAGCCTTCAAATTTCCCTGTAAGACCATATACACCGGTCCAGTTTGCATCGCCCTTAAAATACACAGTCTGTACATCGTAGTCTACAGCATCAATCGACATACCCTCGCGCTTGCCTGCGAAATTAATATAGGTGCGTACTGTATCGTACTCGATAATAGTCGGCACGCTTACACTGCGTTTGCTATTGAGAAACATGCGGGCAAAGAAAAAGAGCGATAGGCCATCGTTCCATTTTCTATTAGTGACAATATCAACGTTTTTAAGCTGCTTGTCTTTAATCCCACTTTCCAGAGTAATCTTTTCGTTCGGATAGTCAAATGTGTATTTATCGTAGGCCCAGTCGTCGTCCTTTTTGGTACTGGCGTTGAAGATGTAGGCATAGCCGCCAGTTTTATCCATCGTGCTGCGATAGATTGTGTGCAGGTCTACAAACGGAATACCGGAGTGGGAATCGATATAGGCTGTTACTTTTACCGCCGGGCGACCGGCATACGTATCAAAACCTTCTGTAATCACTTTAATTGATCCAAGTGAAATCCCCATGTAGGAGACGCGGTATTCAAGATACTCACCGGGAAAAAACACCTGTGCAGACATCGGGATTACCCATCCCGCTACGACAACAACTACTACTAATGCGAGGCGCACTAAGGGAAATATGAATCTCATAACACGTATGTATAAATGGAACAGAACTGCGATCGGCTTCAAAACGCACAAAAAAAAAGCGACTCACGCGCTATAACGAAACAACGTGAGTCGCATTGGATTGTTTCTGAAAGTTTATCGCAGTCGTGCTATTTTCCCTGCTTCTGGAAACAAATTACGCGCTTTTTGAAACTGCCTGTCGTTGGACAGCGATACGGCCACCGATTCGGAAGTGCCCCATATTGCTCGCGCTATCTGCGCTTTAACCGACGTGCGTATGGATATTGCGTCGGTAGAGTATTGCTGGTCGTTCCACTCCACACCGCCAGATAGGGCAGCGGCTTTGAAGGCATCCATAACGGATTGATCAACCTCGTAGTTCTTGAGGAAATCGTCGAACTTCTTCTCATACCGCGTGCGTAATACCGTCCCCTGCTGTGCGAGAAATGCGTCGATAAAACTGCTGAACACATTTTTGCGAACAAGAGCAATGTATAGATCGGTAAGTGTGTCGCTTTTTACCACATAATCGGGCACAATTCCACCGCCGCCGTACACTGTACGCCCTCCGGCTGTTTTGAATTTTGGACGCGAGCTGTCGGCTACTTCGCCCGAATGGGAAAGATTTTCACCTTCGCTGACTTGAGCGCGGCCTGCGCCATTGTAGTATTTCTCCTTGTCCTTGTAGAAAGGCCGCTGGATAGAGCGTCCCGACGGTGTATAGTATTTCGCCGTTGTAAGCCGAAATGCCGAACCATCTGGCAGCTCGAACTGCTGCTGCACAAGCCCTTTGCCAAACGATGTTTCGCCAACAATCAGCCCACGGTCGAGGTCCTGTACAGCACCTGCTACGATCTCGCTGGCCGAGGCTGATTGCT
Source organism: Ignavibacteria bacterium UBA7675 (assembly GCA_002483085.1). Taxonomy (GTDB): domain Bacteria; phylum Bacteroidota; class Ignavibacteria; order Kapaibacteriales; family UB7675; genus UBA7675. The sequence goes on from DLHF01000046.1 coordinate 157,212, forward strand.
CGTTGATAAGCACAATCAACGGAATATTTTCCAGCTCGCCTCCAGATGTAGAGTTGAGCTCTTCGTTGAACTCCGCGCGGCGCCCTTGCGTGTACACAATCTTTTTGCCTGCTGGTATGAATTCATCGGCGATGCTGTGCGCCTGGCTGAGATAACCGCCGGGATTCCAGCGCAGGTCGAGAATGATCCGCTTCATGCCCTTGCTGCGCAGCGTTTTTGCAGCACTCGATACTTCATCGGAGGTAGTAGCGGCGAATCGATTCACCCGCACATAGCCAATATCCGAGCCGGGCACCACAAAGCTGGCATCAACAGTATAGATCGGTATTTTATCGCGAATAATGTTGAATTGCAACAGATCAGCCTCGCCAGCACGGTGTATATGGACAGTCACCTTCGTGCCCTTCTGTCCCTTCAAGCGCTTCATCACGTCTTCGGTCGTAAGCCCTACGGCTGAAGTACCGTCTACCTTTACAATCTTGTCGCCCGCCAGAATGCCCAATCGCGCACTTGGCCCGCCACCTATCACTTCCATCACCGTGATCGTGTCGCGGAGAATATCAAACGATACACCAATGCCCTCGAAGCTTCCCTGAAAATCTTCGTCGCTTTTTATTTTGTCCTGCGGGGGGATATACACCGAGTGCACATCCAAATCGGAGAGAACGGCGCGGATGCCCGACTCTACTAGCTTGGAGGCGTCGACCTCTTCCACATAGTTGCTCGTGGTAAGAGTAAGCACTTCCTTGAATTTACGGAGCTGGTTGAAAATATTGTCGTCGGAAACCACCGGCTGGACAAGCACTCCCAGCATGACACCAACGGCAATTCCAGCCGCACTCAGAAAGATTTTTGTGGTTTGCATATATATTCCGAATGGATAATCATACTTCCAAATGAACGACCGTACTGCGTGCTGCTCTTAAAAACAAAGCGCCCTTACTGTTCTAATCGCGCTATTTTCGCCGCCTCAGGAAACATCTCAATTGCCTTCTCTATCTGGCTTGTGCGGATAACTGCTTCTACAAATGTACTTCCAGTGTTGAAGATGTAATTGGCTATCAACGCCTTGATTGTAAGTTTTATTTTTTTCTCGTCGACAGTATAAGCTACTATTTTCCACTCCACGCCCTTCTTCTCCGCCATAGCACGAAAGTCTTCGATCATCTCGGGTGTAACGGCAAAGTCGCGCATGAACACAAGTAAATCGCGGTTGGCGTTGCTGCGCGCTTCGTTGCCGTGCTTCAGCACATACTGTTCGGTGAACTCTCCGAATACATTCTGCGAAATAAGACTTCTGCGAAATGCCGGTACGGTGTCGTTCTTTACAACATAGTCGGGTACAATGCCACCACCGCCATATACTGTGCGGCCTCCCGCAGTGCGGAAGACTGGGCGCGTAGAGTCCTCTTCGTGCTCGTGCATGAGATTCTCGCCCTCTTCGGGATTGATACGCCCTTCTAACGCGTAGTATTTCTGTTTATCCTTGTAGTCGCGCTGGATAAGCCGCCCCGACGGTGTGTAGTATTTTGATGTCGTCAGGCGAAAAGCCGAGCCATCGGGCAAGTCGTATTGCTGCTGTACAAGCCCCTTGCCAAACGACGTCTCGCCGATAATAAGCCCCCGGTCGAGGTCTTGTATAGCGCCTGCTACAATTTCGCTGGCAGAAGCCGAGTTTGCATTGATAATCACAGTGAGAGGCACCGTCTCGAACTCACCGCCATCAGTAGAATAATAGTCTTCGTTGAATTGGTCAAAACGACCACGGCGGTACACAATTTTGTGGCCAATCGGTACAAATTCATCTGCAATGCGATAAGCCTGCTCTAAATAGCCACCGCCGTTCCAGCGCAAATCAATGATGAGCTTTTTTGCCCCTTCAGCCAAAAGCCGTCGCGCTGATACAAGCAACTCTTTGTAAGTAGTAGCAGCAAATCGGTTCACGTAGATATATCCCACGTCCGTGCCCTCTACTATAAATGAGCCGTCTACGCTTAGTATTGGTACGCGCCCGCGCTCTACCTGCACAATTACTATGTTGGCCTCTCCTTCGCGCTTTATGCCAATCTCCACAAGCGAACCCGCCGCCCCCTTCAGCTTTTTGGGTATCTCGTCCTGCTTCAGTCCAATAGCACTCTCGCCGTTGATTTGCACAATCTTGTCGTTGCACAATACCCCGGCCTTCTCGCTTGGCCCGCCGATGATAGGTACGATCACCGTTATCGTGTCGTTGATGACCCGGAACTGCACGCCGATACCTTCAAAGTTCCCGCGAAACTCTTCGTCGTTTTTTTGCTTGGACGTGGGGGAAATGTACACAGAATGGGGGTCGAGCTCTCCCAACATGCCTATAATGGAGCGCTCTACAAGCTCGGAAACGTCTTTTTCCTCAAGATAATTGCGCTTTACAAGGTTCAGAAAGTCGTTGAACTTTTTTAGCTGCCCTCCAGTGTCGTCTTCGGAAATGAGCGGTTGCAGAGAAAATCCCACAGCCAATCCCATCACAATCATCAGCACTATATTGGAGACCGCTATTTTCTTCATAGGTATCTGTCTTGTAATCAGGTAAAAAATAGACATGGCCAGCTTCGTTGCCTCGTGGTACAACACCAATTTGATGCGTTGCAACCGCATGTTCAGGTGACGATCAGCACAGAATCATAGTGGAGGCAAAGCTCAACCGGCAAACAGCGCATATCCACAGAATGCATACGCCCTACACCACACAGTTACCTGCCGCTTGCACACTCACAACACCAAACTGAAAGGGGCGCTTCGGGCGCTGTCCCCACTTCTGCCTGAGTATCATAAGAATGATGCGCGGACGAACGCACCGTGCTGCATGCTCCGCTGCATGGCTGGCCATCCCAATCCGCGAGCATTCAAGACATCAATGCTACATCGATCCACCGAACTTGTTCTTTTGCCCACCCCCTGCTCTCTCTAAACAAGCGAGGAACGGCTGGCCAACCACGAGCCATAGATGCGACCGGCGACAGCGACCAAGCTTCTGGACAGAGGCGCCCGTGCCATAGAAAAAGCAGCTTATATCTCGAACAGACCACACACGCAGGCAGAACTGCCCTGCAAGCCGCACAGTTATTTTTCGGGAAATAGCTCCTCGGCGCGATCGTCGAACTTGATATTGGTAATCAGCCACCCTTTCGACGGCGACTTGTAGTAGGTCAGTATCCATCGCACAGGATAGTCCTCGTGCAACGCAATATAGCGCATCCTTACAAACGACTGGGCAAGCGTGTCGACACTCACAAGCTCGTAGCTCTTTACATCGCCATACAGGGTAATTGTTTTCTCAGTCTGGGAGATTAATTGCTGTACCTGTTCTCTGTTCTCGGCAATGGCGCTGTTTTTCAGCAATTCGCTAAAAGCAGCGTTGACATCGCCAGTTGTGAGAAGCACAAAGAAGCGCGAGGCCAGAGTTTCGAGTTCCTGAACAGCCGTGCTTTTCTCTGCGGCATAGAGCGCAGGCTGTGAAGAGGCTATGGGTGCCGCTGCAAGCAGCAGGACAACCGCAAGGCGGCAGAACAAGCGAGTCATACAATCCTATCCTAAACTAATGGATCGTGAATTATGAGGATCATTCGGGCAGTTCATCGCCTTTGTACAGGGCGTTTCGTGCGCCTACCGGGTCCCCTGCGGGAAGTCGGGGATTGGCCTGTAGAAACAGTGCGGTTTCTGATACCGACAATTTCCTCCAATTCGCGAACTTCCTGGCGGGTAAGATGTCGAAATTCTCCTCGCTTCATACCACGCGTCATGAGGTTGGCGTACATTTTTCTGTCGAGCTTTTCTACATCATATCCAAGCGCTTCGAAAATGCGGCGAACTTCCCGGTTCTTACCTTCGGTAATTTCCAGCAGGACTTTATTCTTTTTCTTTGGATCGATCACAATTGAACACGGGCTGGTCATGCCATCTTCTAATTCCACACCTGCCGATATTTTTTTTGCATCGTCTAATTGTATGGATTTGTCGAGTGTAGCACTGTACACACGCGATATCTCGTAGCGGGGATGCATCAGGCGGTTGGCCAGTTCACCGTCGTTGGTAAACAGCAAAACACCTGTCGTATTGCGGTCGAGCCTGCCCACCGGGAAGATACGGGCGCGCGAATGCACGATATCCATCACAGTCCTGCGTCCGCGCTCATCGCTGGTCGTAGTGATGTACCCTTTTGGCTTATTGAGCAGAATATAGGTAAGGCGCTTCTCCGGGCTGACAGGTTCACCGCTGACGGTTATCAAATCGCTCGGGTGGACTTGTGTACCGGGCTCAGTCACGATATCCTTGTTTACTCGTACAACACCTTCCTTGATGAGATCGTCGGCTTTGCGGCGCGAGGCAAGACCTGCATCGGCGAGAAATTTATTCAGACGCACAAGAGTGTCGGCTGCCGGTGCGCTGCCCTCGCCACGTCTGCCTTTTGTGTCCCTGCCACCTCTCGCTGCTGGACGGCGTTCTTCGCCATCATCTCCGCCGAAACTACGGCTCCTCGTTGCGCGAACG
>DLHF01000046.1:161763-161922 GCA_002483085.1 Ignavibacteria bacterium UBA7675
ACCTCTCGTTGCTGGGCGGCGTTCGATGCGCTCTTCGCCACCGTCGTCGACATCATCTTCGCCAATGCTTTTGCTCCGTGCGCGAACAGGCTTGCCGCCTTTGGTCGCTATCAGACGCTTGGGGCGCTCGCCGCCTTCTTCGTCGCTAAAGCTACGGCT
>DLHF01000046.1:161939-232258 GCA_002483085.1 Ignavibacteria bacterium UBA7675
CTCTGGCCGCCGGGCGGCGCTCGGGGCGTTCTTCGCCAATACTTTTACTCCGGGTTGCGCGAACGGGTTTACCGTCTCTGGTCGCTATCAGACGCTTGGGGCGTTCTTCGCCACCTTCGTCGCTAAAGCTACGGCTCCTCGTTGCGCGAACAGGTTTACCACCTCTCGCTGCCGGGCGGCGTTCGGGGCGTTCTTCGCCAATACTTTTGCTCCGGGTTGCGCGAACGGGTTTACCACCTCTGGCCGCCGGGCGGCGCTCGGTGCGTTCTTCAGCTCCCCAATCTGCCCGAAATCCCGCCCCCGAAGCAGGGCGTGCGGCACGACCTGTTGCGGTCGAGCGTTTTTTTCCTCCGCCTTCGGCGTTGCGATTATTGCGAAAGCCTTTACTTGGTGCGGAACGCTGCGGCTTGCTGGTTCCGACCGAACGCTTTCCACGGCTTCCACTTTGAGCTGATCGCTTTTTCATACATACCTTTCATCAAATCATTCATAGATCACAATTTTTCCACCGGTACATCCGGTTTGCCATAGCGGCTTTACAGAACTTCCTCGCATTCAATCGTGTACATCACATCGGCAAACTCATCTTGTACATTGGTGTTTACCTTTAGCGTTCCGCGAACTTTTACTACTCCAGCCTTATAGTCGGCTGTTTGTCCCTTACTCATATGTACCAGCACAATTTCATTCACCCGCAGCGGCGGATGGCAATAGCAGTTCATCGGCGGCGAGGAAGCAAGAAGAAATTCGTCGATATCGTCGAGCTGTGTCAGAGCCGACATAAAACCAAGTATCTCCACTTTTTTACCGTGGAGTTCTGCCACTTCTTTCGGCGGCTTCTGTCCAGGATTGTACAGCCGCAGTACTTTAAATGCCACACGCTGATATGCAGTTTGCACAGGCGTGCTCCACAGCAACGGCGCGGCTACCATAAGAACAACAACGGACAGCCCAAATACACTACGAGCACGAATGTTCATCATATTAACCAGTTGAGGCAAGATGATCGGAAACGTCCACACGATACGCCATATACGCAGGTAGCAATGCTGTCACCACAGCTAACAGCACAACGCCACAAGCAATAAACACTTCTACTACATGAAGCCCCGTTACAGCTATGGCTACACCCGTTTGGGCGCGTATTGCAGGTTCGGCCACAACCAAAGCCACACGAGCTACCACAAGGCCAACAACAGCTCCTGCAAGTCCTGTTAACACTGCCTCTGTAAGCATCAGCCCCAGAATAGTGCGCCTATGTGCTCCAAGAGCGCGAAGCACTGCAACTTCACGGCGACGCTCGTGCAACGACGTGTACATAGCAATAAACATGGAAATAGCTCCTACCGCTACGACGAGATAGGAAACAATAAGAAGCAGACCGTGAATATTGCCAACCACGACAAACAGCTCGGCAATTTCTCGCACGGGCAATACTGCCTGTGCAGCCGTGCGGTCGTTGACCGAACGCATAAAACTGTCAAAAAACACCGGGCTTTTCAGCCGCACAGCAATTGCTGTTATCGTCGTAAAGTCTGGCGGTATCAGCGAGTCGCGCTTCACGTGGTTGCTGTGATCATCACCATGTGCATGGTCATAATCAGTCGTTTCGCCGCCTTCGGCCTCGGCCAGAAGTGCGTCGGCTGCTTCCTGCTGATGCTGATACTCGCGGTAGTGTGCGTCCCACACGGTGCGTAGTGTTGTAAACACTCCGCGATCAATTGCCGTTTGCGTAGGCACCAGTACTCCGGTAATCGTAAGGCGCTCAAAATCGTGGACTTCGCCGCCTTCGTGCATTCCGTGTGTCATCAGCACTGTACTTCCGAGCTTCAGGCCGGTTGCCTGGGCCACATCGCTGCCGATTACAGCCTCGTAGTCCATAGCAAAAGGTCTACCTGTCTCTACCCGTACACGACGCCCTTTTCTGTATTCAAAAGCAGAAAAGAACTGCGGCGCTGTGCCCACTACCCGGAAACCGCTTATATTATCGCCAAATACCATTGGCAGCATCACGCCCACTCTGCGATCCCGCGCCAGCTTTTCGTACACATCAAGCGGAATATTGCCAACAGGCGCTCCCACATGGTACATCGTATTGAGCACGAGCTGCAACGGACTGCCCTTGGCTCCAACGATAATTTCATACCCGGTATCTTTCTGCGAGAAGGTATTGCGGCTCTCGTCGCGCAGCAGCAGAATGCCCGTTACCAATGCCGTCCCAGTTGCTATGGACAGCACCGATAGCAACACTGTCACCCACCGGCGTCGCAAAAAACCGCGCGAGATAGACAAAAAATTCATGCTGCCCTTCCGTGTTCAACGGCAACCACATCGCCGATCGGCACAACACAGTCGAACGATTCCATCACAATCGGATCGTGTGTCGCGATTAAAAGCGATGCACCGCTTTCCGAGGCCAACCTGCGCAGTTCGTCTACAACAAGCCGGGCATTTTCATCGTCGAGGCTCGCCGTTGGCTCGTCGGCTAATAACAGTGCAGGGGCGTTGAGAAGAGCTCTGGCAATAGCCACGCGCTGCTGCTCACCCACAGAGAGCTTGTGCGAATACGTATGCAGTTTTTTTTCAAGACCAAGCCGCACAAGCAACTCCCTGGCCCGCTGCTGACTTCCCTGCTTGCGGCCTGCAAATGCGGCAGCGAGCAGTACATTTTCTAATGCTGTGAACCCATGCAAAAGGTGCAGCGTCTGGAAAATACATCCTATGGTTCGGGCGCGGAATGTGTCGCGCTCGGATTCGCTCATCTCGCTCACCACCTGGCCATCAACGGTGATACTGCCTGCGTCGGCGGACAACAGGCCGGCAATCAGATGCAGGAACGTAGTCTTTCCCGTCCCGCTTCGGCCTATAAGCACCATGCTCGCCTGGCGTTCCAGCGAAAACGATGCAATGCGAAATACAGGCCCAGTGCGCCCGCCGCGTATCTTTTCCACATCGTGCATTGCCAAAAGTGCTGTATCAGTTGTCTGCCTGTTCATTGCACATCATCCCGGAGGCCAGTTCATAGCACGCCCGCCCAGCAGGTGGATATGAATATGAAATACACTTTGCCCGCCATCGCTGTTGCAGTTCATCACAAGCCGATAGCCGCTCTGGTCTACCCCCATGTCCCGAGCCACACGCTGGGCAGCAAGTACCATTCGGCCTATTAGCTCTGCATCGCTTTCTGCTATATCGTTGACTGTCGCGATATGTCTTTTGGGAATAACAATCACGTGAACCGGCGCCTGAGGGCTGATATCCCGAAAAGCAAGTACGTCGTCGTCCTCGTACTCAATAGTAGCCGGAATTTCGCGCGAGATAATTTTCGAAAAAATTGTTTCGGCCATAGCAATCCCTTCCAAGTTAGTTGCAAGTCCCTGCGCTGTGCCTTTTTGTACAGCACAATGTAATACGATATATGCGCTTCGGTCGCTGCCCGTCCTTCCTGGCTTCGCACCGCGCTGCACATCCGCCTCGTAGCTGGCCAAGCGCCTACAGCAATTGTATGTCGCAAGCTCGCCTGCACACTGCTCTTATAACAAGAGCACACAGACAAAGCAACCGGCAATAGACGTGCTCTCATCGCTCGGGCTTACGGAAGCAAATGCCACACCAGACACCTTCACAAGGATCGCGGCAAAGATTTTAGACAACTACGGGTGCAAAGATACAAAAAAGCGAGGTCGGGTAGCATAGCACCTATGCGTTATCATCCGGAGTACATGCAAAAAAAGAGCAGCCCTCCGGAAATCCGGAAGGCTGCTCCAATTACCTGCGCGATTCGGATTAACGAATAACGCTCATCTTGCGAACGAGTACTTGATCGCCTTGAGCCAGTTTCACCATGTAAGTGCCAGCACCTACTTGATTACCTGCTGCGTCCATACCGTCCCATTTGTAGCTATATTCGTTAGCATCAACCACACCATCAACGATTGTGCGAACAGTATTGCCCATCACATCGGTGATTTCCACTTTCACATAGCCGCGTTCCGGCATGCTATAGCTGATTGTGGTTTCGTCAGCAAACGGGTTCGGCCAGTTTTGGCTGAGAACTACACCATCAGCGTAGTCATAGGTTCTTTCGATTGTGCTCGAATATGTTTCGGTACCATCGAAGTCAACCTGACGCAGACGATATTCGTAGGTTGTACCACGTACAACGTCTTTGTCGAGGTGGCCATACTGATTGAGCGATGTCGAGTTACCGCCGCTCTGGCTGCCTACAAATGTAATTGCTTTCCAGTTGTTTGTGCTATTGAGTTCGCGGCGTTCTACGTGGAAGCCTGCATTGTTCACTTCTGTTGCGGTTTCCCAGAACAGATCGATACCATTGCGGCGAACAACACCATCGAAGTTAGCGAGCTCGACCGGAACGATAGGCAGACAGAGGTTGCTGTCTACATACACCGGAGGATTGCTGAAGGAACGAACACCGAAGTACGGGCGGATAAGCGGAATCCACGAACCGCGCGAATAGGTGTTCACACCACCTGCGAGACCTACGTTGTTAAGGTGGGAATAGCCGGGGTTACCGATTGTGGGCGTAAAGCCTGTCCATGTACCACTGTTCAGTGTGTTTTCAAAAGCAAACACGTTTTTGTTAATCAGGTTACCTTGGATGTTTTTCTGACGGAAGCCTCTGAAGGCGTTCAGACTGATGTTTGCATCACCGGCACGGATAATCGTACCGTCGTAGGTTGTTACCTGACCCATGCGGGATCTCGAAGCGCCAAGTTCAAAGCCCTCAGAACCTCTTTGAGCAACCGACATCCAGTAGTTGCCCGGCAGCAGAACCACCGGATTCATAGTATAGGTCGTGTACTCATCATAGAAGGGCTCGCCATTTGCCGGCGGATACGGGCTGCGATTATCATCATAACCACGGCGTTTTTGCACTGTCGAGTTAGCGATACGCTGTCCGGGAACACCACCTTGGTCGCGATAGAGCGAGAAGCTGATGTTCAACATGTCGGAGTTCAGGCTTGCGAAATACGCCTGATAACCGCGAACAGTATCCTGCGTTGTCACCGTAAAGCGCATAGCAATTTGACCCGAGCTATTACCACCATCAGCACCGTATGCCCATGCCACCCATGCAGCAGAACCTTCGTTGGTTCCGGACATGTTCAGACCTTTGCCCGGAGCACCGGAGAAGGACTGATCGGGAACGTCGTTTTGGCCAGACGGCGGCGTAACAGGATCGTAAGCATACGACGGGCCAAATATCAGTGTAAACTCACCGTATGTGGAGTCGTTCAGACGGTTCGGATCGCCCCACGGCGTGTACAGACGGGTAGCGAGAATATAGTCACCCGGTGTTGTCAAGCGTGCATTCCAGTTCGGCATGTCTATATCAACTTGTCTGTTGGCCGGAAGGAACGGAATGGTACGCGAACGGCAGTAGACATGGCGGTTTTCTGTTTCGTCTTTTTGCATGATCAGAGCTTGAACAGCAAAAGAGGAAGCACCAATGCTTGTGTTGTTGCTAATTTTCACCACAATCGGAATATCCGATGCCTGGCTGGCAGGAGCCTGCGTATAGGGCCAGTTAGCCTGGATGGAAGCTACTTCCAGATCAGGCGCTTCTGTGCGGAAGAAAATACGAACGTTGTCAACATAGAAATCATCTGCATCATCAGAGATTTGCGGGGTCGTTTCATCTTTAGCGATAACGCGGAAGCGGAAACGGAAGTTCTGAGCACCCTGATTCGGCGAATTGATGATCGTATCGGGGATTTGGATAAACACCTTGTTGAAGTCGCGCTCTTTACCATCGTCGTAAAGATCGGCACGCAGACCCTGGTCTTTCGAAAGAGCCGAGTCGGGTTTTTCTTCAGAGAAACCTCTGCGTGTACCACCTGCACCAAAGATCGTGTAGGCAGGATTGTCGGTATAGAATTTACCGGGATCGTCCATACGGGGGTGTTTGTTCCATTCCGTGCTTGCGATGTTCACAATGTTTTTGTATCCATCAGGGCTCGGCGAAGCAAACTCGAGTTGCAGAAGGTCGGGCTGGAAGGCAATACCAGCATCCGGATGCGGAGGAGCAGTATTACGCACTACGCGGGGTTCCGGACCAAACAGTGTCTGATCGCGCCAGCCACGGTTCCACTCGCCTGTCGGCGGTACACCGGTACGCTGGTACGAGAAGGACAGAACGGCGCCTTTTTTGTTGCGGAGGTCAATCGGGAACGAACGGAGTTCGTCACCACCGGGCAGCGGAGTCGGATTGGCACCGCTAAGCGTTACGCGGTTCAAGCGGATAACGGGCGAATTCAGTTTGTTTGAGCCAAGACCCAAGCGGCCTCGCGGCGGCGGCGGGTTGGATGTAGCAGCATCACCGTCTACTTGCTCAGCATTGATGCTGACCCATTTATCAACTGCCGGCAGAGGACCCTCGCGACGCGAGAAGCTAAAACCACTACCTTCGTCGTAGAAGGCAGAAAGTCTTTTCAGACCAAACAGACGAATAGATGTTGTATCATCGAACGGCCACTGGTCGTTGAAGCCTTCGGGCGAACCGCACACATAGGGTTCAGCAATTACTTCTGCTGTAAGACGACCAATGTGGTTCAGCAAGAAGCCGTTAGTTTCAAATGCAGCGAATTTTACTTCTACGAAACCATACGGAGGAACACCATTCAGGTTGTTCGGTCCGGGGAACGGAATAGGTGCACCAGCAGCGTCGATCAGACGCACACCGCTTGCAAGCTGATCCCAACGCTCGTAACCAGCTTTCAGGTTCAAGCTGTCAATACATGCGATACGGTTGGAAATAATCGTATCCGGGCCAATAATGTCGTTCTTTACGCGGAATCTTGCGCGGAACTGCAAGCTCTGCTGCTGGAAGTTCACGCCGTTAGGACCCTGAATATTATTAGTCAGGTTCTGGAATACGCTCACAGGCTGGATAGCACCAAGTACGGGGCTACCTACCAGCAACTCGAAGTTGTTGGGATCGGTAATCACATACGCTTTGTTGTTGGGGTCGAACTCGTTGGTAGCGGGGTTGCGAAGAATATACTTTGTGCTGTATGTACGAAGTACGTTCTTCCACTGCTTGAAGCGCACTGCAAGGTTCGTGCTCGGTGTCGTAAGAGCCGAACCATTAGGGCCATCAACATATACGTTGCCATTCACCAGATACTCGCTGTACTGTGTATAGCGTGTAACAGCTCCGCCTGAGGGAGGATAGTTCACGTGAATAGCTTGGCCACGCACGCCAATTGTCGAGTTATCGCGGAAGATACGCTGCGAAGGAACCGGGAAGTTACCCACGCGAGCAATACCTCTGTACACTTCGTAATTGTATACCACCGAGCTATCGGAAGCATCGAGCACGATCTGTGCATTAACGCTTACGAAGTTATCGCCCATACCCGGACGAATGTCTTTGCCGAAGGTCACGTTACCATATGGTGTGCCTTTGGCGCCAATCGGAACGAGGTTGATAAAGTAGATAATCAGCTTATCGCCTGTCGACGAACGCTTGTACCATACTTGACCGTAATCATCGGGCTGGTTGCTGTATTTATTGAACTGCGAAAGTTGCAGGTCATCCCAGAACGGAGCGATAATCGGGGCGTTGTTTGTAAAGCCCGCGAGCGAACCGTTGTTGGGGTTGCGAATACCGTTGGCTTGTGTGCCGGCAGCGTTAATCTGCTGTGCATCATTGGCCAGACCAAGAGCAACATAGCGGAAGCCGAAGTTATCAGCAACGGGGTCTGTAAGGCTGTTTTGTGCATCGCGTGTACGGAAATCTTCGCTTTCCGGATCGTATGCAGTTACAGAGCCTTCCGGAATGTAGCGTTGCCCGGTAGAAGGATCATAGAAGTAACGGCGGTTGCTAAGAGCAATAAGGCCGTTGGTAGAAACATAGAAGCTGTCGTAGCGAACACCGTTGAAGTAGAACGGCTGCGACAGGTTCATGGGAATCGGGCCAGCAAAAGCGTTGTCCGTAGAGTCCGTAGGGCTGGCTGGGTTGCGGAAGTAGCGCAAACCTTCGGAAGTGTTTGTTGCCCAGTAGTCGTCAGACAACTGCGTCGGACCGCTTACAATACGGCGCCACAGTGCAGGTTCAAAGTCCAAGCTCACGAGCTCAGGACTCGGACGCCACCCCTTGCGGGTCTGGCGATCGTAGTCAGCAACGTTGTCATCGCTGTCTACTATGTAGTAACCGGTAGAAATAGCCGGTTGCGTTGTGGGATTTGTTCCGGTAACCGTAAAGGGTCGGGGCGCTGAGTTCGCAGGCGTGGCGCTCTTGCGCTGCACTTCCTCGTTTTTCCCTCCGCCTCCCGCCTGTGCGGTCACTGTTCCAGCAATGAGTAACATCATTGCCAGACTCAGTAAGCGTTGTTTCATACTGTACTCCCGTAAAAATTGAAATAAGGATATGAACTGTTTAACAATTCAATAACTCTATACGAAAAAATTATCACAGATCTTTATAAGATATGGAAATATCGCTCACGAAGCAATCAAAAGCTCTCCACATCTACCCTCTGGAATTCCATGTTTTTTTCAGGCATTTCGCCTCTTTTTTCCAACAACCTATTGCAGAACACATCAGTAGGGGCCGAGTTACACTTCTTTTTTCTTTTTTTCATTTTCTTTCTTTTTCTGCGGTCTCTTCCCCGTTGCGGTTGCTTTCCCGGACAATACCCCAGTTTAGCCCCGGTTGTTCCATCCAGTATGACTCTACCCGCAAGCTCCAGTTTTCTGTGGCAATAGTTCTGCTTTTACGCCCCTGTACGGGACAACAACACCGTGTGCAATCGCGGTTATAGCGTACATTTATGCCTTATTCGGCTTTGTGGGGACGGCTCGCCGGGGCATGTACATTGCGGAATCGTGCAGTTCTCGCTATTGCGAGGCTGGTCGGGTCGTGCGGCAGCGGTTTGTGCGACCGGTGACAGCGACTAACCGGGCGCCGCAGCGACACCCGTGCCACAATGAATTGACTGTTCATTGCTCTTGTTCACCAGTGCATTTCGATATGGCTTTCTCGCCGACAACAATCGTGTATGGGTTCTACACCGGGCGCCTGCTTATAAAAGGAATCGCTGTTTCTGGCGGCTGACAGCAGGAATACAGCCGATACCAATAAGCTGCTTTTCCGCCGTTCGACTTGGATAAGCGTTCGGCAGGTACAGCCGCTTCAGCAGAAAGAGAACACACAACAATGGCAGGAGTTACACAGGGAAAAACGGGAGGGTTTTTACTCAACAATCACAATTTCTACGCGGCGGTTTTTGCGGCGTCCATCTTCAGTCCGGTTGTCGGCAACCGGCTGGCGAGCGCCCACGCCGCTATCAAATATCTGGCCGGTAGCAATGCCCTTACGACGCAGATACTGTTTTACTTGGTTCGCCCGATCCTCCGACACACGCTGGGTTTCGGCAGGTGTACCAAAGGCATCGGTATGCCCTACAATCCGCACTTGGGCATTGGGATTGGCTACGAGATAGTCTGCCAGTGCATCGAGATATCGCTGAGCTTCTGCGTCGAATGCAGTAGAAACAGACGTGCGGAAATTTACAGTTTTTGTAGATTTTGGATCGATCCTTACAGTAGGCTGGGATCGAGTTGGCTGTGCGCTTATCTCTGCGGAGACCGTGGGTACGGCTGCAATAACTTCCTGCTCTATGACCGGACGCTCTATAATAGCAAGCTCCAGCGGCGATATACGGTCGGCAGAAGCAAACAATGGCAATTCAAAATTGATCTGCTTGTTGATAGAGGCAATGACAAATGGAGGCTCCACGTGCAGAGGGTCGAACGGCAAAATGGTATCAGCTACCGAATTTCTCCCGAGCTTTATCGCCACACCAGCACGGGCAAAACCGAGATTCCAGTTCGAACCGTAGTCGTCGGCCACCTCTGTACCAAAATGCAGGGACACATAAGGCGCCATACGCACGCGGACGGCGCGGTTGAACTCAAACAGCAGAAATTCGTAACCCGCTCCTACTTGCAGGCCGAGGCGGAATGGATTGGTCTCGTAATTTACTTTCCGAAAATCTTCAATCCGCGCACTGGTGTCGTTGATACGAGCAATGCGAACCTGCGACCCACTGCGAAATTCAAGATCGATGCCGCCTGATAGATAGAGCCCATTCAGCGGAAGATCGTAGCGCACACCGGGAGAAACGGTGACATAGTTCAGTGTTACTTCGCTTTCGTATTCGAGGTTTTGTGCGTTGCTTATATCGCTGCTAAAAAGCCCTATTCGGCGGTCGATAGCCATTACATTGAGATAGCCCCCCAATCCTTTGTCCGGGGGATTCCACTCTGCATATGCCCCTACATTGTAGCCAGTGCCAAAGCCGGAACCAAAATCTAAAAGAGGGCGCGCCGAAGGAGTAATCGTATTGGTACGGGCGAGTTTGAGATTGCCGAGATGAGCATTAAAGCTCGGGCCACCCATCACACCGAACCACCAATCGCCGTAGCCGGAACGCCTCACGAGCGTGTCGCCGGATGGCAAAACATCGCGATAGACAGCCTCTCCCGCCCTGCCCTGAGCAGCCGCCGGTACAGAAGGAGCCCACCACAAGCAGGCGAGGATTACTATGGCAACAAGGTGTTTCAAGCTGTAGATCAGCGAATGAGTTGGAGTTTTACAACAGCAGTCGACAGTTCAACACTGGGATCGTCGACGGGATACGCGATAAAAACAACATCGTAGAGGCCCTGTGATGCGACTGCGGGCGCTTCGAAGCGCACATTATACTTGCCAATTGGCAATATAACATTATCGAGAAGAACAGCCACCTCTTTACCATTGGGGTCATAGACCTTACAGGAGAGAGTTACACGGTCGTCGAGAATATAGTCTACTACTGTCTGATCGCGGAATGGATTGGGATTTGCTTGGGCAAAAGCGATAACCGAACTCGGCACTATGACGCTCGCCGTATCCAGAGCGATATCGGCACCAACATAATTTTCGTACAGCAGTTGGTACACATATTCTTCATCGCGAAACGGCACAGTATCGACATAGCAATACGATTTTCCGTCGTAGCTCATACCCAATCCCTGCAAATCAGGATGCTCTGTATATCGGGCTACTTCTTCAAAGTAAACTTGGCTGTAGTCGTCGGCGGCATCTCCAAACGGACGGATACCACGCCTCAGCACAAACCCCTTGTTGTACGCCTCACTTCGCGTTTCCCAGCAGAGCAGCACTCTTCTGTCGCCAATATATTTGGCGGTAAAATACTTCAGAAAGAATTCCGGCACACGAAGGCTATCGGCAAGAAACCGAAGTCGGCCCAGCATTTCGATATTATCCTGCTCGGCATTCCACGGAAGCGAATCGGCAGAGATTTTAAAGCCATTAGCCTGATAGCGATTATAGGGCTGAGCCCAAGCCAAACTGGTAGGCAGCACTATTCCCACCGGAGCAGTAATACGAAACCGTCCAAGCCGGATCCCCGTGTCTCTGTCGATGGCGGCACACTGCCAGAATTCATCAGGACCGAGAATTGTAATGCTCATACGCTTTTTCAGCGTGCTATCGGCAATAATATAGTTTGCAGGGTCGAGATCAGAAGTGTTTGGGATGACCTCAAGAGTACATTCATCGAGATCAACGCCCGGCAGCGTAAGCTGAAACGTTCCATTAGCCCACTTTTCCCACAGATCGGAATCTCGGGAAAGACGAAGATCGAACTCCAAAGTATTGGGCTGAGGTTGCAGCAAGCGGGTCACATTCAGCGTTGCAAGTGTGTCGTCGGGCACAGGGAGCGCCGTAGCACGCACGCAGAGAACGCAGCACAGAACAAGCACCGCAGTGCAAAACCGATAGACACCGGAAGCGATGATGTTCTTATTTCGGTACAAGTGTCTCTCTCCCCCGATTATTCCAGTTTACATTGGCGTCTTTTGTCGTTACTACTGTATTTAGGTCCGTATCAGCATTACTGTATCCTTCTGCATTCCGCTGCTGCCACGACGATGTAGCAAGGCCATCGTAGTCGTCTCGGTCTACTTTGCCATCGCCATTAGTATCACCGGCGATCATGGCAAATGTCTGGCTACCTGCCATACTCATATCTACGAGCTTAGCAGCATTCGAACCACCGAGCAGCATTCCACCGCGATACATATCCAGCACACTCGGTACACCGGGCGTAAATTTGTACGCATCCTGTGTCATAATGGCCAAGTGATTACGGTGATGAACAGCTACATAATACGTCCCGGAATCAACATAAATAGGCTTATTCGTAGTATAATCTACAATACGCCCATCCTGCTGGATAAAGCCTGTTTTATAATGCCTTTTTCCACCCGAGATTTGCGTGCGAAACTCCACGACTACCCAGTCTACAACAGAATCCGGAATAGACGTAACACTGATAAACTGGCGATTAGGGTCCAGATTATAGGGATAGATCGACGGCGGAGTAAGAGGAATAAATCCACCATCGCGCAGGTCGGCAGCCATACCACCATTGCGGTACGGGCCTTCGAGCAGCGCATACACAAGCACCGATACTTTTATGCTCTTGCCATCGGGGCCAATAGCAAAAAATCCTGTGCGCTCTATATTCGTAGCAAAAGCATAGCCCCATGTTGCAGAGAACTGTGGCTTTTCGGAGCTACCTATATTGTACCAGTCCGAACTGTCGGCGCTGTAATGCTGAAGCACAAGCGAGTCGCGGTTCGATACCGTCGTCTCGTCGAGCGGACTAATTTTCCAGCCGTAGCCAATAGTCGCTATAAAATTGCCTGTTACAGGCTGGTAGGTAAGATCAGCGGCAGAAATCGTAATCGAACGCCTTACCTTGCCGGGATTATTATCCGGCAGCGGCGCTGTATTAGGCAATACGCGGAATGTCATACGGCTCACAGTTCCCTTATCGTTGATCGTGGGAAACAGCGCGTATGTATGGATATTATTAAATATATTCTTGTCGCCGGCTACGAGATTAGTGCGGCGCATGGAGCCAATGACTTCAGCATCGGTATCAGCGTAGATAGGGTTGTTCTCCGACGCATGAGTGAGCACATACTGATCGCCTGCCGCCTCTGTATTAATAGAAGCTGCAAGGTACAGAGAATCGTTCACTGTCACCGATTTTGCGAGCGCTATGCCTTTGGTGTTTTCTACTCGGAGAGTTTTCAGTACCGTACTATCAGAAGGAAGTTCAGAACCGGAAACAATGCTCCCATCGCCCGTATAACGAACGGAAACATTCTTGCCGAACCTGGGATCAGCCGCGAGAGAGCCCTGGGTGGAACGCACGATAAGCGCCGAATCTCCAAGGGAAAAATTATTGGTTGTGCTATTGCGAAGCTCGCCGCGCGTAAGCTCCAGCGAAGTAATAACAGAGAATCCACCGCCCCGCACTACATCGGCACCTGTGAAATTATTGAGTTCTAATTGCTTGAACTCTCCTGTGCCTCCTACCGGCTGAGCATTATCGCCATTGAGCACGACTTTGCCTGTGATCTTTGTAGGATTAATCACGCCATCGTGCTGCACACGACCGTTGGCGATAATGCGATATCGGTCGTCCAATTCTATCCACGTACCGGCTGAAGTGGACAGGGTATCAATAGCTACAAAATTGCGTGCAGCATCGGTATTGAGGATTTTCTCGCTCTGCCCCTGCATGTGCACATTCTCGTATGTAATCTGCGGCACGGCCTGCACAAATCCCGCCTTGTCGCGCACGTATTCCACACGCCCCTTCAGCGTATCCTGCTCGATCTGCGCATTGCCTTCGACGATAATCGTACCGTTCTTGTTTTCGATTTTCGCTTTGTTCGTGCTTTTGAGCACATTTCGCACAACAATTTTCCCGGTGTTGTTTACCTCTGCCTTATCCGAACTTTGTTCGAGTTGGGCAAGCGCCGTCCCCGCCCCTGCCGTGCAGAGTGTAATCGCGAGTACGAGTATGAGAGAAAAGCGCTTCATAGGTAAACAGTACACGGAGCGAAAAGAAGGGGAACCGGTTTGTCCGGTTCCCCATGAACTTGCTTGATTATTGACCAACTTCGATAAGACCGCCGTTGGACAGCGCACCGTTGTTGGAGAGGTTTTGTTCCACGCGAAGACTACCTGTACCAGCACCCGTTGTCGGGAAGTTGATAAGACCGTTGTACAGTGTAGCGCTGGAGAACGTACCCGAAAGTGTAGCAGCATCAGCATTGATTGTAGCACCGCCACGGTTGTTGATAAGACCGCTGGTACCAGTAATCAGCCAGTTGATATTCTGCGTTTGTTCGTCGGTTGTACCTGTCGAGCTAGAGCCGAACAGCAGTGAAGCATCAGCAACATCGCCAATCGTCACATTGCGGATAAGCGCGCTTTTGGTACCGGATGCATAACCTTCGAGGATCTGACCATTAGCTGTAAGACCGTCGATGCCAGTACGGCGATAACCTACGTGCACAGTGTGATACACTACTGCATTGTCGTTTGCGCCCGGCTCTACGCCTTCATCCCATGTATTGGGGTTCGACCAGCGACCGTGGTTGATCGTGTAGAACGTTGTCGGACCGCTGCGCAGAAGAAGATCGTTGGTAGAAGCGAAGTAAGCGTCGGCGAGGCCGTCCACTGTACCAGATGTAGCGCGGAAGCCAGCGAGTTCTACATAGTGAACTGTGCCAGTTGTTACGCGGCTATAGGGGCTACCTGTACCCATTTTCTCTGCTTGCGAGCCATCAGCTTCGTAGAAACGAACATCGTTTTCTGTTGTTCCTGCACCAGTCCATGCACCCGGGACATCGCTCGATTTATAACCAGCGCGAATTGTTGCCAGCCAGCCACCTGTCGGGTAATCAACAGTGATCTTTCTGTTCACGTCTGTCGTAGCCACAAACTGGTTGGGCGCCGTAGCAGGCTGAACATTAAACATCATGGTAGCAGGAGCGCTGCCGCCAGTAATTGTTACGATTGTGTTTTCGTTGTTGAAGGTAAGCGGCGAGCCAGAGGTCATTGTGCGGTTCATACGGCCCACAACTTCGATACCGGAACCGTAGGTAACGCCTGCGGTCGGATCGAGCATGAACAGTGTATTAGCAGCCATCGGCAGGTTGTTGTCGTATGCAGCAAAGTTGTTCGACACATACACATCGCCACCAACTGTTTTGGTGCCCGATGTTACTATCAAGTTACCATAGGGATGGGTTGTAACTGTGCTTACAATGCTCTGAGCTGCCGAGCCATTATAGCGGACAAGCGACGCATCGTTGAAGTTCATGTTTGTAGCGGCGGCGTAGTTGTTGGCAAACGCACCAGTAACATCCATTTGCGAGCCAGAGGTAACTGTGATCATCGCATTAGCTGCGTTGGCCAGCGTAAGCGTACCAGTTGCACCAATGGTAACGAGGCCTGTGCTTGTAACATTGAACAAACCATTGTTCACATTCGACGCACCGGCAAAGGTAGCTGCGCCTGTGCTCGTATTCAGCGTACCGCCGTTTTCGAGGTTTACGTTGTTTGTAGCAGCAAAGCCTGCTGTGCCCGAACCGAGGTTCAGCGATGCGGAAGCGCCATCGACGCTCATCACGCCAGCACCAGCCTGCTGTGTTGTAATATTTTCCGAGCGCAGTGTACCGCTGATGGTCACTGTCGCTGTATTGCTAGCTTCTTCGCGGAATTCTTCCGATACACGGACTTCCGTAGCAGCGGCCACTGTTTTGGCACCGCCGTTTTGCAGGAACAGGTTGAAGTAGCGGTTTGTATTGCCCGATGTACCACTTTCGCCGGTAATCGTTTGTGCACCTGAACCATCGTAAATAAACGTGCTTGAGCCGTACTCGCGGTTGCCGCCTGCAACTACGTATGTACCGGAAACATAAACAGTAGCAGCGTTATAATCTTTCTGGCTGGCTGCGCTGAGCTGAAGGTTGTTATACCATCTGCCTTGGACTGTTTGTGCAGCTCCAATATTGGAGTACAGCACCAGACCCGGGATACGCATCAGACCACTTGTACCAAGAGCCGTCGCTCCGCCTGCATTGCCTGAGCCATCGGTAAAGACACTGCCCGAAGCATTGCCGAGTACTTCAAACGTACCAGTATTGATGATGTTTGTCGTAGCCGCAGCAAAGTTGCGGAATTGGCTGGAGGCATTCCGCATGCGGATGGTACCAGTCGCGTTGTTGTTCAGCGTGGCCGTTGTCCCATGTACATAGTTCTGGGCCATACCATCGGCAGCACTAAACAGAATCGCGCATGCAGCAAGGCCGAGCCCCCACATGGAACGTTTCTGGAAAAAGCTGTTCGAAAGCTTCATAAAAACCTCGTTAGAGAAGAAAGAAAAATGATATACATACGATCTATTAAAGTTGTTTTCAGTAACCAGCGAACGAACAAAGTGCGCCACTGCCAAATTAGGGGAACTACGCTTCACAGACAATCCGTAGAATTACGTAATTTCTCCCGGCAGAGCCCTGTAGAAACTATTTATGCCTCAGATAGCGACAAAATCTCCACGGGAAGCCTCTGTATCGTAGTCGTTCATTCATGCGAAGTCGCCTAAAGTGCTTTTGTAACTCTTGTTCAATATGTGTTGCGGACGGCATATCATATCTGCGCGAACATGGGCACGATTGCCTTTTGCTCCGGCTCTCGGCTCGGCGCCTGGCGCAAGAACAACCACGAAGCGGTTGTGCCGCGCGGTGCGGAGACTTATCGCAGGAGCAGCAACGCCCGCGTTCAACTATTCTTTTACCAAACCATTGAGCAGTGCAAAGCGCACTAATCCGGCGGTATTTTTTATCTGTAATTTCTGCATAAGGTTTGCTCGATGTGTATCTACTGTGCGGGTACTGATAAACAGCGTATCGGCAATTTCCTTGCTTGTATGCCCATTAGCGATATACGAGAGAATTTCCTGTTCGCGACGCGATAAATACACATTGGCGTTGGGATCCGAAACGCCAGTATTACCAAAAGGAAGGTCTGGGTTGGCCATCAGCGCAAGAATGGCCGTACTAAACACTTTTTCGGAACGCATCACGCCTTCTACGGCTGTGAGCAGCTCTTGCTTTCCTATCTCTTTCGATAAATAGCCATCTGCACCTGCTCCCATCGCCTGCATAAGATACGACCTATCTTCCAGCGATGTCAACATCACTACTTTCACATCCGGGAGAATGAGCTTAATCGCTCTTGCAGCTTCGATACCGGTCATTGCAGGCATGAGAATATCGGTAAGGACAATATCGGGCCGGAGTTCGGCAGCCATCTCGACAACTTTTTTTCCGTCGGACGCTTCACCGACAATTTCCACAGTTTCGGCAGACTTCAGCAGGCTTCTAATACCGAGCCTAACGATTTCGTGGTCATCTGCTATCAATACCCGCAGTAGCTGCCCCATTCTCCTCCCGGTCTTTTAATTACCGATTTCTATGGTACCGCTGTTGGTCAGCGTGCCGTCGTTGTACACCGTGCCGAGCACTTCCAAGGAATTCACACCCGCTTGGTTGTCGAGCAACGACCCAGCGCGCACCGAAAGATTGCCGCGCACGCGCACAGGCGATGCTACAATTTTCTGTCCTGCCTGGCTTACGACTACATGCCCATATCCAATACCTGCATTGGGCGCAGGGAGAATTGTCTGGTTGCTTCCATAAAATTCCACGGTGCTACCAGCATCAATCGCATACGCATCGTAGTTGGCCGTTGCCGAATTCATCGAGCTGGTACCGCCCAGCCGCAATGTCGTGTTAGCAGCCAGCGTCACGGTGCCCTGCCCTGTTACATTATTCATCGAGAACACCTGCATATCGTACACACCGCGCAGCACCGACAACCCGGCTGTAGCATTTATGGGGCGATCCAGCACCACGGTATTGCTGCCAGACGCACCACTATTGTCTACAGTCATGGAGCGCAGCAGCGGCGGCAGACCAGTACCTATGGCCTGATTCACAGCACCATTGTACACATAATTTGCCGCTGTGGAGTACCAGCGATTTGTCGTCCTGATATTCCCTGTTGTAGCAGGAGCCAGCGAAATACCATCGGGCGAGCCAATACCGAGCGTTGAATTGTCGCCCATCGTAAAGTTCGCGCCGCTCAGCACAAACGTATTTGTAAGCAGCGTACCTGTGTTCGAGGAGGCTGTACCAAGCGCAAGGCCCTGTACAGCAATATTGTTGTCCAGCGAAATGATGTGATTCCCTACTCCATTCGCACCGCCACCAATGACAACGGAATCAAGGGCGTCGCTGGGCCAGATACCGGGGCCGGCAATGGGGCCGGTATGCGAAGGCGAAAATGTCCACGATGCAGGATTGCTCCACTGCCCTGTTACAAGGCTGTAGAAAATACGGCGGAACACATCATCGCCGCCTACAGTCCAGTCGCCTGTAAATTCGCTTGCCGGTATCGAACCATTTGCCGTGAAGAAATTCGCACCAGTATTAATCGGGCTATTCCACGAAGCCCACGAGCCGCCCGGCGTCTCGAAGCCTGGACGCCAGCGCCCTACTCTTGTAAAATTAGCTTCATCGCCTGTAATGTGAGCAGCGCCATCAAGATAGTCGAACTGCCATTGGCCGCCGATAGTCGTTGTTACATTGCCCACTGCCCAGTAACGCTCTAAGTAATCGGTCGCAGTAGGAAGAATATAAGCGTGGCCACCATTGGAGCCGCTTCCGCGCGATACGCTTACTCCTACTGTACCGCTTACACCAGTGGGCCCAGCAGCAAGCACCGATGGGGTGTAGTTGTCCTGTCCGGCATCGAACGAACCAACCGGATAGAGGTACACGCCGAGGGGGCAAATCGTGCGAATAAGCTGCCCGCCGGTATTATCAGTACGAATATAGCGATAGGGCGACGAGTTCGTGCCTTCGTCGACAATAGCAGCCGAAGCACAATCGGTAATAATGAGATTTGCCGTAGTAGAAGCGAGTTCGATAATTTGGTTGTTGCCATTGGCGCCTTCGCGGAAATCCAGCACTCCATCCACCGTGATGCTCTGCTGCATTTCCACCACGCCGGTTCCCGCACCGCGATTCATGGTCAGGTTCTGAACTGTTGTTGTGCCTGTTCCAAGCACAGCTTGGTTCTCTGCACCACTTCCCTGGAATACCACTGTGGAAGTGGTAGCAGGAGCGCCAGTGCGCGTTACTGAAGCATCGATAACACCGTCGTTTACAATATTACCCTGTAGGCGAAGTGTAGCTGAGGGGTCGCGCGGCACCACTGTCGCATTAGCACTGCTCACCGATACATCCCACAAAGCAATATTCGGTCCCACGTTGTAGTCCAGAAGCGTTCCGGGCGGCGTAAGAGCGTCTCCAAATTGCGTTGTACCACCAGTAATACTCGTAGTACCAGCCTGAAGTGTGAAGTCGGCAGGGCGTCCGGGATCAGTCGATGTATTAGCCGTGCGAATTACAATACTACCATCGCTCATTGTAAAAGAAGAGCCGGGCGTTAGGTCGAATGTACCAAAAGAGTCGCTGTTGTTTCCAGACGTACCAACCACAACTGTACCGCCTGTCTGAGTATATTCTAAATCGCCACTGGGCGTAGAGCCTCTGCTGATACGGCCTGCTACTTCCAGCGCACCGTCGATAATCGTAAGGCGACTTGTGGAAGAATTTTCATAGACGAGATTATCCCCAGCGCCATCGCCGATCTGCGCCAAGCCTGTTGTATTCAGCAGCAGTTCACCGCCGTCGAGAATCATCGTCGCACCCTGGTCGAGATTCCCGCTACCAGTAAGGTGCAGAGCTCCGTTGGCAGTAATTGTCTGCGTGGTAGCAGGTGCACAACCATCGAGCGACAGCGTACCAGCATTTTGCTCCCACGTACCATTGGTAAATGTCATGGCAGGAGCTCCCACGCGGCTTATTTCAATATCGACCGAGGAAACCACTGTGGACGCGGCGCTTCCTTTGTCGAGCGTAACACCATACAGCCTTGTGGTACCACCTGTACCTGTAATTGTTTGAGTAGCTGTGGAGCTGAACACTGTTTCGCCTGTAATAGAGCCATTGCTCGGCGCCGGGCACATGATCCAGTTGCCATTATTCTCTACATCGCCATTCACCGTGAGCGTGTGCGATCTCGGCCCTGTTCCCGCTGCTTCCACAGTAAGAGTTGCGCCTGTAGCAATCGAAAGATCGCCGTTGAGCGTCATGAGCTGGTCGGCGGGAGCACCGGCGGCATTGTTGTTGTCGAACTCCAAAATACCGCGCATAATATCAAGCGCACCGTTCACAACAATATCACTGCGATTAATAAACACATTGCGCGTGTTGTTGTCGTTGTTCACGGTAATGTTGTTCACCGTTGTTGGAAAGGCACCGCCAAAATACTGATTGAGAGCACCGGAGAATTCGTAGTTGGCAGCGGGCTCGAACGTTCGATCAGCATCGCCAAAGCGAATGAGCCCGGTCAACCCCATTTCAATGCCAAGGCCAGTTTGGTTGTTCAGCGTACTGCCATCTCGCATAATAAATGTGCTCAGGCCAAGGTTGGACGACGAGATGTAGCGGCTGTCGTTGATAATAAGCGTACCGCTGGGCGCAATCTCTACGAATGCGAGTTCAGGTAATGTATTCAGAATGATTCTATCATTATCGCCAATCACCACACTATCGCGTGTTTCAAACTCGTATTCAGCAGGCATATTCCAATCTGGGTTCGGAAATTCTCCTGCGGGAACAGGAGGCCCGTCGTGTCCAAAAAACGACCACGAATTGGGATCATCCCAAGGCCCGTCTTGGCGGCTGTAAAAAATACGCTGAGCCTTCTGTCCGATGAAAAATTCGCCCATGCTCTCCCACAATCTATCGGCGGGATCGAGCTGCACTGTGGCAACACCAGCGCTCCATATCAGGAAACGGCGATCCCTCCACAATGGCACTTGAACAGGAATAGTGCGGCTGCGTATCACTGTGTTGGCAAGTGTAAGCACCGAGGCTTCCGACGCTGGGAAGCGGAACAATGTATTCATCCGGCGCGGGCCGAGGTCGAAGCCATTAGCTCCGGTAAGACGCCAGTAGCGGGGCACGAACACAGCAGTGTCCATCCTGTTACCCACGAATGGCTCGGGAGGAACAGGTGTAATATTAATGGCATCAATCGCTCCTGCCGTACCATTGCCGGTTGTGCTGGTGACAGTAATTGTCACAGGCGTATAAGCAGTGTCATTCCCAATCTCGAAGAATACACTTCCTGCCCCGGCACCAAAAGGCTTACGCATTGTGCCATCGACAAAGCCCACATCAAAGGGGCGCTGCACAGTTGCGCCGGTTGCAATGACAACCCGCCGGTCGTAGTCGCGCACATTGATAACAGCACTTGTCGAGAATTGTAATTGAGCACCAACATACACCTGTGCATTGGCAGAAGAAACGGTGCTTGTTACAAGAACATTATTGCCAGTAAGATTCAGGTTATTAAATATCACGCCTTCGGTATTGTCCAGCGTTACACGGTGCAGCGAAGACCCCGCAACAGTAAAGTCTGCACTGAGCGGAGCAAACACGGCATTGTTACGCATCACCATATCGCCGTACAGGATCAAGTTGCGTCCGCCGGAGCTAAATGTACCCTGCTCTACCAGAATAGTATCGCGCACACTCACAGTAGGGGCACCGGCATAATTGGTAATGTACAGCGTATTGACATTAGGCGAAGGATTGTCCACGACAAGCGCCGCAACGCTATCAGGCAGTGCTCTACCGGAGTTTTGGCCGCCATAGATACTGTTGTAGACAAACCGGCTTACGCCAAAATTGCGGCTATCCATTTGTATAGCACCAACAGTACCATTAGGAGCAATACCATTCAGATGCTGCATACCGAGCGTACAGCTATCTTCCAGCACAAAGGAAAGTCCACGGATATAGCCAAGATTTCCATTGATGTACAGTTCACCGGGCAGACTATTAAATCGCTCTACATACACTGCCCGCACCTGCGGTGTAATTGTCGACGGAACCGTCACACGGCGCCCATTTCCAATATGCACGATGTCAGTAGACTGGTCTGGAATGCGGGGTGCAACCGATCCGGTGTAGCTGTCCATCGACCATGTAGCCACATTATCCCACGGACCATTTGCAATACTGTAGAACACATAGCCCGATGGCTCGGCAATAATAAAATCGCCAAATACTGTGTTGCCCTCCGAAGTAATTGTCGTGTCTGTCCGGGTCGGCGTGGGAAGTTCGGCCCATGTGCCAGTACCCGGCGGGCACGCTGCCGGAGCATCGGGGCAGGCGGGTGCGTAGCGATTGTGCTCGAAGAATAAAATATTCGGGTTGTTGCGCAGGTCTTCTGGGTTCAGGAACTGCGTTGTAAACAGGAAGGTACGCGTTGCACCAAGCGCGAAACCGCTTGCTGTTGTTACATTCCAATAGCGCTCAATATTATTATCGGTACGGATTGTGGCTTCTGCGATACGCGGGTGATTATTGCCGTAGGTAATTACTCCCACCAGCCCCGCAGTGCCACCCGAACCCGCTGTCTCGAACACAGCAGGCGTATAGCCTGTAACTGTTGCCGATGTACCGACAGCAAATGCAACCGACTGCACCCCTGTACCTACATAGCGATACATACGTCCATCCACATGGCCAAGACCATTGCGAAGCACCTGTGGCGAACTTGCGCCCGAAGGCGTTACAGTAACCGAACGCAGATTCGTGCGCGCATCAATTACAGATGTATTGCCTACGGCAAATTCAAGTGTGTTATTTATAGTAAGATCGGAATTACCAGTAGAGGCGAGTGTTACTTTGCCACCGTTTTTCTCAAGGCGGAAATTATACAGCGCCAGGCCACCAACATCTTCGTTGTAGAATATCTGGTTTGTGCCAGCGCCATTGGCAACCAGCAGACGCGGCTCTACGGCGGAAGAGCCTGTCACAGGATCGAATGTTCCGTAGTTTGTAAGGTTGCCCCCGAGCTGTAGCGTATTACCGCGCAATTGGAACGTGTGGTCGTTGTCTATGGCAACACTGCCAGACACGTTTACGACCTGGCCAGCTACCTGCGAAATAACATTTATACCGACAGCATGCCAATCGCGGATGGGCATGGAGCCAACTACTTTTATGGTTGTACCTGCGGTTGTCAGCATTGTATCGCCGGTCTGGAGCACACCACCTGTCATACCAGTTCCACTGGCTGCGCTGATGTTGTAGTCGGCTACTGCACCGGAGGTACCAGAAGCAATAATCATCCGCCCGCCCGACATAGAGAACGACGACGCGGAATTACTTATATCAAGGCCAATTTTTGCTACATCGGTATTACCTTTGGACAGCACACGCACAGTACCCAAGCTCGACATCGTGAAGTCTAACAGCGACGGCGCTTGGTCGCGCGTAAGACAGCCTGCGATATCAAGTGTACCGGAGATCAGATTCACAACAGTTCCTGTTTTGTAGAACAGGTGCTCATTCACAGCATCGCCAATGGTAAGATTACCACCATTCAGGCGAATTGTTGTGCTGACATTGGTAATAACATTCGAAGAAGAGCGCACGCCACCCGACCACACATCTAATCCCGTAAAGGTTTGCATCTGCACAGTGGATGCACCATAGTTCAGCGCGAGACTGGAACCTGCGGCATTCTGTCGTATAATCCCTTTCTGGAGATCGAGTCCGTACTGGGCTACCAAACCAGTTGCTCCGGCAAAAGAGGCAGATTGATTGATAAGCGTATCAGCAAGCCCGGTCTTTAGAACTCGTACAGGAGCAACAGTGCCCCAATAGCCCGAACCGGCAATGACAGAATTGCCCGGATTTTCAAACTGGAGTGTTGTATAATCATTGGCACCGCTCCACATGAACAAACCAGCGGAAGCCGTAGTCGATGCGTCGTTGGTAAGCATGCTATACAGCCGCAGAGTATCGCGCCGCCCGGTTGACGAAGTGCCATCGATACGCCCATCAGACAAAGCGCGGAGATGATTCCGCACAGTAAGAACTTTAACGAGCGGCGACGTACCGAAGGATAGAATCCCGCGACCCGCCACCGCCGTTCCGTTGAATGCTCCGCCGATCTGCAGCGAATCGACAGAGACTGAATCAACATTGTACGTAATAGTATGGCCGTCGACAATGACCGTATCATACGCAAACAACTGGCCGGGATAATAGGAAGCAGCAATCCCTGCATGCCCGATGTTCGACCAGTTCGAGGGCAGGTTCCAATTGCCAGTAGCACGGCTGTAAAAAATGCGGCCACGGAAAAATCCACCCGATTCACCCGCCGTCCAGTCGCCCGCTACATTCACAGTGTTGGTTACTACAATTGGCGAAGGCACTGCAATGGGCGATGTTCCTACGTTGATCTCCCATGCTCCCGCCTGATACTGAGCCGGAATATACTTTTGGCCATTGCCCGCAGTGTCGATTGAAGCATAGGTAAAGCGCAGCGAATTGGCTGTAATGCTGCTGATATTATTTGTTACGACATTCCAGTATTTCTTCAGGATATTATTCGATAAGCGCTGCGGATGCCTACTGCCATAAAGCCGCACTCCCATCGAAGGAATAGTGGAATAGGTACCTGTCACGCTCAGAGTCGCAGGATTGTACACCGTGTCGATACCAAGAGGATAAGCAAAAGATTTTGCCCCTGCGGCTGTCGAGAACTGCTTCAGTACAAGTCCTGTATTTGCTCCGCCATCTACCTGCACCATACGCTTATTGCTAAACGAAGCAGAGCCGGATGTCACCGTTGCATTTGTAGCGAACGTAAGCGTTATGCCCGGATTGACAACAAGCAGGTTATCGGAACTAAGCGTCGTTGTAGCGAGAATCGTAGCATTGGTTGCGATTGCTACCTTTCCTGCTCCTGTCTTGTTGACTGTTATATTATTGAATAGGCCGGGTATGGAACCACGCACATTCTGATTGCCTGCATTAATAAACTGCACAGTCGATGTACCGGGAATAAAACCGTAGTTGACATTCTGTATAAAATCCCCGGAAAGGCTTATCGTATTCGAGCCAGCATAGAACAAGCCTTGCGTAAATTTTACCGAGTCGCGCACATTAATATTTTTACCGAGTTGAATAGCGCTTGTCGTAGCACGTGGGCTGTTTACTTCCAGCGCCCATACATTGTTCGGAAGGCCATTGCCTGTCTGCTGCACCACTTGGCGCGAATCTTTGACAATGCGCACGGTATAATCTTCTACTTCACCGCTTTCATCGCTACAAGATGTCTGGGAGTTATTACCGCTTTTCAGTTTGATGCGCATATGTGTGATACCGGGCATGACGCTGTCGGCACCAGCAGGCACAGTAAAGGAGGCTGACTGATTGCTACTACTATTGAACGAAGAATTAATTACCCGCTCATATGTATCATCGAATGAACCATCGCGATTGTAGTCGATCCACACCGTCCAGCGCCTATTGCTTGAGCCAAACTGATCGAGGGTAATACTGTACTGCTGTCCCGCTGTCACGGTAGCAGAGATATCCGGAAAGTAAAAACACGCCGGATTGTTCTTCAGTGTATTGCCGGTATTATTGTCCAGAATCACAGCCGTAGCAGCATTGCGGATAGTCACCTGCTCGATATAGTAGTTACTGGCATCCATAGTTGGACGGCAGTAGGCAGGACCATTGGTCACGGTATAGCCTTCGGCAGTATAGATCACACTAAGGCTATCTTCGAGAGTGCGGGTATCAGCAAACAGGTTGCCTGTCCATGTTCCCTGTGCAGAAAGTCCATCCGCCGACCCTATTTCGAGGGTACTGCCTTTTTTTGCTGTAAAGGTGACACCGCGTAAAATCTGCGATCCAAACGAAAGATTGCCAGTTGCTTCTACTGTTACTGCTGGGCCGTAGAACTGGTTGCGGGCGAAATCGCTGTACAGGCGAGCTGTCCCGATATTCTCATTGAGTTGTACTCTTCTGTTGTTGCCGATGAGTACGATGTCATACTGCGTTCTCGGATAGCCAGAAGCGGGCGAACCATTGTACGATGTTGTAGACCACGTATTCGGATCGGTCCAGTTGCCACTCTGGCGGCTGTAATAGGTAGTAATAGCAACGGAGTTTTGATTACCTGTTACGAAATCGCCGAGTAGCAAGCTGCCATCTGCCAGCGTTTCGGTGGAGCCAAGAGTCGTATCCACCGGAAGATTCTGCACAAGCACAGTGCTCGTACTACCATCGTAGTCGACGGAGCCAAGCGTAAGGCGGCTGTCACCGCAACCATATCCAGCACCTGCAAAATTAGCACCTGTAGCATCGGGGCGCAGAGTCTGCCAACGCTGCATAAGACCTTTCCAATACGCCATGTCCACACAACCAGGGGCATCCACTGTACCAAGATCGTTCGGATTGATGAATCTCAATGTGACATTCATTGTGCGCGAAGCACGGTCGAATGCGGAGCCAGAAGGCTGTGTAAGGCGCCAGTAGCGTGGAATATATCGCTCGGGGTCGATAGGCGACACATATGAATCATCTAGATACGGGTGCTTGCCGGGAAATACTTTCATAGCGAGTTGGCCAGAAGTACCGCCGGTTCCGCCAAAAGCAAGTGTGTACGGCGTATAGTTCAGCGCCTCGCCCACCTCAAACAACACTGTTTGGGCACCTGTACCCACAACTTTGCGAAGTTCTCCGTCGACGTGGCCTGCTCCTGTGCGTGTCACTGTCGAGAGCGCAGTTACATATGCGCCTGTCGATGTTCTCGCGTCGATATTACCCACATTGCTGGCAGCAAATGTGAGCGTAGAATTGATCTGAATATTTGTATTAGTGCTCAGCAGAACATTACCAGAACCATTACCCTTGCTGATTGTCAGATTGTTGAAGGCCACTGCCGCACCTACTGTCAGCGTTTGCGTTGTCGTACCGCTAAAGCTCACCGTACTTGTCTGTGGCGTGAATACAGCACCGGCACTTAGGCGCATGTTGCCCGCAAGTGTTACTGTCCTGCTACTGGCGTCTAACGTTCCGCTCTGTATATGCAGACTGTCGGTGACAGCTATATTGGCTCCAAGTGTAACGGCTGTACCCGCCCCTTTGAGCACAGTAAATGTCTGAACTGTAGAAGGCAGGCCATTGCCCGTAGCTTGAGCCGCGTTATTTGTGTAAATGAAATGCCCTCTGTTGTGCGTGCTGGGGTTGTACTGGCGCGTCGTTGTCTGCACGTTGCCCGTAGCGCCACTGGTAGTAATCCCCGCAGCATCGCCAATCCCGATAGCGCCTTTGGGCTGTAGGCTGAACGTACCTGTACCGCCGAGGACAAAGCTGTTCATCAGGAATTCACCTGTGGAATCTACAGTAACAACGCCGGGGCTTGTCGTAGTAGCTGCTGCTCCAAGCGAAATTATTTTGTTGTCGCCGATATACACAAAGGCAGTAGCTGTAGGTGCAATTGTCGTGGCCGCGCCGCCATAGTCCTGTGTAGACCAGCTTGCAGGCGTTGTCCATGGACCGTCGGCAATACTGTAGAAGCTGTATTGCGTTGGTTCGCCAGTAGTAAAGGTGCCAAACGCTTTGTTCAGGCGCATCTGCGTTGTTGTAGCAGTACGGGCTCCTATCCTTGGGAATGCAAAGCGATCAGGCGCCACCCATGCACTGCCATTCCACATGCGAGTCTCAAAGAACAGCGGGTCGGCACCGCCGCGCATATCGCCCGCAGGCGTTACACCAGCTATAAATGCAAGTGTAGCATCATAAGAACGGTTAGCGCCAAGCGCAAATGCACTGCCAGAGGGGATTGTTACATTCCACTGCCGACGCAGATGGCGCGTGTCGTTCATACCGCTTGCTGCGGGATTCAACCCATTGCTGATAGGCGATGAGCTCGCAGTCACCGTGTCGCTTTCTATCGATACTAGCCCGGCGGTTCCTCCAGTGCCATTGACATCGAGCACTACGGGAGTGTACGATCTGCCATAGCCTACTTCGTATGTTGTGGAGCTTGCATCTCCGGCAATTGTTTTGCGCAGCGGACCATCGACATGGCCGGGCGTAGCACTACCAGTACGAAGGACGGCTCCATACGCCGTAGCATGGCGTCCGCGCGTTATCAGGTTCCCGGAAATCAAGTGGAGTGTACCGTTGGCAATCACACCGTGGCTCGTCGTCGTACCTACAGCAGTAGCATTCACTCCTGCTGTGTTTTGCACTGTGAGATTATAGAATTCTTCGCTGCTCGCTGTAGCTTTTGTGATATACTGCGTTGTAAAGCCATTGAACACTACTGTAGAAGTAGCCGAGGTAAAGGAACCTTGGTCTGTCCAGTTGCCGTACAGCGTTAGTGTTGTATTGGTAAGCGCAAGAGTTGCAGAAGTTGTAATTTTGAGATTGCCCTGCACCAGCATATTGTCGACAGGAGTTACTTTCCCCTGCCCTGTTATCAGCACATTGTTGAACGGATTATCTGCGATATCTCGCGATGTAATTTGCGTTGTAGCAAGCGGAACTGTAGAGCGAAAAGCTACTGTTCTGGTGCCGGGTGCAAAGGCACCACCGCTGTTTATCCAGTCGTGTTGCACTTCTATATCAAACCCATTTGCCGAGAGCGTAGCTCCCGTCTGGATTGTGAGATTGTTCAGCACAACAAATGTCGTCGCTGTTGTCGCCAAAAGCTGTTTTGTACCGCTGCCTGCAACAACCAAATTGTAGTACGGCAGCGTCGCGATGGAATCGGGAGGCGACAGCGGACGGCACGGTATATTTTGTGCCGCAGCACCGTTGAATATTACTGTGGAACCATCGGTAAAAAATCGCTGCGAAACGACACCAGTAAACTGCAATGTAGAGAGATCGAACTGGTTAGAGATTCTAATATTGCCAGCCGCAAGCGTAAAGACGCCATTGCGCTGTCCCCCAAGCCTGATGTTGTTGTACTGTGCTATAGCAGGTACAGAGGATGCCGAAGGAATTGTTGTATTACCAGAACCATTAAATGTAATCGTTCCCGCTGTAAAAGTCGGCGTAAGGTAATTATTCAGGAAAGCACTTCGCACCACCATTTCGCCGCCGCGCATAGTCAACACACGGCCAGCGCTGCTGCCATCAATCGAATAAGAGCTGATGTCGAGGATACCGTTGTTCAGCACCAGCGAATCCGCGATTGCGACATATGCGTTGAGGCGAAGTGTATCAGTTGCTGCTTTGTTGATCACAACACTACGCACTGGCGATGGCAAACCATTACCAGTAAATTGTGTACCTGTGCCTTCGTAGGTGTACACAGCATTCGGGCTAAAATCGCGAACAACAGTTTGCACGGCACCTGTGGAACCGATAGACGCGATACCATCCCGATGGCCAATGGCTAATACAGAATTAGGCAGCACCCGCAGCGTATCGCCGGTTGCCACAAAATTATTAGTCATGCGGAGCGTTGCGTTTTGCTCCACAGTAAGGCTATTCACTGATGCTATCGTAGAGCTCACTGTAACAGTGTGCCCTTGAATCCGCACTCTGTCGGACTGCTTGTTAGGCGCAGTTGTCGACGCAGCCCCATTAAAATTAATCTTCGACCATGTGGAAGGCGTATTGTAGTCGCCATTAGCCCGGCTGAAGTACGTAGCTGCACCCGCTTCGGTCTCGCCTGCAGTCCAGTCGCCGTTGAGCTGGTCTACCTGCTGTGAGTAAAACAGCTTCGAGTTAAAGTCTACAACGTCGTCGGACTGTCCGGGATCGATGCGCCAGAATCCGAGGGGATTGGGATGCGACGGCGCAAAGTACAAAACGACATAGCTGCCCTCATTGCCTTGCGGCTCGCTGGTATTGTAGTAAAAAAGTACATTGGCGCCTGCGGGCTGAAGCGAAATATTGGCAGATGTTACTACCCAGTATTTCCGCATAGAAATACCAGTGCGCTCTACCGATGGATGTTCCTGCGGCACAGGCTTTATAGCCACATACGCACCGCTGCTAAAAGTAGCCTTATTCAGCAGAAAAGTGATATCCGCAGGCGTGTACGTGCCCGGAGTACCGAACGGAAAGAACACATTGTACGGCGTTGCTGCTCCTGCCGGAATTTCTCTATTGAGAAAACCCGAAGATGTTCCGCGCGATGAAAAAATCATGCGCGACGCACTAAATGCCGTTGCAGCGGCATTATCCGTATAGATTGCACCAGCAGAGCCTATAGTAAGGCTGCTCGTGTCGATATCGACAATTGTATTGGTGAGCAATCGCAGCGCACCATCTACCCGCGATGAATGGAACAAGCGAAGCGTATCACTGCCGCTTTTATTCACGCTAAGATGGTAGAATCTCGACCCAAAGGCTCCGCGAATAAACTGTGTACCTGTACCACCAAACGACACAAGAGCCGTCGACGGCGAAAACGCTTGATCGGTTGTACCATTGTTGATCCAATCGCCCCGCAGCGTCATATTCTGGCTGTTGGCCTGGAGCCTGCCTGCACCTGTGCCTGCGATTGTCACATTGCCAAGCACGGAAAGAGCATTGCCAGTAAGCATGGCAATGGGGTCGTTGGTGCCAGTCATCAACAGTTCGCCTACGGGCGCTGTGGAATTGATACGAATAGTCTGCCCAGCAGCCGCTGCATTAATGCGAAGAAGCGTACCCGTTGTCACCGAATGTGTCCCGGCTGCTATCCAGTAGTCTGCCCCATTCACCGCAGCATTGCTCGACTGGCGGCGCAGCTCAATCGTGCCACCACTCCACGTAAAAGAGGAACCGGATGCAGCTATATCGAATGTACCGCGATCAATCGCACTGCTTACTACTCCCGAGCCCACTACTACAGTACCAGACGACTGGTTGTAGGTAATCGCCGCGTTGTTGTCGGCATCGCGCGAGAAGCGTCCTGTCACTATAAGCCCGCCTCCGCTCATCTGCAAACGCGCACCTGATGAATAGAGCAGATGATTCTGATTAGTACCTGTTCCTACCTGCATCGTACCAGCGCCGATGCGCAGCAAGCCGCCCAGCGATGCCGTACCGTTTTGCCCTGTGATATTCACACCACCATTGTCGACCCACAAACCGGCAAGAGAAGGAATGGAATAGTTTGCAGTAGTAAACACAGGATTGGAAAGCGGATACGCACCGGACAGGCGCATCGTACCGCCTTGCAGAGCGAGAAAGCCAGTAGGCGGCACAGTAAGCACAGAGGGCATGAGCCGAACGGTATCGGCCTGCGATGGCTTGTTGAGAATAATACGGCGAAAGCTCATGATCGGGCCAGCACCGTCGACAACGACATTGCCAGCGCTGGAAAACACGACATCGGCAGCGCTACCACCGGGATTGAGATTCAAAATATTGCTATTGCGAAGACCGCCATTCAGCGAAATAGTGTGCACAGCCGATCCGCCCGATTCTACATCCACCGCTGCCGATGCAGGAATGACAAGATCGCCGTTTTGTATCGCAAGCGTTCTCGATGCCGTATTGCGAATGCGAAGTGTACCTTGGTTGAGGGTAAGTGTTGCCGCAGTGATGCTCTGGTCGAGCAAGACAGGAGCTGCCGGTACAACTTTAGATAACATCAAGTTGTAAAACGTCGTGGGCAACAGCCCTGCGAGTGTTTGCGAGGTCGGCGCTTCGAATACTACGTTGCCGGTACCAGGTATAAAGAGCCCGTTGTTGATCCAGTTCCCACTCAGTGCAATCCAGCCAGTGCCGATTTGCATAAACGTAGCATTCGTGCCAATAGAGATATCGCCATTAACAACAAATGTAGCGCCAGAGGTAAGAGTAAAGGTAGCACCAGTGCTGAGGGTCCATCCTTGCGCCGAAGCGGGCCGGGCGGAAAAAAGCAGGGCAAGTAAAACTATCGGCAACATCAAGCGAAGGGCGCCCGAAGTCGCCCTTTGTATTGCCATTGCAAGTATGGAGGTAGCGGGGTTGTTCACCAATTGCTCTTAAAAGTAACCAGACACCACAGAAATCCAGCAGCTTATTCGATCACTGTCACATAGTATGCCATCACAGGCAAAACTATAGTTCCTGTTGCATTCACATTGCGAAAGCGGACTTCTACTGTATTAGCGGAGGGAACGCGCGTATAGGCTATCAGCAAGCCGTCGGGCAAAGCACTTTCGGGCGAGACAGCAACTGTTGCAGTTGTAGCAGCACCCGTCACTGTAAGCGTCATGCTGACCGATTCGCCAGCATTTAAGAAAATAGCAGTGCTCGGCGAAACAGTAGTCTTAATTATATTCGATACGGTTGTGCCATTAGCGCCAAAGCGCACTGTACCATTGACATCAAGCGTGCGCGACGGCGTGGTATTAATACCAACTTGCGTCCCATCGTTCAGCAGCGCGGAGCTTGTCACCCACGATGAGCCATTGTACCGAAGCGTCTGCCCCGACTGGCTGCCAACCGGCAGCGAGGACGTTCCCTGGAGGTCATCTACCAGCACAACATCGCCCGAGGCGTTTACCGAGAGAATTCTGCCGGGGTTGTTTGCATTCGTAGAAGAAAGCGAGGTCAGATTAGTAAAGCGCAGTCCGCTGCCCGCTGCCGAAATCTCTAATGCGCTCTGCGGTGCCGACGTGCCAATACCAATAGCGCCATTGCCGAGAATAGTAGCGCGCGTTGTGTTGTTCGTGCGGATATATAAAGGCTGTGCGTCCTGTGTGCCAAGGAAATTCAGGCCAGTTGTGCCAGTATTACCAAGAATCGACCACGAGGAGCTTGTCACCGAAAACAATGTAGCTGGATTTACCCACACTGGCGCTGTTGCCGCACCCTGCGATTGCAGCAGATACCCGCTCTGGCCGGGAACACCAGAAGGCTGGAGCGCTCCTGCAAACTGCAAAGCACCCGCGTTGTCTACCGAAAGCAGCGTAGAGGTTGTACTGTTTTGCACCAGAAGCAGGTTTGCAGACTGGCCCACTGCACCGCGTACTGTAAAGGGTACAACGCCGGGAGCCTGAGGCTGGATAAGGTTGCGCGTGCTGGAAGCTGGGTCTGTAATAACCGATGTATTAAAGTTCGAGGCTGTAGTAAGCGAAATCCATGTCGTAGAAGCAGCGTGGTAAAAGTAAAAGTGCGAATCGTCGGTGTCGAATACAAGAAGGCCATTGGCCGGGCTGCTGATAGACGTGCGCTGCCCTGTTGTCATTCGTGGCACTAGCAGCCCTTGTGTCGTCGAGGTCATATCTAATAATGCCGACGCATTAGGGGTAGTTGTACCAAGCCCGGCATTCTGCTGTCCAAAGGCTGCAAGGGGAGCAAAAAAGAACATGGCAGGCAGCACTACAGAAAAGGAATACCTGTAGACAGCGCGCAAAACTGATCCCAAAAAGGCATATAATTGTTGCATAGACACCGGGTACAGCGATTCAAAAGAGAATTTCGGCCAATTTCCGCAAATAATGCCAACCAAACAATCCGTAGAAATACGTATTTCCCGAAAACAGGCCCTAAAGAGCACGAGCTTCACTCTATTTTCGGTCAGTTGACGGCAAAATCAAGCCATGATTTCACCTCTCTGCCCCGGATCGCACTATGGATTACGAAATCCGACTACTGCGGAGATGTAGCCAGTGCTGTAGCGGCAGCGGCAAGGCTTCCTTCGGAATCGGAGAAGGCGCACAAGTGAGCATCAGCGGGAAAACTGTCGCGCAGATAGGGGTTGCCAAACAAGAGGGCGAGCATAGGACGCCCGGCAGAAAGGAACTTTGCAGCGTCTACAATTCGCGCCGGTACTCCTACACTTCCGCGATACGCCTGGGCGCGTATGAAGATCGGAAAGAGGATGAGTTCGGCGTCGTCAATTCCGCCTACCAGCAATTCCAAGTCTTCGTCTGCTATGGTTTCGTCGATAAAAGCAAAGTGGCAATCGCCTTCGTACCACTGTGCTACATAGGTAAAGAAGCTCGTCGCAGCTTCGATTGTGCTTTCGTTGACGACAGCAAAGCCCGCAATAGCCGGATATTTGGTAATCGGGAGCAGTTCGGCGGCATTGCCGTGCCAGCGCAACGCCATTTCCGCTGTTTCGAGCGCGAGCCTGCGGTGTTCGTCGATGTCAAAAGGTGGTTTTTTGCTTTTTGGCTGCTCCCCTCCTATCGCTCCGCACCAGCGCTTGGCTTCGAGAATTCGCTCAGCCGACTGCTCAAGCCGCTCGCGTGTAAGCCTGCCAGATACTACAGCCTGCTCAATAGCGTCGATAGCCTGTACAATGTTATCAGGCATCAGCACGATATCAACGCCAGCTTCGAGCGCGAGCACGGCGGCCTCACCGCCGGGCCAGCCGTTGGTAATCGCTTTCATGTCCATTGCATCGGTAATAATCAGGCCGCCAAACCCGAGTTCGGTACGCAGCAAGCCGCTCACAATAGCAGGCGAGAGCGTAGCAGGCAGCATTGTTGGGTCGAGCGCCGGTACAGCCAAATGCCCTACCATCACGCTTTGTACGCCAGCGGCTATTGCTTTG
Source organism: Ignavibacteria bacterium UBA7675 (assembly GCA_002483085.1). Classification (GTDB taxonomy): domain Bacteria; phylum Bacteroidota; class Ignavibacteria; order Kapaibacteriales; family UB7675; genus UBA7675. The sequence continues at coordinate 196,291 of DLHF01000046.1, forward strand.
CGGAATGGCTCCAGCTCAAAAGAGCGCAGGCGCTCGGCATCCATTGCCAGCACGGGCAGGGACATATGAGAATCCACAGATGTATCGCCGTGCCCCGGAAAGTGCTTGGCGCAGGCGAGTATATGCTCGTGTTGCGTACCTGCGATATACGCCTCGGCATGGGTCGCCACGATATCGGGCGTCGAGCCGAAGGAGCGTATATTAATAATAGGGTTGTCCGGGTTGGAGTTGATGTCGCAGCACGGGGCAAAATTCCAGCGCACTCCCACCGCCCGGGCTTCGCGCGCGATGCTCTGTGCCACCCGGAATGTACGCGGCAGGTCGCCAGCCATGCCAAGAGCCATAGCGTGCGGGAACGATGTACCGTTGTCTAACCGCATAGGCACGCCATACTCGAAGTCGGCGGAAACAAGCAGCGGTATAGCGCTTGCCTCCTGAAGCTCACTTATCATAAGCGATGTGCGCTCCAGATTGCCCTTAAAAATGCAGATTCCTCCGATTCCCTCCTTCGCTACAAGGTGTATCCTGCCTTCGCGGTATGCCTCATCTGTAGTAAAGAACTCTTCGTGCACGCTTTCAAATACACACTGCGCGGCGAGCTGCCGTATGCTCATCTGGTCGGGAGTCTTCATGATTGCCTTAATAATTCTGATTATAAATGATAATAAAAGGCCGTTATGCGGCAGAAGAGAGTACTCACAAGGCGGTCGCCTATCGGTTTTGCGCCTGCCGAACAGCACGCGAACGAGCCTACGACAGCCTACAGGAACCAGACAGGAGCACTAAAGAGCATTGCGGCAACACAAACAGCAGAAAACAGCTCTATTCTATAGCAGCTTCCAAACCAGCGAATAGCCTATGGCCAATCGACAACTGGCTCGTGCGACCGGCGACAGCGACGCGACACACGAGCAAAGAAGCCCGTGCCACATCATTTTTTCGAACAAGAGCCCAATTTGCGTTTGGTTGGCGGCTTACCTACGCTTTTTCGCTGTCGTCGAGCATATTGACATCAGCGCCTTCGAGCTCGCGCACGAGCTTGCGGTAGGAGTCAGGAATGCGTTCCGAGGTTTGCCGCGCCGGATTGAGGTTAACAATAACAGCGCTGGCTATCAGCAGCACATCGCCGTTGGTAAGGCGGATAAGCTGTTCCATACCGAACGAAGAGTTTTTCATAAACGTCGTGCGGGTAAGCACTTCGTACTCGTCGTCGAACCGCGCAGCACCGAGATAATTAATATCCACATGAGCCACGACAAAATGGTGTTTGGTAATAAATGTCTGGGCGTCTATTGGCAGGCCAATCGTGCGAAAATACTCCACTCTGCCCACTTCGAGCCAGTACAGATACACAGCGTTATGGACGATGTTCTGCCTGTCGACGTCGTAGGTGCGCACGCGGCTTGTAATACTGTGCCTAAACTTTGAAAGATCAATCTTTTCGCGCAGGTCATCTACACGAATATTCCGGTTATGCATATCTCTCATGCCGTTGTCGTAAATGATAAGTAAAACGTATTGCCGTCGGGTTATTCGAGCTTGAGAAGCCGGGAAATCTTTCCCCACGCATTCTCGCGTTCCTGCTGAAAAATTTTATCATCGGCCTCATTCCCCGTCTGCACATAGTCGACCAGGCTATAGGACTCGCGGTGCAGCGCTTTGTAGGCATCTACCATATCGGCCAGAAACGCAGCGTCTTCGGCAGAGACCACGTGTGACTGCTGTACTGCCTGCAAATGTTCCATTCCTATCTTCAGGAAACCAGCGATAAGCTGCACAGAGGGCAGCACTTTTTCGGCGTCGTAGGCGCCACAGATCATAGTATCGTGGATAGCGTCTAAAGCCAGAAAGCTCGTGTACATATTGCTCGCGCCGAGCCCTCCAACTGCTGTGAGCTCGGGGCGTTCTTCCTGCTGTGCAGCGGTTGTTGCTGTTCGCTGCCCGGCCTTCGGCACAGAGCTGTGCTGTGCTACAGCGGCAGAGCTCGCCAGAAGCCAAGCAAGTATCAGAGCAAAAGAGCGCATAGGCGGCTCCGCTATCGGGAATGAAGAAAACGCAGTGCGTCGACAACAGCTTCGGCGGCCCGCTCTGCATCGCTTCGGCTCACCTGATGGTAAAACACCGCGCGGGCATACCCAGTACGACCCGAAGAAATCAGCACATTACGCGCTTGGCATTCCCGGGCAAATGCGTCGAACTCTATCGACGGGGGGTAGCCAAACACGACGATATTGGTCTGTACTCCCGACTCTATACGCACAAGTGGACTTTCTGCGAGAATACGCGCGAACAGCGCTGCATGATCGTGGTCGTGCACAAGCAGCTCGCGATGGTTCTGCAATGCGTGCAGACCCGCTGCGGCAAGAATACCCGCTTGGCGCATTCCTCCGCCGAGCAGCTTCCTCCACTTGCGAGCCTTCTCGATGTGCTTCCTTGTTCCTACTATCAGCGAACCAACCGGCGCTCCCAGCCCCTTGGACAAACACACCGACAGCGTATCGAACGGCGCGGCGTAGTCCTTCGGGCTAATACCTGTGGCCGCACAGGCATTCCACAGGCGCGCTCCATCGCAGTGAAATGCCAAGCCGTACTCGCGCGCAAACTGCCCGCATTCTTGCACATGCTCCAGCGGAATCACGACACCGCCATAGCGATTGTGCGTGTTTTCCATGCAAAACAGCGTTGTTTCAGGAAAATAGTATTGCGGAGGCCGTACAGCATCGCGCAAATCGCCTATGGAAAAAATTCCATTATCGGAGCGCACAGTGTATAGCTGCACACGCGAAATTACCGCCGGAGCAGCAGTTTCATAATGGAAAATATGTGCTTCGGAATCGACAATGACCTCATCGCCCTCTTTTGTATGGATTTTCAGGCATATCTGATTGCCCATACAGCCGGTAGGCACGAACAAGGCAGCCTCTTTGCCAAGCAGTTCGGCAGCAATATCCTGTAGCTGATTTACAGTGGGGTCTTCGCCATAAACATCATCGCCCACAGGAGCACGAGCCATAAGCTCGCGCATTTCTTCAGTAGGCGCCGTCAGCGTATCACTTCGCAGGTCAGTCATGTATCGGTAATAATGTAGAGTACGGGGCTATCTAGGTGCTTACGAAGCAGCCTGCTCCCCAAATGTGCGGAGGAATACTTCCACCGCATCGTCGATCCAGGGTGCGTACCTGTTTTCATGGTACGACAACCACAGGCGTTCTGTATGGGGGAACCATGTCGCTTCCAGAGTCCCACGGCTTCCGGGACGCCGGAAATGCCAGTGTGTAGAGTCTGGATACATTTTAAGATTGCCGCGCTCGGCTACAAGTCCGGCCCACGACGCTGTCTGCTCAATGGTAACAGGCACGTCGACGGGCGAAATCCCATCATTAATGGAAAGATCAAACTCTCGCATAGAACCTCCTTTCAAACTTTGCCAAAAATGCAGAATTATTGCGAAAAGGAAGAATAAATTTTGGTATTATTTGCGTAGTTTCGCGCTGGAGCTGCCTCGGCTCATAGCTTATAAGCTCTTGTGGCACGGGCATCTTCGCCCCGGCGCCCGGTCGCTGTCACCGGTCGCAACACCGCTGCGGCACAGCCAAGCTACACACGCGGCGGCTCTTGCAGCACGGTGCAACGACCCACAGCAAGGGCAACGACCGAAGCGATATGATGCGCCTGCTCTCTGCTGCGTACAGAGCCCATAACGCGCCAATCCGACAACAGACTGAAATACAACAGACGACATGCAGACACTCGAACAGAAAATTCACAGCGCACAAACAGCTCATGGCATAGCGCCCCAACAGGCAGATTTTCCCTTTCGCTCTGTAGGCCATATGCTAGCCCAGCACGCCGAACGCCAGGCGTCTAAGCCGTACCTGATTTACTACGACGAGTTCGATCACCGCTCTGAATACTCCTATACGGTGTTTGCCGAGTATGTACAACGCACGGTCGCACTACTGCATTCTATGGGCCTGCGGCGCGGCGACCGCATTGCTACAGCAGCACACAACCACCCCGATACGATTATCCAGTACTTTGCAGCATGGGCTGCCGGGATATGTGTTGTGCCGCTGAATATGAGCGAAGACAACGACAGGCTGAGCTATATTTTAGAAAATTCCGGCGTCAAAGCCGTGTTCTGCCGCGAGGACTATCTTGAACGCCTCGGCGATTGTATGCCCGATGCAAACGCCGTGGTGCCAGTGTACGATAATCGCTCTGCCGATGGCGGGTTCCACGCTCTGGTAGCTGAACAGCAGCCCGCACCGCTTTCGGACGAGTACGCTTTAGACGATGAATGCCTGATCGTGTACACCAGCGGCACAACAGGCCACCCTAAAGGCGTCGTACTGGTGCAGCGCAACCTCATGGCCGATGGAGCGTCGATCTCGGCGTGGCATGGTATCAGGGATGTCGATACGATGATGTGCGTGCTGCCCGTGCACCATGTAAACGGCACCATCGTTACCCACGTAACGCCCATGTATGCAGGTGCTACGGTTGTGCTCAACAGAAAATTCCAAACCGACCGCTTTTTTCCGCGCATCAAGGTGGAAAATGTCAGCATCGTCTCCGTCGTTCCCACGCTTCTGGCGTTCCTGCTGGAAGCTCAAGCAAGTCCGCTGAATGTGCTCGACGCGGGCTTCCGCCATATTATCTGCGGTGCAGGCCCCCTTACGTGCGAGCTCGCACGGCAGTTTGAAGAAGAGTATGCTATCCCGATTGTGCACGGCTACGGCCTCTCGGAAACAACCTGCTACTCGTGTTTCCTTCCCGTTGATCTTTCTCAAAAAGAGCATACGCACTGGATGCAGCACTACGGATTCCCGAGCATCGGCGTGCCAATCCCGCACAACGAAATGGCTATCCACGACGAACACGGCAATGCTCTCCCAGAGCAGGAACGCGGCGAAATTGTAATACGCGGCAGCAATGTGATGAAAGGCTATTTCAACAACGACGAGGCCAACGAAAAGGCGTTTACCTATGGCTGGTTCCGCAGCGGCGACGAAGGCTTTTTCAAAAACGACAATGCAGGCCGACCGTACTTCTTTATTACAGGCAGGCTCAAAGAGCTGATTATTCGCGGGGGCGTCAATATCGCTCCGCTGGAAATCGACGAAGTGCTCGCACAGGCGCCGGGCGTAAAAGCGGGTATTTGCGTGGGCTTCGAGAATGATTTCTACGGCGAAGAAGTAGGGGCATTAGTCATCCGGCGCGAGCACGAACATGTTGCGGAAGAGGCCATCCTCGCCTATTGCGCCGAGCATCTCCCCTTTCACAAACAGCCAAAGGTCGTGCTTTTTACCGATGTACTGCCCGTGACAACAACAGGTAAATACCAGCGCAACAAAGTAAAGCACCTGTTTGGGCAATGGAAAGCTGCACAGTTCAGAAAGAACAAGCGATAAGAGTCTGTCTGCGGCCTTGGAGAGTATCGCGCAATCGTAAGACAAATCGCGCCGCCTGCCTGTACAGGCGAGGCAACACCTGCGCTATTCTTTCAGTGCCCCCGCCGTTAGCCCCTGAATGATCTGGCGCTGAAAAAAAACAAACAGCAGCAGAATGGGCAGCGCCGACATACTCGCCCCGGCCATGAGGTGCCCCCAGTCGATAGACTGTTTGCCGAGATAAAACGCCAGCCCCACCGGCAGCGTGCGGTGTGCTTCGTCGTTGGTAAAGAGAAACGGAAAAAGGAAAGAATTCCAGTTATTGAGAAAAGTAAAAATAGCCAGCACTGTCAGCACGGGCTTGCACAGCGGCGCCACAATCCGAAAAAGAATGTACCACTCCCCTGCTCCGTCGATGCGTGCAGCATCTTCCACATCGCGGGGAAGACCCACGATGTACTGGCGCACCAAAAAAATGCCAAACGGAGTAACTAGCCACGGCACAATGAGCGACCAGTAGGTGTTAATCCATCCGAAGTTCACCATCATGCGGTACAGCGGGATCATCACAACATGCGGAGGAATCATCAGCACGCCGAGCACAGTGCCGAACAGCAGCGCCTTGCCACGAAAATCCCGGCGGGCAAACGCATAGCCTGCCATCAGGCAAAAGATAACATTACCAGCGGTCACCACAGCGGCAACAAACAGCGAATTGAGAAAGTACACGCCAAAGGCATCGGTGCCGAGAGCATCGGCGTAGTTGCCAATAGTCCAAGGAGCACGCGCCAGTTCGAACAGTGTGCCATATCGCTCAGGGTGCTCATGCAGCGACACCACAAACATCCACGCAAGCGGGAATATCATGCCAAGCGCAATTGCGCCGAGAAATGTGTAGAGAAGAATACGTCGCACAATTTGCATAAATTACCCCGCCGGTACATGAAGACTGCAAATATACAACGCGGCCAACCAAACAGGAAGCCCACTGTTTGCTCTGCTGCGGCTTGCGGCAACAAACTGCACTCTGGCAAAGTAAAGATGAAAGCAGAATACGAACCATATGGAGAACCTTGTATGAATCTCGAACGATTGCTACTGTTCATTCTATGCGCCGTGTGGGTATGTTCCCCGGTACAGGCTCAGGTATCAGAGCAACATATCACACTCGACCTCACAGTTAGCTCACAGCTTCCGCGCTATGTACACGACTGGGGAGCCTCCGATGACAACGCCGTCCTCACAATCGCGAACGAGACACAAGACCTTATCAATGCAAAGATTGATGTGCAGGTGCACATCGGCGATACACTCTACGCACGCACCCAACTGTTCACCATGCCGCTCTTCCAAGTAGTACCTGGTATTACAACCTACACCGCGGGGCAAATATTTTCTACAGCAGAGCTCGAACTCTACGGCAATATCTATGGGCAGCGCAACGCGTCCAATACGATATTGCCTGCGGGCTCCTACACGCTGTGCCTGCAACTTATCGAAGAGGATGGTTCAAAGCCTCTCTCGCTTCCTATATGCCGTCCGTTCTCCATACAAGGCGCCCTACGGCCAACGCTGCTATATCCTTCGCGCATAGTCGACATCGCTTCAACACCCGGCGAGCTCTTGCACTTCCGCTGGGAACTGCCCCATGCCGTTGCACCTGCGCCTACACAGTGGATACTGCGCGTGGTAGAGGCCACAACAGTCGAAAACGACAGCTTAGCGATGCTCAATGGCGCTACTGTACTCGAACGTACTATCCGCGATTCCACACACTTTGCACTGGCTACCCCATCTGAATTTTTTGCTACAAACCGCCGCTATCTGTGGAGTGTACGCTCTGTAGAAAGCCCGCAAGCGGCGAATACAACAGCCGAATCTGTATCCACAGCATGGGCCATTCCAATGCCGTTTGCTACTATGCGCCCCGACACGCAACAGCAAATAGACCAATCGAAGTGATAAAACGCTATTTCATCTGGCTCTCCACGACTTTTTTATGTACTTTACTCCGTTTTTCTGCGTGTACTTTGTCGCACCTATATCAGTCGGTATAACACTATGGCAACTACCTATACAGCAAAAAAGCTGCTTATCTACTGTCTGTTTATAGCCTCTACTTCTACTCTTGCCGCCCAGCGCAATGGTGCCGAACGTGAGCAGCAGAGGCTACAAGCCCCAATAGCAAAGCTCACAATTCCCGCCGCCATGCCCCATGATTTCAGTGTATGGAATGCGATGCCACAGCTCGCAGAGCTCCAAGTATTTAATCCGCGAGAAACAGCAGGCGAGGCAGAAGTCCATCTACAGATCATTCCTCCCAATGGCAAGAAGGAAGCGCGTTCGCGCGAATTTTCCGCGCCTGTAGTAGTGGTGGCCTCTGGCTGGAACACCTACACAGCAGGCGATTTGTTCAGCAATATTGATCTTGAATGGTTCGACGGCAACAGGCGGGTCATGGATTTCAGCGATACACTTCCCGAAGGCCAATACAGGCTGCACATCAGCCTACAGCCTAGGACACCTCTGGACAGCATCTCTCCAACCCAGGCAGCCGGGGTGTTCACGGCTGTCGATCTGGCTCGTCCGGCATTGGCTGCCCCAGTATATACATGGAACATGGACAGCACGCTATTGGAGTCCGTTGACTTTGTGTGGAAGTACCCAGCCCATGTGATTCTTCCGGGTTTTCAGTGGATTGTGCGTATTGCGGAAGCACCGCCAGACAGCACCACGCAAACAGACATCGAGCACTTGCCTGTTGTCATGGAACGCATAGTAAGCGATTCAACGCGGCTTTCTCTTGCCAGTCCGTCCTCGTACTTCCGAACTGGACACCGTTATGTGTGGAGCGTGCAGCCATATAACAGCGGGATCAGTGCACAAATGTGGCCAAAGCCCGTAGTATTTGCCCTGCCTGTAGGTACAAAAAACCAATAGAAAAAACGGTACATGGAGCAGTCCCCGCCTCGTGCAAAACCATAAAAAACGCCGACCCCTTTCGGAACCGGCGTTTGCCTATGCGCTTGATGTACCCCACCTCAACGCACAATTGTCATGGGTAGCCTCTGCACCACGCTTTCGGCCTCGCTGCACACAACATATCGCCCGACGGCAAAACTCTCTATATCAAGGCAGTTGTAGTACTGCGGCAAGTGGGCTCGCGCAGCAATAAACAGGGAACATGGAAATTTTTCGGCAATGAAGCAAGCATTTGCCGATCTTCTCCAAAACAGCCATAAAGCACACGAAAAACGACATTTACCAAATAGGCGTTTCTCTGCCGTAGACGCTGCATAATCACCCAAAAGAGTGCGGAGCTTGCCCCCTAAAAGCTCATACAGCACACAAGACAACAGACAAGGCGGCCAAGACACAGTCCGAAAAGTAATCATCGATACATTAGAAGCTGATTATTTGAAAAGCGCGGGCTGTAAACCCGCGCTTTTTCCTTTTATCCCACAGAGGAGCTCCGGAACAGTACCCAGCGGGCCGTGCCGCTGAGGGCAGAGACCTCGTCGGCACATCATTCTCGTGATCATCGGGCGCCATAAAGATACTCACTCATGCCGCAACAACGCTCAGACTACGGCCAACAGACAGCTCATGGTTTCCGGTTACTGGCACTCACTACAGCTACCGACTTCCGGCTACTGGCTTTCTATTATACTGTTGTAATGTGGAAAATTTTATTTCTTCTGTACTACTGCACTGCCTAACTTTAGGCGATCTTTAATCGGAGGTTTTATGCCCACAACAGGCAGCACGGCAACGGGGAAAAAGAATATATTCCCTCTGTTCGACAATAGCAATGCAACACGAGCCAAGGAAATTTTCACTCCTGACACATCTGTAGTGTGCGATCTGCCGCTCTTCATGGAGCCAGTATCGGCTGGATTTCCCTCGCCTGCAGGCGACTACATGGAAGGCAAACTCGACCTCAACCGGCATCTTATACGGCATCCGGCGGCTACATTTTTTGTACGAGTAACGGGCGACAGCATGATTGGCGCGGGCATCCACTCCGGCGACCTACTCATTGTGGATCGCGCTATAGAGCCAGCCGATGGCAAAGTGGTGGTGGTAGCTCTCGACGGCGAGCTCACTGTAAAGCGGCTGAGCATGCGCAACGGCTGTGTAATGCTTTTACCGGAAAACGAGCGATATCTACCGATTGCAATTACATCTGAACACCAGTTTGAAATATGGGGCGTAGTCACCAACGTGATTCACCCGCTATAAGCAGAAATATATGGCAACAGCTTTTGCTCTTGTAGACTGTAACAACTTCTATGTATCGTGCCAACGGGTATTCAGCCCTTCGCTGAACGGCAAGCCTGTCGTGGTGCTCTCGAACAACGACGGCTGCGTAATCTCGCGATCTGCCGAAGCGAAACAATTGGGCATTGCAATGGGAACACCTTATTTCAGAATCCGGCAGTTTGCCCAAGAGCACGGTGTACATGTATTTTCCTCCAATTACGCCTTGTACGCCGATATGTCGCAGCGGATAATGGAAACGCTGGCCGAGCTCGCACCCGACGTAGAAGTGTACTCCATCGACGAGGCATTTTTGCAGCTCGACAATCTATACGACCGCGAAGGTCGGCCTATTTCTGACCTCAATGAGTACGGGCAGTTCATTCGCAGTCGCATCCGGCAGTGGACCGGCATTCCCGTGTCGGTTGGCATAGCCGCTACTAAAACGCTGGCCAAGCTCGCCAACTCTCTTGCCAAAACATCGCAACGCGCCAACGGTGTTCTCTATTTGCGCCAGCCTTTTATCGACACAGCACTTACCAAAACACCTGTCGAAGAGGTATGGGGCATTGGCAGGAAACACGCTCGATTCTTGGCGAAGCACAACATCACAACAGCCTACGAACTGAGCCACGCATCCGACGCACTGATACGCAGGCACATGGGCATCGTGGGTCTACGCACTCTGGCCGAGCTACGAGGCACGCCCTGCTATACCCTCGAACCAGCATCGGCTACAAAAAAAGGTATTACGTGTTCGCGGTCGTTTGGCTCGCCTGTCTCCTCGCTTGCAGACCTGAAAGAAGCGGTAGCGCTGTATATATCGCGTGCAGCAGAAAAGCTGCGCAGCCAGCAGTCGCATACATCGTTCCTTACGGTGTTCATCCATACCAACCGCTTTCGCAGCGATCAACCGCAGCACTCCGATTGCTGCCATGTCGCATTGCCTACTCCTACCGACTCCACACCAGTGCTGCTCCGCTATGCCACAGAAAGTATCGAACGCATATACCGCGAGAACTACGCCTACCAGAAAGCGGGCGTCATGCTCACCGACATTATCCCCTCGACAGCCGTACAAGTGTCGTTGTTCGAGCCAACCGATACCAAGCAAGCCGATACAGTCTCGGCATTAGTCGACTCTATGAACCGGACAATGGGTGGCGAAACCGTACATTTTGCAGCAGCGGGCAGCAGGCACCTGCGCCCCTGGTCTATGCGGCGCGACTGGCGTTCGCCCAGCTATACAACCCGCTGGAAAGATATTCCTCTGCTCTCGGAGCCCCGGCAGCCAGGGGCAAAAACATCTGTTTCCTAACGCCAGCTCTTTGCCTCTGGAACTCGGATCCTGAGCACCGCGCCTGCCAGATACAGAACGAGACAGGCATCAGCGCCGAGAGGCTACCTACCAAACGCGATATTTCGGTGGCCTACAGCAGAATGCCGATAGCCTCTTTCTCCTTCACGATTCGTAACCAGCGGGCGTGTTTCCGTGTCCGACTATGAACTCAAACAAGGAAACTGCCCTGCCGTTTTTGATTTGATGGCATAAAGGGAAAGGCGTATATTCGCCTACAGAGTTGCCCCGACCTTCTACCGGCAATATCGGATTCGACAGATCATGAAGACATGTTGCATTGTCGTTGTTATCACCCTTCTGACAGCAATGAGCAGTGCTGTATTCTGCTCGGCACAGACGGGATATCGCCTTGGGCTACAGGACCTTCCCTCTTCTTACAGAGTGGACTTCAAAGCCGAGACCGATACATCTGCCATAGCATTTGTACAGGATGGATACGACCGTGCCGTAAAGGGATTAGACATCGACGCTTTTACAGTAACACGCCGGGACGGGCGGCGAGGCCGCATTACTCGCGTCATCCCGCTGGACGAAACTCCTCTTGTCGATCTGCGGGTTGTATTGGTCATCGACAACAGTAAGTCCATGCTTCCAAGGCTGGACAGGGTACTTGCCGATATGGATTCGCTCATCGCCCAGCTCGGTAGCGAAGCCGAAATAAGCGTGGTGAGTTTCAGCCCGCAGTCTATTATTCTCAATGGGCAGACACTGAACGTGCGCATCTCGCCCTTTTTGCGTAACAGAAACAAAGTGCGGCAGATATACACCGATATCATGCGTAATAAAATGACCTACAGTACTTACTTGTACGACGCCGTGTACGCAGCTTCCAGCATTCTGCGCGAAAAGCCCACAATGGTGCGCGGGCGCGAGGTAAAAACGTTTGTGATTCTCTTCTCCGACGGCAATGATATTGGCAGCGAGGTATCAGCAGAAAAAGCGCTCGCCCAGGTGTACACAGGCGGCAGCGCTCCAGTATTTTTTACTGTAGATTATTTCAAAAAGCCCAACTCGTTTCTCCGATCCCTCGCTACAAAAACCGGTGGAGTGTACTATGCAGCGAAGCAGGATGGCAGGCTACAAAATATTCTTTCTACAGTAGCGCGCGACACCTATTCGCAGGGCTATCGAGTGCTGTTCGACTGGCATTTCCCACCCACTATTCTCATCACCGAAGCACCTGCGACGGTCGATATGCAAAGTACGAGTATGAACGAAGCCTTCCCGCTTCTCGCTTATATTTTTTTTGGCGAATCGTCGAGCACACTACCAGAGCGCTACCACTACTTGTCGGCGGATCAAGCGGATAGCTTTGCAACATTGGCCCTTCCGCCAGAGGCTCTTACCTACTACTACAATGTGCTTAATATCATCGGCAGCCGCATGACGAGTTATCCCAAAGCTACAATTACGCTTACAGGATGCAATGCCAATATTGGCGAGGAAGCAAACAACCAGCAGCTTTCGCAAGCCCGCGCCGAAAGCGTAGCTGGCTATCTGCGGTCGGTGTGGAATATCGCACCGGAACGTATGTCGATAGAAGCACGTAATCTTCCGGCTTCACCATCGCGCAATAGCGATGAAGCCGCGCGAAGCGAAAACCGCCGGGTAGAAATATCATCAGACTCCTGGGAAGTCATCAAGCCTGTTATTTTTCGCAAAACTACCACTGTCGTGCGGGCCGATACCAACAACCACAGAGCCAAAGCGCGCATAGAGGCCGACGGTGGCATACGCGAATCCACATGGCAACTTCGCATAGACAGCACCGTGCTCTGGACCGCAGGCGCTACGCCCGACCTCACAGCACCGGAGCTAGTGCTGAACTGGCCGGATATTCTATCGGAATATATTCCCACAGCCGACGATACGCTGATGCTTGTGATCAAATCGGTGAGCCGCATGGGTGATACGGCAGTAGAAGCACGCCCCATTCTCCCCCGCATCATTTCCGATACAACAGCCTTGCACCGCGACAGAGATAAGATCAGCCTTATTCTATTCGACTTCAACAAGGCCGATATCAGCCACTACAATACAAGAATACTCAGGGAGTTCGTGCTGCCTCGTGTGCACCCCGGAAGCACTGTCATCGTGAAAGGCTATACCGATGATGTTGGCAATTTTGAAACAAATATCAATCTCGCCGAAAGACGAGCCCAAGCAGTGGGCGGAATGATACGCTCTACCACGCCAGCAGGCAAGCTGAGTATGCACGGCGTAGGCGAAATTGCGCCCCTGTTTTCCAATGATTTACCCGAAGGTCGGCTGTATAACCGCACTGTGGTTATCTATATCGACACTCCTGTGGAATAAAGAGCCTTCCGCAAGAGTGTCTCCTTCGCTCCGGGTTCCTGTAACGCTTGTTCTCTAAAAGTGTTGTTGCGATATGCGATATTGTCTTCTTCTACTGCTACTTGCCCACGGTACAATGTTTGCTTCCGAGGCCGACAACGACTCGACTTCCGAAGGGGTGTCTGTATGGCGCATGGCAGTAGTGGGAGGTGTTTCTACCGGAGCTTTTATCTATGGGCACGCGCTACAGTCCAACCTGTGGTGGAAGGGCGAACAAAGCCCTTTTCATGTTGATTGGGAACACGACTGGCACTATGCGCTTGGCGCTGATAAATTCGGACACTTTTTTTTTCCTTACATCATGAGCGATGCCTACAGGCATGCTTTCCGCTGGGCTGGTATGGATACAGTGTCCAGCATGTATCTCGCGTCGGGAATTGCGCTTACCTACGAAACATATGTAGAGATCAAAGACGGTTTTTCCAAAGAGTGGGGGTTTAGCTGGGGCGATTTTACCGCTGATGCCCTCGGCGCTACATTCCCCATAGCACAGCACTATATTCCCGCATTGAAACCTTACTCTATAAAAATTAGTTTTCAGCCTTCGGATAAATTCCGAGTAGGGCAGCATGCAGTAATTTTTGACGACTACGAAAGTACATACCACTGGATAAGTGTAGATGTAGCGGCTCTTTTGCCTTTGAGCTGGCGCGATGTCTACCCGCCGTGGGTCAATATAGGCATAGGGCACAGTGTGAAAAATTTGGATTTCAAAGGCGGCGGCACCCATGAATTATATCTCGGGTTGGACTGGAACCTCAGGGGTTTGCCCATAGAAGGCAGCCTGTGGGACGCCCTAGTAGCCGTGCTCCAATACTACCACCTGCCCGCTCCTGCGGTGCGCCTGTACCCGGGTGTGGTGTGGTATGGCCTAAAACTGTAAAAAGATGCGCTATTCCTGAAATTTTCGGTTGCGGCATATCGCAGTCAATGCTTTTATTTGCACACATTTTTCTCTCTTTTGATAAGTTAATCAATCTCTTTCTTTCACTTTTCGGGAGTTAAGATATGCAGGACATCATGCAGACATATGCGATCGACGAGGAGATCGACATACTGTATGCCCAGCATACGGACGAGGACGACGATTACGAGGATGAGGACGAAGAACTCGGCGAGGGCGACTTCGGCTTTGAAGAAGAAGAGCTCGGCGAGGAATACTACGAAGAAGACTTCGATGAGGATGAAGAAGATGAGGATGAGGACGAAGAAGACTAACAGCAATCTTCGCAAACTCGTATATCGGCGTTGCCCTCCGGAGTCCGGGGGGCTTTTTTTGGGGATATGGCTGCGCGGGGCAAGTACATTGCCGAAATTTGAAGAACTTTAATATTTGGAAGAACAACAATGCATTTATCCTCTCTTTTTTCTCATCCGAAGCCAATGATCGGGGTGGTACATCTATCTCCCCTTCCGGGTAGCCCGCACAACAGCGACACAATGAATCAGATCACGACGCGCGCACTGCTCGATGCGGAAACGCTCGCAGCCAACGGCGTTGACGGTCTGATTGTGGAGAACTACGGCGACACACCGTTTCTGCCCGGTCGTGTAGATGCACACACAGTAGCAGCCATGAGCATTGCTGTTTACGCAATTCGCAGCCATATACCGGACATACCGATAGGTGTCAATATTCTGCGCAACGACGCCCGTTCTGCCATGGCTGTTGCGGCAGTGAGCGGAGTGCAGTTTATACGTGTGAATGTCCATACAGGCGCCATGCTCACCGACCAAGGTATTATCGAAGGGCGAGCTGGAGAAACGCTGCGCTACCGCCGGGAACTCGGATCGGACGTGTATATCTTTGCCGACATTGCTGTAAAGCACGCTGTACCACTCGCTCCTACCGATCTCGCTGGCTCTGCACGCGATACATTCCACCGAGGCCATGCCGACGCCCTCATCGTAACGGGCGTGGCAACTGGAGCCGGAACATCTACCAGCGACCTGCGCACTGTAAAAGAAGCAGTGCCAGAAGCTCGCATCTTTGCCGGAAGCGGCGTTACAGCCCACACACTTGCAGAAGTTTTGCAGTACGCCGATGGCGCAATTGTGGGCACAACGCTGAAATACAACGGAGTTACTTCCAATGCCGTAGATGCCGACAGAGTGCGGGCGTTTATACAGGCGAGAAATAGCGCGATGTAAAAGGCGCATATTCGACTGTAGAAAGAACAACGCTCTTATGCCCTGCGGCAGAGCCCAAACAGCCACGCGGCGGACGTGCGCGCGGTGCAGCGACCAACAGCGAGGGCAGAGACCGAAGCGAAACACATCCGCGCAGAGGCCAGCAGCCACCGGCATGCACCAAGCACGACACAATACTCTCTACCTCGGCGACGAGCCTTACAAGTCGTAGGTTGTAAGCTCTACGACATATCCATCGGGATCGCGCAGATACAGTGAATGCGCTATATCATCGTGATTTTCAAAATCAAAATCCGTACCTCGCTCTCGCAGTACTTCGCGCGCATGGGCAAACATCTGCTTATCGATACGAAAGGCAAAATGCCGCACACCGGACCGACCGGGCGGAGTAAGGGAGCTGCCTAGCTGCTGCACATCGGGAAAAAGCGCAAGGCATGTATTGCCTGCACACATCATCACAGGAGGGTTCCAATGCTCGTACCGGCGCTCTAATCCGAGCACGGAATGATACCATTCGGCTGAGCGCTTCAGGTCTGTCACCGTCAGCGCAATATGGTCGAGATGATCTACTCGTATCATAGTATTATAGATGTTTTATGGACGATTATAACGGCAGAGCAAACATACAATATTCTCGCCTTGCAGTCCCCCCAGCCCCTTTGCTTTTGCTTCTTCCACCACCGATGTAACTTTCCGGGAAGCTGTGGCAACATACTCGGAAATCGGCAGGGAAACAATGAGAACAGAAACACAGATACGGCAGGATGAATTTCTCGCGCTCGTGGAACCGCTCTACGAGAGATTGGAACGCTTCTGCCGGGTAATGACACGCAACAACGAGGAAGCGCGCGATGTCATAAGCGAGACACTGCTCCAAGCGTACAGCGTGTTTGGCAGCGTAAGAAACCGGCAGGCTTTTCTCAGCTTCCTGTTCAGCATTGCCAGCCGTGTGCACAAACGCCGGTTCCGGCAGAGCAAATTTCGCGGTACCTACGACGAAAGCAAAGCGCTGATGATGCAAGATACGAGCCCCTCGCCAGAGGTCGCCGCCGATGTAGCACTGCTGCACGAGGCCATCCGGCAGCTCCCCGAAAAGCAGCGCGAGGCTATTATCCTGTTTGAATTGCTCGACCTCCCTTTAGAAGAAGTACGCCGCATACAGGGCAGCTCGCTTTCCGCCGTAAAAGTACGGCTGCTGCGCGCTCGGCAAAGGCTCACAGCAATGCTGCGCCCGCACTTCGAGACACAGGACCTCCCCTTTTTCTCCTGCAATGTTGCGGAAACACTATGAAAAACTATAAACAACAGCTCGATACACTTTTTAGCAGGGCGCAACAAGCCTCTGCCGGCACAAGGCTTCTCTCCGAGGGCGACATCCGGAATCTCCTCGCAGAAGGTGCCCCTGCACCAGCAAAAACAACGACAAAAACAAAAGGAACACACACAATGATCATAACAACAGCAGCAACAGGGCTCGCAGCGCTTATAACAGCGGGCACACTGCTCTTTACCCATGCTCCGCAGCAGCAACAGCCCGCTGTGGTTCCCCCTGCTACACAACAGCAAACAGAGCCCATGCGGCAGCCAAAGCACTACTCAACTCCGGGCATTGCAGGCAAAGAAAAAGCACAGGCTGCGCAGCCAACTGCCGGCACGCCTGCCCGCACACAAGCACAAAGTACAGCTCCCGACGAGCGGACAAATACAATCGACCTTCGCGGTGTTCGCATGCTCGAACTAACGGATGACGAACTGCTCAAGCTCGGCGTAGAGCACAAGGACGACGCAGTGACAGTGTATCAGCGCCGCAACAGTACCTCGATTAGTCGTATGAGTGTTACAGCCAAGGGGACGGCCCTAAACCCCACAGTAGAACAGCCGCCGGTCTTTCCCGTGCTGCATACAAACCATCTCCGCATGATTACAGACGACCTTGGCAACCGCCGTGTAGAACAGTATAAGACTGATGAGAACGATGAAACCGATGAAAACAACGGCAAAAACACAACAGAGCAAGACCCCACGCACTTTGTGTTCTTTACGCCAAACAACAAAGATATGTCGCAGTCTAAAGTGATTGAAGTACGCGGCACCGGTGCGAATCGCACCACAACAGAACGCCTGGCAACACAGGAGGAGATTGACGATTTTCTCCAAAGCGAGCAAAAGCACCAAACAGCTCCGCACAAGATTACCAGCCAGAATATACAGGCAGAAAAGTGGATTGCGATCTTAGTAAAAAGCGACAAGCCTCAAGATAATACCGGCAAGCACTGGCGTACAAACTACGTGCTGTGGTACGAACCCACGCCGGAAGTGCTGGCGGCTCTTCCAGAACGCTACCGCAAAGATATTAAGCAAGAGCTTCTGATCGCAGCGGGTGTCAGTGTCAACGCTGCGGCTACAGCTCATCCGCACGAGGGCTTTATCGGCCTGTGGCAAACAAAGTCCGGTGCTATTACTGCGTCGTCGGTTTACCCAAATCCCGTTGCCAATGGCGCTGTCACCGTGAGCTACACGTTGTCGTCGCCGCGCACTGTCACCATTACTCTGCGCTCTATTACTGGCGCCATTATTTCCCAACTGGCTTCGCACAGCCAGCAGGCCGGTACATGGACGGAAGAATATAAAACCGGGAATATTCGCCCCGGCATGTATATCATCAGTATCGAAACCGACAATGGCGAGTACAGCGTACAGCGTTTAATTGCAGAATAGGCAGAGCTGCATATCCATTACTACGGCGAGGCGCCCTCTACAGGGGCGCCTTTTTTGTTCTCTCCCACTTCTTTAAAATGCCTACAGCACACCACTCGTTATTAGCTCTATACGCCTACTATCACCGCAGCTCTATGTCAACATTTCCGAAGCTACAACCCCTACATCTATTAATGCCTTTTTTGTTTTTGAGCAGTAGTTCCCTTAAACTGCGTGTTCTGCATCTCCGCAGAGCAACAGAAACATGTACAAGTACAGGTAAACTATGCCCCAATATCTCGTGGCACACCCTATGGCGTCAGGACAAGAAAGCCTCTGGCTTCAATGCGGCCCGGACAGCGTCGACCGCGATGCTCTTGCTTTTCAGCTCGCATCGGCACAGCACAAGCCGCATGAGTTTCTTCTTTTTTTTGATGGCAATCGCGTAGTAGGCAGAATGCGCGGAGAGGCTCTTACGCCCAAGCTTTATACTATACGGGAAATAAATACACATCCGAATACCCCCGACGAGGCAGTAGCTCGGGCGCTCACGAGCTATCTCTACCACCTGTTTCAGGCTGATGATATCCGCATACTCATGTGGCAGGAATCGCACACAGCACTTGTCGGTACAATGCTTGCACAATCGGGGTTCGTTGTTCACCGAACAAAGCAATTTGTAGAACGCCGAATCGACAACTATACATCACCATATCGCAGTCCGTTCACCTACCGCACTCTTGCCGACGCAGGCCGCCAGGAATTTCTCGATGTGATGACCGAGGCTGCCAAAGGCGACCCCTTCCCGGAAAATGAGTTCGACCCCGAAAAGGAATTCGACGAACTCGTTGCCTGCTACACGGGCCCAACATTCGACCCCGCCAACTGGCGCATCGCCATGCTCGACGGCGTTGCTGCGGGCGTGGTGCTTCCACAGCCGCACGACGACGCACCACAGAAAGGAACACTGCTCTATATTGCCATGCTCCCCGCTTTCCGCAATCGAGGGCTCGGCAAGATACTGCATGCAGCGGGTATGGAACGGCTCGCCTATCTGGGAGTACATACCTACCAAGGTTCCACAGATGCGCGCAATACGCCTATGCAAACTATTTTTGAGCGCAATGGCTGCACAACCGTCGGCATACAGCTTTTTTATCGGCCTGTAGCGGCTCACTCTCTGGTATAAATTCATGTCTCTTATAATCGGCCTACCAGCTATCCTCACACCCGTCGCAGAATACAAATGCCTAGTCTTCTGCCCTCGGTACATGGGGAAAGATGAACGTCGTGTGGCGTGAATATACATGGCACGGGCGTGGCTCGGCGCCCGGCTGGTCGCTGTCGCCGGTCGCATACCCGCTTCGGCTTTGGCCACAGGCTTTGCGCTGGTTGCTGGAACAACGATAGAACGCCGATAAGCGCGGACGCTTTGTGATCATGTGCTAAAGGAATGCAGCGCGTGCTTGTACATTCCTGCGGATGCGGACGGACAGCACGCGGCGGCGTTGCAGCGCGGTGCAGCGACAAAGCGCGAGGGCGGAGACTGTAGCGCCAAAACTCCTGCAAGTGTTCGCTGGGCACCGCGCTCAATGCGACGATAAAAATGGTGTCGTAGTCAAAAACAATTCCGCTGCTGCCGCAGGACTCGTATGTTTGTTTCTCTTTTCTCATTAGTTGATTGTATGGAACAAGAACATCTGCATTTATTTGAAGGCTTTGGCATCGAACTCGAATACATCATCGCCAATAAGCAAACGCTCTCGGTATCCCCTCTCGCCGATGAACTTCTGTGCACAGCTTCGGGCGAGGATCGAGTATCGGAAGTACAAACACGAGATATCACATGGTCCAACAGCCGGGGACTACATGGTATTACAACCAAAACAAACGGCCTCTCGCCATTGCTTGTACCGCTGCCTACGGCCTTTGCAGAACAGGCGAAACACATCAACGCCCTGCTCGCCGATATGGACGCATGCCTTATGCCCGGCGCCATGCACCCGTGGATGAATCCCCGCACAGAGATGAAACTATGGCCGCACGACGGTGGCGTGTACGAAGCATTCCACAACATTTTTGACTGTGGCACACACGGCTGGGCGAACCTGCAAAGCATGCAGATCAGCTTGCCTTTTTACGACGACAGAGAATTTGCGCGACTACACGCAGCTATTCGTTTGGTGCTGCCTATTATCCCGGCTCTTGCGGCGAGCTCCCCGGTAGTAAACGGCGCTCCCAATGGCATCATGGACAACCGATTGGAAGCGTACCGCAGCAGTGCTGCGCGTATTCCCTCGATATCTGGCAGAGTAATTCCCGAGCAGGTATGGACACGCAAGGACTACGAGCGCGATATTCTCCAGCGCCTGTACGACGATATTGCGCCCTACGACCCGAACGCTATGCTCCAGACTGAAGAGCTGAACGCACGGGGAGCCATTGCGCGATTTGGCCGTGGTACAATTGAAATCCGCGTAATCGACGCGCAGGAATGTCCACTTGCAAACATCTCCATTGCAGCCGCTGTTATCGCTGTAGTAGAAGCCCTTACAGGCGAATTTTCCGCCAGCCTGATACTGCAACAGGCATGGGAAACCGATCCGCTGTACACGCTGCTGATAGAAACGACAAAAGACGCTGAATCGACAGTGATAAGCAATGCCAAGTATTTGCGGATGATGCGCTATCCAGAGGGCAACCGCTGCCGGGCAAGCGAGCTCTGGCAACACCTCATAGAAACTGTGCTGCCAGCCAGCCTCGTGTACAATGAGCAGTGGGAAACGCCGATAAACACAATGCTCGCGCAGGGCACGCTTGCGCGGCGTATCAGCCGTGCTATAGGCAAACAGCCCGACCGCGACCGCATAGCAGAAGTGTATGGACAGTTGTGCTCCTGCTTGGCAGAAGGAACAATGTTCAAGGGATAGGAACAGAGTGCTCACGATCACGCTCATACTTTTATGGCTACTTCCCATTCATCCTTTTCGCAGCATTTACACACGCTGCGGCAGAAAGCTGAAGCTCTCGGACAGGAAATCGCTTCGCTGTGCGGCAATATGACGCCGGAACAATTCAACTGGAAGCCATCTCCCGACTCCTGGAGCGTTGGGCAGTGCGTCCATCACCTTATCGTGTTTAACACGTCGTACTTTACATCGCTCGACAAAAGCATAGAACGAGCCCGGAGAAAATACACAGAGAGCGGGCTTGAGCCTGCACATGGCGCGTACAAAGCCGGAATGCTCGGCGCTTTTCTCATCCGTATGATGCACCCCGGCACGCTAAAAGTACGCACACCACAACCCTTCCGGCCATCGCAAAGCGACATTCCGCTGTCGGCACTGCGCGACTTCTCTACGGCGCAACAGCACTTATCAGAGATATTGCTTCGAGCGGCAGATATCAATCTCAACCGCACCCGTGTGGCTTCTCCTGCTGCCGGGCTCCTGCGCTTTCGGCTGGGTGATATTCTGGCTATTTTGCTTTTGCACGAGCGGCGCCATATGGAGCAAATCAGGAAAATTACGACCCATGCTTCCTTTCCAATAGCCTGAAAGGGTATAGCTGTAACAAAAACGGCGGCTCTACTGTCTGTGGCGGAACGGCGGCTATACCGTATATTTGCCAAAGCCCGTACCTGTGAACCGAGTGCGGCTAAATTTCTTCTACAATGCAAAACAGATACTATGAATAAGCTCCCCCTCTTCTTTTCTCTTTGTTGTTTTCTGCTCACCAGCCTGCTGAGCGGCTGTGGCGATGATGCTGTTGCCGTAGAATGCACCGACGGATCGGGCACAATACAAACCGAGCAGCGCTCCCCCGGCACATTCTCAGGCATTGTAGCGAGCGACAACATCAATATTGTTTTGCAACAAGGGCCCATCGGCGTGCGCGTGGAGGCCGACGACAATTTCCTACGGCACATCACAACCGAGCTGCGCGGCACCCGGTTGTATATTGGTGTTGCCAACGACGCATGCTTGAGCAATGGCACAGCAAATGTGTATGTAACAGCTCCGCAGCTTCAGAGCATTAGCACAGAGGGGTCGGGAGATATTACCGGAATGGCCACCTTTTCTTCTGACTCCTTTACAGTCACGTCTGTCGGTTCAGGCAGCGTGCAAGTAACCGGAGCAACAACAAAGGCCGTGGCTGTATCTATTGGCGGTTCGGGCAGTGTACGCATCAAAGGCCGGGCAGCGACACTCACCACACAGATCAGCGGATCGGGTTCGCTGCTGGCTTACGAGCTACCTATCGACGACGCAATACTCACACTCACAGGATCGGGCAGTGCCGAAGTAAACGCAGCTAAAACGCTGGATGTAAAGCTCACAGGCTCCGGCAGCGTGACATACCTCGGTTTTCCCGTCGTCACTTCGATTATCACCGGGTCGGGAACAGTAAAGAAAAAACCGTAGCACGACCAGCCACAGGCTGAACGCTTCTACCAGCACGCGTGTACCGGCAATATGTGTTGTTTCACTTTTTCACCCCATTATGAAATCAGCTCTGTATGAATTCCTCGTGTTCGGCCTGAAGGAAGCACGGGCATGTATTTTCGCCGGTTTGTTTTTCGGCGTTTTATTTATCTCGCATCACATACCGCTTTTTGGCCTGCCGCGCTACGATTTCATTTTCATTGCAGCCATAGCAATTCAGCTCGTGCTTCTCTGGAAGCGGCTCGAAACAGTCGACGAACTCAAGACACTGTGCGCCTTCCACTTGCTCGGCCTGTTGCTCGAATTGTTCAAGACTCATCCGGCAATTGGTTCGTGGAGCTATCCAGAACACGCTCTATTAAAGATCGGTACGGTGCCGCTGTACAGTGGCTTTATGTACGCTGCCGTAGCAAGCTATATCTGCCAGGCATGGCGTATGCTGAAGCTGGAACTACACCACTACCCAAGCTATTTCATCAGTGTCCCGCTGTGCATTGCTATCTACCTTAATTTCTTTACTCACCACTTTATCGGCGATTACCGCTTGTACCTCATCATCGCTGTAGTAATCGTATTTATGCGAACAACGATACACTTTACGGTTACGACCAAACGGCGTAAAATGCCGCTTGTGATCAGCTTTCTGCTTATGGGATTTTTCATCTGGATAGCAGAGAATATCTCCACGTATCTCGGCGCATGGCGATATCCCGACCAAATCCATACCTGGACATTTGTCTCTATGGGCAAGATCAACGCGTGGTTTCTGCTGGTAATCATCAGCTTTATTATCGTAGCCGATCTTAAGCACATGCGCGAACGCCGAGCACATAGGGCTAGTACACGTGCAAAAACGCTGCCAGGAACTTCGGTAAAGGGATGAAAAAAGTGCTTGGAAATGAAAAATTCTTGTCCGCCGTACACCAAGTTCGTACATTGCCGATAGCCGTTCGTTTTTCCGGATAAAAATATTCCGCCGAAGGATCGGAGCCTGCGCAAAGGAAAAACGAATCAGGGAAGTCAGATAATGCGGCGTTTCCCATCACAGTATCAAGTGTATGGTATGAATCCGGAGAATTCTCTCGTGCCGGATCACATGCGGTTATTATCCGCAGAACGGTTTCAGCTATCAATATTCCACCTTTTGCACCGGACGGATCATTCATCCCGTCCCCACTGCCCGTTTCCGCATTGTACTTATACGTTGTTTGGTATTCCTACACATCCTATCCCGACAGGGTCCCCTATGAAAGACGAGCGCCTTAAAAAACAGATCGATTTCATTCTTGAAATCGACAAACTCAAGCATATCTACCGACAGACGCTGTTGACCGATGGCTCGCGCCATGAAAACGACGCCGAACATTCCTGGCACCTCGCGATGATGGCTCTGCTGTTGTGCGAACACGCTACGGAAATGAGTATCGATATGTTCCGCGTTGTCAAAATGGTGCTTATCCACGACCTCGTCGAAATAGATCACGGCGATACGCTGTGCTACGACGACGAAGCAATACGCATAGCCAAAGAACGCGAACGCAAAACAGCCGAGCGCCTGTTTTGCCTTCTTCCCGAAGATCAGTCCGAAGAATTTCGGATGCTCTGGGAAGAATTTGAACAGCAGGCAACGCCCGAAGCCTGTTTTGCCGCCTCGCTCGATAGGCTCCAGCCGCTGCTTCACAACTACAAGACAGGCGGATATTCCTGGAAAAAGCACGGCGTTACGCGGGACAAAGTTCTGCGCCGCACCGAGCCCATACGCGAAAGCTCTACATTCCTGTGGAATTTCGTGCAGGAATTGATCCAAGAATCTGTAGCTCGCGGCTACCTGAACAGGAACTAATACCAGCGTTGTTTTTTTGCCGCTGTACCGAAGCTGCTGCTCCGGCTGGAAGCATGCGCCCTTCCGGCATGGTGCGTTGTCTTCAGGCAATAACATAACGTCCAACGCCAACGCGCTATCACAATAACTGCCGCCGCTATTCTTCTTCCCTGCAACCGGCAAGCGTAAAACGCCGCTGGACATTGTCCTTTTGCTTTTGTATAATGCACGTTCTTCGCTTGACGGAGAAAGGTAAAGCTGTAGATACACTTCCCGATAACGGCAGAAGCCATCGCCTCTACGACGGTATTTCTGTAGCCGGGAGGTATCAGTACAGCGGCCAACGTACCTACAATCAATAAATAAGGGAGTGGACGTATGGAGAAAGCGACATTCGGCGCGGGCTGCTTCTGGGGTGTAGAAGCAGAGTTCCGCAAGGTTGAAGGCGTAATTTCTACTGCCGTGGGCTACTCCGGCGGCTCTTTGACCAACCCGACATACCAGCAGATATGCACGGATGCCACAGGGCACGCCGAAGTAGTAGAGGTGGTCTACGATCCCGGGAAAGTATCCTACGAGGAACTTCTCGATATATTCTGGGATGCTCACGATCCCACACAGGTCAATCGACAAGGCCCCGATATTGGCAGGCAATACAGATCGGTGATTTTTTATCATTCGCACCAACAGCAGCAAAAAGCCCAAGCATCCAAAGAAAGGCTAGAGCGCGCAAGCGTGTACAGGCGCCCGATTGCGACAGAAATCGAACCGGCACAGACATTCTACCGCGCTGAAGAGTACCACCAGCAGTATCTGGAAAAACGAGGTATGCCAAGCTGTGCTACGGGCTCGCACTAGCACACAGGGCGCAGAAGATAGAACAACACGCGCCGCAAGTGCGACCCGGTGACAACGACGCAGGTGTGAACAACACGGCGGTGCTTAAAGCAGAGAGAAAACAGGCCTTCTGGAGCAATTCCAGGGGCTTTTTTGCATATATACTAGCCTATTGCGGCAATCACGCTATCAGCACCAGCTCATAGGTGAGCTCGGCGCTCCGGCAATTCCCATCAGGTGCTCTAAAAAATTCTGTGGCACGGGCGTCTTTGCGCCAGCGCTTCATCGCTGTCACCAGGTCGCACTTGCGGCGCGTGGTGCCCTTCCCACTGCGCCAGTTGCGGACACATCGCACACCGTAGCAAACGCGAAAACAACGAGCCTCTCAAAAAAGCAACAGGTCTTCCGGCATCACCGAAAGACCTGTTGTATGTGCAGGAGAATTATACCCGGATGAATTGGTGGAGTTGTTTGCACTATGTATTTCCGTCGACAGGCTGTCTCATTTTATCCTGTCTTCTTCATATGCCTAGCACCCACTTCCTCCATTCATTCCGGTACTACTTCACAATTGTCACAGGTACAGATGTGGTAGCTGCGGCAGCGCGCAACACCACATAGTACACACCAGCGGGCAGCGCTTTTGCCGAGAGCACAGCCGTCTGCACATCGCCAGTAGCAAGCCCGTCGAACAGCACAGCTACTTCGCGGCCAATGCTATTCACCACACTAATTGTTGCAGGTACCGGCACGGATGTATCCACGCCAAACGATACGGTACTTTCATCACTGAAAGCGCTGGGAGCCGCAAACAGATACAACTTCGAGCGCATATCCTTTTCCTCTCCTACCGACACTTGGGTTTGCCCGGTGCCGCGCAGCGGAATGGAAATCGAGCTATTGCGCTGGTCGTTAGAGCCGATGTTCAGCATTGCCATATGCAGCCCCTCTTTTGTGGGCTTGAAAGCTACTGTCACCGTAAATTTCTCGCCGGGGGCAAGGGTGACATCTCCGGCAGAAATATCGGGCTGTGTAGACACGATGGTAAATCCGCGATTCGCCAGCACGACCGTTGTGCGGTCAATGACGAGCCCCTCGGAATTTGCCGGTGTAATATCTACCGTCAGGAGCTTTTCCGTGTTGATAAGCACATCGCCAAACAGCAGCGAATCGGTCGATTTGGCAATAACGGGCTTAGGGCCAACGCGGAACTGATGGTATATCTCGCCACCAAAATCAGCGCCAAATGTCTTGATGCCTTTGCCAAGGCTGGAAAAGCTGAGCGAACCGCTGCCGAGCTGGCTTCGCATCGCCCAGAAGTCGAGGCCATATCCGAGCTTATTGGTAAGGCGGAATTCATAACAGCCATCGGGCAGTTGCAGCGAATCAACAAACAGCGTATTATCTGCCAAGCCCGACCGCGACACAAGCAGATCGCCAGCGGCATTTCGCAGCGTCATCTCGTATTGGTCGGCTGCAAAGTTATTCGTGCGCAAGCGTATTTCAAGGTCGTTGTAGTACACGGGTACGGGCTCAAAATTCGAGTAGGCATAGTTGTCAATCGGATACTCATCGGCGCCACCATTGGGATTTTTCAGCCAGACTTCAAACAAGTGTTCGTCGGTAGCTTTATCCCAATCATTGTACGCCAAAAGCTGGATCGACTGCTCGCCGAGCGGCGGAATAGTGCCCGACCAAGCAAACGATGTTTTGCCGCCGCCGCGCACACCATATTCAATTTCCAAGCTTGTAATTGCCTGCGAACCGTTGTTGCGCACAACAATAAGCGGGCGTGCACAGATGGGGTTTTGCCTGCGGTAGATGTCCTCCATTGTGGGCCGTATGATATGCTCTATGGACACATCGCGCGCAAAGTTCATCTCGCCATAGGCAAACAGCGTACCGGTAAACACGTAGTTCGGCCAGTTACCGGGATCGCCGGTGTAGGTGTACGGCTCCATATCCACATCGATCACCGAGCTTTTGCCGGATTTGATATACGGCGTCAGTTCGTAATCGAATGGCGTTACTTCTGCACCAGGACACCAGTTTGTGCGGTCATACACCCACGTACCGCCCTGCGGATACACGGGATTATAGTCGCAGTTGTCGCGCCATACGTGGCGTTCGTAGCGCTGCGTTCCATCTATTTTTACATAGTGAATCTTATCGCAGAATTCCGCGCAGTTCTCTTGGCTGCCGCCAAAGCCGTGTCCGGTCTGGATTACGCGCAGCTTAGCGCTTTTAGCTTCGGCAGCAAATGTGTAGGTCTTCGGCACAAGGAACGACTCGATTGACGGATTATCACCAAAGCGCGGATGGCCGTCCCACAGCGGCTCAATATCAACGACATCGCGTGCGGGCGTGCCTTCGATCATATCAAAGGTGAGTTCCAACGCCTCTTGCGGGTTGTACGCCTCAAGGCTCACGCTGTCGCGCAGCAGCGGCGCAAAGTCGGTAATATCCATTGTCCAGGTAAATCCATCGCCAAGGTTCAGGCCATTACCATAGGGCGTAATATAGCGCATCAGCTCATAGCGTTCGATCACTTCAAACGGCTTGCCGTAGTACGGATGGTATTCGAGCACAAGCGTTTGATTGCCCGGCACAAGCGTGGAATCTGTCGCTTTACCTTTGCTGTCGTATTTATAGCGGTAATAAGCGCCCCAGCGCACAACTGTATCTACAGCCTGCCCGGGATTGTTGAAGTTCGTATAGCGGATAATCGTAACAGGATCAGCGAGCACAGAATCGACCACGAGTGTAGAATCCACATGCGACACGTATTCGCCCTGCTCAAACATCGTCCAAGGCCGGAGTGTACCGGCTGCGACATCGGTAAAATAGTCGTAGCCACGGAACTGTCGCCAGTTGCCTTTGCCAGCCATAAATGCGCCATCGGCAGCACCGCGCATATCGCGTACACGCAGGCCTTCTTTGCCGTACAGCGGATACCATGCGATCAAGCTGCTGTAGTTCGGATGTGATGCCAGAAGCCCGGGCTGATAGCGCCACGCACGGATCGTAGCGGCATCGAGCGCTGTATTCCACACACGCACATCGGCAATACCGCCTTTGTGCCGGTAGTAGGTAGGTGCTTCAAATGCCAGCACACCGATCATCAGATTGTACGCCGGGTCTTTAATCGTCGTAGGCCCTGTTGTCGAACGCGCTACTTCTTCGCCGTTGATATACAGCACAAGAGCCGTGCCGTTGAACGTCATAGCAGCGTGATACCACTGGCCGGGAATGATTTTCCCGCCTGTTACGGTCATAATTTTGTTGTCGGATTCGCGCCAGATCGAGGCATTCAGCGTACTGCCGTTCAGGTATAAGTGATAGCCCGCATAGTCTTCGCCTGCATCGCGGTCGTTGCTTAGAATATAGTGCTGTCCATTGGTGTCAGCAGCCATAAATCGCGCTTCCACTGTTCCGGTTTTGATAGCAGCTTTTGCTCCTGTCTGGATGTAGTCCTGTCCGTCGAACTGCGCGTAATAATTGCCTTCGGCTGTTGTGTTCTGTTCGAGTGCACTTGGATATGCCGTCGGCACTGCGGAAACTACAATATCTTGGTCGGGTGCAGAATTGTTCTGTACAATTTCAACGAGAACATTCGACGAGCCATCCCATGCAAACGGGTAAGTAAACGGCAGTACAAGCGTTCCACTTTGGGGAACCTCTATGTTTCTGTCTATCACGGTTGTAAAGCCAGCCTGATCAACTGCAGAAGCAGACAGCTCTGTTGCCGACGTATTTTTCAGCCGGACTATCATGCGGTTAACACCGCCCTTTGCTACTTTCACATATAAGTGCATCGCCGTGATATTTCCCGCCAGCACATTAGCCGACGAAAGCTCGGACGCGCGCCACAGGTACTGCGATTTGCTGCCTGGAGCTGATGTATTAAGCGGGCGTACATGGTCCACAGCCGTGAGCAGCGAGCCTATGCTGTCGATAGTTTGCCCATCTTTGTTTTTATTGCCCTCGCGGATAGTCTGGTCGATGCGCAAAGACCGCTCGAATCTCGGTGTATAACGCCAGCCTTTTGCATTGTCCAGAAAGCTATACGACGCCGTTGTAGCACCATTTACCGTGAAGTTCGGCCCGGGCATAAGCGTGGAATCCATGCGGCCCGACGGATGATGCAGGTACACATACATCAGGTAATCCCACTCGCCACAGGGCTTGCCATCAGGACATTTTAGCGTGTAGTTCATCAGCACTTTGCGATAGCGTTTGTCGGCTGAAGGGAATTGATACTTCCCGGCCTGCTTCGGCCCGCGGTCGCTAAACTCAACAGTGTGGACGCGAATAGTATCGCCATCGGCTGCGGAAAGAAGGCCGGAGGCAAGAACTGCAATCGCGCACAACAGCAGAGACATTCGCACAAATGTAAATCGAACCAAAGAGAACATATATTTCCCCGGATGTGTGAGAGACGATCAGCAAATACAGGTTGTTGCACAGAGAGCGCAATCGACCAAAGTAGGCCAAAAATCCGAAATAGTCAAGCGTGGAGGCGAGATTTATCTTATTTTCTACCCGGCGCACCACAGTAGCTTCCGCTTCTTTATTCTACAGCTCGCTACGGCCACAGCTCGGCGTTTTCTGGTTCCCCGCTCTTTCTACAGGCATCGTGTGTTCCGACATCAGACAACTGCCGAGAAAAGAATCAGTATTTGTCTGGCCATAAAATCAGACAACTTCATCTACCAAAATGATAAAAAACAAATTATGTTTGCACAACAACAGTTTGTAAACCAAATAGAAGGGGGATCTATGCACACATTCACGTTTTCCACCGAACTTGTATCGCGAATTGTGCGTACTCTCGCCTGTGGCTGCCTCGCAGTATTTTTCCCACCTGATTCCACAGAACATTGCAGCACGAGTTGCTCTCTTTTCCCTCCTATCGATTGTAAGGATATAGAAACTCGCATCCGGGAACAGCTCTGCTGCGATAGCTCAAAGGTCACTCTTTCGGCAACCT
This sequence comes from Ignavibacteria bacterium UBA7675, assembly GCA_002483085.1. GTDB lineage: Bacteria > Bacteroidota > Ignavibacteria > Kapaibacteriales > UB7675 > UBA7675. The sequence continues at coordinate 226,601 of DLHF01000046.1, forward strand.
TTACTGTACCAGCAAGAGCCTTTGCAGCCGAACCCTGTCTAATGGGTTTCTTCCCCTGTTATGTTACGGGCACTAGCTCTGTCAGCCCTGGTTCGGCAACATACACATGGGCCGAACAAACCTGCACAATTGCGATATCTTGACACGTACACAGCCGTCTGCAACTGCCTCTGCTGTAGACAGCACAACTATTCTGGCCTTCCGCTGTGTTTCCGTACTATGTACTATCGGTCTGCTACCATAAATAGCGGGCCGATTCTCTTTCTGCTTATACCGGATATTCTACCGGCCACTTGATTCTCTCCATTGGAGAAGCATCGCGCTACAATTCTCTCTCTCCTCTGCTCTGCACACGAGCGCCGCACCTACGCACACCTGCCCTCTATGGCAACACATTCTGTGCATATACACAACGATAACGAGTAGCACACGAAAAAGCTCTGCGCTTCGGCCTTTGCCCACCCCTTCGGCCTCTGCACCGCGCTGCACACTGCCGCCGCGTGGCTATTCAGCCCGTCGTTCGCGCAGCATTGCTACGGCCATCGCAAGCACTATCCCCAAACGCATGTAATACAAAAAGGCCGGGTAACAATACCCGGCCTTCACGGAGAACACCCAAATTCTTAAGAAGTGAGCGGAGCATTACCACCGCACCTGCGCTTCCCGAAGGAAGCGCGGGCACAGCGTTCTCATTTACTTCACGATTGTCACCGGCAGATCAACAGCCGTACCGTTCACAACAGCGCGAACAAAGTACACACCTGATGCCAGATTCGAGATACTAATCGGCAACGTTTGTTTTCCGGCTGTTTTTACACCTTGGTCGAGCAGGAGTACTTCCTGTCCGATATGGCTGAACAGCGACAGACGAACGGCAGATTCCTCCGTAAGTTCGTAGGAGATCGTCATCTGATCGCTTGCGGGATTGGGCATACTCATGAGGTTTTGCACCACACCACCGCTTACCGGGCGCGTAGATGCTTTCAGAGCATCGGGATTGTCGCTATCAGCAGCACCACGGCAGCCATAGGTAAAGTCGCGGATGCAAATTACCTTGCCACTGTAGTCGCGGAACAGCAGACGCATCGTATAGATTGTACCAATGGGCAAACACTTGTAGATAGAGAAGGTACCATCAGGATAAATGATATACGATACCAGGTCGTTTACCCACACGCCATTCAGCAGCACTTCAAACTCTACGCTCTGGAAGCACTCGCGGCTTGCTTTGCCGTAGATTTTGAAGCAGCAACGGTTTGGAACGCTCGGATCTGGAGCGATGTACGGGCCGCTAATTGTTTCGCAGCAATGATGATCGCACGAAGCCGTGAATTCTTTGACGCAGATAATTGCACCATTGAAATCGCGGAACAGCAGGCGCATCGTGTACGAACCAGCGGGCAAGCATTTTGTGATCGTGAAGCTGCCATCAGGCTGGAAGATGTACGATACCATATCGTTCACCCACACGCCATTCAGCAGTACTTCAAGCTCTACGCTCTGGAAGCAAGGATTGCCTTGGCCTATCGAGCCAGTAATCTTGAAGCAGCATTCGCTTGCCGAAGGAGACGGTATCGGAGTTACTACCGGACCCTGGATTGTCTCGCAGCAGTCGTAGTAGTCGCAGTGATATTCAAATTCCTTCACGCAGATTACGCGGCCATTCTGATCGCGGAACAGAATGCGCATCAGGTGTGTGCCCGGAGGTACGCATTTGTTCAGAACGAAATCGCCATTGGGCTGGAAGATGTACGATACCAGATCATTCACCCACACGCCATTTACAAAGCGCTCGAATTCGTAGCTGCGGAAGCACGGATTGTTCGGGCCTACCGAGCCATAAATCCGGAAGCAGCACTTCGTCGGCGAAGTATAGGTTGTTTGGATAAACGGACCTTGGATGGTTTCGCAGCATGTGTTAGCGCATTCGTATTTGAACTCTCTCACGCAGATCACACGACCGTTGAAGTCGCGGAACAGAATGCGGAACAGATACGAACCACTCGGCACGCATTTCGGAATGGAGAAGCTACCATCGGGCTGGAAGATATACGACACCATGTCGTTGATCCACACACCGTTATCATAGCGCTCGATTTCGAAGCTGCGGAAGCACGGATTATCCGGGCCTACGGTACCAGTGATCAAGAAGCAGCATTTATCCGGATACGTCATCGTTGTCTGGATAAACGGTCCTTGGATCGTTTCGCAGCAGTCGGTGGGTTTACATGTGTATGTAAGTTCACGCACGCAAATCACATGGCCGCTGTAGTCGTAGAACAGGATGCGAACATTGTGCGTACCATACGGACGGCATTTGGTAATCGAGAAGCTGCCATCTGCATTAAACAGATACGACACCATATCGTTCACCCATACGCCATTGATCAGCTCTTCGTATTCCCAGTACTTGAAGCACGGGTTACACTCGCCTACTGAACCTTTAACAGTAAAGCAGCACTGATCAGATGTCGGGTTGAGAGCTGGGAAGATGTACGGCCCATCAATGGAGTTGCAGCAATCCGACTCGCACGAGTATGTGAGCTCGCGACGGCAGATTACATTGCCATTGGAATCATAGAACAGAATGCGAATCTGGTGCGTGCCATACGGGCGGCATTTTGTGATAGAGAAGCTGCCATCGCTGTTGAACGGATAATCGACAAGGTCGTTCACCCATACACCATTGATAAGCTCTTCATACTGCCAGTATTTGAAGCACGGATTGTCTTCGCCAACCGAGCCTTTAACCGTGAAGCAGCAGCGGCCATCGGTTCCATCCGTTGCGGGATAGACAAATGGACCATTGATTGTTTCGCAGCAATCGCCTTCACAGGTGTACTTCAGTTTTCGACCGCAAATCACATCGCCGTTGGGGCCGATAAAGTAGATGCGGATATAGTGCGTACCATACGGGCGGCATTTAGTAATAGAGAAGCTGCCATCGGGGTTGAACGGATATGTCACCAGATCGTTCACCCATACGCCGTTGATCAGCTCTTCGTATTGCCAGCCAACAAAGCACTGGTTGTCTTTGCCGATTGTACCGCTGATTGTAAAGCAGCAGCGGCCCGGAGGCGGATCGATGCTTGCTGGGCCGATGTACGGCCCTTGGATTGTTTCGCAGCAATCGCTATCGCATACATAATCCAGATACTTGGTACAGATAATATTGCCGTGCGAATCGCGGAACAGGATACGAATCTGATACGTACCCGGAGTTACGCATTTGGTAATCGAGAAGCTGCCATCTGCGGCAAACGGGTATTGAACCATGTCGTTCACCCATACGCCATTGATAAGCTGCTCGTATTCCCAGTATTTGAAGCAGGGATTTTGCGGTCCAACTGTACCACTGATTGTAAAGCAGCAACGACCCGGAGCCGGTTCGATGGTAGCCGGATAGATATACGGGCCCTGGATTGTTTCGCAGCAACGCTGTTCGCATGTATAGCTCAGTTCACGCACGCAGATTACTTCGCCATTGGGCGAGTAGAAGAGCACGCGAATCTGGTAGGAGCCTACAGGTACACAATGCGTAATCGAGAAGCTGCCATCACCATTGAAGTACCATGTACCGCCTACATTTGTCCACACACCATTTTGCAGAATTTCAAGCTGAAGGAACTTGAAGCAGGGGTTATCTTGGCCCACTTTACCGCTGATGGTAAAGCAGCAATAGCCCGGATGCGGTTCGAACGGAGCTGGGCCGATGTACGGTCCGTCAATCGTTTCGCAGCAGTCTACTTCACAGTTGTACTCAAGCTTTTTCTCGCAGAGAACAGTGCCATCGTGGCCGTAGAACAAAATACGGATCACGTGATTGCCCGGAGGCAGACACTTCAAGATACCATAGTTGCCATTGACGTCGAAAGGATACTGAACACCGTCGTTTACCCATGCGCCGTTCACGAGGTATTCAAACTCCCACCAGCCAAAGCACTGCAAGCCTTGCTGGCCTACACCGCCCCATAGCTTGAAGCAGCATTTGCCAGCGTCGGAAGCTACAGGAGTAATGTACGGACCTTTGATAAAGTCGCAGCAAGGAGCCGGACAGTCATGTACAAGCTCTTTAACACAAATAACATTGCCATTGTGGTCATAGAAGAGAATGCGCATTTGGTGCGTCCCGTATGGGAAACACTTGTAGATAGAAAACGTACCATCGGGATCAAAAGCATACGATACGCCATCGTTTACCCACGAGCCGTTATCGAGGTATTCAAACTCCCACCAGCCAAAGCATTCCAAACCGCGCTCGCCAACCGAACCTTTAATAGTAAAGCAGCACTCGCCGTCGGTAGATTCAGGATAGATATACGGTCCCTGAATATACTCACAGCAGTTGCTCTGACAGGTAAGAGTAAAGTCTTTAATACAAAGTAAGCTTCCGTCGTAGCCATAGAACAGGATGCGGAATTGGTATGTGCCAGTTTCAACGCATTTTTCAATTGCATAACTGCCATCGGGATTAAATCCAAATGTTCCTTCTGTCACCCATCCTGCATCTGTCAACACCTGTAATTCCCAGTACTTGAAACATGCTTCAAGACCGATTTCCCCTACAGAGCCGTAAATCTTATAGCAGCACCTACCGTTCTCGTTGTAGAAGTTCTCTACATAAGGTCCGTAAATATAGTTGCAACAGTCTGTCGTTTGCTCGCAAGTATATTCCATCCTCTTGCTGCAAAGTACCTTGCCGTTGTAACCTACAAACAACACTCTGATAGTGTGCGTGCCATACTGGCCGCAGATAGTGTACGAGAATGAACCGTCACTATTAAAAAGAAGGCTTGGTGATACACTCACCCATGAACCGCCAACAAGCTCTTCAACGCGCCAGCTAAGGAAACACTGTGTGTCGACGTTGATTTTCCCGCTCACTGTAAAGCAGCACTCATCACTTGAGGCTCGCGTGATCTGAAGGTCTAGGATGCTATTACAGCAGTCATCCTGAGCCCTAGCCTCTGGCATTCCCCACGCCATAAAGGCAAATAGCAGCACAAGCATCATGCGCGCTGCATTGGTACAGCTTACTTTCATACTACACTCCTGAAAGTAGAAATAAAGTGTGTGATTTATATGACCCCGTCAGACTATTACTTCAGAGCGCTGTCGGCGGGCGGCTCGTTACCCCTAACGCGATGATGCCGCCTGCGGACTGGCCCTGTTGAGAACCGAATAACCGGAAGTCAGTTTCAATTTTAAAAAGATTGGCAATATTGTGTATGTACCTGCGATATGTTCATGTGTGCACTTATTCCAATACTCTTTTCCAAGAGTAAAGTAATTCCCCCGACCTCTGCGCTCCATGATTCCACAGTATGCTCACATCGATAACTACACAAGGAATCGGCGTTTGCGGAGCACTACATGATCTGTTCATCCAGAGCCTCTGTTATTCCGCAAATACATTAGAATGGAAAGCTTACGCAGACCATACATCGATAAAATGCACCTTGTTCTTACAGTACCGTCTTAAACCAGACTATCTACTCACCCTTCACCTGTTAGTCCTGTTAGCTTGGTGTAGGTGCAATTTATCGACTACAACAGGTGTGAATCAATCAGTGTTTGTCTGATTTTTCCATCGGACGTTATTCCCCCTATGATCTCGCGGCCATGCGTCACTCCCGAGATATTTCCAAAAGTTGTGGA
>DLHF01000047.1:0-2104 GCA_002483085.1 Ignavibacteria bacterium UBA7675
TCCACAACTTTCTAAAGTACCTCCTAATGCCTAATGGCGTGCGACATACTATACGTCCCCCAGATATAGTCTTGGTCTACGGGCTAACGGATAGTTTATTTTTTTGTAGCGATGATATTTAAGAACCATCCAACTCGATCACCGCCTAAAAGCGCTGCCGCAACTTTAGCGATGCCGCGAAAGAGAGGATTAAATCTGCCGAGTCTGTCGTAATAAGTCAGCTCCGTTGAAACACTCGCATTCGCAACTGGAAGTTTGTTTAGCATTTCATGCGTTTCTTTAAGTGTATAGGCTTTAGTGCCAATGCTTTCCATATGGTAATGAAGTACCCACTTCAATGATTTCCATGGTTTGCCTGCGAGCAGAGCATGCTTGAACCAGAAGAACCAAGCCAGCAGTGAATGGCGATGATAAATCATGACCTTAATTTTACCGCCGGGTTTGCAAACTCGTACTATTTCTGCTAATGCTTTCTCGGTATTAGGAGTATGGTGAATCACGCCATAGCTGTAGACAACATCAAAGGAATTGTCGGGATAGGGCAAGTCTTCGCAATCTGCTACCCGCAGTTCTTCAGCTTGGAAACCATAGAGTGCAAGACGGTGGCGGACATGCTCGATACCTGCTTCAGTAAGATCAATTCCATAGGCCTGTGCTCCTGCCCGCGCCCACTGTAAAAAGTCCGTACCAGCTCCAACTCCAACTTCTAGGACCTTTTGTCCGTGATGGCGTGTAAACTGAGCAAAGGAGAAGATACTTGGCAAGATACCAAACCGATGTTCTTCAATATCTTCATAGTACTGCTTAGTATATATCTCGCTATTGGCAAACTGAGTGCCGCAGGGCACTTCGTTCCAGAAATCGTGAATCTGATCTTTTAATTCACTTTGATCGGTAGTGTTCATATAGAATTGATAGTATAGTTCACACTGTTGACACAATCATTCAGATAATTAACACAAATTACTTATGATTTACAACTCTCTCTCAACCTCTCAATCATACTGTGGTCCGTTAGCTGAAAACGAATAGGAGTCACTGTTACGTACTCGTCGAATAATGCGGCGTCGTCTGTATCTTGTTCTGTGGCGCTGGGATGGTAGGTGCCAGCCAGCCAGAAATACTCACGCCCCATGGGGTCTCTGCGGCGCTCGTATGTGTCGTGCCACATGCCCGTGCCCTGCTTCGTTATTCTGATACCTCTGATTTTCTCCTCTGCTATCGCCGGTACATTGACGTTGAGCAGTGTGCCGGGGGGCAGCGAGAAGTCTTTCATCTGTTGTGCAATCCTTGTTGCGTATTTTGCTGCGGGGCGGCAGTCCGCTTGGTAGCTAAATGTATTCAGCGAAACAGCCATCGAGGGAATACCCATCATCATTCCTTCTGTGGCCGCCGATACTGTGCCCGAATACAAAATGTTGATCGATGTGTTTGCTCCGTGGTTGATGCCCGATACAAGTAGGTCGGGCTGTACGTCCAGTAGTGTGCTGATGCCGAGCTTTACACAGTCCGCAGGCGTGCCCGTTACTGCATACCCGAAAAGCTCTCCTTCGCGGTTGAATGGTGTGGCTCTGAGCGGACTGCTCACCGTAAGCGAATGCCCAACGGCGCTCTGCTGCCTGTCGGGGGCAACAACGTACACTGTGCCTATGGTGCGTAGCTCCATCGCCAGTGCGTAGATGCCCGGAGAGTCGATGCCGTCGTCGTTTGTTACGAGAATGTTCATACCACAGTGTTTTGAATATGAAGCCAGTTTGCCCGCTGGCGTGGATCAGCGGACAATGTCGTTGTAAATCACAAAAATCATGAAACCCAGCAAGATAATAACACCTACCTGCTGGAAAGCGAGCTTAATCTTAATCGGAACTTCGCGCCGCGCAATCCCTTCCAAAATGATAAATACGAGATGGCCGCCGTCAAGGGCAGGGAAGGGCATGATGTTGATTACAGCGAGCGTCACCGATAGCATAGCCATAAATATCAAGAAAGCTGTAATGCCAAGGCTATATGTTTGGGATGCCATTTCCGCAATTTTAATCGGGCCGCCAATAGCCTGCCGAGCAGGTACTTTGCCCGAGAATATCTGGCCAATCATGTCGAAAAA
>DLHF01000047.1:2110-4631 GCA_002483085.1 Ignavibacteria bacterium UBA7675
GAAAAAGGCTGTAGCTGAATTTTTTGTATCCCGGTACCCTACGGCTAATGCTTCGCCAAACGAATAGTCTATCGTGCTCTGGGCGCCAGTATATGTAGCTGCGAGCTCGATGCCCACCTTTCCTTCATTCGTTGTGCGGATGACTGCCGATTGTATGTCGGTGCCGCGCTGCCAGCGCACGGAAATTGGCGTGTTCTTTCGTGCGTTTACGATTTCTATGAACTGTGCCGGGGAGACAACCGGTATGCCCTCCACAGAAAGCAATGTGTCGCCCGCTCGCATACCTGATTTTACCGCAGGCATGTTGTCCGACATCTTCTGTGCCACAACGCGCAGGCCGTCTGGATAGATGCCCAAAGATTTTTTGTCGCCGAGGGTAAGAGCATCGACAATTTTTCTGCCAGATACCGTTGTGGTCAGTGTCGTGCCGTTGCGCTGTACTACCATCGACTTGTCGTTGCCTACCTGTTCAGTTGTCAGGGTTTTAACCAACTCTTTCCAGTTGGATACGGGTTTGCTGCCTATGGAAGTAATACGGTCGCCCGATTGTAGGCCTGCTGCGGCAAAAGGCGAGCTTTTCTCGATATAGCTTACTGTTGTCGTATTGAAGATCGTTTCGCCGTTGACAAACGCTATGCCAGTGTAGATGCCATAAGCGAGCAGAATGTTCATGATGACACCTGCGGTAATGACAAATGCCTTCTGCCACGCATTTTTAGAGCGGAACTCCCAGGGTTTGGGCTCTCCGGCTACATAGTCGGTGTCAAAGCTTTCATCGACCATGCCTGCTATCTTTACATAGCCGCCTATCGGCAGTATAGATATTCGGTAATCAGTGTATCCGTTGCCGTCCCAGTCGTCGGGAAGGTCGCCCCAAGTAAATCCTGTGATTTTGTTGTAGCCAAATAACCGTTTCCCCATGCCAATTGCAAAGACGTCCACTCGCATGCCCGAGATGCGAGCTGCAATAAAATGGCCGAATTCGTGAATGGCAACTAAAATACCGATGACTATGACAAAAAGGAGAATCGTTGTAAGCAAATTCATGATACGCTATGTTAATCGTGTCTGATATGCCTGCCTGCCGTGTGTGTTGATCACAGGGAACGGGGCTGGCTTGCCGTAAATCCGTCCGCAAGACGCGAAAGGCCGCAGGCTACACAGGTGTGCGGATGCCTGCCTTGTTGAGGACTGATGAGATCAGGACTTCGCAATATACGAAGAAACAAACTCACGAGCCGCATAGTCTACGGCAACAATATCGTCTATTGACGGATGTTCGAGGTGCGGGATTTTATCGAGAGCAGTTTCAATTGCACGGGAAATACCAGTAAAAGGCAGTTTTTCATCGAGAAACTGAGCCACAGCAATCTCGTTGGCAGCATTGAGCACGGCTGTTGCACTGCCGCCCAGTTTCATGGCTTCAAATGCCAGATGTAGGCAGCGGAAGCGATGTGTGTCCGGCTGGGAAAATGTAAGCGCGCCAACGGTAGTGATATCCATACGCTCAAATGCCGATGGGGTGCGCTGCGGCCAAGACAGGGCGTAGAGAATAGGCAGCTTCATATCGGGAAGCCCAAGCTGGGCTTTTACTGAGCCATCTACAAAGCGAACCATAGAGTGGATAATGCTCTGTGGATGGATGACGACGTCGATCTGTTCCGCCGGGATATCAAAAAGCCAGCGGGCTTCGATCACTTCAAATCCCTTGTTCATAAGCGTTGCGGAGTCGATGGTAATTTTGCTACCCATCACCCAGTTGGGGTGTTTCAACGCCTGCCGCACAGTAATGTCTGCAAATTGTTCCACCGGTGTATCGCGGAAGGGGCCGCCCGATGCCGTGAGGATGAGCTGCTCGATGTCCTGCTGCCGCTCGCCTACAATGCACTGAAGGATGGCGCTGTGCTCGCTGTCTACTGCAATGACAGGTACATTGCGCTGCCGAGCTTCGGCCATGATCACCGGGCCTGCGCTTACAAGTGTTTCTTTGTTGGCAAGTGCGATGGTTGTGCCCTGGCGCACGGCGTCGAGCGTGGGCAGAACGCCGCTGAATCCGACAAGAGCCGACATCACGACGTCGTTTTCTGCTGCCGCTGCTGCTTCTCGCACGCCTTCTGTGCCCCCCAGAATCTTTCCCTGAAACGAGGTTGTGCGCCGGAATTCCCGGTATGCCTGTTCGTCGCAGATGGCAACCCCTGCGGGCTGGTGCTTACGCACCTGTTGTTCGAGTAATGTAATGTTTTTGTTTGTGGTAAGGTAGGCGAGGTGAAAGCTGCTGGGCAAAGAGCCCACGACGTCAAGCGTCTGGGTGCCAATAGAGCCCGTAGAGCCGAGAATCGTTAGTGTACGCGGTTCAGCCGTCACGATATACCTGTAGAATGTAAATGATATCCCGGTAAATGTAATGCGTGAGAACCGAATGAGTCGCTTCGGTCTACGCCCCTGCTTTTAGTCTCTGCACCGCGCCGCAATTATTATAACAACGATGTGCGGACGATGCGACCGGTGACAGCGACGAAGC
>DLHF01000047.1:4641-6976 GCA_002483085.1 Ignavibacteria bacterium UBA7675
GGCGCCGCAACGACGCCCGTGCCATATATTATTCTCACTGTGGCTGCATGGCCATACTGTAGCTATGCGCCCCTGTAACTGTACTGGTGTTGTGCGCTCTACTGATATTCGCGCGTAATTTCTTTATTCTGCCGTATGGAGAAGAAGCGGAACTCGTCCACCTCAATGTACTCGCTTGGGCGAACGTCGATTTTTACGAAGTACTTGATCATCAGGCGGGTCAGCTTGGAGAACCTGCCATCTGTCAGATGCTGAGCTACCGACGGGTGCACCGTAAGCTGTAGGCGGAACTCGCGGGAGCCGCCTTTGAAGCGCCGCAACCAGCGTTCGATATTGTTGATAATCATGAACTTCGACTGGATCGTGCCACGGCCTTCGCAGGTAGGGCACGGCTCCGTGATTACCTGGAGCAAATTTTTGCGGATACGCTGTCGTGTAATCTGCATCAGCCCGAGCTGCGACAAGGGGAAAATTACCCACTTCGCGCGGTCTCGGCTCATATACCGCTTCATTTCTTCATAGATTTTGCGCTTGTGGCGCTCTTCCTGCTGGTCGATAAAGTCGACAACGATCATACCGCCAATATCGCGCAGGCGCAGTTGCCGGGCTATTTCTCGTAGCGCTTCCATGTTGGTCTTGAGCGAATTGAGCTCCTGCTCCCGTTCTGCTGCGTAGCGCCCGCTGTTCACGTCGATTACTACCATAGCTTCAGTGTGGTCGAACACCAGCGAGCCACCGCTCGGCAGGTCGACTTTGCGACTATAGCTTTGCTCGATGTCTTTTTCGAGATTAAACGCGTCGAAGATCGGCTCCGGGCCGGGAAAATACTCTACATTGTCGCGCAGCGAGGGGGCCGCCCATTCCACATAGTCTTTAATCTCTTGGAACAGCTTTTTAGAGTCGATAACAACGCGGTCGATGTCGGAAGTAAAAAGATCGCGGATCAGGCTCTGTGTTACGTTCATATCGCGGTACAGGAGCGTAGGGCCAGCAGCTTTCTTGATCTGCGCGTCGATCTTTTTCCACTCTTCGAGCAGAAAGAGGAGGTCTTTTTTCAGGACTTCGTCTTCTTTTTCCTGCGCTTCGGTGCGGATAATCACACCGAGAGTATCGGGCAGAATGCTTTTAGCAATCCGGCGAAGGCGTCGGCGTTCGCGGATATTATAGATTTTTTTAGAGACACCTATGGTACTGCTAAAGGGGAGGAGAACGAGGTAGCGACCGGCGAGCGATACTTTGGTAGTAATTCGCAGGCCTTTATTAGCATACGCCTCGCGCACTGCCTGCACGCATACCATTTGGCTGGGTTCGAGGTTAATAGTCACCTGACCCGATCTCTTGGTATTGAATGTGGGAAGTGGTCCGGGGCGCTTTTGCGGTTTCTTTGCTACGGCAGCAGCCGTATCATTTTCAGAAGAGGATAACGTCGGCGAGGTTTCTTCTTCCTCGTCGTCGTCTTCATCCATATCTTCTTCGAGAGATTCGCCCACATCGGAGAAATGCAGGAACGCGTCCTGTTTCATTCCGATGTCTATAAATGCGGCGTTCATACCCTGAACGATGCGTTGCACCCTACCGTAGTAGATATTACCGATATGGCGTTCCTTGTCAGGTAATTCCCAGATCAGCTCTGCAAGCCGTCCGTCTTCGGTGATAGCAACGCGAATTTCATTCAGAGTGGCGTTAATGATTATTTCTTTTCTCATAGTGTACTGATACACTCACAGCATACTTCTTTCCGGTATTACCGGCTCCCACCGGTCTGTATTGGCAATGGCTGTACTGTCTACATGCGCGGTGTAGTGCGGAGTATAAAATCCGATACACCGATTATGCCACTGCTTTGCACTTGTAAAGAACGGATACCATCGGAAGGAAGATGCGTCGTCAAATGTTCTGCGGAATCTCGCGGCCTCCGCTGTTGGGGCCTGCACCGGTAGGCGCAATAGGTTCAAGATACGCCGTTTTCTCAATATCACCAACGGAAAGCAACGGGGATCGTTGTGTGAATGCAAAAAGATTTTCGGCTGCGTGCCTGTTGGTCCGGTTCCTGTCGCCTTGCGATTCCGACAGGGGAAAATAAAAAGAGGCCAAGCTGACCATATCGCACCAAGAACAGACTGACCGCTGCTTTCTTCCGAACCTGACGGGGTTGGGCCTGACTTAGTCGTACGGGACTTGACCTCAATATCTTTGTTTTTCAATGTTGCGCTGAAGTCCGGCAAAGATAAGGAGTTTCAGGCGCGAGGGCAAGTATTTTTTTTGAACTCTTGCATCCGTATGCAGAAATACGTAATTTTGAAGCTCTTCAGTGCGCTCGTAGCTCAGTTGGATA
>DLHF01000047.1:7011-7278 GCA_002483085.1 Ignavibacteria bacterium UBA7675
GGGCCACAGGTTCGAATCCTGTCGAGCGCGCACTATAAGACAGAACAAAGCCGCTTCGGTATTGCACCGGGCGGCTTTTGTTTTTCTGGGGTAGAGGACGGCTATCTGCACATAGAAGTGTAGTGGTGTGGGATGTTGGAAGTAATGGGCGCTTCTGTCTTCGCTCGTGCTTCGGCCTTTGCACCGCGTGGCATGGCCGCTTGGTGGTTGCCCGGTGCTTGTCGCAGATGTAGATAGCTCTGTGCACGGGCGCAGAAGTACGGGTGC
>DLHF01000047.1:7373-45567 GCA_002483085.1 Ignavibacteria bacterium UBA7675
CGCAGTGCTGTATACTGCACGTGCTCTACTGCTTTACGATTGTTCTTGTTGCGGTTGCTCCGCCGTGCTCGATTCTACACAAGTAGCTGCCCGCCGCAAGCGATGAAACGTCGAAACGAACACCGTATATGCCGGGCTGCTGTACTGTGTCTACCAAAAGTGCCACGAACTGGCCGTCCGTGCTGAATACTTCTACGCGCACATGGCCAGCGGCGTTAAGTGCGTAATGCACAATGGAATAAGCTGAAGCTGGGTTGGGATATGCGCCGACAAGTAGAACATCGCTGTTTGTTGGTTCCTGCACCGAGGTCGATACTGCCGGTGGAAACAGCGGAGCCGGGAGCATGTTGGCTTTGGCTGGAGCTGGGGCCGAAGCGGGGGCGACGTGATTGGTAGCGTTTTCTACCTTGAAGCTTACTGCGTGATGCTCGCTCTGTTGTGCGATCAGGATGGTGTCGGCGTAAAACCAGTCCGACTGTACGCGCTCTTGGTCGACATCGAGAATAAGGTATCCATGGCTGTCTAATTCGGTGTATTTCAGGTGTTTGTTAAATGTTTGCAGCAGGCTTTCGGCACCAAGCGACTCTGCGCTACGAGGCGGCTTATTGATAATTTCATTGTAGTTGGCCGATGTGATACTCGGCGTTACGAATTCGGCTGCAAGCGAGCCTTTGCCCGTAGTAGGGGTGTACATTGCGGTGTCGAATGGATTGCGCGAGATGTCGGCTGCCGAACTCGAATGAATATCGCCGGTGACAAAGACAATATTGGGGAGATTCTTTTCCTGCACAGCCTGCAGCAGTCTGTCGCGTTCTACCGGGTATCCGTCCCACGCATCGGCATTGGCAAAGCCCACGATTTGCGCCAGCACTACTTGATTACCGACGATTTTCCACTTGGCCTCGGAGTGCTCCAACTGCCCGATTAGCCACTGTAGTTGTTCTTTTCCCATGATTGTGCGGTTGGTGTCTTGTGCCTCTGGGCCGTTGATGTCCGCGACCTGCTGCACCCGGCCTTCTAATCGCGTGTCGATCATGGTGATGTTGGCAAGCTCGCCATAGGAGAACGACCTGTAGATGCGCTGCGGGTGCTCGGTGTCGGCGATCCGCACAGGAAGCCATTCTAAGTACGCTTGTCGCGCTTCGTTCTTGCGTGTGTTCCAGTCGCCTTCGCTTGCCTGGTGGTTTTCCGCGCCATCCTTATAAGAGTCGTTTGCGGTTTCGTGGTCGTCCCACACAGCAATAAAAGGAAACTGCTGATGCACGCGCCTCAGGTCGGGGTCGAGTCTGTAGAAGGAATAGCGCACGCGGTAGTCGTCCAGTGTTATGCTTTCGTTTTTGGGCTCGTGTCCACGCCCAACTTCTTCGCTGTAGCCATAGCCGCCCTCGGGATACTCATAAATATAATCGCCGAGGAAAAGCACGGCGTCGAGATCATTGCGTTTTGCCATCGTAGCATAAGCATTAAAGTAGCCCTGCTGGTAGTTGGCGCAGGAAGCCACTGCAAAGCGCAGCCTGTCTATCGAGCCAACGGGTGCGGTGCGCGTGCGGCCTGTAAGCGAATTATGTCCCATAGCCGAAAAGCCGTAGTAGTAGACTGTATTGGGCTGCAAACCATTGGCGTCAACTTTTACCGTGTAGTCTTTCGAAGCATCGGTCGTAACAGTACCCGAGCCGACGATGTTGGCAAGAGCAGTATCCGTTGCTATTCTCCATTGCACACCCACAACTCCATCGACTTCAGGCGTTACACGTGTCCAGAGCACAACGCGGTCGTGCAGCGGATCGCCAGAGGCTACGCCGTGGTAGAACGGCTTCAGCGCTTGGTCGAATACCATTGCCTGTACCGATTGTGCAGGCTGGTGTGCACGCTGATACATGGTGACACGGTCGCTTTCGCGCATAGCAAGCGAGTCGCTAGCAAAAGCAGTAGCAGTAGCAGAAGCAAAAAGAACTGTACAGCCGAGAAGGATAATACGTTTCATAGAAGACACCTGTTCGTTACACTTACCTCACTGATAGTGCAATGTACAGAATGAGTGTGAACAAAATATTACGAAGGCGGGAGGCCGGCAGTCGATTGCCGATTGATAATTCTGTTGTGTAATCGACAGAGCCGTATCTTTTATTGCCCCTTGCAGCTCTGCGGTTGTATGTTCCTGCTGTACCGGCCTCCCGTCGCCGGTTTCCATCGATGGTATCTTTTACAGTGCTATACCCAGCCCCGATTGATAGCGTATTTTACCAAAGCAACGGTGCTTCGGATATCGAGCTTACGCATAATATTGCGTCTGTGAGTTTCTACAGTGCGAATGTCGATGCTCAGTATCTCGGAGATGTTCGCATTGGAATATTCCTGCACCACACATCGCACGATTTCCATCTCGCGATGCGTAAGCGGGTCGTTATCTACGAGCTGCGGAGTCTTGTGAAGATTCTTTACCACTGCTGCCGCTGCATTGGGGCACAGATACATTTCGCCGCGCGCAATAGCCGCCAGAGCTTCTGTGAATTCAGCCCTGCCAGAGCTTTTGAGCATGTAGCCGTTTGCTCCTGCGCGCACTGCCCTTCGGATAAGAGTTGGGCTGGTGTGCATGCTGAGCAGCAGTATTCCCAGATTCGGACAGTCCTGCCTCAGTATGCCTGTTGCTGTAATGCCGTCCATCACAGGCATGTCGATGTCCATAATAACGATGTCCACATTGAGCTGGCGCAAGTGATCGCATGCCAGCGCCCCGTTATTAGCCGTTCCTACAACGTTAATATCTGCTGATCGCAGCAGCAGATGCAACCCGTCCAGAAAAACCTGGTGGTCGTCTACGAGAAATGCTCTGGTCTTGTCCATAGTATTATTTGAGAGAAATAACGCTTTCACGAGCAAGCGTTGTTTGGTAAAGGATGAGAAATACTATCTATACCGCGGTAGATTCGGTAAGGTAGGGGATATCGGCCTATAAGTCCGTCGTGCCGTGCAGATGGCTTCTACTGTGCGGTTGTCGTCTTGAGCAAGCTGGGGACGTAGCTGTCGGACGTACATCTGCATGCGTACCCGGATCGGGTACACTGATATGCTGCTACACTATCGGATAGTCATACCAGTTCTGTAAGAGATATTTTGCATATTCTACAACCTTACATTTCTTGTTTCGTTTGCGGTAGATCGGAGGTAGTAGGGCTCCGTTTTTTTATGCAAAAAAGCGAAATTTCCCCAAAAATCTAAAATGAAAGGCTGAACAGAAGGGCGATGACCGCTCCACAGGCGAGGATGACTACTCCGCTGCGGTATCGCTAAAGCGGTGTGTACCGCCGGGCAAATGTACGATGCGATGTCTACAGTTGCAAGTGTTCTCATGGCTGAACATATTGTGTGCTGTCTGCGCCGCCGTCTTCGCTCCGGCAGCCGCCTCTGCACCGCGCTGCATTTGCCGCTGCGTGCTGTGCTGGCTTCTGCGCCCGGTTCCTCGCCATAGCAGAACTTGTGGCGCAAAGCCGGAAAGCAAAGCAATAGTATGCCTCTGTTGTACGTCGGCTGGCGTTATTGTCTTTTTTAACTATCTATTAGCTGTTGGCCACAGAGTACGGATATGACGACACTTTACGCAAAAGAAATTCTTCGCGAATTCCGGCAAGGTTCTTCTGTGCCGATGCTCGCTCTCGCTTCCAACGACAAGCAGTATATTGTAAAATGGAGTGCAGGCAGCGAAGCAGCCGCAGGCGTTCTTACCGACTTTATCGTAAACCGTATTCTCAGGCCTGTGTGCTCTTTTCTCCCCGATGTGCAGTTTATATATGTGGGCGAGAATACCGTTATCCATCCGATTCATCAGGAAGTGCGCGAGCTCGTGGTGTTCAACCAGGGATTCAATCTCGCTATCGACTATCTCGAAGGGGCTTCGGAGTGGAACTACGCAGATGGCTGGAAGGGAAATACTAGCGAAAGGGCTCTTTTATTTCTTGTTGATCTGCTGTTCCTGAATATCGACCGCACACAGGAGAATCCAAATATCCTTGTGCGCGATGGTGCCTACTATCCGATTGATTTCAGTTGCGCGATGTCGGTACGCGGGCTTGTGGAAGGAGTTGACTACAGGCGCGAGGCGCTGCTCCCGTCGCTGAAACGCCATCCGCTGTATTTCGACGAGTGTCACACCGGTGAATTTGTGTCGCGTATGGCCGTTGTGCAACGGCACGATATAGAACAGGCTTTTGCAGCAATCCCGCAGGAGCTTGCGGCGCGTGCTGGTTTGCACAACAGAAGTGCCGCCGCCGAGCGCGTCTACGATCAGCTTCAACACGCCGGAGATATTCTTCCGGCAGAAATGGAACGCCTGCGTGCGCTTCCAGCCTATTCCGCCGCCGAGCGCAAAGCACGTGAACGCAGCAACAGAGCCGCTTTTGAAGCGACGTTTGGAAAAAACACGTAAGCTCGTCTTTGCCGAAGGCTCTAGTACGCGGCTTCGTTTTTCCTGTAGCTCCCTGTTTTTTTTATTCATATTGGTGCCGAGTATATGCCCACTGATTCTACAATTATTACCGAACTTATAAAGCAGGGCAAAAAGCTCGAAGCTATCAAGCTGCTGCGCCAGTCTACGGGCATGGACCTGAAGAGCGCGGCGGAAGAAGTAGAGCGCATCAGTGCCGCTTCGCCGGGTGCGTCGATGCCGGTTGGTATGCCGCACGATAGCGGGTTTATTCCCGAAGAAGTGAGGTTGCTGGCACGCGAGGGGAAAACTATCGAGGCGATAAAACTGCTTCGCGAACAGACGGGATTAGGACTAAAAGAGGCAAAGGAACAAGTGGATGGCATAGCCGGAATAAAGCGCGAGGGGTCTGGCTGCTTGGGCGTGGTGCTCCTTCTTGTCGTGGGCGTGGCTGCTGCCATTGCCGTTGTGTAATACCGGTGCGAGGACGAGCTTACGATAACTTCCAACGACGCGGCGGCGGTATCATAGGAATGATGCGAGGACGAAGCTGCGCGGTGCGGAGAGAGAACGG
Organism: Ignavibacteria bacterium UBA7675; assembly: GCA_002483085.1. Classification (GTDB taxonomy): domain Bacteria; phylum Bacteroidota; class Ignavibacteria; order Kapaibacteriales; family UB7675; genus UBA7675. The sequence goes on from DLHF01000047.1 coordinate 12,368, forward strand.
CAGGCCGAAGACCAAAGCGCTACTATGCGCCTTTTACTGACAGGCTGCAACAGCTATGGCATCGTGAGATAGCAAGTGTTTTTGACATATGATACTGGAGATTACGTATAGCCATGATAACATCATTAGATTCCTACAGGGCGGACCTTGCTTATATCCACGACACAGGGCACGGCGATTTTGCCCGCAATGCTGTACCCGGCCTGATAGACATATTGCGCCGCAGCGGTATGAGCAGCGGCCTTGTTGTCGACCTCGGTTGCGGCAGTGGTATCTGGGCCGGCGAGCTGGTAAAAGCGGGGTACGATGTGCTCGGTATTGATCTTTCCAACGACATTCTGGATATCGCGCGCGAGCGTGTGCCGGAAGCGGAATTCCGCCGGGGGTCGCTATTCGATGTACCGCTGCCGGAATGTGTGGCTGTGACCTCGATAGGCGAATGTATGAACTACTTGTTCGATGAACAGAGTGGCAAGGAAGGATTGATGAAGGTATTTGCGCGTATTTACGAGGCGTTGCAGCCCGGTGGTATGTTTATATTCGATGTAATCGGGCCGGGGCGCGAGCGCGGTATGCCGCAGAAGCGCTGGCGGCAGGGCGAGGATTGGGCTACACTCGTCGATGTGGAGGAATACAGCGACCACACGCTTACCAGAAAAATTACATCGTTCAGGAGGGTTGGCGATATGTACAGAAAGGACGAAGAAGTCCACAAGTTGCGCCTGTACAACAGTGCCGACATTGCAGAATGGCTTCGCAGTACGGGTTTTACAGTACGCGTTATGCGCGGCTATGGCGCTATGCGGTTTACACAGGCTCACGCGGCGTTTGCAGCGCGGAAGCCGTTATAACAACCTTTTGTTGAGCGAGAGCCGGGAGGACGATACCATTCCTCCCGGCCATGAGCTCGGATTCTTGTCTTTTATGGTTCTACTACGCCGTATTTCACTACGAGCATCAGGTCTTCCAGATGAGCGAGCTGTGCCTGAGCGACGCCAAGTGTGAACGGCGTGTCGAGGTCAATAGCCGCAGTATCATTCAGATACAGATTCCACGCTTCCTTTCTGCCGAGCGGAAGGGTATTCCCACCGATAGTAATATCGAACGACGCGGGCTTGTTCTTCAGCTTCGCGATAAAGGTCGCTGTTTTTATTTCCATATCAAGCGGTTGCACAAAGTACGGCAAGCGTGTTTTGGCGATAGTCAGGGGCGCCGAACCTGTTTGCTGTAGCTGGTACCACTCATTGGGCATATCGTGCCGGAGGTTGAACGCCAGGTGCAGACCCTTTTTATTGATCTGCTGTTTTATTTCCTGAAGTTTATCTACCAATGTGCTCTCTGCCAGCGCCCGGAGAGTGCTCCCGCCTTCGCGCGCTGTGTATCGGATGTGGATGATCACATCCGATATTGTATCATAGTCGAACTGGCGCACATGAGCAGGCAGTTCCAAACGCCACGAGCTGATGGCACCGCATCCTTCAAAGGGCAAATATCGTTCGTCGCGAAAGTTTAGCTCGAACAGGCCGCTGTCGTTCTGTGCATTGCTTGCTGCAATCGACTGAATAGAACCAACATTATAGGTAAAGCGCTCGTCGTTGCCGGGCACTTCTTCATACTCTTCTTTTGGCGAGCCTGCGCCCTGGGCTTTAGCCGTATTTTTCCGATAGCGATTATTTACCAGCGAGAGCTTGCCACTGACAGATGTGTATGGGCCAGCGATACACGGCAGTGTGAGGCTCACGGACTTCACACGGCGGAAATAGTGTCCGGGGTGATCCATATCGAACAGAGCTTCGGGCACATCAAAGTCGCACGAGCCAGTAGCGCGCAGCCTGACAAGAGCGAGCGGGTCGAGGGAAGCAAGCGATACTTGTTTAGTAAGTTCGTACTCGCGTTTGTTTTTATCGACATAACTTGTTTCCATGCGCTTGAGATCGTGGAACAGCATATCAGCCGATTGCAGACCTTTTTTCAGGCTATCCCAGTAGCCGTATTGCAGGAACGTATCGGTGGTGCCGAGTTCGTGCTGGTAGCAGCGTTCAGCTTTTTTCGCCGTATCGTAGGCGAGCTTATACGCCCGGAAATACACAGCACTAATTTGGCTTATCATCCACTCGTACAGCTCTTTGTTTGTGAATTTACTACGCATAAAATCATCGCTTTTCTGCGCGTTATCTATTTGCAGATCGTGGTTTTTCAGATCGGTTTCGGCAATAGTTTTGCGTATGCCTGCTGCAACAATCTGCTTGTCGATTTGCACCAATTCTTTTTTCGATAGTCGCTCTTGGAGCTTCCAGTCGTCGAAGCGCCTGTCGTAGCCGCCCAGAATCGACGCCCGATTAGCCTCGTAGGAAGCCATACCAGCAAAAATATTAAGCACCGATGCCGCAGCATTGGCGGCGTGTGAGAGGAATGTACCGCCGAATGTAGCATGTACTACAGGAGAACCTCCGGCGCCGTGCCCGCCGAGCGAGAAATCGGGAATCAGGCCGAGAATTGCCCCAACAGCCTGTGCAATCTGAGCATCGTTCTGGAAGTCGTGCGCCTCCGCGAGTTTGTCGAGATTGAGCTGTTCGTTGGGAATAACACGCTTAATGTTTTTGTAGTATTTATTGCGTTCTTCGGTAACGGCCTTTGTTCTCTTCAGAATTTCGATCTGCTCGCCAGCTTCTTCGATTTGCAACTTTTTGAGATTGCGTACAGCTTTCAGCACTTTCATTTCGAGTTCGTTGCGTAAAAGAGAGAGAGCCTCGCTGTCCTTCTTTTCCAATGTTTGCAGCAGTGCACTTCCTAACGAGCGGATTTCCGAGATCAGCTCTGTTGCCTTTTGCGACAGTGTGCTGAACCTGTAATAGGGCAGCGGAGCATTTAGCCCGGCGATCACCGAGGATATATCGAGCCCTGATGCAGCCGCGCGCACGAGCATTCCGGGGTCGATGGGCGGTGCGAACAGCGCAAGCGTGCGCTCCACTCCGTCGATGTTTTGGCAATGGCGTATTTTGAACAACCTATCGGCTATGCGGTCCCAGTACTCCAGCATTTTATCATTTTGTGGAATGCAGAAATACAGGCCCGATAGAGTAACAGGCGGCGGAAGAGGAATCTGATCGCCGGGAAGAATGTTCATTTCCGGTAGGATGTTTTCTACTTCGACAAGTGCGTTGCCAAATGCGTCGAGCTCGGGTTCGAGCTGGTTGTAGGTGCGATACGGCGTTTTTACAGCAGGCGGTATAATGCGCGGCTTTGGCCCGAGCAATTTATCGGCGAGGATATAGAGCTGTGTAGCCTGTGTCACCGATTCCATTGTGTCTTGGCTGAACAGGTTGTCGCCCCATTCACAAAGATTATCGATGTACTTCATCAGCAGAGTTTTCTGGTATGCTACTGGTCGGAATCGCGCTACTACATGTGGCCTGAACGGTTTTGTGCGCCACTGGTCGATAGCAAATTCCAACTCCTTTCTCTCCGGTGTGTTTGGGTCGGCAATATTGTACAGGAGCGTGTCGATGCGCTGGGCGATATAGTCGCTGCTGTGGGTAAGATAAAACGGCTTCGTTACCCAGTATTTCTGCGGTGTATCGCCGGAGAGTGCGCCTGTGGGATTGAACATGTAATGGAACCACGTGAGCGCTTCTTCGAATCTCTGGTTCTTGCTCAGGCGCGTGGCCAGAAGCAGCGGTGCATGGTAGAAAAGCTCCCAGTTATAGCTGCTATAACTTCCATCGCTGCTGAAATCCAAGTCTTCCTTCGGATATGGATTAGGGACGGTTGCTGCGTTTGGCACATAGTGCACACCGAAGTTGAAAGGCGTTTCCGTAAGCTGTGTTTCGCGTTTCATCAAAGCCGAAATGCCGTCTTTGTAGAGCGTTGTGCGCAGCATGCACAGCAGAGGATGGTACATGTTTTTGAATTGCTCGCCGTATTGCAATTTGGCGTAGAACAGACATTCCTTGATAATGCGGTGCAGCTCCGGATCGGCGAATAGCTCCTGTAGGCATGCGATAACATCGTAGTTGAGTTCTATGAGCCGCTTGATATATTTATTGGCGAGAGCGATACTGTCTTCCACCAAGTGCAAGGCATCTGTAAACGTCCGGCGCAGATGCACAGGATTGCCGGTTGCAGGGTCCTTATCAGTGCCGTAGAAACCGGGAATGATGACATAAGCGTGGGCGCTGTCCTCAAAGAAATAAGGGAGCAGTGTCCCCATCGGAATTTTCAGAGAGCGCTTAGCTTCGCCGGAACCCAGAGCATTAAACAACAACGACTGGAACAGCAGCACCGTGTAGTCGATAAGCGTAAACTGATGCGGATAGGTAAGGCGGAACGTGCCAGGTGTCTGTTTGAGCAATTCCACAAAGGTAAAAAGGCTCATAAAATGCTGCTTGGAAAGGTCGTCTGTGCTGTCTTGTCCGAGCTCTCTATATCGCTGCACGAGAAGATTGGTGTCCTTAAATTTAGGTAGGAAATCCAGTGTGAATGGTTTGGCCGAAGCGAGTTCTGGGTAGCCTTTGCAGCCCGTGAGATCGAAAGCTCCTGCCAGCACTTCTACATCGACCAATTCTTCTTTTGTATCGAATTCATTGAGGTACACGATGTGCTTTTCGGTAACGGTGTTGAACACCACGATCTGTTCGGCAAACTGGTTGTAGAAAAATTTAAATTTGTCGCGGGGAAGATCATCGGTTGTGTATGCCGATGGCGTTGTAATACCCTCTTTTGATACTTTCTTTGGTTTCCATTTCTTCTGTGAGAACTCGCTGATGGCGAGCTGTATTTTGAGTTTGCGCGCTGCTTTCTGCATGTCGCGTTCTGTCTCGCTGTTGCCGAGAGGCGGAACCTTTGCTTTCTGATTGGGATTTGGCTCTTCTGAGAACAACGGCCAGGCCAGATACAGTCTGTTGTTGTGCACAAACGCCAGCAGATGGTCGCTTGTGATATCGAGATCAACTTTTTCCCAAGGCGTCCAGTAGCGCTCCTGCTCAAATCTTCTGTAGTAGTATATGGGCGGGTCGCCGCCTTTGGTGCGGGCAAACACGTGCATTGTATAGATATCGGTCTGGTAGTATGTTGCCACAACTTCGAGGAATGCGATTTCGTCGAGTTTTTCTATGTAGCGAATAAGCGCTTCTTCGGTGGTAGCATCGTTCACTTCATTTTGCAAAAGGTCATTCTCAAGTTCGCGGAAGAGCGGAGACTTATCATCAAGGAGTTCGGGTTCTATCCAGTTCTCCGGGTACAGAAATACCTTCCGATTTGCTTCCCACACGCGGTAGTTTCGCATCCATTTCCATTGCTCCCAGCTTTTGTCGCGCTCTCTATCGGCAGCGGCTTTGCGTTCGAGACCCATCAGGCAGCGCTGCACAAACAACTGGATAGTGCCGTGCGCTTGCACAATGCGCGAAGACGGCATACACGCTTCCATTTCCACATCGACGAGGAAGTAGTCGAATAGATCGTTCTCGTCGTTGAGGTCGGGATTCTTTGCCAGCAAATAAGCCACTAATGCATCTCTTTTTTGGGGGCGGATGCTGTCCATGATTTCTTTCAGTGTGTCGATCCATATTGCTTCATCATATCTGGCTTTCAGCGCAGCGCGCAGTTCCCGCGTATCGGCTTCTTCCAGCACAGGCTTGAGGCATCGCGCTGCGAGCTCTACTCCCGCGCCCATTGCGCGCAAGTGTTCGGCACATGCAAGGACATGTACCCAAGTTGCGATTATGCGATAACTGCTCGGAACAGTGAAGCCAAAGTAGAGGTCGATTTCGTCGAGTTTGCCTCGGTCGTAGCCCGTAAGAAGAGCGAGTGCATCTATCCATATATCACGGGTCGTAGGAGCTCCAGGCAGTAGGAGTTCCACTGTCGAAAAGAATGTGGCGGGGTGTTCGGCATCAGCGGGATTGGGTACGGGCGTAAACCGCTGAGCAAGCGAACAGATATCGAGAAATGTTTCCCATTCGCTGTACTGAATTGCCGTGTGTGTGGCTTCGTAAGGTATGGCGTCGAACATTATCCAGCCGAGCGCCGGATTGTGCTCAAGATACCAGCGCACGTCTGCCACAGGTAGTTTTAGTCCGCTGAGAAGTGGGAATAATTTATGCAGAAGTCGCACAGCGCGGAACTGATTGGGAAATAGCATGTCGTTGATGTCCGGTGGCAATGGTGGTGTGCCGGTTGTGTCGATAAGCGTATTGGCAGAAAGGAGTTCCGAAATGTTCGGTGTTCCCATCCCCGGCTGGCGCAGCTTTGCGAAGTCGAGCACTGCTACAACAATTTCTTCTTCTGCTTTGAACATTGCAGCTACTGCCCGCACGAGAATGCTGCGTTTTTCCTGTGTGTAAAAATACGCCGCCAGCGCCGAGAACATCGATTGCATGAGCGCTTTGCGTTCGCTCTCGAAGTCGTATTCAGGATTTGGAGGAATGGTCGTCGCCAAGTCGTTTTGCTTGTTCTTGATGTCGGTTGTGTCGAAAAATACGCCAAGTGTTGTGTCGATATATGTTCCCGCCAGAGGATTCGGTGGTGTTGTCCATTGTCTGTCCACCATCCTCATAAGATTGTTCACCTGTTCTTCCACAATACCCGGCAGCGTCGACAATCTTTTTTTCAGTTCCTCTTTGAGCTCATCTGCTTTCATCAATGGGTCGAAAGGCGATTTTGTGGCGCTAAATGTGTTCTGGTATGACTGCTGAATACCCTTGAGGAACGCTGTAATACTGTCGAGGCTGATTTCGCGCTCTGCTAGGTTGGTCGCCTCGTGGCGCAGAATAAATTGTACATCCGCTATGGTCAGAGGAGAAGTGCGTGCTGCCATCACCCGATCTGTAAATTGCAGTGTTGCCGCCGGACTGCTGAAAATATCAGTACCTGTCATCGTGCGGAAGACAAGGTAATCGGCGATGCGCAGCCTCAGCTTTTTCGCAAGGCGGGCAGATGCGTACAACAGGCTGAGATTTTCAAATGAGAGCGCTGTCGATGCAAAGCTTCCTGTAAGCGATGTGAAATCTTGATCGGAAAGCTGTACAACCAGAGCAAGCGTAGATGTGACATCGGCGAAGTCTTTCGAGCCGTCGACGCGTTCTGGCAGAAGGTTCTCGTCTATAAAGCCGTTGACTGCTTTGTTCAGGAAGACGGTCTGGTACAGAGGCTTTTTGCTAGATATAATAGCTTCATCGTGGGGGATTGTACCATACCATCCTATCAGTTCTTCTACCTTTGCTCCAAGCTGTTCCTGGAGCGTGATCAGATTGGCAATAGCCTCTAAACACGCGCCGTTGAGCGTCTTGTTGCCTAATCTTTTTTGCATGATTACTTCGTTCACTACGTCGGGACGCCAGCCGAGTTTTTTCCAAAGACGCAAAAAACGATGGAGCCTGTCGAGTGCTTTTTCATCCAATCCTTCGATGATTTTTTGCGCGGTATCGCAGTTGGGCTGGAGGTGTTTGATGAAGAGCTTTTTCTCGGGGTCGATAAAGGACAGGCGTAGTATGATTTCTAATTCCTTGTATTGCAGACCAGTTTTTGTAAGGAAATGGTCTACATTCCTCATGGTGGAGACAGCGTCGGGAGAAGGCGTGTTCCAGTATAATTGCTGGTTTGTGTCGTCGGCTGATACAATGATTTTGCGCTCGCTGTCTGTGAGCCCCAGAATCTCGGCGGCAATTGCTTCGCTGGATGGGTCCAGAGGCAAACCCTTCCGAAAATCGCACATCAGTTGTGCGCGCGATACGCCGAAACGCTCAAAATAAGCTCGTGCTTCTGTGTGGTACAGGTCGAAAGGCAGCCGGAAAGCGTAGAAGTTATCGCGCAATTCTTTGTAGGCCGGTTCGCTTACGTATTCTGGTGCTGCCGATAGTTCTTCCGCCGTGCCATGTGTCTGGTGTAGTCGCTTTACACGCCATTGCTGATTGATAATATCAATGGGAATGATCGCACATACTGCCTTGTCGTCGCGTAGGATGAAGTTCCCGTTGACATCCTGCTCATAGATACGAGCGTTGTTTGTAACTGGAATTCCTGCCGTTGTTAGCGCCAAGAGCAGAGTTGCTGGGATATTGCCCACTGCAATACCGCCTTGAAATGCTATACCCTCATCTGGTGCCACCGCTTCTTCTAATAGCTCGCATACAAGGTCGATATAGGGAAGTGGCGTCATTGCATTGTCGCAACTCAAGTCTATATTTCCCAGATCGGGTCGTCGTTTAAATAGTTCGTCTTTCGCTAAATGCCCGGTTGTAGTTGGAGTTGTTGTTGTATCAACTACACTGCGCTTGTCCAGGAATTGCAGCAGTTCTACTAAATAAGCCGCCGGGCTGTACACCGACCGGCAATGCTCGCAGGCGCACAGGTCCACACCTTTGAATAGCGATTTCAGGTTTGGGAAATCCTTGCTAATAGCTTCTAATTTTTTTGACAAAGCAGGCATGTTCAGCGCTTCGATGTTCATTGCGCTTACCGTGTCCTGAAGCTCGCCTACAATGAGCAGTGATGCCGTGTGTACTGTCTCCGCGCGTCGGTACACTGCTTTGGCTTCCCGAGCCGTAAGACCAGCCTTCGGGGCTATCTCTTTGGTAAACCGCGATTCACCCGCAGCTACGATGCTGTGTGCGGAGTGAATGTTGTGTTCCAGCAATGCCGTTGTTTTGCTGTATTGCGGTACTAATCGGAACACACGTTGAAGCGATTTTAATTCGTTTCGCACTGCGTCGTTGGGCTCTTCGTGTATCTGCTTCTCTTTGAAGAACAAATCCACAGTCGTATGCTCAAGGTCGAAATCCTCGTGCTTTACCATGAGCTCGGCAATTTCCGTTTGACGCTGTAGCTTGCTGTTCTTTTCGCGCTGTAGCTGTGCTGTAAATGCTGCTGTAGGAAATTGCTTTTCCATGGTGCGTACCAACAGTGCCGCATGGTAGCTTATTACTTTTTTATCAGGCTTTTTTCCATCCGAGTTGTTTTCTGCTGCTGCCGTGAGTGCTTTTTTCCAGTCGGCGCTGTTCATCATCGCCAGCTTTCGTATATCGCCGGGCGACCGTATCTCCTGTACCTCTTTTACCTCGTCGATCAGTTTGCGGTTGAAGCCCAGAACCTCGGCGAGCGCGAGCTCTGTGCGGGCTTTCTGGCCATCGGCAGGCGTGGCAAAAAAGGTGGGGTCCGATAGTGCCGCAAGAAAAGCTCCGTAGTCGTGTTTGGAAGTGCTCCACAGCTTTTCGAGTTCGCCGATTTTATCAGAGATAATAATATTGCCAATGAGCGAGAGCATTTTTTGTGGCTGTTCCTGTTCGCGGTATTCTTCAGCTCTGCCACGCAGTTTTTTGAGCTGTGCTATGATGGAGCGCAGCTCTTTTACTACTTGTTCGGGCACGATCATTTCTGCTACAGCGCGCTTCACGTCGCGTTCGATAATTTTTTCATCGGTGAGAGCTGCGTCGTATAGCAGCGGTTGAATCTCTGATGAGAGGTCGATTTGCAGGCGGGCGTATAGAGCTTGCGCCAGACTGAATGTAAGTAGTGTATTCTTGTGCAGAAGGGCGTAAAAAAATGCAGGGTTAATTTTTGATTCATCCGCCAAGCGATGGGCAACCACAAGGTGCTCTATCTTCGCGCGCTCTATTCCCGTTTCCCTGTGTAGAAATGTAACATCTACGTGCTTTTTGTTTTCCTGCAATCTGGCAATAGCTACACTTTCCAAGAGCGGACTGATAACGCGCACGATGGTGTCGAATTCATTCTCGGTAGGCTGTGGTGCGTACTGTACCGTGATGTCTATACGCGCATCGGCAGGAGCGTTGAATACGATGTGCTCCATGTCGGGTTCGTAAAGGAGCGAACCATCGCGCGCAAATACTTTTACGGCAATATCGGCGCTTTGCTTTTCTGCGCGTTTGAAATGTCCGGGAGTGTACGGAATTTCATAACTGCCACGCGCATCTGTTGTGATCTCGCCGAGCAGTTGTTCGCTTCGCAGGTCGCGGTCGAAAGCGCGTACTATCAGGTTGGGAAGGGGATGTTGCCGGGCGTCGCTCACCGTGCCGCGTACAATCAGTGTACTACTGTTGGTTATCATGATTAGTAATAATTAAAGTTGAAGATATTCATATTGTTGTTGTTGCAAGCTCGGTCCGATAGGCGCTTCGGTCTCTGCCCGCGCCTTCGATCTTTGCACCGCGCTGCACAACCCGCCGCGAGGCTGGCCGACCTTCACCGCAGATTAGTTGTCGTGAGCTCGTCTTCGCACCCCTTTCTACGGTAACACATGTGCGCGGGTGAGCCGACTTACGACAGCGGTATGCAGGGCGCCGCCACGATGCCCGTATCCCAAATGCCTTCTTGTCAAAACCCGATTCTGGTTCTATTTTTTTGCTTCCATTTCCTGCAACACCTTTACTAATGCTGGTTTTGCATAGGCCCAGTTGTGGCACTTAAAACTTCGCAGGCTTGCTATTTTATTCTTACACTTAAAACACTGTAAACCCGCAATAGCCCGAGGTGCTTCCACATTGACAAATTTTTGCTGGCCGAGAATCACACGTGCAATCATTTCCCGGCTGTGAACTTCGCCGAGAGCTGACGACACAATATCGAGCCAGTTGATTTCGCGAGAGCATGAGCTGCATGTCTTTGCGTCGCCGCTTACCCACAGCGGAGCGCCGATTGTGCCCGCAGGCATACCGAGCAGCTTTTCAATGCGCCGCACATCTTCATCTTTAGTTACCCACTTGTATTTACCGGGCAGCGAAGCAGGAGAATCATACACTTCTTGAAACACTTTGTCGCTCACGGCGAGCGTAGCCTGTTGTGTTGCGGGTTTTGAGGTTTTCATAAGATTCCTTTCTGTAATTTTATATCGAGAATTCTACGGTCTGTGTTGTTGCATCTATTGCTCATGGGCATTTTATGCCCTTAGGGGGACTTATAGCATTCAGAAAGAAAAACGAGCACATATTCCCACCTATGGGACTGATGAGTCCGCGCGGCGCAGGAACTTCCGTCGCTTTTTCTTCTTTTTTCTCTGCGGGGTCTTGTACTGATGGCATTCCAAAAAACACTGATATATCCAGAGCCATGCGGTCGACATTGGGAGTTCCGTGCCCATCGTCTATGCCCTCGTCAATAGGACCTGCGTGTGCAGCCAACTCGTGGAACAGCGTTTCCAGAATCGTGTCTTCGCTCAGAGCTTCTTCTTTACTGTCTTTCTGAGTCTTATCTTCCTTTCGGTTTGCTACAATAAGCAATCCTCGATCTCCACGGGGCGAGCCTGTGAGGTCTCCGCGTACAAACGGGCCAGTAGTCACTTTTCCCGAATGGCCTTGAAAGCCTTCAACGGGAATTGTCTCGCCGCGAATGGCCATTTTTTCGGGAGGTATCTCGAACTTCTCCATCCATCGTTCTTTTCCGGGACTGCCGAGCATTGGTGGCTCTTTAATGCGATAGCCCGGTACATCTTTTATATTGCCTACTGTTTCATAATCGCCTTTCAGCACAAAACTTCCTCTTGTGTGAGTGTCTTTCACTGCTGATGCTGTGGTGACATGCCAGTTGCCGTTTTGTACCGCAGTGAGCATACTACCTACCCAGTCGGGAACAGGAACAGGAGCCTTCTCAATATCTTTCATCATCAGCGTATTGCCCTTTACAGAAAACGCCTTTTTCATGTAGTCCGGAATGTGGCTGTTTCGCTGTATCATATCGTTGATGTCTTTTGCCTTCAGCTTCGACGATGGAGAAAACGTAAGACCCTTAGGCGCAGGAACAGCTTTTGCAGGCGCCTGTTTAGGCTTCTTATCATCAAGTCCGTCGGGATCGTGGTACAGGGCAGGATTCGACTTTGCGTATATATATCCGTTCATTCTATTACTGGTAGTGTGAATCACAGCCTGTAGGTTGAATGGGTCTACCGAGAGCCATCTCCCCAGCCACGGGATATAGTACCGCGCAGAGTGATACTCCAATCCGCTTTCTCTGTCGCGCTCCATGCCAGTAAAACGATAGCGCTTGTAAGCAGCTTTAATATCTTTGTCTACTGCTTGGTAAGAAGTCGTACCATAGGGATGAAATTCTTCGTAGCTGATGACTCGTCCTGTGGCATCGGTTTCTACACAGGCCGAGCCGAGAAGATTAGAGAACTGGTAGCGTACAAGCCGCTCGGGGGAACCGTCGTCACCTTCGGTTCGCGTTTCGATCATAGCTATGCGGCGTTCGTCGTCCATTACATGCAGCGTTTGCCGCTCGAATATCCGCGCATCGCTCGCGTCGTATTCTCTGTAATATTCCACAGCCCCAACGTACAGGCGCTCTCGTTTTTTCGACGGGGTTGTATCTTCTTCCGCTGCTCGTTCGGTGATCTTTCTTACGCGCTCGCCATTGCCGTCGTACACATAGTATGTTGTTTCGGGTGTGCCGCTATCTACGCTTTGTTTGGCCACCGCTTGGAGCTCGTCGCGGAAGTTCCACTCCATTACATGTAGATTGGGTAGCTTGGTAATGAAGCCGTGTTGTGGGTGGTGCTCGTATGTGTAGGTATCTGCTCCAACTTCTGTGGAGAGCAGCCGGTTGTTGGCAGCCGCGTATGTGTAGTCGCGTGTCCAACTTCCGTTGAGCGCCGTGTGGCGCATCTGCTCGATATTGCCTGCGTGGTCGTATCGATATTGTTCGCGGTAGTTGCGCCATGCCATTAGGTCGTTGGCGCTGTACTGCTTCAGGAAAGGCAGGTCGTTGTAGTTGTCCTTTGTTGCAAAGGTAAGCTGAGCTGTGTGCTCGCGTCCGGTTGCCTCTATGAGCCGATACAGCGCGTCGTAAGTGTACGTAGAGAGGCCAGTTACTTTCTGATTATTAAAAAATACAGTGGGAACGCTGTTGTCTTCCTGATGAGTAATATTGCCCACGGGATCGTAGGTGTAGCGCAGGTTCTGCAATGGCGTTCCGGCTTTGTCAACACTTTCTAAAGCGATGAGGCGGAATGTTTTCTTATCGTAGAAATATTGTGTAACGACGTCGCTGCCATACACAATGGCTGTGCGTTGTCCTTTCTCATTATAGTCTATGTTTTTTACAAAGAGCTCTGTTGTGCCATGTTGCGTCACGTTCACTCGTTCCAGCAGATTTGCCTCGTTGTATTCGGGTTTGAGAATACTGCTGTCGGAAGTCTTTTGTTGGGTAATGCGATTCAGTGCATCGAATACTGTTTCTATGCCGAAAGTTTCTGCTTCTAGTTTTGCATCGGGATCGGGGTCGCTCCAGTCCACCGTGCCCTTGTAGTCGGTGGCAAAGCGCCGCGTAGAATGCTGTAGGTTTCCTTTGAAATCGTATTGAGTAGAGACAACTTTACCGGCGGTGTCGTACACCACAGCGAGCTTCGTGCGCAGATTGAGCGTCTTGTCATCCGGCAGACCTTCCCCGTATATCATTTTTTCTACGATATTATCGAGTGGTGCGGAGCCATCACCTTTGCGTACCCGTTTAGCGATAGGGCGGTGGAGAATATCGTATTCAAATACGTATTCGTGGTCGCGGCTATCCCATGTTCGCAGCGGATTACCCATGATATTTTGAAGCAGCCAGCGCTCTCCTGCGTCCATGCTGCTCTGATAGACCTTGTTGCCTAGGAGGTCGTATTGGTATTTTATTACCGGATTTTTTCTGGCGTCTTGCACCAATCGCACATTCCCTTCAATGTCTATGGCCGTGCGGCTTAAAAGCAGAACGTCTTTGTCGAAAGCATCTTTACCATTGTGTTCTACAAGCAGGATGGTTCTGCCGAGTGTGTCAAAGTGTCTGGTAGAGGGCGTGTCCGCATGGAGTAGAGCTGCTTCAGCCGCTTCTTGTTCTTTGATTGGGTCTTTGCCTTCGGCTGTGAGCTCTGTGTCGATGAGATGGTGAATACGATTGTTGTACCAGTCTGTATCAGCTACTGTATCATTTTGATCGTACACTATTTCCTTCCATGCACTGAACACCGTTTTGCCCAGCGTTCCGTCGGGAAATACTGTTTGTTCTAATCGGTCGATGGGGTCGTAGTAGAACAGAGGTGTTACACCGCTCTCTACTAATTCTTTTGCGCTTTCGTAGCGATGCGTTGCAGAAAAATACGGTTCGTATTGTTTTACTGCGTTGCCCTTGTTGTTGAGCACAGCTCTGCCGGTGCCGAGCCAGCGCAGTTGTTTTGGTATAAGCGCAGAGGTGTCGAGGTTCTGAATAGTATATGTATTATCGGGATTGACAACGAGCTTTTTGGCTTTGCCAGGTTCCGCTTGCATTTTTTTCATAGCAACACCACCGAGGCCATTCGAGTATTCAAAGCTGATCTGCACCCGGGAGTTATTGTTCTGCTGGTAGTGTTGTTCGCGCACTATTGCGACGGCAACAGCGGGCTGTATACCGCCTGAATTCTTGTAGCAGTGGACGTCGTACACAAAGCGCATGGACGCCCGGCGCAATAGGTTCTTACCGAGGTCGGCGAGATCAGCAGAAGTCGTAGCCGCGAAAAAGTCGATAGTCGCTGTTTGCTCTGCTGGTGTGGAATATTCCACCAGACCTGTGAGCTCGTCGGCATCAGTTCCTTTGCCGAGGACCGCTACGGCTTTTACTAATCCAAGTTCGTCGGTGAGTACTTCCGATATATTGTCGTTGGCGTCGACCGTGCGCTGTGGGGAAAGCGTGCGCAGGTTGAAGGCTGCTACGCGTATCCGGTTTGCTTTTGCATCTTCTGTTTCTTCTACAAGCAAAAAATACGAGGCAAAATATTGTACCGTCGTCGCAGCTCCATATGGATCGGTGTAGGAGACAGGGGCAAAAAAACGATTGCGAGCGTCGGCAGTTGCTTCGCCCACGCGAAGATACTGTGTTGTGCCAGAGCGCATCCACCAGTTTGCATCACTGCTGTGCGTAAATTTTCCTTCGGTCATCAGTGCTTCAAGTGTGGCATCATCGGCTTTGGCGCTGAAAATATGGCGAAGCAATTCGGGAGTATAAGCCAGTTTATATGTTTCAAATGGAAGCGCGTGCCATACCAATGTATGGGGCAAAAGCGGGGCGGTCAGAGCCGTGTTGTAATACAGCGTTCGCACGTGTTCGATAAGCCTTCGATATGCTGTGCCGGGCGGTGGGACTGCGTCGATATCTTCATACGGTTTGAGTGCCGAAGTTGTCAGGATATTTTCAAAATCGCTTATGCGATACAGTGGTTGTGCCTTGTGTACTCCCCGGAGTTCAAATGTTTCTGTCTCGGCAGGTAGGCGCAGCCTGTAGGCGGAAAGGGAGATAACATCATTCGTAAGCTGGTTGCGGGTATAGGTGATAAGTGGTGTTTTCTGGATAGTGCGAATATCGTCGGGCAGCGAAGCGTCGTCAATGGCACGGCCATACACAACCGATGCAGATTCCAAGACATTGCCGAGTTCGTCTATGGCAATGTTGAGCGTATGTGCAATACGCGGATCGGCTGGGTTTCTTTCGTAGTGATACGTGATAGCCTCGCTTTCCTTTACCACAAATGCAGCGTGTTTGTTCGAGATGCGCGGCTGTAGCAATTCTACTACACAAGTATGAGTGGCTACGCTGTAGGGGAGAAGTTGCATGCGTAGTTCTGCGGGCTTGGGGTTCGAGAGCGGAGCGTCGAGCGCAAATATTTCTGTGCGTAGCGCCGTACCCTTGCATGCGCGTAGAGCCTCGCGCCATTCTTCGATTGATATATTGTCGATGCTGCCAGCAGGCAGGCCGGGGGCGGCGATAAGTCGTGCGTCGTCCGGAAGGTGCTCGCTTGCTACAACGGGGAAGCCGCGCCGGTTCATTTCTTCGTGCCAGTATTCATGGCTGAACTGCGTAAAGATGGTATGCCTGTCGATAAACGCACCAGTGTGAAACCATGTGCGAGTAAGCACCGGACTTTGGTGCAGCGATCTGTCGACAATATGAATTGCATCACCTTTAGCCCAGTGTTCGTAGTGTTTGGTGTCGATCTGGTCTACTCTGCCAAACCCTCTGAACTCGCGTTCGGCGTGGTCGTAGTAGCCGTGGTGAAAACTGTATTCCGACACAAAACGCGCACCTGTAATGCGGTCGTGCATTTCCACCGAGTGCACACAGTGTACAGGAAAGGGCAGCTTGGTAATCCACGGTGTATTATCAGCCTTGTCCTTCAGGTAAAACCACGTCGAGCTTTTGTAGTGCAATGTTGTTTCGCTGCCGAGATTGTTGACGTATTTCTTCATCAGGTGCGGCTTTTTGCCGTTCATCAAGTCGATATAGCGCATCGGAGCATGGGCATGAGCAGGGAGTGGCGAAGACCAGATAATACACGACGTTCCATTGCCCAATAGATCGACGACTGCAATACTGTTGGGCTGTTCTGTAGAGAAAAATGGCGCGATGTTGTGCTGTGCGCTCCAGCGATTGCCACTCAAGTTCAGCCATGCGCGGCATGTGTTATGGCCGAGATAGAGGATGTCTGTTGTACCTGTTCCGCTTATATCGGCGAGCTGGATATAGGCCGGGTTGAAGTGCTCTGGATAGTCGAATACCGGAGCATTGCTCATCGGCACTTTAGCGCCAAAATGTCCATAGCCGAGGTTAGGCCAGTAGCATATTTCTCCATTGCGAATGCGGACAATATCTGTAAGGCCATCACCCGACATATCGGCGAGAAAGATGGTCTGCTGGGCGTCTGCAAATACAATGGCAGGGCCAAGCTCTTCATCAAATGGTTTCTGCACGCGCTTGGATCTATCAAAGCCAGTTTTTCCGCGCGACGCATACCACGTGAACACTTCGTGCTCAGTAAGAAGAATATCAGCTCGCCCGTCGCCATCCAGATCAATCATACGAACATTGGGATCGAGCATGTCGATATTGGCGATAGCTTCAAAATGCCGGAATGGCAGCCATTGATTGTCGTCGGTGAGCGCAAAAAATCCTCTGATAGCATTGTTATTCACAACAATTTGTTTTTCGCCGTTCGCCTCAAGATCCTGTAGCTGTAGCACACCCGTCGCCATACCTGTGAATGAAGGTTTGGGCACGACTTGGCGCATTGTGTCGAATTGCACGTTGTGGTTTTCGTCCACATCGCCGAGATTAGCTTTGTACCACCATCCATTGCCCTGTTCTGTAAATACGCCCGGTATTCCTTCGCCGTAGAAATCCATTATTCGGTAGCTACCGCTTGTGCCCTGCGGCAGATTAGCTACTGAATCCGGGGCGACAGTGCGGACCTCATTGCTCCAGTCCAACGCTTCGTAGCTGAATTCTACTGCCGGTAGTGTCTTTTGGGAGTACGTGTTGTCGGGCTTTAGAATATAGCCGCACTGTGTTGCTGCTGCGAGGTACGTTATTTCAGATTGCTGCGGCGACTGTGCCGACGATGTTTCGTAGGTGAAATCCAACGACCGCACAAGGCAGGGATTGCCGCTGTTCAACTCGTCGAAGCAGTGGAACATCAGTACGCGTTGTAGAAGTCTGTAGGTGCGGATGTCGAACCCACTGCGATAAGAGGAAAATGCGTCGATGCGGTGATGCCACGACAGGCCGGGAGTTTCTGCTGGTTGCGGAATGTCCGCGTCGTGTTCGCCAAAATCAAACACGAGTTCAAAGAGAAAACTACCTGCTATCGCGGGGGGAAATAGGGGGTCGTTGGAGTCGATATACAGCGGCGTCCTGTTGCCGTAGCGGACGCGTTTCAGGTATGTATTCGCAAAGCGTGCAATGCCGCTGTGCCGGTTCTTTTCGTGAAGTTCATGGGGTACATTGTCGAGATTCTCCGCCTTGTATTCATATACCGTGCAGTTGCCCTTGTCGTCGAGGCTGATTGTGGGTAGCCACTGAAAAACATGACTCGGCCTGCCGGGATCGGCAATGCGCGTATCGGTAGTACAACCGAAAAAGGTCGTGGTATTATCGCGTGTTGTCACACGCCAGTACATGCCGTGGTCAGGATGAGAAATACATTCGATGCGGGCGAACTGCCCCTCGATGCGCGGCCTGTATCGCTTGATACTGTAGTCGCCTACTTCCTCTGTATCTGGTGCCCATGCGTTGTTGTGCCAGCGCAGTAGTGGCACGAGGTCTTCGGCGCCAGCCAGTGTAAAAACGTCGTTGCTGTCGCGGTATGTTGGAAGCTGTTTATCTGTTTTGCGCTGGATAGACGGCAGGTCAAGCGCCCAGCCGATGCCGAGAATGCTATTGCCCGTCCCAGAGTTGTAGCCAATGCTGATAGCAGGAGTAGCCTTGTTTCGCCCGGGCGACAGTGGCAGCGGAATCGATAATGCACCTGTTCCGTTGGAGGAATTTACCCGGAATTTCTCATCAATGCCGCGTATTGCGCCACCGCCTTTGGGCAGCGAGATCGATGGGGGTTGGGCATGAGGCGTACTGTTGCTTTTTGTATCAGAAGAAGACTGGATATGCGCAGCTCTCGGAGCTCCGCCGTTCTTCGTATTGTCTGTAGAAGAATACATGGGATACCCGAATAGGTATAGTACAGGACACACTATGTTTGGCCGCCGGAAAAAATTCCCGCCGCAAAATTGCAGTATTGAAGAATGTCTGTAAACGAGGGAGCTGCTGCTGGTCTATCCCCGATCCGTTTCCCGTGCTGCTCGCGGCTTCCATGCTGCGCTGCTGCATTTGCGAAAAGGGGGATGCTGTAAATACACAGCCTTTGTTGAAGGGGCAAAGGAGTGAGCGATGGCCATGTATATCAGCAAAGTGCAATACTACAACATTTACTGATAAATGTCTATAGGACAACTTCCTATTTCATCATCAGAAATATTCGTATGCTGAAATGGTAATAATGCAAGAACTGTCTGCTAATCTATTGTTGTGCGCTTTGGTACGCGGTAATATTAACACTAATAAAATTTCAATGTATCGAGTAGCTGCAATGATGCGAAATAGAAAGGATGGCGACTCACTCGTGAGCTAATACCGGGCATGGAGAGAGCACAAAGAAACAAAACACGCAAAATCCTGTCATATATCTGTTCTGATATTGTTGCACAACAATATTTGGACTCCCGTTCGGATGTGAGCCCGCTGATATACTCTCGGCGGGCTCTTCTATTTCGATAGGTGCGGAGTTATTCTGTTGTGAGGGTGTATGTATTTCTGGCTTGTGGCAAAGGAGGTTCTTGTCCACTTTGAACACCGACGTTTAGGCCCTGCTGTGAGCGCCAGTATCTTCGCTCAGGCGCCTTGGTTGTCGTAGGAACGATTGCGAAGACGAACGCACCGCGCTGCACGCCTGTTGCGTGTTGTCCGCTCTTCTGCGCCACGCTACGCACGTGCTGCAACAGCATACGGGACTGACAATACAACATCAGACAAACTAGACAACCTTGCTGTATTCAAATGCGTACATACTCTGTTTCAGCGGCGAGTTTGTACAGAAACAAAAAACAGTCTGCGGTTCTACGCGCTATAGCAGAGAGGTCGTAGCTGCTGGTGAAAATTCGTATAGTTTATCAAGGTGGATATATGAATGCAACAACTGAACAGCTTGAACAGCAGCTTGCTGCTACTAATGATATTGAAGAGAGAGCCTCATTGCTGATAAAGATGAGTAATGAATTTCTGGCAGGGGGAGCAGATAATCATCGGGCTTTTGAGTGCGCTTCGCAGGCATTGGTTCTTGCTGAGTCGCTCCGCAGCACGACACTAATGGCTGATAGTTTGTATGCAATGGGGATGAGCAGTGTACGCAGCAACGACTACAGCAACTCCGACATTTATTTTACCAGGGCTTGCGAGCTGTTCGATCAATTGGGAAATAAGCACATGAAGGCACATGCACTTCATGCTATGAGCTCCGTTCGGTATCACACGGGTGGGCATGATGAAGCTATGCAGCTAGTACTTGATGCCAAAGAAATCTTTGATCGGCTTGGCGATGTTCGGGGAATGATGCTTACGCTCAACGCTCTGGGCACTCTGTATCAGCATCAAGGCAAGTATCCTGAAGCCTTGCAGATGTATAAAGCTATATTGGATTTAGACGGCAGGGAGGCTGTAGAACTTGGACTTGGAAAATGCTATCACAACATTGGTGGGCTTTATCTTTCGATGCACGAGCCTGAACTCGCTCTACAGTATTTATTCCAGAGTTTGGAATTGCGAAAGAAGGTCAATGATAATCAGGGAGAAGTCGGAACGCTTCAGTGTATCGGCATGGCTTATAACGTGATGGATCAAGATGATAAGGCTATCGAGTATCTGGAGGCTGGCAGAAAAATAGCCGAGGCTATGTGCTATAGAGAAATCCTTATTCGCATCTGTGCAAGCTTGGCTGCTATCTATAAAGATCGCTGTGTAGCTACCAGCCTGTCCTACTACAGAAAAGCTCTTGCCATTGCCAAAGAAATTGGCTCGAAGCTGTATGCCGATATATACATCAATATCAGCACTATTGCTCTTGCAAAAGGGCAAATAGCTATAGCTCTGACATACGCTTATAAAGCTCTGGACTCAGCGCACGAGATAGGACATCGGCAGATGTTGTACGCTGCAGCTCATATGCTGTCGCATATCTACGAAAAAGCGGGCGACATGGCACAAGCATTCAGCTATTATAAGCAGTATGCCGAAATAAAAGAAGAGGTGCTTGGACAAGAAAAGCAACATGCCGTTTTGCAACTACAGAAGCAATTAGATATCGAGAAGGCCGAGCGTGAAAAAGAGCTATACAAGGTGAGAAGTGAAAACATGCGATTGGAAATGAACCAAAAGACAAGCGAGCTGGCGGCAACAGCACTCCAGCTAGTGCAGAAAAACGAATTCCTCAACAGGTTTACCCGCCAGGTGACGCGGATTGTAAGCACACACACAAATCGCAGTAGTATGATAAGTGCGCTGCTGTGCGAGGTGCAAGACAACATCGGCATACAGCGCGACCGCCAGCAGTTTGAGCAGCAATGTAGCCAGGTGCACCACGATTTTATTACTGCTTTGTCGCAAGTCGCTTTTGCTCTTAATCCTGCGGAGCTGAAGGTCTGTGCTCTTTTGCGAACAGGTCTGTCCACAAAAGAAATTGCCGAACTGTTGTACTTATCGGAGCGCACAGTGTCGGATCACCGCAGCAGTATTCGGAAAAAGCTGGCGTTGAACGCCGACGACGATCTGGCTGCTTATCTCGGTACCATTGTTTTACCTCACTAAACAACTGCGAGTATGATGCCTCCATCCCTCCTCGTACAACAGGTTGCCCAGGGAATCGCAGCCGAGCAAAGAGCGCAGAAGGTGCTATGGTGTATCAACGTGTGCGACTTGCTCCTTTGCAACGACCCCAGCAGTGCGGCTGAATACGGGTATCGCGCTCTGTGGATGGCAGATGCTCTCCACGACAAATTCCTGGCCGCGCATAGTATGTACCGCATTGGTCTATGTAGCGTATCTCGCGCTCTGTACAGCGATGCGCTTCGCTATCTGGGCGAAGCATATGCTATATTCAACGAGCAATGCAATGAGCTTATGCTGGCAAGAGTACAAAGCTGTATAGGGCAGGTGTATGCTGAGCAAAACGATTATACAACAGCTCTCCATTACTACAACAAGAGTCTGCTACTGCTCGAACAGCTCGGCGAGGCGCAGCAGATAGCGCATGTGCTGAACAGCATTGGCAGTGTAAAGAATGCTGTGGGTGACTATGGAGAAGCTGCCGAAGCCCTCGTGCGTGCTGTAAAGCTCTGGGGGGAAGAATATCACAGTAGTGGTCTCGGTGTAAGCTATAGCACACTGGCGGTAACACATGCAGCTATAGGCGACAAGGAAAAAGCCGTTGTCTATGGGGAGAACGCTCTTTCGCTCGCTATGCAGGACGGAAATAAAGGGGAAGAAGCGGCAGCGCTTTTGCTGCTTGGCGCGCTTCAGGCGCAGCACGGGCAGACCGAAGCGGCGATGTCTCCTATTATGGCTGCATTGGATATGTTTACTGCTATTGGCAGCAAGGCGAAAATGGCAGAAGCGATGGGCTGCATAGGCGATCTGCATGAGCGCGGCGGTCGGCTGCGTGATGCCTTGCACTGCTATCGCCAGGCGCTGGAGCTGGCCGAAGAGATCGGCAGTAAAAAACTATACGGCTATAACTGCTATCATATCGGGAATGTGTACTGCCTGCAGGAGCAGCACGTCGAATCGCTTGCGCTGCTGCGTAGGGCAGAAACCATTCTCCGGGAAACTGGACATCGCCTGTATCTTAGCGAAGTGTACCTTACGCTCTCGAAAGTACACCATGTGCTGGGCAATGCGCCACAGGTATTGCACTACTACAAACAGTACCACGCGATACGAGAGGAAATACTCGGCCATAAGCAACAACGCGCGATAGCCGCTGTGCTGTCGCGCTACGAAATTGAAAAAGCAGAGCAGGAAAAGGAACTGTATCGCCTGAAAATGAATGCTGTAGAAGCAGAAATTGCACACAGAGAGCGAGCTCTTACAGCCACGATTTCCGCTATCACACAGAAGAGCGAGCTGCTCAAAAAGCTCCATGTACGGCTGCGTGAAATATTGAAAAGCCGTGGCGACAGAGCTGCAATGCTCCGCTCCCTTTTGCAGGAAGTTCGCCATCATATGAATCTAAAGCAGGACTGGCAAGAGTTTGAGCTGCTGTTTGAAGAGGTACATCGCCACTTTATCCAAAGGCTGTCGGAGCAGTTCCCTGCGCTTAGCGCAAATGAAATCAGAGTATGCGCTCTACTGAAAACAAATCTCTCTTCCAAAGAAATTGCACGGCTGTTGTCGCTCTCCGAACGCACTATTGCAACTCACCGCCACAGTATAAGAAAGAAGCTCGGTATAGGCGTAGATAGCAACCTTGTCACTTGGCTTGCTTCTCTGTAACATGTTCGCCATCAACGCTTTACCCACCTTTAGTAGGTTTTTCCGTAGTGAGATAAGAATCCGGTGATTGTATATTCTCCACGAGCGAAAACCGGTGCTCGACGAAGTACTTCACGCACTCGCAATTCTGATCTACACTGACGAGATGGCCAGTAGCAGCCCGTGTGTACTGTGCACATCCCGCAGATTGTAATTCACAGTATTCCACTCACTTATTCACAGATTATCTATGAGTATCTCTATTAGTCAATATTGTCGTCTGTGCATGCTTGTCATTATGCTGGCCAGTAGCACTGTAGCCACTGTATTTGCCTCAGATGGAAAGCAGGCTCAAGACAACGCGCGCCTGTCGGAAGCACAACAACTTCTCAACAATCGAAAAGCGGCTTTTATAGAAAATAAGGGGCAGATAGTCGACAGCGATGGGCGAGAAAGGCCGGACATTCGGTTTGTTGCGGATATGGGGCCTATGACTGTGTATTTTATGAACGACGGGATAAGCTATGTGCTGAACGACCGTAGAAATATCAGCGCTCATGACAAGACCAGCCATGAGAGCCAGACTTCCGCACCGCACGAAGTAAATGTTTGCCGTGTAGATATGAAGTTTATCGATAATAACAGCAGTGCTGCTATCTATGCCGAAGACCGCAAGCCCGAGGCAATCAATTATTATCGCCAGACTGGGTATGCACAGGGAATCCAAACGGCTGGCTACAACAGGTTGATCTACAAAGACATCTACGACCATACTGATATCGTGTTCTCGATGGGAAAGGACGGGTTGAAATACGACTTCATCGTCTATCCGGGCGGCGATCCGTCGAAAGTTCGTTGGGCGTATGAGGGAGCGCGTAATGTCGGTGTAAGCCGCGACGGACGCCTTGAAATTGCGACTCCGCTTGGCGTAATCCGGGAAGATATTCCTCTTACTTTTCAGGAAGGAGGAGAGGGCAGCAATCAGAGGGTGGACAAGCAGTGTGGATTTGTCGTGAAAGACAACATTGCTAGCTTTACTATACAGGGCTACGATCCTGCAAAAAAATTAGTGATCGATCCCTATATAAAATGGGCGATGTTTTACGGTAGTAGTGTGCCGGGAGGATTGCCACCTATTTCCAACGAGGATCATTTTACGAGTGTTGCCGTCGACAATCAGGATAATGTTGTGGCAGTGGGTTATACCTACAACACCGTGTTTCCTGTTGTCAGTGCTCTCCAGCCTGCATCCGGTGGCTTCATTGATGCTGTCATTGTGAAATACAATGCTGCTGGCAATATTCTATGGTCGACCTACTACGGAGGCAATGCCGAGGATCGGGCAATGGGTGTAGCTATTGACGCTGCCAATCAAATTGTGGTGACAGGATACACCTATGGTGGTACATTTCCTACGCTTGCGGCTCTGCATCCTGTACCTCTGGGTGGTGCTGATGCTTTTATGATTCACCTTCCCCCGGCTGGCCTGCCCTTGAACTGGGCGAGCATGTACGGAGGAGCAGGAGATGACTTCGGGATGGATGTTGCAATTACTCCGGGACAGGTGCCGATCATGACGGGGTACACCAACAGTCCATCTGCTACATTCGATCTTCTGTGGCCTGTACAGCCTTTGCTGAATCAGATGGTCGGACCGACGACAAACTACGATGCTTTTGTCATTGCAGGCTTTGCAGGTGTGCTCAGCTTCGGTACGTACATGGGCGGTGATGCAAATGATTACGGTATGGGAATTATCGCCGATGCAGTGAACGATATTGCAATTACTGGCTATACACAGGGACCTGGCCCAGCTCTGATTAATTATCCGATTGTAGCAGCTCCCGGAGCCCCCGGAGCCTTCCAGCCGGTGTACGGTGGGGGAACATACGATGCCTTTGTGAGCAGGATTACCGTGCCGTTGTTTGGTGCTCCTGCTGTCGTGGTGTGGTCTACTTATGTGGGCGGCATGGATGAAGACAGGGGACAGGACATTGCTATGGTGGTGCCCGGTTCTGTGTTGGGTATCGTGGGCTACACAAAAAGCCCGGCTATGCCCATGCCTATGCAAACGGCAAAAAACAACCCCGGAACACCGAATGCCGATGCCCTCGTTGCATGGATGGACTATGCGCCTGGCTATGCAATTCGGGGCACTTATTGGGGCGGGCCGTTCGACGACCTCGGCAACGATATTGCCATTGCTCGTGATGGCTCTAATCGCATTGCGATTACCGGCACGACCGAAGGAATGAGCCCTTTGCCTCTTGATAACTCACCGTTCCAGCAAAACTTCGCAGGTGGTATTTGTGATGCCTTTATAGCCTACTTCGAATCGCTTATGCTGGATGTGCGTTGGGACACCTACTATGGCTCTTCCAGCGCGGACTCAGGTGCGGGTATTGCCTTCGACTCTAAAAACCGCACGGTAATAGTGGGCAGTACCTTTGCGCCGGGAAGTGCCAATCTGCCGGTGCGTACCAATCCCCCGTATAATGTTCCGCAAGGTGGATGGGACGGATTTATAGCTATGTTCGATCACCGCAATATCTTTCCAGTGTTTGTAGGTGGTACGAGCAGCGACAAAGCAAACGACGTGGCAGTTGACAGCGAGAACAGCGTTATTATTACCGGCTATACAAAGTCCAACACAACGTCGTCGCCGCCATTTCCGGCTACTATTGGTGCTGCAACGCTCAGCGGTACTCAGGATGCTTTTATTGCGAAATACTCGCGCAATGGCAATATGCTGTGGATTACGTACTATGGCGGAAGCGGCGTAGAGAGCGGCGAAGGTATAGCTGTTGATAACGCCGATAATATTTATATCGCTGGCTATACGACATCGACAGGTGGCATTGCAATGGGCGGAGGCCAGTTCCTTACCTATGGTGGTGGAACAAGCGACGGCTTTATTGCTAAATTCGATGGGAATGGTACTCAGCTCTGGGGAACCTATGTGGGCGGTAGCGCAGCCGATACTCTGATGGATATTGTGATTGAGAATTATGCTTCTGTTACCCGTGTTGTTGCTGTAGGGTATTCCAACAGCAACAACCGCATCGGTACGGCAGGAACGCAGCAGCCAACGCGCTCAGCAGGACTTGACGCTATATGTGTAAAATACAATACATCAGGCGGTAGAGTGTGGGGAACTTATTCCGGTGGTGCCAACGACGACTACGCATTTGGGGTCGCAACTATTGATAATAAGGCTGTTATGGTAGGATGTACTGCGGGAGGATATCCCACCTATGGTGCAACATCCTTTACCGGTGCTTCGAATGATGCCTTTGTGACGTTCTATTACGGTGCAGGAACCTCGCCCTGGTCGCTTATGTATGGCGGACAGTATCGAGATACTGCTGCTGCCGCTATTGTTGCAGGCTGGGATAAGATTTATGTAGCTGGTACAACGCTGAACCAGGCCACCAACAACTTCCCCATTTCTCCCGGTGCCAGTGTAAGCGCGTCGTCTAACTCCCTCGATTTGTTCTGGCTGCGGCTTGATACAACAGGTGTAAGAGTATTGGCTACTGTGTACGTGGAGCCCGCTGGCCATGAAAGCGCTCGCTCGCTGGCGCGGAGGGGAAATAATGCTCTGCTGGCTGGCTGGACAAATTCCAGTACGTTTACTGCGCTTTCTGGTCTGCCCAGCTACCTGAACGCTGCTGCTGGGGCTGATAATGCCTTTGTATTAGGCACTGATCCAAACCTCAATATTGTTTCTGGAACATTGTTCGGTCGTGGATCGGAAAAAGGCGAGGGTATTGCTGTCGATAGTCATGGCGATGTTCTGCTCTGTGGCGAAACAGCCTCGTCGGATTTTCTCTCCCTTCCCGATGTAGATAATTACTGGGCACAAAGAGGGACAAATTCTGGTTCGCAGGATGCCTTTATCGCCAAGTTTACCAACGACGAAGCTGCTCTCGCAAAGCAGAGCACTGTTGCCGAGCAAACCCGTAATGTGAGCCCCGCTCCTGCCATTGCTACAATCAGTTTTCAGGCTTATCCCAATCCGAATGATGGCTTGCTGAATATCAGCGGGAGGATCAACAACGATGGTCCTGTGGTATTGCTGATAAGCGATATTCGCGGAGCTCAGGTGTATTCCTCTACGGAGTTTGTCCGCGCTGGCAGGCTCGACAAGCAGGTGGATATTACAAGCCTGCCTTCGGGCACCTATGTATTGCGCGTGCAGTCCGGTGGCCAGGAATCATCGGTGACAATTGTACGAAAGTAATGCAGTGTGTGGTGTAGTAGAAAGCCGCCGGGGGAATTCCTCCGGCGGTTGCTGTTTGTATGGGCACGGGCGTCTCACCGCCTACTGAAACCTCCACGCATACTTCGCGTATCGCGCCCAGTAGCCGACGTGTAGCTTTTATCATTTTCCTACAATGGGATGCACTATGGAATTAGTCATTACAAATCTGTCTAAAACCTATCCGAACGGTGTGCAGGCACTGAAAGATATTTCGCTTACTATTCCCACGGGAATGTTCGGTCTGCTCGGCCCCAACGGAGCCGGGAAGTCAACGCTCATGCGAACTATTGCCACACTGCAAGAGCCCGACACAGGTAGCATTACTCTTGATGGGCTGGACGTATTGCAGCAGAAGACCGAAGTACGCAAAGTGCTGGGCTATCTTCCGCAGGAGTTTGGTGTGTACCCGAAAATGTCGGCGGAGGAAATGCTCGACCACTTTGCAGTGCTCAAAGGGATTACCGATGGCAAACAGAGGAGGGAATCGGTGAAGAGCTTGCTACAGCAAACGAACTTGTACGAAGTACGCAAAAAGCAGATTGGCGGGTTCTCCGGCGGTATGAAACAGCGGTTTGGTATTGCACAAGCACTGCTCGGAAACCCGAGGCTGATTATTGTTGACGAGCCTACTGCCGGGCTGGACCCGGCTGAGCGCATCCGCTTTCACAACTTGCTCAGCGAGATAGGCGAGAATATTATTGTGATACTTTCCACGCATATTGTGGAAGACGTGAGCGATCTGTGTAGCCGCATGGCCATCATCTTTAAAGGAGAAGTGCTGCTGGAAGGAGAACCGCTGAAGGTTATTGAGCAGATACAGGGAAAAGTCTGGAAAAAGATTATTGAGAAACAGGATGTACACGAGTATTTCTCCCGCTACAGTGTGATTTCTACCCGCTTGTTTGCAGGGAAAATTTTGCTCCATGTGGTTGGCGATGTTCCGCCCGACGCTTCGTTCGAAGCTGCCGATTCTACACTCGAAGATGTGTACTTTGCTTCGCTGCGGCAGCACGCAGCAGCGTAGGGGAGGCCGGCAGTATAGCCGGTGGGCAGGGCATTATCCCGATGCAGCAACAGATTTCTCACAATAACTACTACAATTATGTTCGCAGCTTTTTTCCTGTTTGAACTTCGCTATCATCTTCGGCGCCTTTCTACCTATGTGTACTTTGGCCTGTTTTTCATCATAGGTTTCTTGGCTATGAACGCCGCTGGTGGTGCTTTTAGCTCTGTGAGTGTTGGCGGTGGCGGTGGCAACACCAATGCCAATGCTCCATCAGTGCTGCACGGCTTGATTACTATACTGAGCTACTTCGGTATTATTATTACATCGGCAATTGCGGGCAATGCGGTGTACCGCGACTATGAGTACAACACGCATTCGCTGTTTTATACCAAGCCCATCAGCAAGGCGGGCTATCTCGGTGGGCGCTTTGCAGGCTCGCTTGTAGTGCTGTGGCTTATTTTTACGAGTATCGGGCTCGGCATGATGCTCGGCAGCTTTATGCCCTGGCTCGATCATGAGCGGTTTGGGCCGTTCAGCCTCATGGCTTATGTGCAGCCCTATCTCACCAGTTTGCTGCCCAACTTAGTTTTTACCGGCGCGCTCTTCTTTGCGCTCGCTACCCTTACGCGCAATATTTTTATCAACTATGTCACCAGTATTGTGTTTCTGCTGGGCTATTTGGTGGCGGTCAATCTTATCTCCAACATCGACAACAAAGTGCTCGCCAGCTTGGTGGACCCCTTTGGCAATGTAGCTCAGGGGGTGCTAACGCAGTATTGGACAGTAGCAGAGCGCAACAGCCGCGTAGTGCCGCTCGCCGATGTCTTCTTGTACAATCGCCTGCTGTGGACGGCGATAGGCTTGGCGATTCTCGCCGGTACGTATTCACGCTTTACCTTTGCACAGTTTACTTCGTCGTTCCGCCGAAATAAAAAAACGGTCGATGTCGCCGAAGCGTATGCTGCCACTTCGCAGACTATTGTGCTTCCCCATGTAGACCAGAGCTTTTCTGTTGCAGATCGTTTTCGCCAGTTTGCAATGGTGCTGCGGCGCGAGTTTATCAGCATTGTAAAAAGCCCGTACTTCCTCGCTATTGCATTCGCTGGTGTGCTGTTTCTGTTTATCAGCGCAAGCCAGCTCGGTTCTCTTTATGGCACCACGGTGTACCCGGTGACATACTCGGTGATCGAGCTCGCAGGAGGGAGCTTCGCGCTCTTCATTCTCATTATTATTACGTTCTACGCCGGTGAGCAAATCTGGCGCGAGCGCGAGCTGCGCATCAGCCAAATGATCGATGCTCTGCCTGTGCAGACCTGGACGCTGTACGCAGGCAAACTCGGCGCGCTGATGCTCGTGCAGGTTGTGCTGCTTGGCGTCGTGATGATCTGCGGCATGGCGTTCCAGATAGTACAAGGATATTTCAACTTCGAGATCGGCTTGTATATCCGCTATCTGTTCGGCATGCAGCTTATCGACTACTGGCTGTTGTGCGTGCTGGCGATGCTTGTGCACGTTGTTGTCAACCACAAGTACACAGGCCATTTCCTGATGGTGCTGTATTATCTCGCTACTATTTTCCTGTCGCAGTTGGGCTATGAGCACCATCTGTATCGCTATAGCAGCGATCCCGGATTTTTGTACTCCGATATGAATGGCTTCGGCCCGTTTGTAGGGCCGTACTTCTGGTTTAAGCTGTACTGGGCTGCCTGCGCTGTGCTTCTGGCTCTGCTCTCCAATGTGCTGTGGGTGCGCGGTACTGAAGATTTTTGGAAAACACGCCTCCGGTTAGTTCGGCAGCGCATTACCACGCCCGTTGTTGCTACTGCGGTGCTGGCGTTTGCTGTGTTCGCCGCTACTGGCGGATTTATTTTCTACAATACAAATATTCTCAATCCCTACCGCACCTCCGACGACCGCCAGGCGCGCACGGCTGCGTTCGAGAAAAAATACAAGCAATACGAGGGAATACCGCAACTGCGTATTACCGATGTTAAAGTAGATGTGGATATTTATCCCGGCGAGCAGCGCGCTGATGTGCGGGGCAGATACATCCTTAAAAACAAAACGGGCATGCCTATCAACTACATCCATATTAATATGGTGGAGTGGCTGGCTATTAATTCTCTGAAGGTAGACCGCCAGTACAGCATTGCGCTCGCCGATACAGATATGGGCTACTATATCTACAAGCTCGCAGCACCCGTCGCTCCGGGCGATTCTCTCTCTCTTGTGTTCGATATTGTGTATGCTTCGCACGGCTTCCAGAACGACGGCGCCAGAACAGAAGTAGTAAGCAATGGCACGTTCTTTAACAGTGGCTACTTGCCGAACATCGGTTATAGTGCCGATGCCGAACTTCAGGACGACGATGTACGCAAAAAGCAAGGGCTGAAGCCCAAAGATCGCATGGCTCCGGTTGGCGATATGAAAGCCAGAATGAATACCTATATCTCCAACTGTGCCGACTGGGTGAAATTTGAGACGACCGTAAGTACCTCGCCCGACCAGATTGCTATTGCTCCGGGCTATCTGCAAAAGGAATGGATGCAGGGCGGACGCAGGTACTTCCACTATACAATGGATGCGCCTATTCTCAATTTCTTTTCCTATCTATCAGCTCGCTACGAAGTGCGCCGCGACCACTGGAATGATGTGGCGATTGAGATTTATTACCACAAGGGACACGAGTACAACATCGACAGGATGATACGCGCTATCAAAAAATCGCTGGATTACTATACGGCAAATTTCAGCCCGTACCAGCATAAGCAAGTGCGTATTATCGAGTTCCCGCGCTATGCCACGTTTGCACAGTCGTTTCCCAATACTATTCCGTATGCCGAAAGCATCGGCTTTGTTGCGGATGTAGACGACAGCGACCCGGAGGAAATCGACTATCCTTTCTACGTGACAGCGCACGAAGTGGCGCACCAGTGGTGGGCGCATCAGGTGATCGGCGGCAATGTGCAGGGCGCTACGCTGCTCTCGGAGTCGATGGCGCAATACTCCGCTCTGATGGTGATGGAAAAAGAATACGGCAGGGAAAAAATGCAGAAGTTTCTGAAGTACGAATTGGATTCCTATTTGCGTGCTCGCGGCTCCGAACGCAAAAAAGAGCTGCCGCTGTACCTCGTGGAGAACCAGCAGTATATCCACTATAATAAAGGCTCGGTGGTGCTCTATGCTCTGCGCGATTATCTCGGCGAAGAGCGGCTGAACAACGCCCTCGCTGGCTATATCCGCCAGACGGCATTTCAGGAACCTCCGTACACGAATTCTATCGAGTTCGTGAATGCTCTGAAAGCAGCTACGCCCGATTCGCTGCAATACATTATCCGCGATATGCTGGAAACTATTACGCTGTACGAAAACAAAGTAACTGCTGTGCGCTCCGAAAAGCGCGCCGATGGCCGGTACACTGTGCATCTTACTGTGGAGTCTAAAAAGCTCCGTGCCAACGAGCTGGGTGCCGAAAGCGAAATACCGCTGCACGATTGGATCGATATTGGTGTGTTCGGTACTGATAGCAAAGGCGCTGAGAAAGAACTCTATATGGCCAAGCACCAGCTCTCAAAGCCCAAGACCGAGATAGAAATTGTTGTGGACAGCAAGCCCAGCAAGGCGGGAATTGACCCGTACAACAAGCTCATCGACAGGCAGAGCGGCGATAATGTGAAGGCGATTGCAGACAAGGGATAAGGCATCCCGTCCGTGCAGTCTTTCTGTGAAGAGGTGCTCCGCTAGGGCGCCTCTTCGCATGTAGAGACGGCGAGCTCTGCCGGGTGCTTGCTGTCTGTCGCTTCGGTCTTCGCCCTCGTGTTCTGTCGCTGCACCGCGCTGCACGTCCGCCGCGTGGCTGCTCGACCCCATCCGCATGTGCCTGCGGATAATCAATGGCTGCAAGCACAACAATTGCATTTTCCGCTTGCGTACCTCTTGACTCTGCCGGGCAAAATACCTACCTTGTGTATTACATACACCAGTTTGGACAGTTCATTGAAAAAAGAGCGGGGTTTTAAGCAATAAAAAGGAAGAAAGAGCATCCGATAGAGACCGTTCCCCAATCCGACCAAGAAAAATGGAACCGTCATGATACACTGACTCGGCTGATTCCCTTATTCGTTCATTCTTCAGGACTTAACTGTCCAAACTGGTGTATAGAAATAAGAAGCAGTTGTTGAGTTGATAGTGATTATCGTACTATTACTATTGAAGAAGAACTCACATTACCAGTCGCAAAGTATATCATACACCAATAAACACCCGACGGTAATCCATGTGCATCGAAGCTAAATGGCAACATTGTAGCCTGTCCATTAAACTGTTTAACTATGTTTCCCAGATGATCATACAGATGAATATATTGTACATCTGTAGAAACGTCATTAGCTGTTTTTACAACTATCTTATCTGTAGATGGGTTTGGGAAAATAGAGATGTTGACCTGTGTTAGGACATTTGATTTAGTATCTGGCACAGCAGTTACCACGACCATATCGGCCTGTATGGTAACCTCACCTGTTGGGTGGATTCCGGCTACAAATCGGCTTACACTGTCCATATTGGTATAATCTTCAAAGATCATCTGATAACCACCCCAAGACACAGTTGGCATACCCTCAGGCGGTTCCGCATAACGGCGCATTTTATAACTACCAAATCGTTGCCCTATAACCTGCATTGTCGAACGTATGGTAGGATAGACAGTTGATAAATCTTCCCAAGTAAAATCTACTGTGGTGTCTGACTGACGGATCCATACCGGAACGATGTCTGCATAGTTCTCATGAAATTCAATAAATAATCGCTCACGGGCATAAACATCGTTAAATCTATTGACCGGTCGGCAGGTATCGGTCATAACTGTGTCACTATAGCCTCGGTACTCTGATGCTCCACGTTCAAAGTTTGGCTCACCTGGTGCTCCGTCAATATACCAAGGTGATAAACAATTAGGATTAGTTTTTGCAAAAATTGGCAAAGTAAAAGAGAGGAAGAAAAGGCTTACCAAAAGGAATTTCATACAACCTCCAGTGAATTCGGAGTGGTAATGATGGTATAGTTAGGTTAGTTATATAATCATTTTTGCCTTTATAAAAACGAGATATTTCCAAAAGTTGTGGA
>DLHF01000062.1:0-86149 GCA_002483085.1 Ignavibacteria bacterium UBA7675
CGTGGTTTGGTACAACGATATACCGCTCAACAGATCGACACGGCGAAAAATTCTGCCGACTTCTCGCAATACAAGAACTCGGCAACAGAGCTTATCCGTTCATTCTTCAGGATTTAACTGTCCAAACTGGTGTATGATATTATAGGTCCTCTTCCTTCCCATGAGAAAAAGCAACGCCCGGTTATGCCCGGCGTTGTTGTTT
Organism: Ignavibacteria bacterium UBA7675; assembly: GCA_002483085.1. GTDB lineage: Bacteria > Bacteroidota > Ignavibacteria > Kapaibacteriales > UB7675 > UBA7675. Next base: position 203 of record DLHF01000062.1, read on the forward strand.
TTAAAACGCTACAGCCACTGGAAAAACACGCACCAGCCGACGCACAACAGAGCAATTTCCGACAGAATAGCGGGCAGCTTTTGGACACCACGAGGCGGAAACTGCGACCGGTGACAGCGACGGAACACATGCACAAAGACGCCCGTGCCACACACTCATTCACCACGGACTATCTACAGTTGCTCACCGGCAGCGGACAGTTATCAGCCGAAGACCTACACTTGCTCATCGCCCCTTTATTAGCGTAGTGATCAGGGAGATATTAGCACTGCAATACATTTTTTCTCATTTCTGGAGTTTTACCATGATCCACTCCTCCCTTGTTCGCCAGTCTTTCTGGCGCAATATTGCAGCCCTTCTGTTTCTGTTTACACTGGCGGGAGCACAGTCGAGCCTGTCGGCTCAGTGTTGCAATGATTTCACTCTGACTGCACCAGCGGTACAACCCGACCCTTTACAGTGCTGCGTAACAATTTCCGGCAGGGTACCCGACAACTGCCTGCCTGTGCAGTGGACTATCGAGCAAATAGCGGGCGGTTCGGCTGTGCAGTCCGGTGCTGTCACCGACCCTCTCGATACATGGGTAAGCAAAACATTCTGCTCCAACCGTGCAGATGGCCCTTTCCAATTCCGCATCGTTATTAAAGACATGAACGGCAATGAGCTTTGCAGCAATGATAATCTCAATTACGACTGCAACGGCCATATATGTTGTACTGGCTTTAGCTTCCAAGCCATTGCCAGCGCATCATCGCCGCCTGGGCAGTGCTGCTTTACACTTCAGGGCATAGACAACCAGGACTGCAATTTTGGCCAGAAGTATCTCATTCAACAGCTTCAGGACAACGGGCAGTGGCTGACTATTACCAGCGGCTATGAGTCGTTTGTCAACCACGCATTCAGCAAGGACGTATGCATACAAAGCGGCACACAATCGACATTCCGTGCTCTTCTGGCTACAGGCACACCTGCATCAATATACTGCGTAAAAGAGGTGACAGTGGACTGCCCTGTCGACTGCTGTACCGAAATAGAAATTTACGCATCTCCGCAGGTAAATTCGGAGGGCCAGTGCTGTTTTAATATTACGGTAGAAACGCCCGACTGCCTCGGGTTGGGTTCGTTCACTGTTAGCGAAATGGACATCCACGGTGTTTGGCATCCATCGGGCAATCCTGTACCATTCGAGCCGCACTTTGATATCCACTACATGCCGTACTGTTTCACCTACGACGCAGCTCCGGCACGTATTCGATTTGATTTCTACGACGAAGCTGGTAATCTGCTCTGCAGGCGAGAACTTACACTCGAATGCCAGTACACCCAAGCACCAGACTGCTGCGATTCGGTGACAGTGACCAGCCACGGCCAGGTCCCCGATCCATTCGACACCGGACACTGCTGCTTCAACTTCTCGGTGTATCTGCCGTCGTGTATGCCGGTGACAAGGATTCAGACACGCGAGCTGAGACCGTTAGGCGGCGGATGGTACGTACCGCTCCAAGCTGTAGTTATCCAAAATCCGGGCCAGACACTGTCGTACAACCCGTACTGCTTTACCTATGATGCAGCGCCAGCACGTGTGGCCTTCGACTTCTTCGACCAAGATGGCAACTTGCTCTGCACAAAAGAGCTGTCTGTGGATTGCCAATACGGCAGTGGAGACAATCCAGGTGGCACACTTCCTCATGGTAAATCCGGTGCTTCTTCGGACGATGCAGCGACCAATACGGGCATCGTGCAGCACTTGGCAAGCACGCCAAACCCGGTGACTGATGAAGCTACGGTGTCCTATACGCTGTCGGAATCCGCAGATGTGAGCGTCGAGCTCGTGGATGTACTCGGCCAGCATATTGCGCTCCAGCCTGCTACAGCACAGGCGCACGGCGTACACGCTCTGCCCTTCAAAACAACGACCTTGCCCAATGGCATGTACACCGTGGTGGTAAAAGCCAATGGCCAGCAGACAACAATCAATATTGTTATCGCCAAATAATGGCTCCCCTCCCATGAGAAACAGCAACGCCCGGTTACGCCGGGCGTTGCTGTTTTTATACTGTCGGAAGTGATAGAGATACTTTTACCGAGCTATGATGAGAGTTCTGGTAAGAATAGCATCCCCGGCAAAGAGCTTCAGGAAGTACACGCCTGCGGGCAAGTCGGCTGTAGAGCATGGTACAGAAACAACTCCCTGTTGCTTCCAGCCATGATCAATAGCGCGAACTTCACGGCCTAAACTATTGTAAAGTCCGAGGCGAATTATCCCCGGCACTTCAAGCCTATACTGCAAGGTGACAATGTCGGCGGCGGGATTGGGCAGCGGCGCGGAAAGAGCAGCCCGTACTGTAGCCTCGCCAGCAGAAGTAACGGGCAACAGCGTAAACGACCACGGGCTCGACCACGGACCTACGCCCGTTGCATTTTTCGCAGCAAGACGCCAGTAGTACATTTTCCCAGTTTCGAGCTCTGCCACCGGCACGGAAGTGGCAGTAATGCTGCTGATATCGACTACGAATTCACTAGTAAAATTCGGGTCGGTTGCCACCTGTAAATGGTAAGAGGCAGCCGTAGGCACAGCGCGCCAGGAAAACAAAACAGAATTATCGGCATCAGGAGATGTTTCGTCGTGTGGGGCAATCAGTTCGGCAACCTGCGGCGCGGTTGTCACCTGCTCGTACAGTGCTTGGATTTCTTCTGGCGCAAGTGCACGACAGTGTAGGCGCACATCGTCGATCTCTCCGGTAAAGTATTCTTGTGTACCACGCGCACCGATATACACCGGCGCATTGCCTGTCTGCAATGTACCCTCATGCCGTATAGAATCGAACGGCACACCATTGAAATAGAGTCTTATCCATTCTCCATCGTAGCTGGCAGCTCCGAACCCCCAGGTGCTTATATCAGCTTTATTGGTTGATATCTCCACCGGCACACCACTCTCTTTTGTCCAAAACGCCGCGTTGAGTGTATTGTTGCTCATATATATCTGGAACACCGCCCGTTCCTGCCAGTCTGTACCAACAATCGTCTGGAATGGTGTGGTATTGCCGTCAGAAAAGTGAAACCAGAACGACACCGTAAGTTCGGGTTTATCGAATGCAATATCTGGTATCACAATTCTCGACTTATCAATCGGCGAAAAGAGGAATGCGTTGTTCGTTGCGCCCTGTCGGTCTTTGGCGGGCTGGGCATTTTCCACAATTGCATCCGGCGAGCTACACACACTACTGCGCTTGCTTCCATCGCGGAATAAATATTCGGTTATCAGACAGTCGGCGCGTTGCTCTTCAATAGAAAACGTCAGAATACTCGTGTCGGCCACAGCAGGATTGCTAGCATCGGCAATACGCACAAGCAGATTGCGCCCACACGGACCGGCCCACGATACTTGGCTGCCTGTCATTGCATTGGCAATGGGCCGCCATGTTTTGCCAGCATCATTTGAATATGAAATATCAAAGAGATTAACACGAGCAGATAACCATGTAATCGCTATGGGCTCTCCGAGTTTGTATCGCTCACCGCCACGTGGAGCAGTGAGAATCACCACAGGTTGTGGCGGCGCGGTGACACACACCGACTGCTCTGCCTGCTGTCGCATATAGGAAGCGACAGGAGGGAGGAATGTCATAGCAAGGCTATAGCCCTTGCCCAGATCGGCATTAGTATTAGCACAATAGCTCATAATAGAACCAGAAGAAGGCTTCGGTTTTACGGGCAGGCCATAGCAAGCGTCGTCTATCTGGTGTACAGCGTCGTCGCGCGTAAGGCATGTGTCTAATGGCGGGTTCCAAAAGCAACTGTGCGAATGCACGGCGCCAAAGCTGTGCCCTATCTCGTGCGCTACGATATACACACCATAGGTAAAGTCCAGCGTTGGAAAGACGTGGTCTGCAAAGGGCGACGAAGCACCAAGCCCCGACCCTGTGCACAGCGAAGCCTGCGCTCCGCCATTAGAGAGGGGGAACTGATAGCCGATACCGCCACCGCCGCCGGATGTGAGTACATGCACCAGATCGCGCTGCACATCCGGGTAGTGATCGCCCCAATACGCCAGCGCTTTTGGCGCCAGATCGTAGGCATTGCCGTTGCTGTTGTACGGGTCGGCTGGGCTGCCCGTCCACACCTTTATCCAAGGCAGGTAAAAGCGCACGTTCAGTTCGTCCTCGTAGATAACACTCGCAAGCGACATCAGCGAGACAATATACGCCGTTGCTTTTTCTACTGTCCCGCCCGTTTCCATGAAAAATTTTGTATCGGCTTCTACGGCTATTTCTACTTCTAGCAATGCAGACGCCAGCACTTTTGGCGATAGGCCGGAATGCTTCGATGTGAGAGAGGTCTGTAGCTGGTATTGCAGGTCCGCAGCCTTGCAGGTAAAGGGAGCTCTTTCCGTGGTACCTTCCTGCCGAAGTATATAGCCATCAGTACCCTCGCCCGGCGCAAGCGTGTACACCTCACCACTACTGTGCTGAATGCTGGCAATCACCAGAGCACCAGTTTTACAGAGAAAGACCTTCGACCCTTCCTCGCCCTCGATGTACCCACCCCATGCTTCAACGGCAGGCAGAGCAACGGGTGTATTCCCTGCAAAAAGCCGGGTATTAGCGTCTACAATTGGGCGCACACGGTGCACAACAACAGTCTTTTCAGCATCTTCGCCGACGGGAAAGGAAGCGAGGGCAATCGCAGCTTTGCCATGTGTATTTACAGCAAAAGCAGTAGCATCGAAGGAGAGATACCGGGTAGCTTTATTGGTGAGTTCATCCAGCTTATCGCTATCAGGCTTCAGAAAAAGTGCAGTCTGTACAGGCACGGCTTCCGGGATTTCACGACCGTATCCTACACTACTACAAACGGCAAGAATAGCACAAATAAAAAAAGAAAAGATTGTACGCATAGTACCCCTTCTGCCAACGGCGGATTATATAAAGAAAAATGAATATTCTGTGGGTATGGTATGACGAGAGCTTATCTGAAACCTTCACGATACAGAACTGGCAGCAAAGAATATGATGAACACAATCGACGTTTACGCATCGACAACGCTTGAGCTATCCAGGCCAAATCCCAACTCGGCGGCCTATACATTCCCGTGCATGGAACTGCCAATAATCCCGCGAGTAGCTCCTGAACAACCGGGCAGCGGCACATGCGACCGGTGACAGCGACCTCCCGCAGAGCCGTCCCGCAGGGCGGCTCCGGCCAGCGACGCCCGTGCCACACATCCTCTTATATTCGCATCAGCTTTTGCACTTCGGCTTCCAGATTCTGCTTTAGTTCGCGGATCTCGTCGCTGACCGGAATAAACTCGCGCAAGAAGCTGGCGAGCACTTTTTTATTATTCTCTACGGTCTGGTCGCCTCCACCGGAGAACACATCTTTCACCCATTCGATAACTGTGCGCCGTATGGGAGAGGTTTGGAGCTCTGAAAGAGGGCGTTCCAGCAGCGCAGGATCGCGCTTCAAGTCATCGACAAGCGATGCAAAGCCGAGCAGCACTTTGAGCTGATCGAAGCCATTGGACACCGACAGCGTGTTGACAAGTGTTGTATATGATTTGGCGAACATCTGCCGTTCGTCGTCCATACCAAGTGTAGTGAAAATCATATACAGTTTACCCACATCTTCCATTGCCACAGTGGTACGCCCATTCATCAGCGCGATAGCGCGCAGCAAATCGAGCGACTTCGCCTGGGTGCGCGGGGAGATATAAAAATCCTGCACGGCACCACTTTGGGAACGCGTGTTTTCGCGGATAGAGCGATTTCGCATGTATTCATAGTGGCGAATCACGAGATTGGAGAAGTAGAGCACATCGGGCGCAATAGCGATAGAGTGCGAGGGGTGGCGCCCGGCCACAATATCATTGAGAAAGCGGAGCGTAGAGAACTGCATGCGGGTTTGCACAGCCATTGTAGCACCACTGTGCACAAGGTACTGCTGAGCGATGCGATACTGCACAAACGGGTTTTTATCGGGCAGGATCACTGCTTTATAAAGGAAGCGGTCGAGCACGGCTTCGGTGACTTCGCTAATGCGCAGGTAGTTGGTAGCCGCAATCACCGAATGGATTTCCGAGCGCTGATACTGCACACCGCGCACCAAAGCCCGCTCGTTCAGCAGCGAGAGCAAAGCGCGCAAAGTAAAGTCGTTGGCATCGAAAATCTCGTCGATAAACCCAAATTCGCTTTCCACAAGCGAGCCTTCGGTATTATGAAATATCTGGCCAGTCTTTAGCTTTTCGATATCTAAACCGCCAAAATACGTATCGGGCTGCTGCTCTTTACTGGCCTGTACGCGAAATATCCGCGCCCCCTCGAACGTAGAAAATATTTGATCGGCTAGTAGGGTTTTGCCTACCCCGGTACGGCTTTGCAGAAGCAGATGCTCGCCAGTAAGCAGAGCAAAGAAAGCCTGCTCCACCACTTCTTCGCGGTTAATAAGGCGCGAATTGACGATATCGGCTGCATTTCTGATACTTTGGATCGCTTCTTCCACCGTGGGAAAAGCAGTGTGCTTGCCATCGGTCATAGGGACAACTTTTAGTATGAAGAACAACGAAGAAAACCGGCTCAGTGCGTGCCTGTGGCCCCAAAGTAGGCAGCAACACCATTGCTCGGCAGGCAGCTACCGGGAAAATACGCTCTAAATCTTTTGCGATTCAAAAGTATTTCGTATTTTTGGAATCCCTTCGGCCTACTGCACCGGGAAGCTACAGGTCAGATATTCTATCAGCGGACAGGCCGAAACAGGAGCCAACATCGAACCGATTCAGGAATTTATACAATGTTTTCCATTTTTCATAGAAGGACTTCACAATGACAGAAGGACGCATCGTACAGATCATTGGTCCTGTCGTGGATGCCGAATTCCCCGAAGGCAAGCTGCCCAACGTTTTAAATGAACTCCGCATTCCGCGCACGTCGATTGAAAACGGCAAGCAGGAAGAGCTAGTTTGCGAAGTTCAGCAACACATCGGCGAATCGCGTGTCCGCGCTGTTGCAATGGACTCGACCGACGGCTTGGTACGCGGCATGAAAGTGCTTGATACCGGCAGTCCTATTATGGTACCGGTGGGTCCTGAAGTTCTTGGCCGCCTTATCAATGTCATCGGCGAGCCGATCGACGAAAAAGGCCCGATTACGACAAAGCAGAAGTTTCCCATTCACCGCTCCGCTCCTCCTTTTGCCGAATACTCGACTAAGCGCGAGATGTTCGAGACAGGCATCAAGATCATCGACCTTATCGAACCGTACACAAGAGGCGGCAAGACCGGTTTGTTCGGTGGTGCAGGTGTGGGTAAAACGGTGACAATTACCGAGCTTATCAATAACATTGCGAAGCAGCACGGTGGCTACTCGGTGTTTGCTGGTGTAGGCGAGCGCACCCGCGAGGGAAATGACTTGTACCTTGAGATGACAGAATCCGGCGTTATCGACAAAACCGCTCTGGTATTTGGCCAGATGAACGAACCGCCGGGAGCACGTGCACGCGTGGCTCTTACAGGTCTTGCTATCGCTGAATACTTCCGCGACGAAGAAGGCCGCGACGTTCTTCTGTTTGTGGACAACATTTTCCGCTTTACACAAGCGGGCTCCGAGGTATCGGCACTTCTGGGCCGGATGCCTTCGGCTGTAGGCTATCAGCCCACGCTTGCAACCGAGATGGGTATGCTTCAGGAGCGCATTGCTTCTACCGTGCGCGGTTCGATTACATCAGTGCAGGCAGTGTACGTACCTGCGGATGACCTTACCGACCCGGCGCCGGCCAACACATTTGCCCACCTTGATGCTACGACCGTACTTGCGCGGAACATCGCCGAGCTCGGCCTGTTCCCTGCTGTCGACCCGCTGGACTCTACATCGCGTATTCTCGACCCAATGATTGTAGGCCGCGAGCACTACGACACGGCAATCCGCGTGAAGAAAATTCTCCAGACCTACAAAGACTTACAGGATATTATTAACATTCTCGGTATCGACGAGCTTTCCGACGAAGACAAGATCACAGTGGCACGTGCCCGCAAGATCCAGCGCTTCTTCTCGCAGCCGTTCTTTACTGCCGAAGCGTTTACAGGCCGCCAGGGTCGCTATGTAAAAATCGAGGACACGATTGCCAGCTTCAAGGCTATTCTCGACGGCGAAGTAGACGAACTTCCGGAATCGGTGTTCGCTTATATAGGTACAATCGACGAAGCAATCGACAACGCCAAAAAACTGCAATCCTAACCGCGAGGCCCAACGATGCTGACAGGAAAACCGTTTGATCTGGAAATCATAACTCCCGAAGGCCTAGAGTTTGAAGGCCGTGTGGAATCGGTATCGGTTCCGGGCGCCATGGGCCCCTTTCAGGTGCTTTATAATCACGCCCCGGTCATTTCGGAGCTGGAAGTAGGCGTGATTAAGTTCAACGACTCGCGCGACAACGAGACGATCTATGCTACGAGCGGTGGTTTCGTGCAGGTGCTGAGCAATAAGGTATCGATCATCGTGGAAACAGCCGAGGCAGCGAGCTCTATTGATGTACAACGCGCACTGGAAGCAAAAAAACGCGCCGAGGAAGAAATGAGCCGACGTGACAGGCTTGGCCAAGAGATGGCGCGAGCCGCCCTTGAACGCGCTGTCAACAGGCTGCGGGTTGCAGTCCGAACCCAAGATGTCCAGCTATGATAACACGAAAATAACAAAAGAAAGCGAAGTCTCTCCCCCAGTGTGTGACTTCGCTTTTTTGTATCTGCTTCCGACAACGGCAAGAAGACTGTATTGAATACGCAAATTTCTCTTCCATTGTATAGACATTATACTATGACTTCTGAAAAATTTATCGGCGAAGGCATAACTTTTGACGACGTACTGCTTGTGCCAGCCTACTCGGAGGTTCTGCCCCGGGCAACTGATCTTTCAACACGCCTTACGCGCACGATTTCGCTCCATATCCCTATCGTAGGCGCCGCTATGGATACCGTTACGGAATCCGATATGGCCATTGCTCTGGCACGCGAAGGCGGTATTGGTGTGCTGCACAAGAACATGACAATCGAATCGCAGGCACAGCAAGTGGACAGAGTGAAGCGCTCCGAAAGCGGTATGATTCGCAAGCCCATCACGCTTACCCGCGACCACACAGTGCAGGATGCCTTTGATCTGATGCGGAAATTCCGTATCTCCGGTATTCCTATCGTCGATGAAAGCAATAGGCTTATCGGCATTGTCACGAATCGCGATCTGCGGTTTGAGCCCAATCTCGGGCAAAAAATCGAGACATTTATGTCGAAAGATACGCTCATTACCGCCCCAGTAGGCACAACGCTCGAAGACGCGGAGCAGATTCTGCAAAAAAACCGCATTGAGAAGCTGCCGGTAGTAGGCGATGATATGACGCTGCACGGGCTGATTACCTTCAAAGACATTCAGAAGAAGAAAAAATATCCCCGTGCGAGCAAGGACGACCAAGGTCGCCTGCGGGTGGGCGCAGCCGTTGGTATTTCGGGCGATACGCTGGAAAGAGTACAGGAATTGTACGCAGCTAACCTCGATGTTGTATTTGTCGATACGGCTCACGGACACCACATAGGTGTGATCGGCATGGTGCGCCGCATCAAAGCAGCCTATTCAGATTTGCAGGTTGTAGCAGGAAATATCGCTACAGCAGAAGCCGCACGCGCACTCATCGATGCAGGAGCAGATGGTGTAAAAGTAGGCATCGGGCCGGGCTCGATTTGCACAACTCGCGTCATTGCAGGCGTAGGCGTGCCACAGATTACAGCCGTGATGAATGTCGCTTCGGCAGCGAGCAAAGAAGATATTCCGGTGATTGCCGATGGCGGTATCAAGCAAACAGGCGATATTGCAAAAGCAATTGCCGCTGGAGCTGATACAGTGATGGTAGGCAATATGCTGGCAGGCCACGAGGAAAGCCCCGGCGAAAAGGTGCAATTGGAAGGACGCGCCTATAAGGTGTACAGGGGAATGGGCTCGCTTGGCGCAATGCCTCAGGGCTCTGCCGACCGCTATTTCCAAGATGTAGAAGAAGAGATAAAGAAACTCGTTCCTGAAGGCATAGAAGGCCGCGTGCCGTTCAAGGGCAATGTAAGCGAAACAATCCACCAAATGGTGGGCGGGCTGCGGGCGGCTATGGGATACTGCGGCTGCGGAACAATCGGCGATATGAAAGAGCGTGCACAATTCGTGCGTATGACAGCAGCAGGCTTGCGAGAATCGCACCCGCACAATGTCATTATTACGAAGGAAGCGCCGAACTATGCGGTGTCGTAACCGCTACCGATTAATTCAACTCAATGGATGTTTTTCATTTAACTGACGGAAATATGGACAGACTCCAGCAACTCCGTGCGAAAATCCGCGCAAACGAACTCGATGCGTTTATTATTACGAGTCTCGCGCATATTCGCTATCTGACCGGCTTTTCTGGCTCCAATGCGATTGTGGTTATTATGCCGCGCTCGGTGTATTTCTTTACCGACGGGCGCTATACAGAGCAAATCAAAACTGAGCTGAAGCCGCTGCCGCGCCTGAAAACCTTTATCGAACGCGATGTTTGGGGCTATGTAGCCCAGCACAATCTGCTTAAAGATGCAGTGCGCGTGGGCTTTGAAGCCGATCATGTGTCGTTTGCTACAGCAGACAGCATAAAAAAATCGCTCAAGCCCATCAAACTCCTGCCGTGCAAGGGATGGCTGGAACAAATTACAGCGCCAAAAACAGACGAGGAAGCAGGCTATATCAAAAAAGCTGCGGATATTACAGCCACGGTGTACGACTATATCTTGAACTTCGTAAAGCCCGGCATGCGCGAGAACGAAATCGCCGCTGAGATTTCCTATCAGGGTCGCAAGCTAGGCGCAGAGCACGATGCTTTTGAGGTGATTGTCGCCAGTGGTCCGCGCGGAGCTCTGCCTCATGGCCATGCCAGCGATAAAAAGCTCAAAAAGGGCGAACTTGTCACGCTGGATTTTGGCTTTGCTGTCAATGGCTTTAACAGCGATATGACCCGCACCTTTGCTCTTGGCAAACCCAAGCCAGAACACAAGAAGATATACAATATTGTGCTCGAAGCTGAAAGCACAGCAATTGAGGCTGTACACGCTGGTATTAATGCCAAAGTGCTCGATGCTGTTGCACGCGATATTATCGAAAAAGCAGGCTATGGCGAGAACTTCACTCACTCGCTCGGCCACGGATTGGGTATTAATGTCCATGAACAGCCGGGTATTTCCTTCCGATCAGATAAGGTCGTGATACCAGAACACTGCGTTATTACCATCGAGCCGGGTATCTATGTGCCAGATGTATGCGGTGTGCGTATCGAAGACGATGTACGCGTTACTGCCAGCGGCTGCACTGTACTTACTTCCTCGCCTAAAGAACTGATTATTGTCTGACAAACCTTCTGGGCATCCACCAAATCATCTGCTGGGTGCCCGTTTCTTCCCCTTCGTGGAAAAGAATTACTACCTGATATCAGCAAAGAATGGTAAATTGCATGTTTGCCATACGCCGTATTGTCTATATGTGGCTGGCGTCTGTTCAGCGAATGAGCTCATGGTCTTGTGTAGGCTTCTGCCCACAGTATCGGAAATCTTCGGGAACAGGCATGAAGTAGTTTTGGGTTGCTGTACGAGTTAGCACGGATGCGCCTCATGGATAGCGAGATTTATAGCGAGCAAAGTCATACCCGGAATGAACGGGCAGTATTGGTTATTGCACACGATTTCCCACCGTATGGCATGCAAAGCGTGCTGCGCCCGCTCAAATTTGTAAGGCATTTGCACGGCTTTCAGTGGCGAACGGTAGTACTGGCAGCTACGTCGCCGCCCGCAGCGTTTACAGATGAACATCTTGCAGACGAGCTATCCGGATACCCCGTGCAGGTGTACAGGACGAGCTCGGCAATTGAGCATGTTCGCACTGTACAAGGTAAGAACGACCCTGTAATGTACCTCGCAGGCAGTACGGGACGGCGCCTACAGTCGATGGTAAGCCAAACATTTCACCAGCCCGAACGCAACAAAGAGTGGATGAAAGAAGCTCTGGCCATTGCGCGGGAAATTATTCGCGTAGAAAAGGTAGAAATCATTCTCGCTACGGCTCCCCCGTTCTCGTCGCTGCTGTTAGCTCAGCGCCTTTCGCACGAGTTCGATATCCCCTTTGTGATTGATTACCGTGATGCCTGGCTCGAAGGCAGTGAACGCTTCTGCCCTACCCCGCTGCATCGCTCTGCCAATGCGCGGTTAGAAACCGAACTGCTGAAGCTGGCAGAGAAAATCATCGTGGTCTCGCGCCATACAAAAGAGCTCCTGCTGCGCAATTACGGCTTTCTGGAGCACAACGACGTCCGTATTATTCCCCACGGCTACGACGACCAAGATTTTGCACCCTATGCCGATACGCGGCCTACACGCGACGTATGTACAATTACCTCGACCGTCAATTTTACCGGCAGGCAAACGCCTCAGTTTTTCCTGAAGGCACTTAAAAAATTTCTTACAGCTACGCCCGATGCACAAGGCAGAGTCGAAGTGCGGTTTGCAGGCCTGCTTACAAAGCGCTCTGTAAAGCTTATTAAAAAGCTGCGTCTGGAAGATACCGTGCGGTATTTCGGTGCTCTCCCCCACACCGAAAAGATCAGGCATATTGTAGAATCGCATGCTACGTGGCTAGTGCACCGCGATAACTATTCGCTGCCCGAAGAGCTGTACGACTATATCGGCGCCCGTAAGCCAATTATTGCGGCTGTTCCCTCGGGAACACTTGCTACAACAGTGCAGGACACCATGGCTGGGATGATCACCCGCCCCGGGAATGTCAACGATATGGCTCAGGCTCTTGGCACGCTCTACAGCCAGTGGCGTTCCGGCGCATTGCCCGCTCCTAAAGAGCAGGTTGCAGAGCATTTCAACTACAATGCTCTTACCGCCGACCTCTCGCGCGAACTCGGCCTAGCTACAAAATTAGTGTAATCACGAACAACAGAAGATGATGTGTGGCACGGGCGTCGCTGTGGCACCCGGCACGTCGCTGTCGCCGGTCGCACATACCGGCTCTTCGCTGGCCAAAGGCCATTCGCCTTGTAAAGCACGGGGATTGATTGCCCCCTCACCGCCCCCTCTCCCCACACCCGCGATAAAGGCAGAACAGCACGCGACAGTTGTGCAGCGCGGTGCGCAGACTGAACACGAGGCCAGCGACCGAAGCGCTACGCTCTTTGTTGTGCATTCAGAATACTTGCCAGCGTTCCTGTGAGTACGCTGCGGCTGTATGGCTCTACTTCTTCTGGTGTTGCATGGGGCAAGGCATTCCGCTTTTTCAGATCGGCCAGATGCGCGAGAATGCGGATGCAACCTTCTACATCCGACGGTGCTGCGGTAAATGTGTGCGAAAACCTTTCTACGACTTCCTTTGTATAGCATTCGCCTGTCATGGCAAAGATCGGCTTTCGGCTGCCGATGTATTCAAATGTTTTTCCCGGCGACACCGACTGATAGCGCGGGCCACCTTCGCCCATGATCATCCACAGCACATCAGCCCGCCGGAGCCACGCCACCGATTCGGCGTGCTCTACATAGCCCGTGTACTCAAAACAATCATCGACACCTAACTTCTGCGCGATGGCACGGTATTCATCCTGCACATAACCTACAAATGTGAACTTCAGACGCCGGTACAGGTCGGGCAAGCGCCGTTTAATCTCGTGCAGCACATGGTACAACGGCACGGGATGGCGCTCTTCGTAGAAAATACCTGTGTACACAAAGTGCACTACATCGGGGTTCGCGCTATACGCGCTGGCAGAGACTACAGGAGCGGCACCTACGAAATCTTCGTGATCGTAGCCCTGCTCAATCACGTGCATCTTGCCGGGCGGCACGACATCGCCATAGCGCCGCACCCAGGCGGCACGAGTGTGCGGATTGGTAGCAATGAGAGCATCAGCGCCCAGCATCACGCTTCGTTCGTAGCGTTCATGCAGATATCTGTGCAGGGGCGTCCAGTAAAAATGCCAGGGATTATCGACCCAGCTATCGCGGAAATCGGCGATGAGCGGCAACCCATAGCGCTGCTTAATTTCCAACCCGATGCGATGCGAAGTAAAAGGGGGAGCAGTGGTAAGCACGGCATCGAAGCGGCTCATATCTTTACTGTCGAGCAGCGCCAGAACAGCTTTTTTCCAATGAATTTTATTATCGGGAACAAAGACGAACTGGCTAATGCGGTTCAGTGTTTTGCGAACACGTTCGGCTTTGAGCTTTACTGTCGTGCGCTCCTTTACCACCGCAAAGGCACCCGAAGCACCTGTACGCCATACTTCTACCGGCCTGCCTTCGATATCAGAAAGCAGCGAATCATCAAAAGCGAGATAGGCGTGCGGCTCGGTAGTAAGCACCGTAGGCAGCCAACCGTACTCTGGCAGATACTTTACAAATTTCAGGATGCGCTGCACACCGCTCAGGCCAAACGGCGGGAAATAATACGCGAGAACGAGGACACGCTTCATACCACTCACAAATCGATGAATTGCCTGCAATACCGCATGGCAGATGGCAAGTTAACAGAATTGAGCCACATACAGAAGTCGGTGATCGTGGTATTAAAATCAGGAACCCGGCCTTACCGAAGAAAAACCGGGCTCCCTACCGTACCCGTGGGATATCGTACCACCCCTGGGATTATCTCATAATGATCAATATATCGCTTGGCTGATCACTGGCTGGATAGCACACACAGTACACTCCCGGTGCAAGAACGCCCACTTTTACATGTACCTGCCCCGGCCTGCATGGTCTACAAGCAGCGCGGCTTCGCCCGAGCTATGTATTGCACACTGCGATTCTCCCGCTACGAGCAACTTCGGCACCCTTGTCACAACATGATTTGCAGGATTGGTATAACGGCTGAAAGCCAAAGCAGCAGCAGGAACATCGCAGCTATCGAAAGAGCGCGAGAGTCCATAGAATGCTTTTCCTGCTCTACAGGCAAATAACTGCGTACAGCATTCTGTACACCTGCAAGCGGGTGTGCAACTGATTAGTCGGGCTTGGGATTTCCCGTAGGTATGATGTGCGAAGTTTCCCGAAGGAAACAACAGGAAGGCGTACAGTTAGGAGCTGTACAGGGGTATGCTGCGAGATTGGGAACGAAATGTTGTCCGAGTCAATTGTTTGACAGTGACATCCATGTTCAGAACAACAAACCGCAATGTCGTTTTTTCCAAGCTCAGTGTCAAGGATTTTTTCTCATCAGCCGTCAAAATTGGGTTTCGGCCTGCGCCCATGTCTGCGTGTTGTCGGCGGCAATCAAATAGCAAAAAAAACGCCGCTCCAACTTCATGGAACGGCGTTTTGCTTACTGCAAATGAACCTGTTATGGTACCTGCGTTACGTAGAATACGTTGTTGCGTACTCGCACACGGTCGACAGCGTTGACAATACCATCAAGTGAGAGGTCTTCGAGGAGATACCCTGTCTGGCCGCTCGCGTTGTTGATCAGCACCCTGTCGCCTGCATTGACAATACCATCGCCATTGGCGTCGCCAGCTACGAGGCCATAGGGCGCGCCAGCCGTACCAAGCTGTTTCTGGGCATCCATAAACTGCGTGTACGCCGAAGCCAGCGAGCCAGTAAAGTCGTATGCTACACCACACACATTGGTGGGGGTAATCAGCACACTGCTCATCACTGGCAAGTGGTTGCGATGCCATACTACTACATAGACTGGAGTTGATCCTGCGGGGATATTGCCAATTTTCGCAACTGCACCGTCGGTTCCTACAACCTTGCCATCAGCCAGCAGCAGAGCGGCCTTGCGAGCTATCATAGAACTGGGCGATGTACTGGAGCGAAGTTCGAGCAGAACCCAGTCGACAACATTGCTTACAGAGCCATCAAAGGTCTCGGTACCATTGTAGCTGAATGGCGCAGAGTTGAACGGCTGAGCGTTGGGAATCAGTCCCTGCTGTTGCAGTGAGGTTTCCATGCCCATACCCGTATATGCACCTTCGAGCAGTACAGTAACATCCAGCTCAAGCGGGCGCACCGTAACAGTTACCTGATCGAGGGAGAGACATTCTCCCAGCCCCGTCGCCGTCACCGTGTAGACCGTCGTTTCAGTGGGGGAAGCAATTGGATTGGCAATATTCGGATTGCTCAGCCCTGTTGTAGGCGACCAGCTATAGGACACACCACCAGAAGCCTGGAGCTGTGTGCTCGAACCGGCACAGATATCTACATCATCGCCTGCACTTGCAAACTGCGGATCGACAACCGTGACCGTTACTTGGCGCTGCACTGTGCAAGCGGTCGTACTCATAACCGTAAGTGTGTAGGTCATCGTGGACATCGGGGATACAATCGGGTTGGCAATGGTCGTGTCGCTCAGTCCCGTTGCGGGCGACCAGCTATACGCTATACCACCTGCTGCAAAGAGCTGTGTGCTGCCACCGGTGCAAATCACCGTACTGCCTGTCACCTGAACATTGGGTTCGGGTTTTACCACAACTGTTACTTCGTCGGACGCAGAGCAGCCATAGCCGTCGGTAACAATCAAGGTATAGATTGTTGTCGATGCGGGCGAGGCAATCGGGTCGGCAATATTGGGATTGTTCAGACCCGTTGCGGGCGACCAGCTAAATGCGACATCACCAATATAAGACACCGCTGCACCCTGGAGTTTCACCCCAGCACCGGAACAGATTTCAACATCGTCGCCAGCCTGCGCCACAACGCGCGGCAAGTAGGTAATTGTTGCGCTCGTAGAAGAAGAGCAGCCGTCGCCGGTTGTGACGGTGACAGAGTACACACCGCTCGTTGCCACAACGATTGTGCGTGTCTTTGCACCATTGGACCAGAGATAGGAAGCATAACCGTCGCCAGCATCGAGAAGCGCTGTAGAGTCGGCACATACTTCGCGGAGACCCACAATTTCCGGCTGCGGTTTTGCAAAGACTTCCACGGCAAACACCAGCGAATCCGTACAGCCGTATTCCGACGTTGCCACAGCTTTAATCGAGCGAGCGCCGGGCTGATTCCACTGCACTGTTGCAGTTGTTGTGCCTTGCCCACTGATAATTGCACCACCGTCTACCGACCATGCAAAGGCTTTTATTGTCGAATTCATATCTGTAGCTGTGTACGCAACTACCGACTGATCGCACACCACGTTCTGGCCGTCGATCTGCACAAGAGGAAGCGGGCGAACAATAACGACAAGCGAAGTCGAGGAGGAACAATCGTTCATACCTGCACCAGAAACGCTGATAGAACGCTGTGTAGCTGTCGTTGTATTGTCCCACACGATAGTAATTGCAGCGTCGGTTGCAGGACCAACAATCGCGCCACCGCTCACGCTCCAATTGAAGGAGGTAATGCCAGTAGAATTCGCATCCGCAACAGCGTAAGCCGCCGAAGCAGTACCGCACAGATCGGTATTACCCGATATACTGAGCGCAGGATTGGGATAGACAGTAACATTAACATTCGTTGTGCCATTGAAGCCATGAGGTTCATAGCCTATTACAACCAGCGAAGTGGTAGAGAGCACCGATGTATTATTCCACCTTACAGTTACTGTAGAACCCGTCGACGAGCCTATAATAATACCACCTGGAGCAAACCATCCGTATGTACTGCCGGTATTCCTGCTGTCGGCAACGCTATAGGTCTGCTGTTCACCACTGCATACAGCAACGCCACCGCTAATAGAAAGAATCGGGCGCGGGTAGATTGTCACCGTAAATGTCGTAGTACCCGTACCACCATCAAGCGCAAGCACCTGAACAGTAAGTGTACCTGTGGTCGGCTCATCAACATCCTCCCACTCTACTGTAATTGTGGCACCTGTCGTACTGCCTACAATTGTACCACCTGTGCTTACAGTCCATTCAAAGCTCGTGGTCGTAGTATCAACACCAGCAACACCATACACCCCGGTAGTATCACCAACTGTCAGGCTATCGCCTGCAATATCAACTGGGATAAAGGGATAAATATCGATGGGCAATTGCACCATCGTGCTACAGCCCTGATTACTTACAGCAGTAAGCACTACCGACCCTGTTGTTGTCACCGTATTATTCGTACTCCAGCGAACAGTCACGACAGAGCCAGAAGTCGAGCCAACAATAGTACCGCCGTTGACATTCCAGCTATAGGCAAGCGATTCACCCTCAGTTGTTGCAGTATAGTCATGGACAGTACCCGCAAATACAGAGTCTGTTCCTGAAATACCAACTACTGGGTTGGTGTTGAGCTGAACCTCCATAGAAGACTGCACACTACAACCATCGGGGCTCGTAGCTGTTACAGCCACTTCGCCAGTTGTGCCTTCGCTTATCGTGCTCCAGAGAACGGAGATTGTAGCGCTGCTCGAACTTCCTACAATCGCACCACCGGAGACAGACCACTCGTAAGAAGCTCCCGTGCTGTTGCTGTCAACTACGGTGTACGACTCTGTGGAACCACTGCATACCGACTCTGCGCCGTTTATGGCGAGAACCGGCAAGGGATGGATGGCAATATCAAAGCTGAAAGACTCCTCACATTCCTGAGGAGTAACAGCCGAGGCAAACAGAACACAGGTTGTAGTTTCCGATACACTGCTCCACAGCACTGAGAGCATACCGTTGGTGTTTTCGACAACTGTACCACAGCTCAGCATTTCTGTATTCCAGTGAATGGAAGCTCCTGTGTTGTTGGTGTCAGTTGCTGTGTACGTTGTTATTTGTCCACCACAACCGGAAGTTGTATTAATCACCAGAGCCGGGAGTGCGTGCACCGTTACGGTTACATCATCAGTTGCGGTACAGCCTGTTATCAGATCGGTGGCAACCACTGTGTACGTTGCTGTGCTGGCAGGCGTTACTTCAGGAGCAGCCGAACCCTCATAGTCGAGGCCATCAGCGGGCGTCCAGCTATAGCTATACATACCGGAACCGCCTGTGGCCGTGCCAAACACTTCTCCGCTCACACTGCCGAGCGATACCGTCGAACCAGAGCATACAGCTTTGTCATTGCCAGCATGAGCGATAGGCTGAGAGTAGCCATTCACAACAAATGTACTGTTCATCTCGCAGCCATTCGGTGTTGAAGCGCGAACAGACAGCGAACACGGCACCGAGGCAGTAAACTCGCCAAAATCGACGACAACACTTGTACCCGTCGAGCTGCCGACAATCACCGGAGCTGTTGCAGCACCCGGGGCTTCGAGCAACCATTCGTAAAGCGTTGCTACGCCATTTTCATCATTTACAGTAAATGTGTGTGTAGAGAAGCTGCACACGGCATTCGTACCGCTTATGGTCAGCTCTGGATACTGACCAATATGCACCATTACCATCGCAGTATCAGGGCGGGCACACGCATTCGTGCTTACCACATAGGTAAATGAATCAGTACCGGTAAACCCTTCATTTGGCGAATAGAGCAACCCATAAGGCTCATCGGAAACCGATACAGTACCTCTTGTACCCTGCGAATATTCTATAAATGTCTTTTCACCTGAATCAGTGTCGTTTGCAAGAACATCTACAAACAGTGGAGCATTCAAGCAGCCATAGGATGTATCATTTGTTGCAACTATTGTGCGGAGCGGAATATCGAGTACATTCTCAAAAGCACCGATATCAGGCGGTGTTCCGTGCGTTGTACCGTCCATATCGGTTGCAGTCACCGACACCGTACCTACAGCGAGCTCAATCGATTCCACGCCCATACCAATCGCGGGACTGTTGTCTAACAGGCGCAAATTGCCAGTTGTTGTCGGCGCATTAGCCGCGTCTACTGGCTCAACAAACAGAGGACTACATTCTATAATTGCGTATGCGGAATCGACATCTGTGCTGTGTAGCAAACTGTAGTAGGCACGTGCCACTGCTGTGGTGCAGCGCGAGATATTCTCATCAATATCGGCGTTGTTGCTCCACACGATACTATTCACAAGATCGGCTGTAGCACCACTTATCAGCAAGCCTCCACCTGTGCCGTTTGGAGCATTGTTGCCACTGATAGTAACACCGGAGAAGACCACCGGTTGGCTGACATTCTTCAGTGTAATACCGCCACCACCACTACAGGGCAAAGAAGTACTTGAGAAGTTACCAGCGATCACAGAATTAGAAATAAAGGGAATCGCTTTCGTCACTATTTCGCCGCCTGTAGCAGGGAGACTCTCTCCCGGCTCGGAATAGCGATAAATACCACCGCCATTAGCTCCTGCGGAATTCCCTGCTACAGTGAGATTGCTTAGCTCGGAAGCAGAGAAATACACATGCAGACCACCACCATTACCGACGCTCGTATTGCTGGTAAAGACTGTACTATCTACATCAATTGAGGAGTACTCAAATGTAGCGCCGCCGCCATTGCCGCTTGCGCGATTACCGTTGAACAGCAAATGCTCGACAGCCGAGGTAGAAAGTCTTGCTGCGTACAATCCTCCGCCGTCACCGCCGGAACTGTTATCGGTCACCGTGCTATTACTCATCTCTACAGTACCATCGATCAGCAACAGGCCGCCACCGTTATCAGATGCGCCATTACCTGTCACTGTCACAGAATCAGCTCCTATAGAAAAGTATTCTCCGTAGATGCCACCACCACTACCATCCAGTGCCATATTGGCAGAGAACGAGCTTGAAGCCAAGAAAACGCTCGATTCATAAACAGACAAACCACCGCCGCCGCCATTTGTGGCTGCGTTGGAGTCTACGGAAGAGCCTTCAATCCAGATAGTAGCATTGCCAACATCTATACCACCGCCCCAGGTAGCCCTGTTGTGCGATATCCTGGAGTTCTCTATGCTAATAGCAGCATCGCTGTAGGCTGCAATACCGCCGCCGTAAAGACCAGCGCCATTGCTGTCGATCTGCACCGAGCTAATGTACTGTACCAAAGGTATTCCCGGAGGAATCGAATGCGTGGAAGGCAGACACTCAATACACGAGCCCTCACCGGCAAACATAATACCGCCGCCATACTGACCTGCGTAATTGCGCTTCACTACCGAGCTATCGATTCTGGCGTCGCCAAGCGGCATACCTGCTACTGGCTGAGATGGACCAAGGAGTTCCGATTGCTCAATGTATATACCACCGCCGCTGTTACCGCAACTGTTATCGACAACTGTTACATTGCCGAGATATGGCTGTATATCATAGAAAGCCAAGCCACCGCCATTGTCGAAGGCATAGTTGCTGTCGATCACCGTGTTGGTAATAGATATCTCTTCTGGATCGGATTCTATAGGCAGTTCACCACTGCCAAGCAAAGGCGCCATAGTATTGCTGATATAGAGACCACCGCCGTTGCCCTGCATCGCAGTGTTATTCCTAATTATACTATTGTCGATGATTGTACCAGTAGTCGCAGCAGCTACCTGGCCGAAAGCAGGCATGGGCGGCTCTTCACCAGTAGTTAGTATGTAGATACCGCCGCCAAAGAATGTTACGCTATTGTTCTCAATGGTACAGTTGGAAAGCTGTGGCGTGGAAACAGCCATGTAGATACCACCACCAGCAATGAAACAGGTATTGCCAGAGATAGTCACATTCGACAATATCGGAGATGCTCCTTCCATGAGAATACCACCCCCCACGTAGTAAGCGCGGTTGTCCGCAATAGTCACATTAGTCAGTCGGGGAGCGGTGCCGTAGTCCATATAAATACCGCCGCCAGCAGCAATTGACGAGTTGTTATTGATAGTAATGTTCGACAGCAGCGGTGCACTGTTCTCAGCCATGTATATACCAGCGCCCACCAAAGCAAAGTTGTCCGTTATAACAAGGTCGCGCAGCACAGGAGTAGAGCCGGTGTCGATAATAATACCACCACCGTATTCATTTGCACCACCGGTAATCGTGAGCCCAACAAGCGAAGCTGTGGAGGAAAGTCCGGGGCCAAATATCACTGTCGTGTAATCCCGATTGCTGTTGATAACTGTCTGAGCGATGTACGATGAATCGCCCGTCGTCAAGAACCACGAGCCAACTACAACATTTTTATTAATTGCAAATTCATCGTTGTAGATACCCGGGCAGATGAGCACGGTATCGCCTTCGGACGCAAGGTCGATAGCGAGTTCAACCTCTGCCAGTGGTGCCGATTCCGACCCCGTACCCGTAACATTGCTGCCGGAGCTACACACATAGAACAGCGGGCCGGGATGGTAAATACGCACCGCCAACGTTTCAGCAACGGCGCAGCCAAGAGCTGTAGCAGCAGTTACAACAACGGTACCGCTGTAAGTGTCGTTCCATGCCACAGTTACACTATTGCCGGAGGACGAAACGACTGAGCCGTTTACGGCACTCCATGCGTAGGTGACGCCCGTGGTAGAAGCAGCAGTATAGACATACTGAGCACCGCCAGAGAACACCACGCTCTCGCCAGCAATCACAGGAGCAACCATCACAGGATCGCTGTAGATGGTGACAGTCGCCGTTGTAGGCGCGTTGCAAGTCGCCGTAGAAACCGTGTAGGTAAAGGTATCTACACCACTGAATACGCTATCTGCGGTGTACACGAGGAACAAGCCATCCATTCCATACGATACAGTACCGCGCGTACCTTGTGTGTAGGACACAATCAGGGGCGTATTTTCAAAAATATCTTCGTCGTTAGCCAGTACATCGATTGTTACCGGATCGCCATCGCAAATAATTTGTTCATCGTTCATGCTGATAACCGAGCTCGCAGGCAAATCCAGCGCGTTCTCGTAGGCGCCCATGTCGGGAGTTGCACCACGTGTTGTATGCTCGATATCTGCCAGCGGAGCTGTTACAACTACACTGGCAATGGTAACAGTTGTCGTACCGGCGCCAATAGCCGGGCTGTAGTTCTGCAGATGCAGATTGCCAGATGTCGTCGGTGCAAAGCTGGGATCGGTTGCATCTACAAAGCGCGGGTCGCAGCCAATGTTATCCACCGCCTCAGTCATCGAGGCCTCTGGATTAATAATGCTGTTGTACAACCGAGCTTCTGACGACATGCAAAGGAGGATATCGTCATTGCTGATATCTGCATGATTACCCCACACAATGCCATTCATCATTCGCAGTGTTGTAGCGCTCAGCAGTATAGCGCCGCCATTATCCTCGGTCTTATTGCCAGTAATCGTTGTATTTTTCACGACAACGGAGGGGCACAATTCTGCATAGAGACCGCCGCCACCGCCACAATCTGTCAGGTAGGTGGTTCTTGCAAAGTTTCCGCTTAGCAGCGTGTTTTCAAACACAGCATCTGTCGTTGTAAGAAAGATACCGCCACCGCCATATCCTGCACCAGCATTGCCGCGTACTTCCATATTGCTCATAATAGCAGCCAGATCGCGGAGGTACAATCCTCCACCTGAACCGCTCGCGCTGTTGTCCGCGACAGAGAGATTGGAGAGCAACACATCAGCATCAGTAGCACCATCAATGTACAAACCACCGCCATCGGCACCTGATCTGTTGCTGCGCACTACGGTACTATCAATAGAAGGCGCCGAATCGACGATATATAGACCACCGCCATTGGCATCGGACGAGTTATCCAGCACTGTGGTGTTCGATATAACAACGTCTGCCTCTACCATAGCGAGGCCGCCGCCGTTTGCGGCGTAGTTTTGCTGGATCGTCAGCCCTACTACCTGCGGGAAGTTCTCGTCGCTATCGCCACCAAAAATGGAAATACCACCACCCTGGCTGCCGCAAGAGTTGTCGTGAAGCGTCATATTCGACAGCCGAGGAGCCGATTCCAAAAGTCTTATTCCACCGCCGTGCCGTCCGGCTGTGTTCCACTCAATAGTAGCATCAAAATAACCGAGCTGTCTGCCATTGAACATACTGGGAAGAGGGGGGAGTGTGCCTTCGGCTGAAGGCATACGGGGCGCATTGAGATCATACTGCTGAAGGATAGCACCGCCGTCTAAGCTCTGTGCCTCGTTATACGAAAAAGTAGCACCTGTAGAATATACTGCGCTGTAGTCAACAAATATTCCACCGCCGGATTGGTTAGCGATGTTGCTATAGACTACTGTAGAATCTACAATGAGGGATGCATCTTTTACATACAGCCCGCCGCCCTTGCTCGCGGTGTTCGTTGATAGTGTAGAATTGGACAATGCTATTGCCGTATTCCGTAGGAACAGGCCACCACCATTGCTATTGGCACCGTTGCCCGTGAACTCCATATTGCTATAGCCAAGCGTGTAGCCTTCAAACTCTGTCGGTAGGTCGCCTATGCCGTCATAAGGATATTCCTGGTAAACACCACCACCGCTGCTGGATGAATTATTGTTTACCTGTGTATGAGCGGCGTAGACATCGCTACTGGCCAGATGTATACCACCACCGCCATCCACAGAAGAATTATTATTGACAAAACAGCTATCCACTAATACTTGCGACGACCCGGCATACAATCCGCCGCCATCGGCATCCGCTGTGTTGTGGTTGATTGTGCTGTTCAATACGCTCAGCGATACATTCTGTAGGTACAAACCGCCGCCATTATAGGCCACGCTGTTGTTTTCGATGTATGCGGCTCGGTAGCCAAGGCGCCTACCGCTGAATACTTCGGCAGGAAGCGCAGCTACAGGCATCCCGGGCACCATTCCAGTGTACAAACCGTTATGATATACACCGCCGCCATCGCCATTAAAGTCGATATCGCCTGCAACGCGGTTGGAGCGATAGGAAGTTGAATCCGAATAGATATCGGAGTCTTCAGCCCTCAACCCACCACCACTGCTGAGTGTCCAATTGTGGGAAACTTCGCTATTTACTAACAAAGCCTGCACAGTACGGAGATACATACCACCGCCGCTGAAGCTCGCTGTATTGTAGTTCATAGAAGAGGATTCTACCGAAAGCAGAACCACATCACCATAGATACCACCGCCACTCTCGCCAGCCGAGTTGTAGCTGATACTGGAATTGTCCACAGAGACCAAGGCTGGTTCTACAGGAGTTGCTGCGGTAGTGGGCATACCGCGTCCACCGCCATTGCCCTGTAAGTAATATCCACCGCCGTTTACTTGGGCATTGTTGGAATCTATAACGCAAGAATGTGCACCGATAGCGAGACCATCAAAGAAACTGGGAAGAGCACCGTGTTCCGGCAAAGCAGCGTCTAATGAAGCCTCGTGGTACAAGCCACCGCCATTGCCCGTATGAGCAGTGTTGCCGCTTATAGTAGTATTGTACAAATAAGGATCGGAGCCAATCAGGTACAAACCGCCGCCGCTGCCATCGGAAAAGCCAAATCCCATCGCCTCGTTGTTGTTTACTGTCGATTGCGTCAGCTTCAGCGAAGTGAGTACGGCGAAGATTCCACCCCCGTCGGTGCCAGCCGCATTACCTCTAACGAATGAGCTGTCTAATCCAATACTGCAATAGGATACATAGATACCACCGCCGCCAAAGCTGGAAGCGTCGTTGTCTTCAATAGATAATTCGTCGAATTCGCCCTGAACCGAATCCGCATAGATACCACCGCCATAGCCTAATGCTTCGTTGTACTGCACAGCCCAGTCGCGCCCCGCAGGGTTAGCATTATTCAGATAGGCACCACCGCCATCCATACTGGCAGCATTGTGCATAATCGAAAGCGATGTAAACTCCGGGCTTCCACCATCTACATACAGACCTCCACCACTGTTGGAAGAAGTATTGTACGTCACCGTCATATTGGAACAACTGATACTGCTGTTCTCCATGTAGAGGCCGCCACCATTACCATCAGCGCTGTTGCCTGTTACAGTCAGGTTGGCCAATACAGCATCTGAACTGGCGAAATACATACCACCGCCATTGCCGGATGCGTGGTTGCCCTGCACTTTTAGGTGGGATAGGAGAGGACTGGCATTCTCTGTATAGACACCACCACCGAGGACAGCATCCCCGTTGGTAATCGTAAAACCGATAAGCGTGGAGGAAGTAGAAATACTGACAACATTGCCACTGGCATTGCCGTTGATAATCGTGTTATCAATATCGCCCGTGCTAGTTGTAAGCAGGAACCGCGAAGCTACAACCAAGCTCTTACCACTGATGGTAATATTCTCGGTGTACGTTCCGTTCTCAACCAGAACAGTATCACCACTCACAGTAGAAGATGTCGAAATAGCATACTGGATATCACGCCACGGAGAGACCTCCGTTCCGGCGTTGCCATTCGAGCCGGTTGTAGCTACATACCGGATGCTTGCCCGCATCCCCGGTGGAAAGGCAACGGCAACCACCGTTGCAAGAAGAATGAGCATCAGAAAAATATGGCGGCGACTACTCATTAACACTCCTGGAATATATTTGGAAATTTTATATACTTCTATGATTATACAGGCATTGTAAACAACACACACATTGCACCGATAGCATTCCGGCAACAACAAAGCTACCGAAAAGCTTCCGACTTATTACTACTGAAAAACTACTGCAATTGGGGTATTCTGTCGCTATTAGGTAAGAGTCGATCATTGGATAAACACACTTCTCTCGCCTTTCTTTCTCATTGCAAGCTATACGGGCACAAAAGAACGCTTTTCCGACAAGATTTCCTACTGGCATTACCAATATGTAACATTTTCGGGCGAATTCCCCGATCTCATTACCCACACTTCCATACCTCTGTGCTGTGGCACGGGCAGCTCTGCCCAAAAGCCTCATCGCTGTCACCGGTCGCAAAAGCCGCTTACCGATGTCCGACCGTACATCGCGGACGAGCTTACTGCACAAACACGGACGTGGAAAGGGAGCAGGCGGCGGCGCAACGCGGTGGTTCGTCCGCACATCCATCATGACGGCGAGAATAGCGATCAGAAGAGCTTATGATAAATCAGGCCGGGCACACGGGCAGCGGCAGAAGCGCCACGCCGCATATTATTCTTCGGCGATGCCCTGCTGTAGCGCAAACTTTACAAGGCCTGCTGTGTTTTTCACCCCAATCTTGCGGATCAGATTTTTGCGATGAGTTTCTACGGTGTACGTGCTAATAAACAGGCGTTCGGCAATCTCGTTGTTGGTCATTTCCTGCGCAATCAGTCTGAGTATTTCCACTTCGCGCTTTGTAAGCTCGTGAATGGAGGGTTCCGAGCCAATGCGCCGGGAAGACGATTGAGGCATATACTGCTCCATCATTACCGATGCCACCTCATTACTAAAATAGGTCTCGCCAGATGCCACTTTGTGAATGGCAGACAGGAGCTCCTGTTTGCCGGTATTTTTCAGTACATAGCCCGCAGCCCCGGCCTTCAATATCCGCGTAATAAACGAGCGTTCGCTGTGCATAGTAAGCGCGATCACTCTGATCACTGGAAAATGCTTTACAATGTAAGCCGTTGTTTCGATGCCATTCATCACTGGCATATTAATATCCATCAAAATGACATCCACCGTTTGCTTCTCCACAAAGGAGATCACATCAGCTCCATTGGAGGCTTCTCCGACTACTAGAATATCTTCTGTGTCGCGCAATAACGCCCGGATGCCATCCAGTAGCATCTGATGGTCGTCAGCAATCAGTAACCGAATAGGAGCCATATGTTTGTATAAAAGTGGTTAGCCTCGTGCACAAGTATCAGTCTACACCGGTCGTTCATCCGCTAATATCGCTCTGCCGCGCATTATCTGTGCAGAGTTTCTTCTGTTCTACTTAGTTTCTTCGGCAAATGATGCCTGTACAAGCGGAATTTCCACAGCCACAACTGTGCCGCTGTTCGCATGCGAGTCCACACTCATCGAGCCATCGAGAAATTGCACGCGCGTCTCTACGCTTTTTAGGCCGAGCCCGCTCTTTTCGTCGTGCCTGATATCTTCTACGGCGAAGCCGCTGCCGTTGTCGTCCACTACTATTACTAATCGCTTATAGTGCATAATAAGCTGCGCGCTAATCTCCGAAGCACCGGAATGCCGGAAAGCATTGTTGACGAGTTCTTGGATAATCCGGTAGAGAATAATCTCCGTCTGGTGGTCGAGCCGCTGGTAATCGTGTGTGTGAAAAGCGAGCTTCACGGCACTTACGCGGTTAATCATATGAAACATGTCTTCTAATGCCGGGATGAGTCCAAAATCATACAAAGTATTGGGCATGAGATTGTAAGACACAAGGCTGAGCTCGCGCAGGGCGGAATCTAAAAGTCCCACAGATGTGTGCAGCAGCTCCTGCTGATCGCTGTCGAGCGTATCGGCTTGGGACTCAAAGGAAGAAAAATTCATTCGAGCAACAGAAAGCATCTGGGCGAGCCCGTCGTGCAAATCGAGAGCAATTCTCCTTCGCTCTTCTTCCTGCGTGCGGACAATCGCATTCATCAGCGCGCCTTTCTGCTCGTTTATTTTCTTTACAAGCTGCCGATTTTCCCGGTATTTTGCCAGAATCTGCTTCTCGGCTCGGATGCGCTTGGTAATGTCGTGCCCGGACATCAGAATATGCGTACACTCACCAGTACCAGTAAAAACAGGCGTTAGGGTGGTATCAAACATTCGCGGACCTCGTGCAAGTGTAAGTTCCTGCTCGTAGTGCACGGCCTGGCGCTGAGCCACCGCCCGCAAACAGTGCCGAACAAACTGGGAAAACACCTGCGAACCAAGCACCTGCTCTACTTCCTGCCCGACTAGTTGCTCTGATTCCATTGCCGATAGGCGGAGAAATGCTTGGTTTACGGTCGTGACAACATACCGCGTGCCATTGCTACATTCTTCCAAAGCGATCAGAATAATTGCATCAGAAACACTATTGTAGATCGTCGACAACCGCTCTTCGCTTTCGGCAAGAGCTGCTTGCGCCTTTTTACGCGGGGTAACATTTCGCGCCGAACCAAAGATGCACTGCACTCCGCCATTGGCATTGCGATTAAATACAGTAATCCATGCGGCAAACCATTGCCACGAGCCATCAGCCGCTTTCAAGCGGAATTCTTCGTTCAGCATCTCGCGATCCGAAACGCGGCGCAGACGCTCTACGGCGTCGAGTACGCGGTGCCGGTCGTCGGGGTGAAGCAGTCCAATCATCGGGGGCACAGCATCTGCGGCTTTGTAGCCCAAAAGCGTGTAAATATTGTGGTTGGCAAATATTCCCTGCCACTGCACAATGTCGAAGAGAAAAAGAAAATCCGGCATCAGCGCGGCGATTCTACCCAAGAAACTCTGCACTTCCTCGACAAAATCTTTATTTCGGCGCGACTGTCGCCGGTAGGTGCGAATTTCCTTTTTTAGTTCACGCACCGTTACACGATCCACAATATCGTCGACGGCCAGCGCAGTAAACAGCTCGTCGAACACCCGATAGGGTATATTGCTGCCCAAGCTCGACAAGGCACCGGCTACATCGTTTGATGAATGCGAACCGCGAAGTTTATGCACGTCGCACTGCCAACGCCCATAGGCAAAGTAGAGCACACCCATACCTACGAGGTTGTCGATGTATGCTCGAACAGCACGTGGATTACCTTCGGTTCTTCGCATCACTAATTCGGCAAGCACCAGCGTGTCTTCCAGTGCTTCTCCGAACGTATCTACAATCATTTGGCGTATGTATAAAAGCCCAAGAGGTGATGGAGCAAACACCTGCACAAGTACTTCGTCCACAAATGTCTTGAAATATCCAGCCAGGTCGATAGTAGCCAAATGGCTATCAATCGTAGCCAAGAGCATGACTGGATTCCGGGCATTACCGCGCATAGCAGCAGCAAGAGCGCGCAGAAATCGCGGGTGAGCGCAGTGAAGATTATCTACAACAATCGCTATGGGCGACGTAGCAGCAGCAGCAAGGGCACGGACGAGAGCGGAGTCATCTCCGGTGTCTTTCGTACCAGTAGTATAATAGCCTGTAGGCAGGTCGTGGGCACCGGAACGAGCCTGTAATTCTTCCACTAAACTATCCAAAGCCAGATAGTCGTCGTCGGCATCGGTGGGCTGAAGTTCTACCGTAATGATATGGGAAAAATCCATCCGTTCCCCGAATGTATGCCGCACAAGTGCGGATTTCCCTATGCCGGATTCTCCCGTTATCAGCCCAATTTCAGCTCCATCTCCATACGCAACACGCCCGGCAATGTCTCGCAGAGAGCGTATTTCGGCATCGTGTCCGTACATCGTCGAAGGGAAAACATACCGCGAAGAACGATCCTGCGTTCCTGCGATAATATCCCTGTTCTCGGGGACAAGATGGGCACATTCGGCCAAGTCGTGCATCAGACCACTTGCACTTTGGTAGCGGTACCCCGGATCGGCGGCAAACAGCATCTTCAGAACAGAGTGCAAGCACAGAGGAAGTCCTGCTGCTTCTTTTACTGTAGATACATCTATCGCAGTTCCTGCACCTGCCGGTACAGGTGGCACGCCTGTAAGCATTTCGAGCAGTACCACTCCAAGCGAATAGAAATCGCAGCGGTATTCATTAGTATAGACAGACCTGGCAAATTGTTCCGGCGAAAGATAGGCGAGCATGTAGGGAGCGGGACCTTGCTCCGTTAGTTCATCGCCGGGCGCAAACGGCAGCAATGGCGGGCCGAGTTGCACCTTTGAAAAATCGTCGCTTACATAGATAGTGGCGGGGCATAATGTTTTGTACACAGTATTGCGAGCGTGGATATCTTTTAAAGCCCGCGCTACCCCCGTAGCTACGGTCAAGGCATCTTTTATGGAAAGGGCACCATCGCAACGCCTCAGTATATCGCGCAGGGGCATAACACCAGTATCCCTGCTCATCACGAGTATTCTGCCGTCGAGCTCAATGAGTTCGATGATCGGAATAAGGCAATCGGAAGGAATATGCTGCAAAATCTCGCAGTCGTATTTGAACAGTTCCACACCACCGGGCAGAGCCTGCGTAGTGTCGAGAATACTCAACACCAAAGCTGTCCTGTTGCCGGACACATCAGCAGCTCCGGTCTGGACCATCTGTTTCATGTCGCGACGCCTCTATCGGATACGTGGATGCCATACCTGTACACACAAATAATAAGATACCTGAAACACTACAACAATACCATTTCAAAATTAGCCCTACATAGGAAATACCCATTTTCTGGTATATTGAGCATATAGCCGCTTTTGTGTATTTTTTTTGTTGCAGTCTTGTGCGATTTTGTGCTTCTGGTATTATTCAATCAGGTACCGACAACTGGAACCCGCAATCGAACACAATCAACATGGCAAAAAAAAGAATACGCAGAGGTGCACGCCAATACACCGCTACGTATTCGGAACCAATCATATAGGAGAACACGACTGGTGACGCCAACCTACGAAAATGCACGGCAAAAACCAATCGGCTCCACGGGTTCTCCAAGCTGCACAGCCATCACAGGCGTACAGCCCACAAAGGTAATAGAGCGTTTTTTTAGCACGGAATTTGCTTCGGACAAGAGATACGACTGCTACAATACGTTCGCCTCTACTATGCGATAGTCGTGTAGAGCTTATTTTTGAACAGCGATGAATATTTCACATCATACTATACCCTCACAGGGGAAAATTCTGCTGGCAGACCCGTTTATGTCCAACCCCTCGTTTCGGCGATCAGTGGTATTTCTGGCGGAATACGGGCCTGCAGGTTCGGTTGGCTTTGTGCTAAACAGGCCCACCGACTTCATGTTTAATGATATTGTAGAAGGGTTTCCACATTTCCCCGCGCGGGTGTATCTCGGCGGTCCAGTAGAAAGCGGGAATCTCCATTTTCTTCATCGCATACCCAATCTCCCGGAAAGCTATGAAGCAGGCAAAGGCATTTACTGGGGCGGTAGCCTCGATGCGCTGCGGGAGATGATGGATGCAGGCTCTCTGTCGCCGTCGGATGTCCGCTTCTTTATCGGCTATTCAGGATGGGAGCCCAATCAGCTCGATGAGGAATTATCGCAGAAGAACTGGATCATTGCTCCTGGTAATCGACCCTTCATCTTTAGCGATCAGCCCGCTTCGCTGTGGAGCCGCCTGATGAAATCGCTTGGCGAAGAGTACGCCCTGCTCGTGCACTCTCCGCGACATCCTTCGCTCAATTAACGACAAAAGGAGCTCCTGGCTGGAAGCTCCTTTTGTGTTTTCTCTGCTTTGCCCTTACGCTTCTTCGTAAGCTGGCTTTTCCTGCCAGTTCTCTAACCATTGTACGGTCTCGATAACAACAGCATCTAAACAGCCCTCGCGGAACGGCGAAATAAGACGACCTTCCTTTACAATTTCGCCAAATGTCATGCTGCCACCCACTTTGCAAATAGCAATGTAGTCGACAAGTGCAGTCTCCCTGTCTTTCTCAGCTCTGCTCCAGAACTGCAAGGCGCAGATCTGTGCAAGCGCGTAGTCGATATAGTAAAATGGGCTTGCATAAATATGCGCTTGGCGCTGCCAGAATCCGCCCTGCTCTGCATAGGGAATCTCATCGAACTCGCGGTAGGGCATGTACATGCGCTCGATTGCACGCCACTGCTGTTTTCTCTCCGCAGGCGTTGCCTCGGGATTGTTGTACACCCAGTGCTGGAACTCATCCACAGTACACGCATAAGGCAAGAACAAAAGCGCACCTTGGAGATGGTAGAACTTAAATTTTTCTGTCTGCTCGCGGAAAAACAGTTCCATCCACGGCCATGTTAGAAATTCCATGCTCATTGAGTGGATTTCACACGCTTCGGCTGTCGGAAAAATATAGTCTACTAATTTCTGGTCGCGACTCATGTACACCTGGAAAGCGTGCCCCGCTTCGTGTGTGAGCACCTCCACATCATGCGTGGTTCCGTTGAAGTTCGAGAAGATAAACGGTACGCCATACAGCGGGAACGACGTACAGTATCCACCGCCCTCTTTGTTCGGACGCGTTACTAAGTCCATCAGCTCGTGCTTGGCCATCATATCGAAGAATTCGCCAGTGGCCGGCGATAGCTCGCGATACATCCGCACAGCATTTTCTAAAATCCAATCGGGATCGCCCTGCGGATTCGGGTTGCCATTGGGAAACTGCAAGCCCTCGTCGTGGAAGTACAGGCGTTCCACACCAAGGCGCTCAGCCTGACGCTTGCGGAGCTGTACTGTAATCGGAACTACGACATCGAGCACCTGCTTGCGAAAGCGCGCTACGTCCTCGGCGTTGTAGTCTGTGCGTCCCATTGCCGTATAGCGGTAGTCAATATAGCTGTCGAAACCAAGCGTAGAAGCAATCTTCCCGCGCAGCTTTACAAGCTGGTCGTACACCGAGTCGAGCTCTTCGCTGTGCTGGGCGAAATATCCGAACTTGGCTTGGTTGGCACGTTTGCGCATCGAGCGGTCGGGGTCCAGACAGAATTTATCGAGCCCAGAAAGGTTGTACACACCGCCGTCAAACTCTATCTGAGCTTCAGCCAAAAGATCGGCATAGCGTTGCGATAGCTTGGACTCTTCAACAAGCAGCGGTTTGATCTCGGGCGTAAATGTGCGCACGCGCTCCCTGAGCATGATCGGGAATAGCGGCCCCCACTCTTCTGCAATTTCTACGCTGTGCGGTGATGCCAAAATAATACGTGATACTTCGGTATTCCACTCGGCAATAGTCGGAGAATTATCGTCGAAGAATTCTTTCTCTGCACGCGAAGATTCATCTTTTACATTTTGCGAATTGCGTACATGGGCAATGCTGCTCTGCGTATCGAACCACTCGCGGATTTCGTTCCACTCGCGGATCAGTGTATTTATCTCCTCCGCTGTGGACACCCGTGTGAATTTCTCCTTCAGCGCATCGTAATTCGCCTTCAGTTCGTTCATATCGGGCCGCTTGTAGGAAATCTCGGAAAAGCGATGTTGTAATTGTACCATGAAAACTCCGGAAATCAAATAAAACGAAACCTCTCGTGAGGGCTCGCAGCAGGAATGTGAAAGTTGTTGCGGGAGTTGCCCAAAACCCGGCATAGACACAGGTGGCCGTACACGTCATGTGTGCGCTTCTGTCTCTGCCCGTGCCCCAGTCTGATTTATCACAAGCTCTTCCGAGCACTGTTCTCACAGCTATGATGAGCGGACAAACGCACCGCGTAGCACATCTATCGCGTGGTCGTTCAGCCCATCTCCGCACATCGTCCCTACGATAAACCGCAGCGGGTTTATCATCAGCTTATCGGCGCACTGCTATACGGGAACAATGCACTGGCAAGGCGACTGGTAGCAGCGGCGTGGCGACTGGGCGAACCCGTGCCACAGCGATGTATATGTTCGCAGTGGAAATTGCAGAGAACTCTGGGCAATAGCCTACGGCGCGGCTACTACTTCGTTGTCTATCAGCCGTGTACGGCCTATACGCACGGCTAGCAGCAACACGATTTGCTGCCCCGGCAGAAAAACCTCCGGCTGTGCAAGTGTATCGGCATCGGCGGCGGCGGCGTAATCCGGCACTGCCTGCGGTTCCCCTGCAAGTACCGCTCCGATGCGCTGTTCAATCGCTGCGCGGCTGCGCTCGCCGCTCTCAATAGCTTTTTTGCCCTCCCGAATCGCTCGGTACAGCACTGTGGAGGCCTGCCGCGCTTCAGACGATAAATACACATTGCGCGAACTCATAGCCAGGCCATCGGCTTCCCGTACTGTAGGTGCTACCACAATACTGATCGGCATATTCAAGTCGCGAACAAGATGGCGAACAACAGCACACTGCTGATAATCTTTCCTGCCAAATACCGCAAAATCGGCTCCGACAATATGAAAGAACTTGGCCACAACTGTCGCGACTCCTTCAAAGTGTGTAGGGCGCGACACACCTTCAAACGGCTCTGCAACACCGTGTACTATCACTGATGTAGCGAAACCATTCGGATACATTTCCGCTACTTCAGGAGCAAAGAGAACTTCAGCACCCGCAGCTTCAGCTAGCTGCCTATCGCGCTCAAAGTCGCGCGGATATGCTGTAAAATCTTCGTTGGGAGCAAACTGAGAAGGGTTGACAAAGATACTGACAACAACATGCTCTGTTCGCTCGCGTGCCAGCCGAATAAGGCTGGCATGTCCTTCATGCAAGTAGCCCATTGTTGGCACCAGGCCAATCTGCTGTCCTTTATATCGTACTTCGGCGTTGTACCGCCGCATGTCTTCAATAGTCTTCAGTACGGTTACAGCCACAGATATTCCGCAAAAATAGTAAAACCACCGCCGGCAGGCTACTCCGCCGCACGACAGACAACAGCAAGGCGGCGCGCATTTGTGTCAGAGAATTCGCTTGCCCATACTTGAGCAAACAAGGTCTGCGGCAAATGTAGCGCTGTGGTTGTTCTGGTCGAGAATTGGATTGAGCTCAGCCACTTCGAGCGAGCACATTTTTCCGCTTTCAGCCAGCATTTCCATGAGCAAATGTGCCTCTCGGTAGGAAAGACCACCTGGTACAGGCGTTCCCACTCCTCCGGCAACTGTCGGGTCAATACTGTCTACATCGAAGCTCACGTGCACAAAGTCGACGTGTTCGGCAAAGTAGTCGAGCACTTTGCGAACAATAGTAAACACACCTTCTTTGTCGATATCAAACATCGTGTACACCGGCACTTTCAGCTTGTGTATAAGCTCGACCTCGCCTTGATCAATAGAGCGCGCACCAATCACTGCAACATTAGCGGGATCGACCTTGGTAAAATTGCCCATAATCGACGTGAGCTTTGGCGAGCCAATACCCATCGACACAGCCAGCGGCATACCGTGGATATTACCGGAAGGCGTAGTCTCTGGGGTGTTCATATCTGCATGAGCATCCACCCATACCACGCCGAGCCGCAGGTCGTGCTCACGGCAGTAAGCTGATGCACCCGCAATAGAGCCTATGCTCATCGAATGATCGCCGCCGAGAATCAGGGGAAAACGACCGTCGTCGAGCACCTTCTTTACGCGTTGTGCCAGCTTGTCGCACGCGCGGGAAATCTCAGGGAGAAATCGCTGGCGTTCATCAGTGATACGCTGTATTTCCTGCGTTTTCACCACGATATCGCCTTCGTCGATAACCTCGTAGCCCAGCGCCCGAAGCTTTTTCTCAATCTCTGCGATGCGAAGTGCAGAAGGCCCCATGTCCACACCACGCCTACCGGCGCCAAGATCCATAGGAAAACCGATGAGGACGACTGCTTTATCTTTTGTTACTACACTCATAACTACTCTTTACTCATTACAAACCGGAAGAATAGCACCCGGCGTATCAGCCAGCCAGATGGGAAAAAATCAACGACAGTTTTTGCCGCAGTTCACGGCGATGGACGATGAGGTCGAGGAACCCATGTTCGAGCAGAAACTCCGAGCGCTGAAATCCCTCGGGTAGCTTCCGGCGAATGGTCTGTTCGATAACTCTCGGACCAGCAAAGCCAATCAGTGCGCCAGGTTCAGCAATATTCATATCGCCGAGCATGGCAAAAGAAGCGCTTACGCCTCCCGTCGTCGGATCGGTCAGCAGCGAGATATAAGGAATATGCGCTTCGGCGAGCTGCGCGAGTTTGGCGCTGGTTTTAGCCATTTGCATCAGCGAAAGCGCTGCTTCCTGCATTCTGGCACCGCCGGAAGCAGAAAGCACTAGCAGCGGTACTCGCTCCGCAAGAGAGTAATCGACAGCACGGGCAAATTTCTCGCCTACTACCGAGCCCATACTCCCACCAATAAAGTTGAAATTCATGCTTCCAAAAGAGATTTGCCTACCTTCGATTTGCCCATGGCCGGTTGTAAAAGCATCAGCGCTGTTGGTTCTGGCATAAGCTTCTGTCAGCCTGTCCTTGTAGGGTCTTGTGTCTACAAATTCAAGGGGATCGGCAGATCGCACAGACCGATGAGTTTCAACAAATGTCCCCGGATCAAAGAGAATATCTATGTATTGAGGAGTAGTAATACGGAAATGCTTGCTGCATTTGGGGCAGGTGTAGTAATGGTCTTCGAGCTGTTTTTTATAAATAACCTCCCCACAACCGTCACACTTCGTCCACAGGCCGTCGGGCATCTCGCGTTGCGAGTTATCGTTAATGCTTTTTTTATTCCGTAAAAACCAGGACATAATTCTTTGGGTTTCTTGCAAAAATCAAAGAGGACGGAAGAATAGTTTATTCTTCCGTCCTATCGTTCATCGAACCAATAGACGGAAGTTATGCAACAACCTCGCGCACACCCACAACATTAAACCGGGATGTAACGAAGGAAAGATCGGCAAACGCAGCCGAGCCAGC
This sequence comes from Ignavibacteria bacterium UBA7675, assembly GCA_002483085.1. Lineage (GTDB taxonomy): Bacteria > Bacteroidota > Ignavibacteria > Kapaibacteriales > UB7675 > UBA7675. The sequence continues at coordinate 37,327 of DLHF01000062.1, forward strand.
GGGATTTGCACCTGTGCCGTGGAAATCGCTGAACGCAGCCGACTGGTTTACCCAGATCGGACCGGTAAAGTTCACCGAGAGAGAAGCTCCAGCCTGTGTAAATTGATCTTCGGCATCGAGCTTCTGATCGCCGTCGGTTGTGTACACCGATACAGTCAGAGCGCCGTGCTCTTTTACCCCATGCAGCGCCAACGCCATGCTTTCATTGTAGTCCTGTGTTGGAATTACAAACACGACAGGGCCAAAGTACTCGCGCTCAAAAATCATATTTTGCGTAGAGTCTGCTTGCAATATCGCTGTTGTAGCAGTGCGGGCATTCTCAAAACCCGGATGAGCTACAGTGCCGCCTTCGCGCACAACTTTTACATTCCATTGGGCAGCCTCGCGCACACGGTCGAGTGTTTGCGGATTTTGAACAGCACCAAAGGTAGAAGGCCCAATCTTTTCGTTGGCAGCAATAGCATCCACTTTAGCAGCAAAACGCTGTACAACTTCCTCGAACGGAATGCGTGTATCGCCTTCCATCACACCATTGCTATTGATAAAGAAGTTCTGCGGCGTTGTGCACATCTGCCCGCTGTACAGCGACACGCTAAAAGCGAGATTATCGAGGACAGCATCGAGATTGCTGGCGCTTTCGAGAATAACAGGATTCACTCCGGCTTTCTCTGCCAGCACAACTTTGCCCTGCTCTGCGCCGAGTTTCTCTAAAAATACGCCAAATGCCGAACCACCCGTATAGTCGATAACCTTTACTGCGGGTTTCGATGCAAGCACGGCAGCCAGCGGGTGCTCCAGCGTATCGGCTGCGAGCTGGATGATATTGGGATTTAAACCAAGATCAGCAAGCGTTTGCTGCATATGAGCCACAACAAGGGCAATCGGAAGAACAGCCTTCGGATGAGGTTTTACAATGACCGGATTGCCTGTCACTAGGCTTGCAAACACACCGGGCAGTGTATTCCACACCGGAAAAGTAGAGCATCCCACGGCAAGCCCTACACCTTTGGGCACAATGCGATATCTTTTCTTTAGCTCTACTGTCGTTTTACCCATCGGTTTGGACCACGCTGTTTCGCTCGTAAAGAACGTCTGAGCAAAATAGCCCATAGCTATGGATTCAAGAGCGCGGTCGAAGGAATGAGGACCAGACGCCTGAAAAGCCATCATAAATCCCTGGCCAGTAGTGTGCATCGTAGCATAGGCAATCTCAAAGAACAGAGCCGATGCGCGTTCTAATGCTTCAACCAGCACCGACGCTCTATCTATTGGCAGCAGCCTACTCCACTCTCCGCCTGCTTCTACTGCATTGCCTACCAGAGTTTCTTCGTGATACACCGGGTAGCGAATACCAAGCGTAAAACCATAGGGCGACTCTTCTTCGCCCATCAGAGTGAAATCGCCGGTCTGGCTTAACCTGTCGAAATCGACATTAAGCTTTGCCTTAAAAGCCTGTTCGCCATCGGCATTAGCTGTTTCACCGTAAATTTTTCCACTTGGTATTTCGGGCCAGTGCGCGTAAAAACGACGCTCCCTGTTGGCGTCTACTGCCTGGCCGAGAAGAGGTTTGTGTTTTGCAGTCAATTCATCGAAACGTGCAAAGTTCATATCGTCTTCAAATATTGGGAAAATACCGTCAGTTTTGCCGAACCCGGTTGTCAAAACATACCGGGAAACTTGCGCTGATATATTCGGAGGAACACGATCAGGCCTGCTGCTGCTGCCAGAATAAGAACGGAAGCAATCAGGTACCAGAAATTGTGAAGAACAAGAAAAAAGACAAAAAAGACCACTGCCGCTACTACCTTGGTCGCTGCAGAAATATAAAAGCCTTTTGCGATGTTAGACTTTGGTCTGCGTTTATTCATTGGGCTTTTTGTAGTTTGGCACAACGTTGCATCTCGCAAGATACAAAAATCTTTTTATAGTAACGATAGCACTATGAACATTCCTACGAGCCTGTCCGGTGGCAACCGCAGGAGAAATTTACCGGATTTTTCAGGGTTTTGCACCCGTCTGGCAGCGTTGTTTCTCTGCGGCCTTGTATCCGTCCTTTCTGCGTGCGACGGTGGATTAGAGCCAGCCGAAAAGCCTCTAATATCGGGCATGATAACTTTTAAAGGCGGTAACAGCTCCTGGCCTCCTGCCGACAGCGTCCGAGAAGTGCGCATCGTGGCCTTCCGGGTCTATCCGCCGCAGGATATTATATCAGAAGTACTCAATGAACGCGCGTATTTTACGCAGCAAAGCCTACCGCTGTTTGGCGATACGGCATCGTACACTATCGAGCTGCCCAATCCGGCTCCCGATCACATTGCAGCAGTGGTTGCAGCTCTGCGCTATGGCGATAACATTATGGCCGACTGGCGGGTTATCGGGTTGTATTCAACATCGGGCGACAACAGCACGCCTTCGCCGCTGAATCTTGTGGATCAGCCGTCGAATCGCAATATTAATATTACTGTCGATTTTGACAACCTTCCTCCCCAACCTTTTTAATTTTTCATACACGGTTGTACAATGGCATCAAGACTGTTTTTCGCTGCTTTGCTCCTGTGGCTCTCCCTATCCCCTAAGCTTTTTGCCTCTGGCGTTGTCCGAGGCACCATTTCCGACGAGGAAACCGGCCAACCACTGCGCGGCACAACAATTCGCGTAGAAAGTAGGCCATGGGGGGCTATCTCCGATAAGAGTGGAACCTTTACGCTCTCGACCATGCCCGCAGGCTCCTATACGCTACTATTTTCTATGGTAGGCTATAATGGCCAAAAGCTTGTGGTGGACGTGCGCGACGGCGATACGGCGGCAGTGGAAATACGGCTGGCACCACAAAGCCTGCAAACCGGCGAAATTGTGGTGACAGCAGGCAAGCGAGTACAAGCAGTACAGGATGTTCCTATGAGCATTTCGCTCGTCGATCAGCGTTCAATTGAGCAGCGAAATATTACCCGTCTCGACGATGCTTTGCGGTATGTACCAGGAGTCTCAATGGCACGCGAGCAGATCAATATCCGTGGTTCTTCGGGCTTTGCTCTCGGCCTCGGTTCACGCACATTGCTGCTGCTCGATGGTTTTCCATTGCTTTCAGGCGATAATGGCGATGCTAAGTTCGATGCGTTTCCAATGTTCAATATTGAACAGGTAGAAGTAGTAAAGGGCGCTGGCTCCGCTCTTTACGGCACCGGAGCGCTGGGCGGAGTGGTCAATGTCATCACCGCTACTCCCGAGACAGAACCAGAACTCCGCATTCGAGCCTTTGCCGGAGTCTATACACCTACGCAGTACGATAAGTGGGATTTCTCGTCGTCGCCCCCTTTCAATGGCGGCTTACAGGCAGGATACTCGCAAAAAATTGACAATGTGGGCTTCCTCCTTTCCGGCGGTATTATTCGCGATGAAGGGCACTTAGAATTTTATGATTCCTTCCGGTGGAATCTACTCGGCAAGGCTACCTACGAGCTCTCATCAGGTACATCGCTTGCATTTCTCGGCAGTGCGACCTCGGAAAAACGCGCCAATTGGGTCTACTGGAAAAGTTTGGAATATGCGACATATCCGCCCGACAATACCAATTACGCCGAGTACATCACTTCTACGAAGTACAATGGTTCGCTGATGTTCAGCCATACATTCAGCGAATCGCTGTTTATGCTGCTGCGCACAGGTCTCTTTCGCACACATTTTGAAAATTCAGCCAGTACTGCTGGCAACGATTCGCTTGCTTCGACAGCTTACGCAAGCAACTCAGAACTACAGCTTACATCGCTGATCAGCAAACAGACGATCCTGACATTCGGACTCAACGCCCAGTATAATTTTCTGACGGAAAGCTATCTCGGCAAGCACAATCAGGTTATTCTATCGACTTATCTTCAAGCAGAATACCGCCCGCTGCCCGAGCTCACATTTACTGCCGGTGGGCGAATAGACCGCGAAAAGACATCTGATCTCGACGGCGCTGATCCAGAGATTAGCCCTAAACTCGGCTTGTCCTACCGCCTTCAGAAAAATACAGGCCTCCGGGCTTCTGCCGGACGCGGCTTCCGAGCGCCTACCATTGGCGAACGCTATGCGGCTCTTCGCTTTAGCGGTATTACTGTAGAGCGCAACCCCAATCTGCAACCGGAGCGCGGCTGGTCGTTGGAAGTAGGTGGCGACCACAGTTTTACCCTGGCCGGTGAGCAGTGGAAAGTAGACATAGCAGCATTCCACAATGAATTTACGAACATGATCGAGCCACAACCGCAGTTCGAGACGGCAAAGATCAGGTTCACTAATATTACGCACGCGCGCATCCAGGGCGTAGAAACGAGCATCAGCGGCTGGCTGCCGGGTAAAATTGCAGGTGTGGAAGCTTCATTTACGGCAATGATGCCTACGAATGTCGATTCGGGCTCGGTACTGAAATACAGATCGAAGTTTCTGGCGGGCGGCAGAGTGCTCGTGCCGATAGGAGCCTTTCAATTGCAGGCGGACTACCGCTTTCAGTCACGCTACGAAGAGGTGGACGAGTTGCTCAAGGTGCTCCAGATACCTGATGCAGAAGCACGAGTACCAATTCATGTACTTGACCTTCGGCTCATCGCCGATCTATACTCGCTGGCAGGTGTCCCAGCGATGGCAACGCTCAATGTAAAAAATGCTCTCAACTACTACTACACAGAAATCATCGCAAACCTGGCGCCGACGCGATCTGTTATCTTGCAGATTGACACACGATTGTAAGCCTTACACTGGCTTGTGCATCCATTGTTCGGTGCGAAGCAGGCGGCGCGTAGAAAAGAGCCGCATCAATATGAACGCCAGCATCGCGAGCCCCGCTATGGCCATAAGTGCCCCTTGCCACCAAGGTGCCTGGGAGGTAAGGGCGCTATGTGGTTCGCGAGCCATAATATTGAGCGAGGTAATCGAAATAGCATTATTAAAAAAATGCACTACTATCGGGAGGGCGAGGCTGCGCGTGTACCAAGCCAACAGGCCAAAGTAGATGCCGAGCGCCACCAGCGGAACTAACGCAACAGGATTAAAATGTACAAGGCCAAAGATAATGCCGGTAACAACAACAGCAGGCAATGGCGACCATACTTCCTCTAATGAGCGCTGCATCAGACCACGAAACAGGAACTCTTCGGCAAGAGCAGGAATGACAGCTCCCACAACATACGCTCCAAACACCGCAACGATACTATCGCCTATTAACAGCGATTCGTACATTTCGTCCACAGTATTCTGCAATTTGTGATACACAGGCAGCCAGCTATCGGGCAGCAGAGCCTCCTGCATTATCATCCAGCCTGCACCAAATAGAATCAATGGTGCAATACCTGCCAATCCTAGCACCCACTGCTTGGTGCCAACATTTCCTTCGAAGCGGAGCAGCGCCCTGCGTCCAAGAGACGAGTACTTCATTAGCAATAGCGCAGGAACCAGCATGAACAGAAGATGGCCAAGACCCTGCATCCAGACCTTCCCACTGCTACCAATTCCCCCTAATAGATACACAAGCAGTATCATTGACAACTGATAGAATATGTAGACGACAGCGGTGTTGCCAAAAGCAAAGCGCACATGCGGAAAGGGACGAGGTATGTGAATAATCGCATTAGTTTGCTCAGAGGACATGAATTACTGCTCCCGAACTGTACTGAAGTTATATCAGATTCTTCTGTAAAAGGATGATTGACGCAGCCGCAGCACACCTTTGGACATCTATGTTGTGCCTTATTATCATAATTATCACATGAGCGTGCGCGAGCGAGCTTGCAACGGCTCCACATGCGGTTAGGGCTGAAAACCACGAGACAGATATGCAGCGCGGTGCAGAGATGCAACGTAGGAGCGGAGACCGCAGCGAAATTATATACCGATGATCTTCAGTGTACGTTTCGCTGAGCTTCGAGCCACTTTACTACGAATGCCTACGCCTTACTTCTGCAATATGACATGCCATGCGAATAGCTTCTGCGGTACTTGCAGCATCGGCAATCCCTCTACCGGCAATAGCATAGGCAGTGCCGTGATCTGGCGACGTCCTCACAATCGGCAGGCCAGCAGTAACATTGACCCCACCGCCCTGAGCCAGCATTTTCAGCGGAATAAGTCCCTGATCGTGGTACATCGCAAGAATTCCATCGTAGGCCTTATACGCCCCATGCGCAAAGAAGCCATCGGCAGGAAAAGGGCCTTCGACCATCATTCCCACCGCAGCACACTCGGCCAGCGCAGGAATGACTACGTCAATTTCTTCCTCTCCAATCTCTCCATTTTCGCCTGCGTGGGGATTTACGCCAAGCACGGCAATGCGGGGTTGATCGCAGCCAAAATCGCATCGTAGCGCAGCATGAAAAGCGGTAAGGCTGTGTGCTATATTCTTCCGCGTAATCGCGGCAGGCACGGCGGCCAGCGGGATGTGAATAGTCGCCAACCCAACTCTTACATCCTCGGTACAGAGGATCATCAATGGCCTAGCGACCCCGCAGCGTTCTGCGAGAAACTCTGTCTGCCCCGGGAAAGGATAGCCAGCCAGCTTGAGCGTCGACTTAGACACAGGCAAGGTAAGCAAGGCATCTGCTCCACCGCTCTGCACATCTGCCACGGCTTTCTCCAATGATTCCCACGCAAGAGCACCGGCAGCGGCATCGACAGCACCGAACACGACATCAGGACGGGAATGGCAATTTATGATCTCGCATTCGACATCGCGAATAAGGACTCGTCCTGCCTGAGCTACAGATGGCAGGCCAAGCTGCCGATAATACTGCTCAACAACCTGTGGATGAGCAACAAGCTTATAGTTCAACTGCTTGTAGTTCTTCTCGTGTGCCAGGAGCCCTAAAGCCTTTGCAAATACTTCGAGTCCTATCCCGTTACAGTCGCCCACGCTTACTGCGAGGGTGAACATGTTGCGAGCTTTTGTATTGCTATTATTTGTTGTCATTCTGTAACATTTCTCACAATTAGGCGTATTCTGCTCAAATATATCCTATTTTTACATACTATAGGTGTTGTCTTCCAGACTTTGTAACTTTTTCCTCCGTCAAAGCGTTTTGTCCCTTACATCGCTCTTCATACGATAATTTCCTTGTATAATTTGGTGCGGCGACTTAGTTTTGTAAGTTTGGTTGTTCATTTATTTGTTAGAACAAACATCTGGAACCTTCCCGAATGTAAAGAGGTTTAAGATGTAGTTTATGGGTGAGTAGAAGAAAGACGGAGTGCAACGAAAATTTGTGGATTTTTCCTAAGGAGGCAACAATGGATTTAGCATTGCAAATAGAAAATCTGTTCCGGACCGACAGGAAAAAATTTCTCGGCTTTATCCGCCAGCGCGTGAGAACAGCTGAGGAGGCGGAAGATATTCTACAGGACGTGTTTACGAACGTACTGGCTGCTTCTGCTAATGTTTCCAAGCCCATCGAGAACATTGCATCGTGGGTTTTTACAGCGATCCGCAACAGAATTATCGATTCATATAGAAAGAAACGCGCTGAAACGTTTTCCGACATGCAGTTACCCGGCCAAGCCGAGGATGGCTCGGATACGTTTGAGAATTTCATTTCCGATCTTACAACAGGCCCGGAAACCGAGCTAATGCGTAAGACTATATGGGAAGCTGTGCTCAAAGGGCTTGATGAGCTTCCTGCGGAGCAGCGCGACGTTTTTGTTAAAAACGAGTTTGAGGGCGTGCCCTTCCGCGAGATTGCAGAGGAAACCGGTGTGAATATCAATACACTCCTTGCTCGCAAGCGCTATGCGGTTCTGCACCTGCGGAAACGCCTCCAGGAGCTGTATGAATCTATCAACATGAACGACTAACGGAAGAGATATATCGTAAAAAGAAAGCCTGCGGAAACGCGGGTTTTCTTTTTTTTACAGGTAGGTTCAGTCTTTTGTACACGTTTTTGCTGGTGTTCATCGTCATTGCCCACATGCCGATCGACGATATACTCATCTTACGGATTTATGGGCAAATTCATTATCATAGCGCTCGCTTTTGTAGTTTTTCTTTTCTCAGCCTTTTCATTTGCGCTGGGCCTGTTACGCCGTTTTCTGGGTCTTGGACCCCGTAAGAAACGAGCAAGTGCCACTACGCAGCAACCAGCAACATCTGGACCAGTGCTTTACCACGACAGCCATACCGAAGTATTGCGTGGAGAATCTGTCTCGCCCAAAAATCAGCCATACACCAACATTCGCGACGTTTCTTTTACTGAAAGCAAAACAGATACTTCATCACGTCGTTGAAATTAAATATCTTGGCGGGTATGGATCTATCTTCTGGGTTTATTCGAAGGCGCGCAACTGCATGAGCAAGACTCCTCTTATTGCTGCTATTGATGTTGGTACAAACTCTTTCCATCTTATTATTGCGTCGGTGAATTCCCGGGGCGTCTTTACCATACACAGCCGGGACAAGGAAACCGTGCGGCTGGGCGAAGGCAGCGGCGATATGAAGCACCTCGCTTCCGAGGCAATTGAGCGAGGCGTAAAAGCACTCCAGCGATTTACGGGTTCGGCTCGCAATGCGCGGGCGACAATACGGGCTGTGGGTACCAGCGCTGTGCGCGAAGCACTGAACCGCGACATTTTTATTCAGCGTGTACGAGAAAGCACTGGTATCTCGGTAGAAGTAGTGTCTGGCAACGAAGAAGCACGCCTTATCTATCTGGGGATACTTCAGGCGCTTCCTGTGTACAGCGATAAGGTGCTGTTCATCGACATCGGTGGCGGCAGCACAGAGACTGGTGTCGGCACGCAAGGAGAACTCCGCTTTGTAAATAGCGTAAAGCTGGGCGCTATCCGTATGACACAGAAGTTCTTTACTAAAGAAAAGATTACGGACAAAGACATCAAACAATGCCGGGATTACATAAGAGGCGAATGGGCTCTTACCTTTCGCTCCATACTCCACGAAGGATATGAGAATGCAGTAGGAAGTTCCGGTACCATCCAGACAATTTTCTCTGTTGCTTATGGGCTGAATAACATCCCCTTACCCGAATCATTCAATGGTGCTACACTTGAACAGCCAGAGTTGCTAAAAGCTATTGAAACAATACTTCACGCTCGCACGACATCAGGGCGTGCCGCACTTCCCGGCATGGAGCCACGCAGAGCAGATATTATTGCAGGCGGGTCGGCCATTCTGGAACAGGCAATTCTCGGCCTTCAGATTCGCCGCTTAACATTTTCCTCCTATGCCTTGCGCGAGGGAATCCTGTTAGACACCTATAGCAAGCAGCAGGCAATCAGAAAATATCATCACCTGAGCAACTTACGGTACGAGTCGGTGCTCCGCCTTTGCGAGCAATGCCAAGTAAATATGGACCACAGCAGTCATGTAAAGAATCTCGCTGTCCAACTGTTCGACGCCCTCCAGCCATTGCACCAATATGGCGACCAAGAACGCGAGCTATTGGAAGCTGCGGCCTATCTGCACGATGTAGGCTACCATATCGCCGCCGACCAGCATCACAAGCATAGTTATTATATTATTCGCAACTCTGCTATGCTGGGATTTACCACCGACGAAGCTGAACTTATTGCCAATATTGCGCGTTACCACAGGAAAAGCCATCCAAAGCCAAAGCATGAGAACTTCCAAAAAGTAGCGGTCTCACAACGGCTCGTTGTATCCCTTATGGCTGGAATTTTGCGAATTGCAGAAGGTTTGGACCGTCGACAGATCCAGAATGTAGAATCAGCAACAGTACAAATCGACGACGACAAAATGGCAATCACGATTACCTATAGAGGTTTGGTGCCTCGCCCTGATATTGAGATATGGGGAGCCGAGCGCAAAAAGACCCTGCTCGAAGCAGTCCTCAACAGGAAAATTTCTTTTACAATTAAGCACGTATAGAATTATCTTTGCGTTCTGCGGCACTATTGGTCGTAACCTTTTCGGCTTTTACAGTGTCATTTTTCATTAGACACAAAGCTTTAGGTTTCTTTATAACTTTTAACGGGAGTTCCAAATGCTCAAAAGAGTTACTGTATTTTTTGCTCTCTTCTGTGTGATGGCCGTTGCCGGTCTTGCGCAGCAGAGAGTGGTAATTTCCACAGCACCGATCCATATCAAGGGAAACACGCAATTCATCGCTCCTCCTGTCTCCAACCAGGCTGGCTCGTATATGAACTTGCCTTATGCCCAACCGGTTTCCGATAATCCGGGCAGTGTCCTCCTTATACCGATTGACACTGCATTCAGCACTCAAACTGATGGTAGTGACTCATCGTTTGCTATTACAGATGAAAATGACAGTCTCCTAGCGTTTACAGGTCTTTGGGATTATCCGCTGATTAACCCCGGTCTGGGTTATGATATCACGATGCCCTTTCAAATGATTCCCCCGATGCAGGGCGAACTCCAGATTGACAGTATTATATTTTTTATGTTCAAACTGCCAACATGGCCTGATCTCCAAGGTGATATCTATATGCTGCCTCTGCTGGCTCCCGCAAACCTCAACTGGAACCAATACACGGGTTATCGTATTCCTCTGGAGAATTTCATCTCTATCCCCGACTTCGACGAGCTCGTGACCATTAGCAAAGACACTATAAATACTCGCCTTGTAGAGCAGCCTTTAGAAATTAAACCCGTAATCATTCATACACCCGGTCTGGTTATACCCGCGAACAAAGCCTTTGGTTTTGGCTTTATCAGGGAAGTTGAAGCCGATGGTGTTCGTTTGCTCGGCGGATACGAATGGGATCAAACGGTAAAACCCACAGGCGGTATGATGACAACTGTCGGCGGCAGCGATACCGTGCGCTCGATGTTTGGAAACCTCGTATGGACAGCAGCAAGCCCCGCTCCGCTGACCAACCAACCCATCCGCCAGAACTTTGACGTTCGCATCTTTGGCCGCTTTGAGGCTACAACAGGTGTTACACCCGATCCGACCCCCGGTACGGCTGGCTTCACATTGGGAACTAACTTCCCGAACCCAGCTTCTACCGAAACTCATATTCGCTTTTCGGTTGATAAAACAGGCTCCACGACGCTGCGCCTGACAAATATGCTCGGCCAAGTTGTCGTAACTTCGACTGATAGCTATAGCCCGGGATCATATGTGTGGGATGTACCGACCTCGAACCTGCCTTCCGGTACCTATATCTATTCGCTTTCTATCGGTGACAGAACAATCACCCGTACCATGACAATTGCACGGTAAGCAGTATAAGGGCTCGACAATAAGAAGCCCCGGAACCTCATTGGTTTTGGGGCTTCTTATTTTATAACCCTGTAATAGGCTCACCTATATCACTCTGTTATCACCAGCTTAGCTGTGTAGCTCTCTCCCTGCTGTATCACCTTCACCATATAAGTGCCAGAAGCAAGATTGGGAATATTTACCGATTTCAGTTCACTATCGGATGATATCATCAACGAGCCTTCATAGACAATAGTGCCAATCATATCAGTAATAGTCACAGTAGCATTACCATCACTAGGAAGGTTTAGCTCCATTTGTAGTTCATCTCCACTCCTCACAGGATTCGGTAAGATACGGAATAATCCATCAATGGGACTATTATTGGCTCCCTGCTTACCTCCAATAATATCTATAAACTGATAACAAATTGTCTGAATAGGTTGGTATTCTCCTGTACTTCCTTCCTCCAGAACGGTTGTGGCAGGCTTTGACTCATCCAATGTTGATTGAAGGAACTGTAATGTATAAGGAAGTATCTCAGGACCAGCATCTTTATAACACTCTATGTTTAATTCAAAGCCGTTTGTTTTAGCAAACCAAGCATCTCTAAACAAGTTAGATTCAACTCGCTCTGCCTCTCCAACCGCAGCAACCCCCTTGTCGGCAAAGGTATACAATCCTTGATAGATACCTTCAATACTATAGAAAGCATGAACAGTCTGGTCTGGATTAACTGTACTTGGTTTATATAATCGAGAGTATTGCAGGCTCCCGGCGGGGTTAGTTTTCAGCAGCATACCGCTGCTGTTTACGAGAGTCCAATCTGCCAGTTTTACAAGAGTACCTTTATTATAGCCTCCAATAACAAATCCGGTTGATCCTGTCTTAATGCCACCGATATTATAACTAAATACCTCTTTAGCTTCAAAAGCTTCATTGGAGGCACCACCTGTTACCCCCTGAATTTCTTTTACCCAATAACCAATTCTCTGTGCATCAAATTTTACAATAATTCCCTTATGTATCTCCGGATTACTCCCTACCGCACGAATTCTTTCTCCGCCAACAATCATTAATCCACCATCATAGGTAGAAATAATATTATTACCCCAAGTTGAATTAGTTGAGGGCGTAGGAACAACAAACCAACCAGAGGAAGTGACGGCAAGAGCGGGTGTAGTCTCAACCAGGAGAATAGCCGATGGATCAACCCCTACAGTTTGTATTATACCAGTAACAGCATATCCATTGGCCGTAGGAGTAATTGATCGTCCCTCTTCTCTTACCGCCGGGTCTGCATCCAATACTTTATGCGTAGTGAGCACTCCCCCAGCACTGAATTTAGCGAGCAGGAGATTATTATTACCAGTTGCAGTCCTTGTCCATCCTGTTACAACATATGTTCCCTGATCCTCAATAATATCAAGAAATTCAGCCGAGCCTTCAAAGGTATACATATGCCGCCATAATACTACACCGATTGAGTTTGCCTTAACAATATAGGCCCGCCTCACTCCACCGACCTCAGCAGCTCCAACAGCGACAAAACCACCGTCACTCGCAGCTACGACTGAATTGCCCCAATCTTTTACATTATCCGAGCCATTAATCCTAGCCGGACATGTAATAGTCCAGACAGTTGTTCCATTAGGGGTAGAGCGTGTAAGAAAAAGATCACTATTGTAAAACGGATCATTCTCATGAGCTTCTCCTGTCATGATATAGTTGTAATCTGTACAACCGCGAATCTTTTTAGCGACATCCTTTAGATTGCTAGCTCCGTAATACTTCTGAAACTCATGAATCTGGGCGCATACAGAAACAGTAGAGGCAGCAAAAATTAGTGCCCCGATTTTCAACCAGGACAAAATAGTCGATCGTTTCATAGGACTAAATCTAATAAGTGGTTAAATGGTTAAAACATCTATGATGGCAGTAATTTCCAGCCACCACAGCGGAGTTGATGCAATTTGCAGTAAATGAGATAGCCAAAAGTAACCTGGCTGAACAAGGGTAGATTATAGGTTACGTGGCAATACATCAAATAGGACAGAGATTATGAAAATGAGAGAGAAACCTCCTACAACAGTTAAAAAAGTGAGTTAGGTGTAGTGTAAAAACACCGTAAGTATTGTGAAAGATATATGGAGCTTAATGGTAATAAACTGCCGGTGCACCAGTATTAGAGAATAGCGCTGTAGGTACCAACGAACTCTCGGGTGGCCAAAATATAACGGAATACCTGTATATGCAAGTAAAAAAATACAAATAAAAAAGGTGCGATTTCTCGCACCTTTTTTAGAAACAATGATTGCTGATAGAACTTTACGTACCCGCGTTGTAGTCTTGGATATACGCTATCTGCTCTTTGGTCAGTTTGTCGATCTTCATGCCCATTGTGCTGAGTTTCATCGTTGCAATGTACTCGTCCTGCTCTACCGGAATGTCGAGCACTTCATTGGGCAGCTTCACGCCACTGCTGTGAGCTTCTGCCAAGCGAATGTGCGACATGAACTGATTTGCAAACGACATATCCATTACTTCCGAGGGATGGCCTTCGGCTGCAGCAAGATTTACAAGGCGCCCTTCAGCAAGCACATAAATGCGATTGCCGTTTTTCAGCGTGTACTCTTCGCAGTTCTGGCGAATGGTGCGCTTGCTCACAGCGATTTCAGCGAGTTCCTTGATATTGATCTCTGCATCATAGTGCCCCGTGTTGCACACGATTGCACCGTCGCGCATTACCTCAAAGTGATTTTTACGGATGATATCTTTTACGCCCGTCGCCGTACAGAAAATATCACCTATTTTGGCAGCTTTGTCCATCGACATTACCTCGTGGCCTTCCAGCACAGCTTTCAAAGCAGATGTTGCTTTGATTTCTGTAGCGATCACATTCGCGCCCATACCTTTGGCGCGTTTTGCAACGCCGGACCCGCAATGGCCGTGGCCTGCAACAACGAAATTTTTGCCAGCGAGCATGACCGATGTCGCGCGAATAATACCGTCGAGCGTAGACTGCCCCGTACCATACACATTATCGAAGTCCCACTTGGTTTCTGCATCGTTGACTGCAATTACTGGATAGAACAATTTGCCTGCAGCAGCACGGGCGCGCAGACGCTGAACACCTGTCGTGGTTTCTTCTGTACCACCAATAACGCCGTTTTGTGCAAACTCAGGATGGTGCTCGTGCACAGAGTTGATCAGGTCGCAGCCGTCATCAAGCGTAAGATGCGGACGCAGATCGATTGTTCTGTCAATACACCAATAGAAATCTTCGTGGTTGCCATACCAAGCAAAAATCGAAATACCGTCTTCAGCAAGTGCTGCAGCTACGGCGTCGTTGGTCGACAGTGGATTGCAGCCCGACCACGATACTTCGGCACCAGCAGCGCGCAGCGTGCGGATAAGCACTGCCGTCTCTTTAGTTACGTGCAGACAGCCAGCAATGTGCAGCCCTTTGAGCGGCTGGGTTTTGCTGTACTTCTCGCGCAGCTTCATCAACACGGGCATACGCGATTCAGCCCAGTCAATAAGCTTCCGACCTTCTTCTGCCAGCCGAATATCACGCACACAGTATTTACCGCGCTCTTCGCTAAATTTTCCTTTAGCAACCCGTGCCGGAATACGACCAGCCGAAGCTTTTTTCCCAGCAGCGTTTGCTGCAGCCTTGCCTTTACCAGCTTTGCCCTTAGCAGCTTTACCTTTCGCAACAACCTTGCCATTGCCTGCTGCTTTGCCTTTTTTTGCTACAACTTTGTCAGTAGCAGCAGCTTTACCTTTTGCTGCGGTTTTAGCTTTTGCAACAGCTTTGCCTTTTGCTGCGGCTTTGCCTTTTACTGCGGCTTTACCGTTAGTTGCTGCTTCGCCGTTAGTTGCTGCTTCGCTGTTAGTCGCTACTTCACCATTGGTTTCAACTTTGGCTTTTGCGCCTTTGGGACGACCCGGTCGTCTCTTTGTTACTTGCTCTGTTGTATCCATACTATATCCGATAAATGAAAAGAGGTAAAAGTCATAAACAATGTTTTAAGCCGAAAGACCCTGGCGGAGCATATCCACAAGATTAAGCTCTTCCCAAGGGAACTCATTGCGCCCGAAGTGGCCATATGCTGCCGAAGCGCGATAAATCGGCTGGCGCAAGTTGAGGCGTTCGATAATGCCCATAGGTGTCAGGTCGATATTCTTGCGAATAAATTCGCCGATCTGGCTCGACGATACTACTCCCGTACCGTGCATATCTACGTGGATTGATACTGGATCGGCTACACCAATAGCATAAGAAAGCTGAATCGTGCACTCGCTTGCGAGCTTTGCAGCCACGATGTTCTTAGCGAGATGGCGCGCTGCATATGCTGCGGAGCGGTCTACTTTTGTCGGATCTTTTCCGGAGAATGCGCCGCCGCCATGAGGTGCTTTACCGCCGTAAGTATCAACTATAATTTTGCGCCCTGTAAGCCCCGTATCACCGTGCGGACCTCCAATTACAAAATTGCCAGTAGGATTGATGTAGTACTTTGTTTTTTTATCAAGGTATTTGGCGGGAATTACTTTTTTCACCACGTGCTCGATAACATCGGCTGCAATTTGCTTTTGCTTCACATCCGGGTCGTGCTGTGTAGACACCACTACCGTATCGACGCGCATAATTTTGCCGCTCTCGTCGTACTCAATTGTCACCTGCGACTTTGCATCAGGGCGTAAGTACGGCATCAGCTTCGATTTCTTTTTGCGCAGAGCTGCGAGCTTGTGCACGATCTTATGCGAATACATCAGCGAAGCAGGCATGTATTCCGGAGTTTCGCTGCACGCGTATCCGAACATCATGCCTTGGTCGCCTGCACCGCCCTTATCAACACCCATCGCGATATCGGGCGACTGCCGGTTGATTACATTGATCACAGTACACGACTCGTAATCAAAGCGGTATTCAGCCTTCGTATAGCCGATATCCTTAATAACACCACGTACCAGATCGGGCAGATCTACATAGGTGTTGGTTGTAATTTCACCGCCGACAACGATAAGACCTGTCGTTGCAAAACACTCGCAGGCAACACGCCCGTTAGGATCGGCTTTCAGTACAGCATCGAGTACCGCGTCGGACACCTGATCGCAAATCTTATCAGGATGGCCTTCGGATACGGACTCGGATGTGAAAAAATAGGACATACAGTCGTTAACGGAAAAGTGTAAGAATGACTATTGAATTATTTACCATGTTCCAACATCAATGGCGCTGGAATCGCCTACATTTGCGTGAATAAACTGTCCGCGAATAGCGGCATTATTGCCAATAATTGAACCTTCCAGAAGCGATTGCTGAACAGTCGCGCCATCGCTTATGATAGAGTCGCGCACAATACTATCGACAACTACTGCATCATCTGCAATTGTTGCATTCGGACCTATTACCGCTCGCTCTACTCTGGCGTTGGGCGAGATATACACTGGCGGTATCACAACAGCATCGGGAAATTGCCGATCTGTAGAACGACGGCTGAGAAGATGCCGGTTGGTCGAAAGTAATGTCTCAGATTTTCCGCAATCGTACCAGCCTTCTACTGAGAATGTAGTAAATTGCTCGCCTTCGTCGATCATAATCTGTAATGCATCAGTAAGCTGATATTCTCCACGGGTCCGAATATTTTCGCTCATCAGCCTGTCGAGACTTGTGCCCAGCAACGCCGTATTGGTGATATAGTACAAACCTACGAGTGCCAGATTCGTCGTCGGGTTTTCCGGCTTCTCTACAAGCCGTGTTATTATGCCTTCTCCGCTTATTTCTGCTACGCCAAAACGCCGCGGATCTTCTACCGGCTTCACGCCAAGCGCGCTTTGACGTGAATTGACAACCTTCGCCAGGTCGACCTCAAAAATTGTGTCTCCCAAGATAATCAGCACCGGCTCTTCGTCCAGCACTTCGCGGGCAAGCCATATGGAATGGCCTAACCCCTTGCGCTCTTCTTGGTTGATGAATGTTACATCGAGATCAAAATTTCTGCGTACATACTCCTCGACGAGATCACCCATATAGCCAACGATGATGCAGCACTCGCCTACACCCTGATTTTGCAGCTCTTCGAGAATATGACCGAGGATTGGCTTCCCGGCCACATTAAGCAAAACCTTGGGCAGAGTGTAGGTATGCGGTCGCAATCGGCTGCCAACCCCTGCTACTGGAATAATCGCCTTCATACTAATTTCCGGATCTACTAAAAGAGGGCAGTAAATTCAAAGTTATTAATATACGACTTTTCCCGGAAAGGCTCTATTGAAAAGTACCACTTTTGCCCACCGGGAATGTGGCAACCACCGATTGCACTATTTTGTGCACGCCCGTTGCTCAACACTGTAAAAAAGGCCAGCGACGCTATAACAGCGCGAGCAGCCCAATCCGTTCCTTCTGCCTGTGCCCACTGCGCTTTTTTCCAATCGTACCAGCAGCGAAATCGCAGCACCCAACTATATCAGAGAAAATATACTGATGAGTACGACGATGAACGTAAGGAAAAGAATAATAGAGAACGACCTGTCGAAAATTACAACTACTATCTGGACTCCCAGAATATTGCGCTGTCGTCTCCACATCTGCACAGGTATGTCCCATTTCGCAGTTTTCGGTATGCACTGCTCTCGCTATAATTATGAAAAATATATAAAGCCATAGCACTGGCTACAGTCACATACGGCATTGTAGTTCGTGCTTTTTTTGTTATGTTTTTTGCATGTCCATAAAGGACATAAGCACTATGGGAAATAGAATCAATCTGATAATAACGCTACTAAGTTTTCCATGAGATTCTTGTCACTTTTCTCATCGCGATAAGAGTAGCAACACAACTACATAATTATCCGATGTCAGCCGGAAAGCGGTATTGTCAATAGAATAAAAAGCAAGGCACCTATCGTAAGAATATCTGCACATGTATTATGCTGCTTTGTCGGAAAAAAACTTTAGGCCGATGATACCAGTCACAATCAGCAGGATACAGAGAATACGAGCAACACTACGCGGCTCATCAAGAAATATTATACCCACGACAGCAGTACCTACGGCACCTATTCCGGTCCACACAGCATATCCAGTGCCCACTGGTATATCCTTCAGCGCTGTAGAGAGCAGGAGAAAACTTACAATCATACATCCCACCGTGCCGATGCTCGGCCACAGTTTTGTAAAGCCATCAGTATATTTAAGCCCTATAGCCCACCCTATTTCCAGAATACCTGCAATTACCAGGTACACCCATGCCATAGCTCCTCCTGTGTTCATGTGATAGATAGAACGTATGAATACGCAGCGCTGGTTTTAGCTGCAGTATATTTTTTAAGCTCACCGAATCATCTGTTCACTAGTGTAGCGCGCCTCTCGGCGTAGAGCTTAAAATAGCCAAAAACTCTGTCAGTGTTTTAGTAAAATCGGAATAGTCGGCGCAGCACCTAGCCAGCGTTTCGTCTATCGCTGTATTCAAGTGCCTCCGCAGCGGTATATCATCGTGATGGATACAATCTTACCATGCGTTCTCAAAAGCACAGAGACAACCAAAATGTAGAGCACCAAAGCTCTATAAGAAAACTCACTTGGCTACTTCTATCGAAGGGGAAAAGCGCACCACAATCGACGGCGACTCTTTGCGGTCTGTTCGCCATGCAGCACCAACGCGCAGCCTTCCGTTTGCCGAACCAATCGCAATGCCGACACCTGATTTCATCTGCCCAATTTTTCCCGGCAGCAAACTTTGCCAAAGCGCTTCGCTTTCAGGTACAAATGCAGTATAGCCGATGTCGCAAGACAAGATCACACTCATACTCGCCCCTATCCGGCTGCTTGTTAACGCGGTGCCATACAAAAGAAGTTCTGTGTTCCACACCATCATGCGATTGCCTTCGTATTCATGGAGCGCAAAGCCTAGCAGAGAGCCTGTACCGCCAATTGTAAAAACCTTCGGTGCAAAGCTATTTCCTGTCAGCGAGCCACATCGGACGCGCGAATTGATCGCACCTATCGGTGCTATGGGGCAGTGCCATACAGCTTCGGCAAGCCACCGCTCATACGATAAACCATTCCACGCTTTTTCGCCCTGCACCGCAACACGAATTCCCGAACCAGCACGCGGCAACTTCGGCATGCCGTTGTACCGAAAAGCAAGAGTCAGTGCTCGTATATCAGCTCTGCCGAAGGAAGGATTCTCTGAAAATGTTTTATCGCCTCCGAAAAGCGACCACGACACAGTCCGCTCTAATGGTTCGTAGCGGTCGGCGGCAAATTGCATAATGGCAGAGACATCGCGAGAGAAAAACTGCTCGGCATAGAGACTAAAGCCAACGCGCCGAAACCACGAGAGATAATCTTCGCGCGCAAAAAAAGCGTGAAGGGAATTTTCCCACGTGGGAATTTTCCAGCCGTCGTGCGAGTCGGTGTAGTAGTAGTATTCTCCGCCGACAATTGTAGCACCATCTCGAGCACCAAAGCGGCGTGCAAGCCCAGCCGTAGCCTGCCAGTAATGCGAGCCGAAAGAATATCCCAAGCTGATGTGAGCAAGCAGTGATGTGTCGAGCAATCGCAATGCCTGGCGTTTGTCGCTGCCAATGCCAAGGAATAAACCATCGACGCGATTGTAGGAGATATTCGCAAAGGAAAGACGGTCGCCGGGGAAGGCAGACAAGGGAGGAAAAGAGGCCGACTGACTGATCACACCCGCAACAATGGAACCAATACTGTCAGCAGCAGAAGTGACAGTCGCAACTGGGTCGCTGGCAGCCAGCGCTGCCGGAAAAGCGGAAAGAAACCAGAAGGACAGAACAAGACAACTGCAAAGGCTGCGAAAAGGCATTACAGTGTGCATATCTCTTCTCTGGAAAATGACAACTGTGCGAACTATTCACGAGGCTACTGAAGCCGTCTAAAATTTCTGCTGTGGCAAAGAATATTGGGCACGGGCATCGCTGCGGCGCCCGGTTGGTCGCTGTCACCGGTCGCACAACTGCCTGTCGATTTAGCCAAGCACCTGCCGCTAGGTACACCACCGTGTTTCTCTCTTCTGCTGTTGATCATAGAAATAATGCGCGGAACGGATCGAACAACCAGACGGCGGGTGTGCGCGCGGTGCAGAGACCACCGCTCGAACGGAGACCGAAGCGATTAAAGTACGCCGTCCTGCTTCTGAGTATCGTGTGCGGCACCGAACAGAACACGCTCCATCGCAATGAGAAAAGCGCCGAGCGAAGGAAAGACATGGTCGGCTGTAGCACCCTCTTCGCTATCAAAATCGCCAATGAGAATAGCGCCGACACCTGCTGCACGCGCAGCACGGGCATCCGATAGTGTATCGCCGAGCATCCAGGACTGCTCAATGTCGATTGTATGGCGCTCTGCGGCGTTCAAAAGCATTCTGGGCGAAGGCTTACGGCAGGAATACTCCACCGAAGCCAGATCGGGGCAATAGAATATATCATCGAAGGAAAAACCTGTTGCACGGACCAGACCGCTCTGCATGTACTCGTGGACATCGTGCAGAGCCTGCTCACTCATGATCCCCTTGCCCACGCCCTGCTGATTGGTAATAAGTACCGCCAGATAACCGGCTTCTTTTACACGGCGAAAGACCTCGAAAAAATCGGGCAGAAACACAAACTCTTCTACTCGGGTCACATATCCGCCCATAATACGGACATTCACAATACCATCGCGATCAAAAAAAAATGCTTTGCGCTTCATATCCGCTTTACGACTGTGGACGGGGTGTTCTCATTACTTCTTCGACAATGGCATCAAGACTGTTGAAGACCGCTTCCCACGAATGTGTTTGCTCTACCAACACACGCGCACGGCGAGCAATTTGCGAGCGCAAATCGGGATTTCGCAGCAGCGTAATACAGTGCTCGGCCAGCTCCGCATCAGTCCTGCCAATAAGCACATCCCTACCGGGCTGAGCGGGATTGCCCTGAATACCCGTAGGAGTTGTCACGACCGGGCATCCCATAGCCATCGCTTGGAGCACTTTGTTCTGAATACCTGATGCTCCTGCATGCGGATGCAGAAATACAGCACTCTGATGATAATAGGGTTCGATATCCGGCACATCGGCATGAATGATCACATGATCGGACTCATAACGCCGAACAGACGGTTGCGGATTGGAGCCAATAATATGCGCCCGCACTTCGGGAAGCTGCGAGTGAATAATCGGAAGAATATCTCGGGCAATTTTTAGCGCCATAAACTCGTTTGCCAGGTAGTCGAGTTTGCCGAGAAACATCACATCGCGGCGCTGCTCGTGGTCGTCGCGGAAGCGGTATTCATCAAGCTCTACACCATTGGTAAGCAGTCTGTATCTAGCCTTTGGATTCTGCGCGTTCATCGCATCGATATCCGTCTGGGTGACGAGCGTTGTTGTGTCAAAATAGTTGACGATACGCGGTTCGTAGGTTTTGAGCTTATAGACTTCCCACCGGCGAACGGCTGTCTGCAGCATACTTTCTGCATTCGTAGCTGAGCGCCCTTGGTACAGAGTGCGGCAGTCTTCGGCCACGAGTATCTTTTTTATATTCGCATTACGCAGATACTCCGCCGTTCTCATAAAGAACGAAAACCCGAGGTCGAAATGCTGTTCTGCCAGAAGACGGTCGACAATAGATCGGAAATTTTGTTGTGTATAAAACGCTATTTCTAACGGGAGGTCGGATACAAGCGTTTTAGCAGAGAACATACCAGCTCGCCCTGGCCGCAGCGGCACAGGGTACACTGTCACATTAATATCCCTGATCTTTTGGATCTGTTCAGCCGTGGGCATACCACCGTGATTAAAACTCACCAGCGTGACTTCATGAGTCTTCGCCAGATGTTTCAACATGTGATAGCTTTTAATCCTGTCGCCGCCGATCAGGGGAAATGGAAAACGTGGAGTGAGAAAAAGAATGCGCATGCGCCGCTACACCTCATCCGTTCTGCATACCATACACCACAGCGCAGCAGCAGCCTGCCCCGCGTGCGCCTGTAGAGAATTTGTTGTCCCAACACGCCTTACAGCGCGGAGAACCGGTGCTAACTTACAAAATTTTTGCAACCTCTGCGCCAGGAAGCCGTTTTTCCGCCCTTTTGCAGCTCGCTCTATCCACAGCATCCTGTGCAGTTCGCAGCAGCAGCACCCGGCCAGGCGGAACCATGATTACTAAAAATTTTCTTGACATCTCCACACTAAAACTTATAATTTTGCGTCGAAGCACAACATTAGCACTCCACGCTAGCGAGTGCTAACAATACGAAAATCAGCAAAAATTCCTTTTTTAGTTTTCATCTTATCAAACGGAGGTTTATAGCATGGCTCTGACACCCCTGCATGATCGCGTTATCGTAAAGGCAGCCCAGCCTGAAGAAGTAACAAAAGGCGGCATTATTCTGCCCGACACAGCAAAAGAAAAACCCCAACAAGGCGAAGTAATTGCTGTTGGCCCCGGCAAAACAGCCGAAGATGGCAAGCTCATTAGCATGCAGGTAAAAGTAGGCGACCAGATACTCTACGGTAAATACTCTGGTACGGAAATCAACATGGATGGCGAAGACTACCTGATTATGCGTGAATCCGACATTTTCGCTGTTGTCGGTCGCTAATCCGCCGTAAATATTAGAATTAAAAAGAATACTTATACACTATTATTTTTTCAGGAGTACAGACAATGGCAGGAAAAAAAATCTCCTTTGACGTTGATGCACGTACCGCCCTCAAACGCGGTGTGGACCAACTCGCAGACGCAGTAAAGGTAACGCTCGGCCCCAAAGGTCGCAATGTGGTTATCGACAAAAAATTTGGCGCCCCGACCATCACCAAAGACGGTGTGACTGTTGCCAAAGAGATTGAACTCGAAGACGCAATGGAGAACCTCGGCGCTCAAATGGTAAAAGAAGTTGCTTCCAAAACCAGCGATATCGCTGGTGATGGCACAACAACGGCTACCGTTCTGGCTCAGGCTATCGTCCGCGAAGGTCTGAAAAACGTAACAGCAGGCGCAAATCCGATGGACCTCAAACGCGGTATCGACCTCGCTGTTGAAGCTATCACACGTGGCCTCAAAAAACTCAGCCGCGATGTTGAAGGCAAAAAAGAAATTGCTCAAGTAGGTACAATCTCTGCCAACAACGACCCGACAATCGGCAACTTGCTTGCTGAAGCAATGGAAAAAGTAGGCAAAGACGGCGTTATCACCGTTGAAGAAGCCAAAGGGACCGAAACAACTCTCGACGTTGTAGAAGGTATGCAGTTCGACCGTGGCTATCTTTCGCCGTACTTCGTTACCGATCCGGAGTCGATGGAAGCTGCTTTAGAAAATCCCTACATCCTGATTCACGACAAAAAAATCTCCTCGATGAAGGATCTTCTCCCCATCCTCGAAAAAATCGCTCAGTCGGGTCGCCCGCTCGTGATTATTTCCGAAGACGTGGAAGGCGAAGCTCTTGCTACTCTGGTAGTGAACAAACTGCGCGGCACCCTGCGCGTTGCTGCTGTTAAAGCTCCGGGCTTTGGCGACCGCCGCAAAGCTATGCTGGAAGATATCGCCGTTCTCACTGGCGGTACCGTTATCAGCGAAGAAAAAGGCTACAAGCTCGACAACGCTACGCTGTCCTACATGGGTACAGCTAAAAAAGTGACCATCGACAAAGACAACACGACGATTGTAGAAGGCGCTGGCTCGCAGGAAGATATCAAACGCCGTATTAACGAGATCAGAACGCAAATCGACAAAACGACGAGCGACTACGATCGCGAAAAACTGCAAGAACGCCTGGCTAAACTTTCGGGCGGTGTTGCAGTGATCAAAATCGGCGCTGCTACAGAAGTAGAAATGAAAGAGAAAAAAGCACGTGTTGAAGATGCTCTGCACGCAACACGCGCAGCCGTTGAAGAAGGTATCGTTCCCGGCGGTGGTGTAGCATATCTGCGCACACTCGACGAGCTCGACACACTGAGCCCGGCTAACCACGACCAGCGCACAGGTATCGCAATCATCCGCCGCGCTGTAGAAGAGCCGCTGCGCCAAATCGTAGCAAATGCCGGCCTTGAAGGCTCGGTTATCGTTGCGAAAATCAAAGAAGGTCAAGGCGCTTTCGGCTTCAACGCATTCTCCGAAGAATACGGTGATATGTTCGAAGCCGGTGTTATCGACCCGACAAAAGTATCGCGCGTTGCTCTCGAAAACGCAGCTTCGGTTGCAAGCCTTCTCATCACGACGGAAGCTACCATCGTTGAGAAGCCCGAACCCGAAAAAGCAGCTCCGGCAATGCCGCACGGCGGCATGGGCATGGATTATTAATCCACTCCCACAGCCTGAAAAAAAATCCCGCGTTCACAAGAGCGCGGGATTTTTTATTTTCTATCCCTGCAATGCAACTCCGCAACATTTCGGCTGCGACGGCAGTATTCGCACCAGTCGTATTGCTCTATCCAGCACTCTCTGGCAATCTATGAACTGCACAAAAAACTACACGGCTCCGGCTGCAACAGTATTATTTTGGGATATAACTTTATGACACTCCACATTATCAATGGCGACGCATTTACAAGCATTCTACACGGCGCTGGCATAATTGGCGACATCCTCCCCTGGCGCGACATTCTGCACGAAGGCCCCGTCCCTCCTGATAACTTCCCCGACCATTTCCACGGCGTTCGCGCTGACTATATCGCCAGTCGCGGATGGGCTTCTTACGACAATGTGCGCTCCATGTTTGACGAACGCGAGCGCATACTCTCGCAAGCTGCTTCAAACAGCGAAATTGTGCTCTGGTTCGATCCCGATCTATACGACCAGTTGCAGCTTGTGCAGGTGCTTGCGCGCATCTGCCGCATCACTCCTGCACCGGCAATAGTGTCGCTTGTTGCTACCAATCATCCCGGCATACACAATGCCGAAGAAATACGCTCTCTTTTTGCACAGCGCACGATTGTCACCAGCGAGCAGTACGCATGTGCACAGCGCACGTGGCAGGCTATTACCGCTGCTTCGCCCGAAAACATGTTGAGCATTCTCCGCAGCGACGACCTCGCAGAATTTCCGTGGTTAGGTGCAGCACTGCGCCGCTATCTCGAAGAATTTCCCAATGAAAATAATGGGCTTTCGCGCACGGAACGCACAATACTGCGCTGCACCACAGAGACTCCTTCCCTGCTCGATGCGTTTTCTGCGGTACAGGACAGTGAGGAACATCCCTTTCTCGGCGACACCGTGTTTGCATCCTATGTGGAGAAGTTCTGCACGTCGCGGATTCCCTTACTCGAACTAAAAAGCGAAGAACAATTTACACCGCTAACACCGACAAGTAGTACATTCTGGTATCAGCAGTTGCAGCTTACCAGCGCGGGCACACAAGTAATGCAGCATCATGCAAGTAATATTGCGCTCAACGGTATCGACCGCTATGTAGGCGGCGTGCACATAAAGTCCGGCGAGCCAATTTGGTATCAGAATAAGGATGGCATGTTAATAAAGAAATAAGCAGAGCAGCGGCGTAAACAGAGCTTTTGGCACGTGCGTCGCTGGATGGGGCGGCGTAGAGGCGCCTCAAGCGACGCCCCTACGCCGCGTCGCTGTCACCGGTCGCAAACACCGTTTCGTGATCAACCATTGGCCTGTCGCCGAATTAGTACAGCATTGTCGTCTGGCGTTTATGTTCGGCGATTTTATTTGCACAAGACGCGGCGCTCGTCCGCGCATCACTCCCATGATAATTGCAGCGCGGTGCAGAGACAACAGCACGAACAAAGACTGAAGCGCATAATATTTTTCTAATAAAAAACTCCCACAGCAATCTGCGGGAGTTTTTTAATCGCCATGCGATATTTGCAGCACAGGCTCTTACTGCCCGATACCATTCTCCATATCTTCCTGTGCAAACTCCATGAGGTACGCTTTGATAAACTCGTCGATTTCGCCATCCATCACAGCGTGTACATCTGTTTTTTTCATTTCAGTACGATGATCGTTCACCATCGTGTACGGCTGGAACACATAGGAGCGAATCTGGCTGCCCCATTCAATTTTTTTCTTTGTTCCTTCGATAACTGCGCGCGCGGCTTCTTCTTCTTCTAAACGTTTTTTGTAAAGCTGCGATTTCAGCATTTTCATCGCGCGTTCACGGTTCTGAAACTGCGAGCGTTCCTGCTGGCAGGACACCACGATACCCGACGGAATATGACGAAGGCGCACAGCGGTTTCCACCTTATTGACATTCTGGCCGCCCTTGCCACCCGAGCGAAACGTATCCATTTCCACGTCTGCGGGATTGACTTCGATCTCGATATCGTCGTCGACTTCTGGATACACGAACACCGACGCAAACGAAGTATGGCGCCGCGCATTAGAGTCGAACGGCGAAATACGCACAAGGCGGTGCACGCCATTTTCAGCTTTTAGATAGCCATAGGCGAACTTGCCCTGGATTTCGAGGGTAGCAGATTTGATCCCTGCGACATCGCCTTCTACTTCATCGGCCAGATATACTTTGTAACCGTGGCGATCAGCCCAGCGTGTGTACATACGCGTGAGCATTTCCGACCAGTCCTGAGCTTCGGTGCCTCCGGCTCCTGCGTTGATATGCAGAATCGCGTTTCGCTCGTCGTCTGGCCCGGACAGGATATTGCGAAACTCCAGCTCTTCGAGAATTTGCTTAGCGCGATCGAGCTCGGCGTCGATTTCCGACTCCATCGACTCATCTTCCATTTCGATAGCGAGATCGCGCATAGCCCCGGCATCGTCGACAGCACGGCTGGCGGTACCCCACGAGGTAATCCACTCCTTGCGTTCGGCGATTTCCTGCATGGTCTTCTGGGCAGCCATATTATCGTCCCAAAAGTCCGGCTGCTGCGACTGGTGTTCCATTTCTTCGGCCTCTCTTATCTTGCGATCGAGGTCAAAGAAACCTCCGCAGTTGAAGGAGGCGTTC
Organism: Ignavibacteria bacterium UBA7675; assembly: GCA_002483085.1. Classification (GTDB taxonomy): domain Bacteria; phylum Bacteroidota; class Ignavibacteria; order Kapaibacteriales; family UB7675; genus UBA7675. The sequence continues at coordinate 64,429 of DLHF01000062.1, forward strand.
CTGAAGTTCTTTGATACGGGATTGTTGTATGTCGAACATAGCTGTCCTCTCTGTGTAGAATGTGTAACTATTATGCTTTTAAGTGTTTTTCTCAAGAAGAGAGAACTCCAAAATTACGCATTTTTTCGCTAACTCTCTAATTATGAAGGAGGTATGGATGAAACAATTCACGGGCAGTATGGTTCTCGCAAACGCGCATACTTTTCGATTGTCATCGATACCCGGAAAGTGTATTTTAGAAACATCGGAAAGCGCCAGCCGCACACTCAATAATCGCATGTATTGAGCGTCAACGAAAGAAGCGCAAACGCGGTGTTAGCCGCAGTCGGGCAAGAGTATAACACAGATGTTATTTATGGCGAATACGGCAAGGTGAAGTCCCCTGCTGTTCACAGACAGCAAACCGGCCCAGGACAATCAATGTAATATTCGCTTTTTCACAAAGGGTACCATCATGGAAGGCAATTTTTCCAACAGGGTCAACGACGTCATACGGCTGAGTAGAGAAGAAGCGATACGTCTCGGACATGATTACATCGGTACAGAGCATCTGCTGCTGGGAATCATTCGCGAAGGTGAAGGTATTGCCATTAAGATCCTGCGCAACCTTGGCGTCGACCTGTTTAAACTGAAAAAGGCCATCGAAGATACCGTTCGCTCCAGCGGCGGCACACTTACGATTGGCAATATCCCTCTTACAAAGCAGGCAGAAAAGGTGCTCAAGATCACCTATCTTGAAGCCAAGCTGTACAAATCAGACGTTATAGGCACCGAGCATTTGCTCCTTTCGCTTCTGAGAGATGATGATAATATTGCCGCTCAGATACTGTCGCAGTTCTCCGTTACCTATGATGCGGTGAGGGCTGAACTCGACAATATTATTAGCGGTAAGCCAAGCTCGTCGTCGAAACCAGAAAAGCGCGCAGGCGGCAAAAAAGCGGCTCCTGAGCGCGCGAAGACCCCTGTACTTGACAACTTCGGACGCGATCTTACAAAGCTCGCTCTGGACGGCAAACTCGATCCGGTCATTGGCCGTGAAAAAGAAATCGAACGCGTAGCCCAAGTGCTCTCGCGCCGCAAGAAAAACAATCCAGTGCTTATTGGCGAACCGGGTGTGGGTAAAACCGCCATCGCCGAGGGACTGGCGCTGCAGATTATTCAGAAAAAAGTGTCGCGCGTACTGCACGACAAACGAATCGTTACGCTCGACCTCGCAGCTTTAGTAGCAGGTACAAAGTATCGCGGCCAGTTTGAAGAGCGCATGAAAGCCGTGATGAACGAGCTCGAAAAAGCGAAAGATGTTATTCTGTTTATCGACGAATTGCATACAATCGTAGGTGCAGGTGGCGCTTCAGGCTCGCTCGATGCGTCCAACATCTTTAAGCCTGCTCTCGCGCGGGGCGATATTCAGTGCATTGGCGCTACCACGCTGGATGAATACCGCCAGTATATCGAAAAAGATGGCGCTTTAGACCGCCGTTTTCAGAAGATTATCGTAGAACCGCCCTCGGTGGAAGAAACGCTGCAAATTCTCAGCAATATCAAGAATAAGTACGAAGAGCATCACAGTGTGCTGTACACCGATGAAGCGGTAAAATCATGTGTGAAGCTCTCGGATCGGTATATCACAGACCGCTTCCTGCCAGACAAGGCCATTGATATTTTAGATGAAGCAGGCGCGCGAGTCCATCTGTCTAATATCGTCGTCCCGAAAGAAATCCTCGACCTTGAGGAGCAAATCGAGATGGTGAAAGAACAGAAAAACCAGGTGGTAAAATCGCAGAACTTCGAGGAAGCTGCACGCCTCCGCGATTTGGAGAAAAAGCTTCAATCCGATCTGGAAAATGCGAAACAAGAATGGGAAGAAAATGCCAGCGAAATGATTTTCACGGTGACTGAAGATGATGTGGCTGACGTAGTAGCAATGGTGACAGGCATTCCGGTGAATAAAATTGCCGAAAGCGAAAACGCTCGCCTGATGAACATGGCTGCCGAACTCAAAGCCGAAGTCGTAGGGCAAGATGAAGCAATCGAACAACTCGCCAAGGCAATTCGCCGGTCACGCGCTGGTCTGAAAGACCCTAAACGCCCCATCGGTACGTTCATGTTCCTCGGCCCAACTGGCGTCGGTAAAACTGAACTGGCCAAGGCACTCGCACGCTATATGTTCCACACCGAAGACGCTCTCATCCGCGTGGATATGAGCGAGTATATGGAGAAATTCTCGGTGTCGCGTCTGGTAGGAGCGCCTCCGGGATATGTGGGATACGAAGAAGGCGGACAGCTTACAGAAAAAGTACGACGCAAACCGTACAGTATCATTCTGCTCGACGAAATTGAGAAAGCACACCCGGATGTCTTTAATATCCTGCTCCAGGTGTTCGACGACGGTATTCTTACCGACGGACTCGGTCGCCGTGTAGATTTCCGCAACACCATTCTGATTATGACCTCCAACATTGGTGTGCGCGATATTAAAGCGGGCGGAAAGATCGGATTTGCACATGCACAGGATATGGTCGACGACAGATATAAGTATATGAAGACCACGATTGAGGAATCGCTGAAACGCACGTTTAATCCCGAGTTCCTCAACCGTATCGACGATACGATTATTTTCCACAGCCTTAACAAAGATCATATCTATCATATCATCGACATCCAAGCGAAAAAGCTGTTCGAACGCGTGAACGAAATGGGTATTACTCTGGAGTTTACAAAAACAGCAAAAGACTTTCTCGTGGAAAAAGGATATGATGAAAAATACGGAGCACGCCCCCTGCGCCGCGCACTGCAAAAGCACGTGGAAGATGAGCTCGCCGAGGAACTCCTCAATGGCACTCTGAAAGAGGGCGCTCACGTAAAAGTTAAATACGATAAAAAGCAGGAAAAACTTCTCTTTACGCAAAGTCCGCGCGATAAAAAAGAACAGGAAGAAAAAGAAAACGCCGACCTGAGTGAAGAATAATCTCCAGCTTCTCTAATTGCCTCCTAAGCTCCGCACGATCCTGTCGTGCGGAGCTTTTACTTTGAAGAGCTCAATATATGCAATCGACAGATTCTCAACAGAAGACACAGCTTCTCGGCCTTTCCACTGTGGAACTCGAAGCACTGTGCAAGGAACTCGGGGAACCAGCTTACCGTGCGCGCCAGCTATTCCGCTGGCTGTACAACAAGCGCGCCTCGTCGTTTGATTCTATGACCGATCTGTCGCACTCGCTACGCGGGAAACTGAAAGAACGGGCTGTCATTGGATTCCCAACGATACGTACCATCCAGCACTCCGACGATGGTACAAAAAAATTCCTCTTGGTACTCGACGACGAACGCGAAATAGAATCGGTGCTCATTCCCAGCGAAATGCGCGATGATGAAGGCGAATCCAAACGCCTTACTATTTGTGTTTCTACGCAGGTAGGTTGCTCCCTCGGTTGTAAGTTCTGTGCAACTGCATCAATTAAGATGAAGCGTAATCTCAGCGCAGGCGAAATACTCGGCCAGCTTTTGCTGGTACAACAACACTCCGACCGGGATATCACAAACCTCGTGTTCATGGGCATGGGCGAGCCTCTGCTCAACTACGATAATGTGATGAAAGCCACGGATATTATGATCCATCCGGACGCGGAGCTGCTCACGCCACGCCGTATCACGCTTTCCACATCGGGCGTAGTAGATGGTATCCAGCGCATGGCCGACGAAAACCGCCCCATTAAGCTCGCGCTGTCGTTGCACGCCTCTACCGATGGGCTGCGGACAGAGCTTATGCCTATCAATCGCAAGTGGAATCTGCGGCTGCTCGGCGATACTATAGAATACTACTACCGAAAAACCCGAAAAACTGTCACGTATGAGTATATCCTTTTTGGCGGACTCAACGACTCCTATCAGGATGCCGTGCGCCTGGCAAAACTCACGCGACGCGTTCCCTCCAAAGTCAATGTTATCCCCTTCCACCCTATCGACTTTACTAACCCAACTGGAATTTCCGCAGAACTCGCGCCCGCATCTGCCGAAGATTTCGACCGGTTCCTCGGTTATCTACGCAGCCTCGACGTTACGGTAATGGTGCGATCTTCCAGCGGTAAAGATATCCACGCAGCATGTGGCCAGCTCGCGCTTTCGCAGGTAGTGCAGTAAGCAAGGATATGTAACGCATCAATACCAAAACAGACGGCGTGTAGAGGCGCATTCAAATGGAACGGTGTAGAGGCGCATTCAAATCGGACGGCGTAGGGGCGCATTCAAATCGGATGGCGTAGGGGCGCATTCAAATCAGACGGCGCATAGAGGCGCATTCAAATCGGACGGCGTAGGGGCGTCGCTTGAGGCGCCCCTACGCCGGTCGTACATCCGGCAATTCAGAGCCCAAAAGACAGGGGAAACACATGAAACGACAGAGCAATCCACAGTTTTGTGGCCAATATCAATATGCGACGTTGACTGCCTAACCGATGCGTTGTATATTGCGTTTTACCGTTCCCGGTGTACACCAATCAAGAGGTCGTATGCGTCTATCCGCCGTCTTTCTCGTTATTCTTTGCATCGCTCTGTCTGCCGATGCCGTCGCTTCTGTGTCGCTGGACGGTATACGCCCAAACGCGGAAACGCGCTACTATGTTCGTCTTTCGGAAGGCGATATACTCACTGGTGTCATTGTAGAAGTATTCGACGACGAGCGCGGGGGAGCAGCTATTAAAATGAAAACAGCGATAGGCACAGCCACAGTGTATGCTTCGCAAATCGAAGAAATTACGCCTTTAGAACAAGCCTACCCGCACAGCCATCGCATATTCATCATGCCAACAGCCGAACCTATCGGCAGCAATCATTTTATTGGACTATACGAACTCTTATTCCTGTACGGTGGCGCTGGTATTGCCGATGTCGTATCGGTTACTGCCGGGCGCAGTATGGTGCCATCGGTACCCTCTTCCGAACAGGTGTCGGTGCTCAATATCAAAGCAACAGTGTACCGCGAGGAGCAACACGACCTTCCGGGGCATATTTCGTTTGCTCTCGGCGCCAACTTTGCTTGGCTGAACGACCGCAATCGCCTTGTAAATCTCTACGGTGTCGGCACTTTTACCGGTGCTCGTGCTCGTATTACCGGTACTCTTTTCTATAAAGCAGCAGGCGAAGATGTAGTAACAGCCCAGGCGGGCACCATAGGAAGCACAAACATCAACTATGCGCGGGGAGCTGTTGGCATTGGTGTTGGGCTCGACACCAAGCTCACCAATGGACGCTACGATCTTCACGTGCTGGCCGAGTTGTGGAATCACGATATAGGACGCCCGAGCAATACAGCAGTGCTACTTGGCCTGCGGCTGTGGAATACGGATTTTTCTGCCGACTTTGGCATAGCCTTCTTTACAGCGCCAGCAATTGCGCCTGTGGCTAACTTTGTGTGGACGCCCTTCTGATACAGACAACGCGGGCGTACAAACGTAGCTGGGTACAAGAATTCCTCTGTTGTCGGGGCGAGGTTTCTAAAGCAATGTCTCCAACGAAATCAGTCATCCAAGCGGCTCGTATTCTGTTCATCTTCGCACAGCGGAAGCTCGACGACAAAGGCACCACCACGCTCCCTGTCTTCATACCGGATGAACCCGTTCATCGCTGTTACTAACTTCTGTACAATAGAAAGCCCCAGCCCAGTCGAATGCTCGCCATCGGTAGGCATAGCGCTCAGACGCGAAAATTTCCCAAAAAGCCTGACCTTGTCTTCGGCATTAATACCCGGCCCTTCATCCTTTACTTCGATGCGGACAATTTTGCCGGGAGCTTGCGTTTCCTGCGGCGCGGCAATCCCAATGTGCACATAGACACTACTCTTTTTCGGTGAAAACTTTACAGCATTGGAAATTAAATTATCGAACACGCTGTTCACTGCAGTTTTGTCGGCAAAGGCCAATGCAGCGGGTACCGTCGGCTCCACATAGAGAGATATTTCCTTCTGCTGGGCGCGATTACTGTATTCTTCGGCTACCATTACTGCCGCCGCAACGACATCGCAAGGTTCCGGCAGAATGCGCATCACCCCGGTTTCGATAGCGTTGAGGTCTAGCAACCGCCGCACTGTTTCGTTCATTCGCCGGGCAGTGTATTCTACTTTATCAATCTCACGCAAGGCCGTCTCGGGAATCGCCCGATCAAAATAGCGCTTCAGCACCGACGTAGAAAGTATAATTGATGTCAGCGGATTTTTTAGGTCGTGGCTTACAATGCCCAACAACTCACTCTTCTCATTGTTCAGTTCGCGGAGCTGGCCATTAACCGTAGAGAGATGATCATTGAGCACTTTTACTTCTTCGAATGTATCGCTCAGCCTACTGTAAGCTTCGGCCAGTTCGTTGTTTTTGAGCCGATAAATCTCCGCTTCGCGCTGCACCATCTCCGCTTCATGGCTATAGCGAATGTAGGCAACCGTATGGCGTATCTGGTCGGTGGAAAGCTCTTCTTTTACCGTATGAAATTTCAGTAAATGCTCGTAGGCTTGTTCCATATCACCGAGCATACGATAGCATTCGGCGAGTTCGCGGTGCACATTGCAAAGCGTTTCCTTGGATTGTACCTCCTCGGCTTGTATAAGTGCAATGTTCAGATACTCCTGTGCACGCGCTACCTTGTTACAGGCAGTGTACAGTGCACCAATCGCCGTATTGCACATCGCCTCTCCCCAGAGGAATTTTGCCTTATCACATTCTCTGAGCGAGACCCCATAGCACCTTAGTGCTTGCACTGGGTGGTTGGTTTTGCGGTAAATATCGCCAAGAGCAAACATCGAGGCAGCAGCCCCTGTGTCATCGCCCATCAACTGGCGCAGGTCTAGGCTCTGCCGAAAGCAGCTCAGTGCTTCGGCGTAATTGCCCAATCCTTCGTAGGCACGCCCGGTATTCCATAGCAACATGGCTTTCTCAAGCGGCTTGTCGTCGTAGGTTTGCAGCTCGTGCGCCTGCGAAAAACAGTCGAAGGCTTTATAATAATCGCCCAATCCAGAATGTGCCCCGCCAATGTTTACAGTGCACAGAGCAATGTGTGCAATGTCGCCGAGTTCATCGCCAATCGACCGGCTCTTCAGAAAATACTCTAACGCTACAATCGTACCGCCGATGCGCGTGTACATCACACCAATCCACCGCAAGGCCGTGGCTAATCCCCGCTTGTCGCCGATGTTCTCGTAGAGATGCTGCGCCTCCAAGAACAAATAAAACGCTTTATCATTCCGCGAAGCATAGGTTTCGAGAATCCCTTTGTTGAGCGTGGCATCGGCAATGCCGCGAGTATAGTGCAGACGTCGAGCAGCAGCAAGCGCCTGCTCGCACATCTCCAATGCACGCGAGCGCTCATTACTGCGCAGCAGGTACGCTTCGCTATTCAGAACATCAATGTGCTCCAGTGCAATATCATCAGGCATATTGTCGTGGATTGTCACCCCACCATCAGGGCATACTTCGTTCATGATATGTCCGCAAACACAAAAGAGAGCAACAACAGTCGCATTGCGCCGTTATCGGCAGAAAACTACGTTCTCTGAAGTCGCCTACCGTTCTTTCGTGAGCACAAGCGTCTTTGCTCCGGCGTTCTGTCTCTGCACCGCGCTGCACCACCGCCGCGTGCTGTCCGCCCTTCTGCGCCCTTGTGCAGACGTCAAGCAACGGCTACACACTGCATTCCGCAGCAATAACGAACAAAGGAAACGACCAGCCGCAGCGGTCAACTCCACACACACTATACAGAATCGAAAACACAACTGTAGACGATTTCTCTACAACTGCTACAAGACCTCAAACACAAAAAACTTCAGATACAACGTCTCTGGCATGCTGAATAGGACCGGGTGATCGGGCGACTGACTGCCGCGAAATACCAAGCGCATTTGTCGGCCTTCGCGCATTGCCTGCTCGTGAATAATACCGAGGAACATCTCTTCGCTGATATGATGCGAGCAGCTTCCTGTTACAAGCAATCCTTCTGGCGGCAGCAATCGTATGCCAAATCTATTAATCTTTTCATAACCGCGCTTTGCAGCGTGTATCTGCTTGCGGCTTTTAGTAAAGGCCGGTGGATCGAGGATCACCATATCCCACTGCGGTCCAGCCGCCGCCTCGCGCTCCAACCACGCAAACACTTCTTCTTCGGCAAATTCGGCGCTGCCCATACCATTGAGCTCTGCATTGCGCTTGCAGCGTTCAATTGCCTGTGCCGAGCTGTCCAAGCCGAGCACGCGCGCTGCTCCTCCCTTTGCCGCGTTAAGAGCAAAGCCACCCTGGTTGGTAAAGCAATCGAGTACTCGCAGCCCGCTAGCAAGCTCCTGTACTCGCTTTCGGTTCAGCTTCTGGTCGAGAAAATACCCCGTTTTTTGCCCTTCGAGAAGATTAATACCAAAGCGAACGCCGTTTTCTTCCATAATAAATTCGCTCGGCATCTCGCCCCACAGCACGCCTTCGCGCAGTTCCAGCCCTTCGATCTCGCGCAGCCGAGAGTTGTTCTTTTCTATGATTCCACGCGTCTCGGGAAAAATATCAATCAGCGCTTTGGTGATAATGTCCAGCCGCTGCTCCATGCCTGCGGACAGCACCTGGAAAGCGAAGTAGTCGCCATAGCGGTCGATAATAAGCCCGGGAAGGAAGTCGGACTCCCCAAATACAAAGCGATACGAGGTTTCTCCTGCAAACAGGCGCTCGCGGTACTTCTTTGCGCTCTGGAACCGCTCAGTAAAGAAAGCGTGGTCGAGCTCGGTGTCGTCGCTCTGCAAAAGCCGCACAGCAATCAGGCTGGCGGGATTGAACAATCCCGTGCCAAACGACTCGCCTTCGGCTGATTCTACCTGTACCACGCTGCCCGCCGGTATCTCCGGTACCTGCTCTAATTCGTTGCTGAACACCCACAGGTGTCCCATGCGTACCCGTCTGTCGTGTTTCTTTTTTAGTCGTACTGTTGTCATTCCATGCTCCATGATTCACTGCTTATCCGTTGCCTTTTTCGACAGACCGGACTAATCTTTTCTCTACGTTTACTTGCAGAACACCTACCTTTTCTACGGCAGTATCTACTTGTATTTTGGAAAGGTCATGCGCTGCACAATGCTCCTGCGGTATGGGCTGGCAGCCACGCGGCGGCTGTGCTGCGCGGTGCAGCGACCAAGCGTTACGGACAGAGACCGAAGCGCCAGTCCTGTGCAGTATAGCTACGCGAGCGATCCTGCGGATTATGCTTTTAAAATCACTGTGGTATGTCGTGCACTTATCGCTGCACAACAAACGAGCGCACAAGCATGCGGCCATCAGGCGTTTGTAGGCGATACAGATACACACCCGAGGCAAGCCGTTCAAGCGGAATATCGAGCGTCGCCGTTCCCGCCTGCTTTACCATACTGCCCGACCATACAATAGCACCGGGCATGCTCACTACTTCCGCGCGCACCGCACCAGCTATGGGCAATTCGAGCGAGATAGTAAGCAGGTCGCTAGCGGGCTGCGGATAATGATGAGAGCTTATCGCAGCTAGTTTTTCATCCACACCAACAGTGGAAGCCTGAGCTATACCGGTAAGCGATACTGATATCGGAGTCGGGTCTGCGTCGCTGGTCACTTTTAGCGTGGATGTGCGGTATCCGCTTTTTACTGGTGCAAACACAATATCTACGGCAAGGCTCTTACCGGGAGCGACAACAGCGGGAAGCGCTGGCAATGGTACAACACTGTAGACTCCTTCTTCGGCAGTGCCGCCAGTGATCAGAAGCTCGGATACCAAAACATCTTTTATCCCTGTATTGGAAAAAAGAACTGTGCGCGTCGCTGTCGAGCCAACGACCACTGTACCAAAAGCCACCGAAGAAACATCCGCAGCTAGCATTTTCTCGCGCGGAAGAGTACTCTCTGTATAGCCTAACGCTGCACCTACTGTCCATAAGCGCATTCTGGTACCCGACGCTGCGCCTGCCGACTGCAAGGTAAGCCCTCTTTGACCGGTGCGGTGCGAGCCCCAAGTACGGCCATTGTCCATTGTAGCCAGCATTTCACTTCCGCTGCCAACAGCAACCGTTTGCGACGAGCCTTCGGCAGAATACAAGCCAATGGGTTGGAAATTCACCGTCGAGAAATTAAACAGATTCGTCGCCCATGTTTTGCCACTGTCGATTGTTGAAGCTACAAGAGTCGGAAGGTTGGCATCCGCCCCTGTGCGGTACAGCGCAACACCGCGATCGGGCGAAGCGAACGACACAGCCAGCACCACAGCATTAGAAACAACGGTAGATGTTTTCCACGACTGCCCGCGATCATTTGAATAGATGACACGGCCTTTGGAAGTGCCAAACCACACTTTATCTCCAGACTGCCCGGCAGCTCCTACGAGGCTTTGCTCGCCCGAAATAGGCGTAGGAACAGAGTTCACCTGTGTCCAGGTACCGCCAGCATCGGTTGTTCGCCCTATTCCCCATCTCGACGACAGTGGATCGCCGAGAAAAATGCCATTGGTATTGTCGAAAAAGTACACGCCATTAATAAAGTTCGTGATCGACGATACACTTCTGTTCGTCCAGTTCTGTCCGCCATCAGTTGTTTTCAGTATCTCAGCATTGCCGCCCTGCGCTGCACTTACGCCTACATAGGCTGTTGAGTTGGAGCGTGCCGCCACTGCAAAAGCGGGTTTAGTGGTAAAGCGGTTTGGGGAACCAACTGAAGACGAAAGGAAATAGCCACCATCGGACTTAAAGCCTACAGCCCAGCAGACATCGAGCGCAGGAGCAGAGGCGGACTGCCACTGTACATCAATCGGGTACAGCGGATATTGTACCTTCGTGCTTGTGTTGCCATTTGCGGGAAGCGCTACTGGTATGGACACGCGCTCGTAGTCCTCGTATTCGCCGCTTTTGTACGTCAGCAATACATCCACATTGCCATCGCTCCAGGGCGTAAGCGGCGAGAGCTGTACCGTAAGCGTAAACGACTGTTCTGCTAAGGTCGCCAACGTACCAACGGAAAAACTCGTCGTCGGCAACGAAGTAAATCCGTCGAGCGCACGAGCTGTCACCTGCACATTGGGAGCCGCAGCGAGATAATTTTTCAGGGTAATTTTTACTGGCGTCGGATCGAGAGTTCTAATTTTGCTTTCAGCCGCATCTGGCAGAACATCCACAGTTGTCGACGAAATACCTGGGAGCCGCTGCCCGCTGGTGAATGTTTTGTTGTACTGCACAGCGCGGTAGGCGTTTACCCGACCATAGAATAGATAGCGCGTTTCCGAGGTCGTCCCGGTAATCACATTATCGCACGTACTGCGGATTTGCTGGAGGATTTGTCGCGGTGTCCAATCGGGATGCACTGATTTCACCAATGCCGCTACCCCCGCCACCATTGGCGATGCAATAGATGTACCGCTTGTGCCTGCGTACTGGTTGTCCGGGGCAGTAGTTCTCACATTATCGCCCGGAGCATACACAAACGTGCGTGCGCCGTAGTTCGAGAAGTCGGCGAGGCCATCAGTAGCCTGTGTAGCACCCACCGACAGCACATTTGGATAATTCGATGGATAGTGCGCTACCGGCGCTACATCGGTGAACATTGTTTCGTTGCCAGACGCAGCAACCACCAGCGACCCCATAGCCATAGCTTGCGTAATAATATCGAGTTCTGCCGGGCTGCTGCCAATCCCGCCCCAGCTACAGTTAATCACATCAGCGCCGAGCCTTGCCGCGTAGAGAATTGCTTCATAGCCACGGTAGACACCCTGAGTAGAACCATTGTCGGAGCCACATTTTATAGGAACATACCGGCAGTTGAAACCCATACCGGCAATGCCTTTTGCATTGTCTGTTACAGCCGCTGCTGCTCCGGCCACTGTTGTGCCGTGGCTGCGCACATCGTACCACTGGAGATTGTTTACCCGCACTTTCGGGTCGTTGTCTTCCTGATACTGTCCATTAAAAATCTGCTGCAAAGAAACATTCCCCACAAAATCCCAGCCGTGGACATCGTCGATCTTGCCGTTGTTGTCGTCGTCCTTGCCATTGCCTGCTATTTCATTCGGATTAGTCCAGAGATTGCCGGCCAGGTCTTCGTGTTCGTAGTCTACACCAGTATCGACAATGGCGATCAGCACATCCTTGCTGCCTTTGGTAACATCCCACGCCTGCTCGGCCTGCACTTTCTGCGCTGCGTACTGTTGCGAAAGAAGCGGATCGTTGGGCTTGTAGTCAGCGTAGCGGTTATACACCGGCACAGCGTATTCCACTTCAGGATTGCGCGAGAGCTCGATGCACACATCGTACACATTTATAGCAGTGTTGTACGCTACTTCATACATTCTCCCTACTCCGCCCATGTCCGGCACCGACATCGTATTCTCATATGCAGCAAACGGTGCACGCACCGAACGCACGTCGTACAAAGCCAATCCCTGTGTAAGTGCCGTGGACATAAAGCCCTTTGCATTCGGCGACACTGCGATCTTTCCACGTGTTTTTATAATAACTGTGTTGGGCAAATAGCTTCCCGCAGGATGGCGCACAACCAAGTGTTGTGGAATAACCGGAGTAGAGACAGGAACAACCGGAGAAATTTGGCTGGCATGTGCAAAAGGAGCAGCAGCATGTGCAGTTGCAATAGCGGCTGTCACCGAGGCAAAACAAACGAGCGCAGCTACGCACAGCCGCAGGGATGAGGTAAACACAGACATACGCAATCCGGGAAAATGAAGGATGTCGTCAGGGAATTCTTGAATATACAATCGCTTGCGGTTTTTCGGAAACCAAATAACACAACCGTGTGCATATCCTCTACCGCTCTGGGCAGGCTGTGGAATACAAGCGCAACAGCTATGACAGCGCATCACCAAGCGCATAGGAACGCCGTACTGGAATCTGGACTTCATAGGGAAGGGGAACACCTTCGATGTACACGCGCATCACAATTGTGCCCGGAGCAAAGGTAGCCCGAACGCGGGCAGATAACTCCGATGTACCGACAATCTTCCCGCTTTCTTCTCCCTCTATAATACGGAACTGTGCGGAGCGATGGCTCCAAGAAGTACTGCCAAAGACATTGAGCAGGCGAACTTCCACCACAGCTTCCGACTTTCCATCGGGGTACAGCGTTTCGGGCATTACGACCACATCAATGTTCCGCACATTGCTCATCGCAGCATAGAGCAAATAGCCTATTACGGCCAGCACAACAAGAACTGCTGCGATATTAATAAAACGCGGTCGGAGGTTCATAGCTACATCAAGAAGTATTTGCGGACAGGCTTTTCTATAGACACACGGGAATCAAGCGCTGTGCATACCGGGCTCTATGTTCTCCATATCGGCACTGCTCCGAGGCATTTACACCATACGGCGCATGGCAATGCAGTGCGAAAGCCAGTCGCGCTTTTTCGTCAGTTCGGGAATGCTCATCTGCTCCTGCGCCTTTGCAAAGCGGCGCTTGGCTTCTGCATGGATCACACTTACTTCTACGGTGCGGCCAGCAGATTTAAGAATATACGACAGCTTCGACGCGAGATTTGCACATTCCTGCCGCAGTTCCTGCTCGCGGGCAGCCACATCTACCACTTTTTGCATGGCGGGCTGCTGGGCGGCAGACTGCGAACGAGAAAAATCGGGAAAGAGCTCCAGGCTGTGTGTCTCTGTGCCCTTGTGCTGCACATCCGTAAGTTCCCACATGCTTTCCTGCTGCACGGGCGTAGCGCGCTCCACAATTTCGTCGAGCAGGCGCACCTGTTTCATTTTAATGCCAAGCTGTTCCTCGTTGGATATCCATTCGAGGATGTGCACCACGCCCGAATCGTTGGCGGCGTATATATCGCACACATTGGCTTCTTCGCTGAATCCATCGAAGTAGCGCATGCCGCGAAATATCTGCTGCATCGTCTTCGAAAAAGCTCGTACAAGGTCGGCCTTTACGATGATACTAATCGGCTTGATGTCGGTGCCTTCGCCTATCATATCTACCTGTACCATCACGTCGACATGGCCGTTGCGATAATCGTCCAAGAGCTTCAGCCGCTCCTGTTCAGGAACGTCTTGCCCTATGCGCGCCGACCGAATGCCGGGAAAGCGATCCTGCACAAATTCCAGAATAGAAGCCGCGTGTTTGTTGCTCATGGCAATCACGAGCATCTGGTGGTCGCGGAAGCCAGAAGTAGCGCCGCTCTTACTGCGTTCCTCGCGCAGCGCTCGCCGCTTCTCCGCAAAACGGTCGAAGGCGGGCATGAGCAGCGATTGCAGGTACACATCGTGGAATCGCAGCTTTTTGCGGGCGAGAAAAGCGTCGATATCAGACTTCGATTTGGAGATATCGGTCATTTGCGCCAGCGACATTTCCACCATCTCGCCGGTGTCGGTGCGCGTCATCTTGATCTTGTAGTCGATCACATGCGCATCCACTCGCTTGAGAATTTTCCCTTCCTGGTGTGCATCGCGCAGCGATACTTCGTGGAGCGCTACATAGTATTGCTCCTTTTGCCCGTTGTTGTTCCGCACTTCAAACGGCACGCCAAACAGCGTTTTGTTGTCCGAACGCATCGGCGTTCCAGAAAGCGCTACGCTGCACGCGCTGGCAAATTCCGACAGCTTGGAGGCCCAAAGCCCTTCGTCGGATAAATGATGCACTTCGTCGAAGACAAACATGCACGGTGCCGCTTCGCAAAAAGCGTGCAGAGCTTTATGCCCACCGCGACCGCTTGCGTACTGGTAGGTCGTGATAATAATCTGCGTGTGAAGATTCTTGAGAAATACTCGCTCGGAGTCCGCTACGCAGTAGGAAAAAGCAGGCGCGCCAATACTGTGGAATACACGCGTTAGCTCTTTGGGGTCGGCGTACTGGTCGCGCAGATTGCCCCGTGGTACAAAAACAACGAGCTTCTGGGCCACCCCAAGCGCATGGGCAATAACAAACGACGACAGGGCTGTAATAGTCTTGCCATAACCGGGGACAAATACTCCGAGGTGATTAACCTCGCCTTTACGCAATGCAGATGCCAAGCGCAGCAAAAACTGCTCCTGCCCCTGCCTGAATCGAAAACCATTGCGTAGAGTAATTCCCGGGAGTTCTGCTGCTGCGGATTCCTTCCGACCAGGCAACAACGATGTGCCATGTTGAGAATGCAACCCAACCATATCCAAATGTTATCAGTAGTCTTGATGCTGCGGAAGTGTTCTCCCCGCCTGCTGTCGAGCGGGGAAAGTTCGTGCCAAAGATACGGTGTTCGCGCTCCCTGTGCAAGCAAGTGCAGTACGCCAAACGAAGTTTTTTCCGTTGGTGGCGTACCGGGAAACCTTACTACACATTTCCCGGAGAACTGCTACAAAAAAATGGAACCGCCAGTAGAAAAGCTCGTGCTGCAAAGGCAAAAGACACTACAAGGGAATAGCGTGGCAAGGCTCGTAATCGCGCATACAACAAAAATTTCGCCCATTCTATGGCTGTAGGAATGATGTGGCACGGGCGGCTCCGGCCAGGCGATTAGTCGCTGTCACCGGTCGCACACACCGGCTTTCCGTTGGCCAAAGGCTTGCCGCCCTAAAAACAGCCGTAAACCGAAAAAACACACCCGATCTGTGAACCTTGCGCCTGCGGGGTGTAGCGCTTGCTCTTCCCGTAGTGCGGTTGGGGTAGAACCGCACGTGGCCGGATATGCAACGCGGTGCAAAGGCAAAGCGGTAGGCCGCAGACAGAAAGCACAAGAACACTACAGATTGTCGAGCACTATCCCTGTGCCCACCACCACCGTAGAGAGATTCCATGTATTGGCACCAAAAATCCGCACGCTGTAGTCGACATCTGCAAACCACGCCGCCGACAAGAACATTGTAAACGATGCTCCTGCCGATACATAATTTTCCTGCAACAGCGTTTTGCTTGGGGTAAACTCCACACCATCGAACGAACTCATGCTCTGAAGCACGTCCATGTGAAATTTAAAGAACGCATTTTCCACCTTGTTGAAGCCGAGCTCTGCATGGAACAGAGCTTCATCTTGCAGCTCTTCGCCGCGCCAGTTGTACAGAGCGTGGAAAGCCACCCATCCAAACGACGAAGGGATACCGAGCTCGATACCAGCCCGCACTTGGAAAGCGCCATCGCTGAGAAATTCGTCGTCGGGATTGTTGAGTATCGGCGTAGAAAATCCGGGCGGAATATAGAGCGATGCCGTAAGATTTGTATGCAGTTTTTCCGAAGCGCCGATTTGGTAGCGCGCTCCGATGCCGTAGTAGGCAGGCGCGGTAAGCGCAAACAGCGTGTCGATACGGTAGCTCCGAAAATTATCGTCGGGCAGTTGTTCGGAGTACTGTCCTTTGCGCCGCAGTGTGATATGGCCTATCGGGATATCGAGCACGAGCGTTAGGTCTGGCGTAAGACCATACTCACCGTATATTCCGCCCACCAATCCATCGAACTCTTCAGTCATCATCACCACGCGCTGCACGGTATCGCCGGGCTCTGTAAGCGTAGCTTTATTATCGGCAATGAGATCACCATTTGCGTCGTAATAGCTTGCTGCTGAGTACACCCCTCCATAGGCTTTCAGGTAGAGGCGTCCTTCTGGCTGCGGCCATCCTCCAGCAAAGGCTGGAACGCCTACATATCCTACAAGAACAATCCAGAGAACAGCGTGGAGCACTCTGTGGAAGATAGAAGCAGGTGTCAAGACCATACGTGTCGTGCATTCGTGAGAAGAGAATATTTCGCGTATAACAATGCGAATCGGCTGTAAGTTACATTTTTGTACCACACTCCCAATAAGGCTGGCGGATTTTGCCCTACCGACACAGCAAAATACACAAGCGGGGTGTTCATCTTTGAATTCAAGTGCGCTATCAGTAATTTGGGCAGATGAAAACTGCTGAAACCCCAATACTGCATCAGCTTGACCCGGGCGTTAAAACGCTCTGGAGCATCAGGCTCGTGATCACGGCAATACTATTTGCAGCCGCAGCCTTTGCCTTTGAGGTATATACTTCCGGCGCTCCGGCGCTTCCTTTGCCTTTTGGAACAATATCCGCTATTGTCCTTGTGTTCGGCCTTACCGCAGCCTTTACCCTGCCAATCCTGCGCTACCGCACCTGGGGGTTCGACATCCGCAACAGCGAGCTCCATGTGCAGCACGGGATTCTCACGCGGGTGTACACGATTGCACCAACAGGACGCATCCAGCATTTAGACGTTGCCCAGAGCCTGATTGAGCGCATGCTCGGCCTCGGCAGGTTGGTAGTGTACACAGCGGGCACACGCGGCGCCGACATCGTCATTCCCGGCCTTCAGATCGGCTATGCACAGGCACTGCGCGACTATCTGAAAAACACCAGCGTAGAGGATGCAGTATGACAAGCGACAGGTACAACGGTGCACCGCGCCGCCTGCACCCGCTTACTATGCTCTATCGGGGTATTGTAAGCCTACCGGGTATTCTCCTCGGCCTTGTCACCGCAGTAAACCGGGGCGAGCAGACGTTTACGATTATCCTGGTTATTATTTTCACAATCTTTGCGCTGCCGAGCATTGTGCTGGGCTACTACTACTTTCGCTTTGCAATTACACCCCGAGAGCTCATTATCCACAAAGGCATACTCTCGCGCACAACGCGCAATATTCCAATAGAGCGCATACAGAACATAGCAGTCCACCAGAATTTCCTCCAGCGCATTTTGCGTATAGCAAAAGTGCAGATCGAAACAGCGGGCGGGCAAGAAGTCGAAGGCCAGCTTGAATTTGTCTCTACTGCCGAAGCCGAAAATATTCGCCGTATTATTCGCTCCTACCAAGACACGGTACAGAAGCCTACGGACCAAGCGGCCAAGAGCGAACATCCGCCAGTGGTATTCTCCCCCAGCTCACAGGCACAGGAAGCCGACACTCTGATATTCTCGATGTCGGCACGCGATGTGCTGCTGTGCGGCATGTTTGGCTTCTCCTTTGTGTTTGTAGCAGTGATTTTCACAGGTATGCAGTACTTCGGCATTTCTCCGGAGGGCCTTGTAGAGAACATCACCAACGCACAGATCAGCTACCTGCGCTCGCTCGACGAAGCGACACTATGGCTGTTCGGCGCTGTGGCGCTGCTTATCGCCGTTGTGCTGTCGTGGATCACGGGGATACTCATCACGCTCAACCGCTACTACAATTTCCGCCTGACACTCGACAACGGAAAGCTGCACAAGCAAAGTGGCCTGCTCACCCTCTCCAAAGCAACGATCCCGCTGAAGAAACTACAAATGCTTGTAATCACATCTACCCCTTTGTCGCGCCACTTCGGCTTTCACGCGTTAGAGCTTCAAACGGCTGGATTTGGCACAAAGCAGAAAGGCCCAGAAGTAGCTGTACCTCTGGCAAAAAAAGAGCGCGTTATCGAGCTCGCCCGCATGGTGCTTCCCTTTACCTTCCCGGAGGCTTTCCGCCCCGTGTCGCCGCTTACCATACGCCGAGCAATGGTGCGCTACAGCGCATTACTTCTCGCAGCAGTGGCTGTAGCAAGTACAATGGTGTCCATGTCGGCATGGTGGATTGCGGCGCTGTTGCCTTTGCTCTACTACCCAGCAGTGCTGCGGTTCCGCGCACGCGGCTATGTAATAGAAGGACAGAATATTATTGTGAAGCAGGGAGTATGGCGAGAGCGCACCGCAGTGATACCCCTTCGCAAACTACAGACCATCGCGGTCTCCGAAACATTTTTCCAGCGGCGGCTGGGCCTTGCAACGCTGCTGATTGATACCGCTGCAACGTCATCAGGTGCCGACGCTGCGATTATCGACATTGCGGCAGAAGACGCACGCACTATTGCCAGCGAAGTAGTGACGGCATTCCACACTGGCCACGCTCGGCGCACGGAATCGCATACCCGATCCATGCCTTTGCCTGCAACAAGCCAACGTGAATAGCAAAAAGAAGAGATAACTATTACAAACATTTTCCGGAGCTGTTCGTCGGAGCACCCGAACGCAACAACTCCGGTACGGGCACAACGCCCGAATTATTGATACTTGTATGAACCAGGAACAACCGACAAAAGCGGGTTTCGTAGCTATTATCGGCAAGCCGAACGTGGGTAAATCCACGCTGCTCAACGCCGTGCTTGGCACAAAGCTCTCCATTGTTACCTCCAAACCGCAGACAACGCGTAAGCGTATTCTCGGTATTTACTCGCACGACAACACACAGATTGTCTTTTTCGACACGCCCGGTATTTTGAAGCCCCGCTACGAACTCCACCGCTCCATGATGGGCTATATCAACGACTCGTTAGAGACCGCCGACATTATTGTTGTACTGCTGGACGCAACGAAGGAAAACGAGTCGAATGAATTCTTCAATACAGAGTTCCTCGCTACGCTCAAAAAATTAGACAAACCCGTTGTAGTTGCGATCAACAAAATGGATGCTGTGTACAATAAGAAAAAGATATTACCGCTGATGGCCAACATCCATCAGTCGGGTCTTGTACAGGAAATCATTCCACTGTCGGCCTTGGAAAACGACAATGTGCGCGAGCTCGTAAGCGCGATAGAGAAGCACCTGCCGGAGCACGAATTTTACTACGACGAGGATGTGCTCAGCGAGCAGCCCGAGCGGTTCTTTGTTTCCGAGCTTGTGCGCGAGGCAGTATTTACAGCCTACCGCGACGAAATCCCCTACTCTACCGAAGTGCAAATTGTGGAGTTCAAAGAGCGCGAAACGGGCAAGTGGTATATATCGGCGGATATCATTGTAGAGCGCGACACACAGAAAGGTATTATTATTGGCAAAGGCGGCTCGGCGCTTAAAGGCGTGGGTGAAAAGGCACGCACTGCCATCGAAGAACATCTTGGCCAGCCCGTGTTTCTGGAACTATTTGTAAAAGTACGCGAGGACTGGCGCAATAACAGAACCTATCTTTCCTCCTACGGATATTAATTTTTCGTCTCTGATCTCTGCTTATGAATATGTACACACACACGAACGGCATTGCGTCTGCGGCGGCGGCTACCCCAACGGAACTACGTAGGCGCGAGGACGAGGCTTTTGCCAGAGCGATAGAAGCGGCACAAAAGGGCACGACACTCGACGAGCTTTTTTCTGCTGAATGGCTGTGCTCTTTTCACAGAGAAATTTTCGGCGACCTGCGCGAGCACGCCGGAACATTCCGCGACGAGCCGATCCGCGTAGCATGGCATATACCGCAAGCACAGACACGCAGCGAAGTGGAAGACTCTGTAGAGCAGTACATCGCCGGTTCGCGCAACCGATTAGCTCTGGCACTGCTCAGGCCAGAAGCCATTCCCGCACTTATCGGCTTCACGTTCTGGAAACTGACCTATATCGCACCGTTTGCCGACGGCAATGGCCGTGTGGCAAACGGCTTGTCTATGCTGCTCCAACGCCGGTTCGACTTACCGGGAATACCGCTTTACAATCGCGAGAACCAGCATGAATACGCGCAGTTTGTGCACGCTCTTCGCGCTTACGACACCGGCAACGCCGGGCCATTCTTCGAGATACTGCAAGCGAAGTTGGGAATGGAACAATCGTAGCAATATCGGTAGCACGATCAAGGCTTCTGCTCTCCTTCGTCGATGTTCTCTTATTCCGGTGGCAAAGCATACGATAATAATTTTGCACACGGGCGCTGTACGGGCGTCTGCGCTTTAGCGATACGCAGGTGCTCGCGATACAACTTACGCGACAGAGGCCGGGCAACACGCGGCGGAGTGTGCAACGCGGTGCGGAGACGGCACACGAGGGCGGAGACAAAAGCGCAACATAGTGCTCGCAATTTTCCATCATTCTGGAAAGCAATGAATCCATTAAAAGTGCTTCCGGCGCGTATGCGCCAGCGCTCGCGTTCTACCGAAGAGATTGTCATGCCCATTGAGCAAGTAATCCGCGCAATTGATATTCTATCGGCTGCGGGGTGGGCTTTACGCGGCTGGGAAGGACTCATTGTACAGCAAAGCGGTGTGGAGGAGCGTCCGAGTGAATTCCAGCGAGAGCTTGGCATCAGCCAAAAATACAACGAACAACAGGAAGACTTTGTACGGCGTTCGGCTCTGCTCTGCCGCACGTCGATCATGGAAGCCTACAATACATGGTCGATCAGGCCGGAGTCCAAAGGCGCACAGATGTGGTTTTATCTCCAGGCCGAGGCACCAGAAGAAGAGTAGTTGGGCAGAATTGCGGGGCATATAGAACCAGCCGCAACACACGGAGAAAGGACGGGCACACTACCAGCTCTGGGCACTGCATACCAGCATTTTTCTACCGAGCTTTGGGACATTACCTTATGGGGCACCGGGTATTTTCCCTATACGAAAATAGGAATTCTACCTATCTATAATTCAGATTTATTCCTATAGCTTGAAGACACATCACATTGTAATTTGGGCAGAGTACATTTTGTACCGTCGATGCCCCGGCGAGCAGTCCCAGCGACACACAGTACAACACAGTATTGCCTTGGCAGGCAATGCAGAAATCACAACAACAGAGCACGCTATTCGCCTGCTGTTAGCAGAGGCCATCCCGGTATAGTGTTTGCTCCAATATCGCCGAAATACGTCCTTGCTACTTCGGCGCGTCATTCACAGATAGAGGAAAAGTCTGGCTGCACCTGTCGGCCAGCAGGTAGAGGACATCAGAGTGAGTTGGGGAATGCTGCTTGAAAAAAGCGGCGATGCATACTGCAATATGTTCAGAATGCTATGAGAGTCTACCATTGAGAGGACTGCATTCACATGTGG